>NZ_JBHZPL010000014.1:0-102099 GCF_042788095.1 Kosakonia sp. YIM B13571 | reverse complement strand
TTGGTTGCGGGGGCCGGATTTGAACCGACGACCTTCGGGTTATGAGCCCGACGAGCTACCAGGCTGCTCCACCCCGCGTCCGTGGATGCGCACTATACTCTGCAAACGTATTGATGCAACCTTTTTTTTGCGTGGATCGCATAATTGACGGGATTGTGTGTAAAAACAATACAATCCGTTTATTTTTTGCACTAAATTAGCGCCGAGTAGTGCTGGCGCATTTCATTAGCGGGTGGGGTTTGTTATCTTCACCCCGCTCCGGGTTAATCAGAAGATGAGAGATAATGAAAGGACGTTGGGTTAAGTTCGCACTCACAGGCGCAATGGTGGCAATCCTCGCAGCCTGCTCTTCAAAACCGACCGATCGCGGTCAACAGTATAAAGACGGAAAATTTTCCCAGCCTTTTTCCCTGGTCAATCAACCTGACGCCGTAGGTGCGCCAATCAATGCCGGAGACTTCTCCGAGCAGGTCAATCAAATTCGCAGCGCCTCACCGCGCCTCTACGGCAGCCAGAGCGGCGTGTATAACGCGATTCAGTCGTGGCTGATGTCCGGTGGCGATACGCGTAATTTACGCCAGTACGGTCTCGACGCCTGGCAAATGGAAGGCACTGACAACTATGGCAACGTGCAATTCACCGGTTACTACACGCCGGTCGTACAGGCGCGCCATACACGCCAGGGCGAATTTCAGTACCCGATTTACCGTATGCCGCCTAAACGCGGTCGTCTGCCGTCCCGCGCGGAAATTTACGCCGGCGCGCTCAGCGAAAGCTATGTGCTGGCGTACAGCAACTCGCTGATGGACAACTTTATTATGGATGTTCAGGGCAGCGGTTATATCGATTTTGGCGACGGCAGCCCACTTAACTTCTTCAGCTATGCCGGGAAAAACGGTCACGCTTATCGCAGTATCGGCAAAGTGCTGATCGACCGGGGGGAAGTGAAGCGTGAAGATATGTCGATGCAGGCGATTCGTGAATGGGGCGAAAAACATAGCGAATCGGAAGTCCGCGCGTTGCTGGAAGAGAATGCGTCATTCGTCTTCTTTAAACCGCAATCCTGGGCACCGGTAAAAGGAGCCAGTGCAGTGCCGCTGATTGGTCGTGCGTCTGTCGCTTCTGACCGGTCGATTATTCCGCCGGGCACGACGTTGCTGGCGGAAGTGCCGCAGCTGGATAATAACGGCAAGTTCAATGGCAAATATGAACTGCGCCTGATGGTGGCGCTGGATGTCGGCGGTGCAATCAAAGGCCAGCACTTCGATATTTATCAGGGCATTGGCCCGGATGCGGGTCACCGCGCCGGATGGTACAACCATTATGGCCGCGTATGGGTGTTGAAAAACGCCCCCGGAACCGGCGCTGGCGGCGTGTTCAGCGGTTGAGTATGCTACACTCGCCCCTCTTCAGGACCCGGAAGAGGGGCTTTCGTTTCATCTTGAGGTTTGTTTATGTCAGCAGTAATCAGTGACGCCTGGCGCCAGCGTTTTGGCGGTACCGCGCGGTTGTATGGTGAAAAAGCGCTGCAATGGTTTGCCGACGCGCATATCTGTGTGGTGGGCATTGGCGGTGTCGGTTCGTGGGCGGCAGAAGCGCTGGCGCGTACCGGCATTGGCGCGATCACGCTGATTGATATGGATGATGTCTGCGTCACGAACACCAACCGGCAAATCCACGCCCTGCGTGAAAATGTGGGGCTGGCAAAAGCCGAGGTGATGGCGGAGCGTATTCGCCAGATAAACCCGGAGTGCCTGGTGACGGTGGTCGATGATTTTGTCACTGCCGATAACGTTGCACAGTT
This sequence comes from Kosakonia sp. YIM B13571, assembly GCF_042788095.1. NCBI lineage: Bacteria > Pseudomonadati > Pseudomonadota > Gammaproteobacteria > Enterobacterales > Enterobacteriaceae > Kosakonia > Kosakonia sp. YIM B13571. The sequence goes on along the minus strand of NZ_JBHZPL010000014.1, from coordinate 100,295 downwards.
GATGAACCGTGATTACAGCTATGTGATTGACGCTATTGACAGTGTGCGCCCAAAAGCAGCGCTCATTGCTTATTGCCGACGCAATAAGATCCCGCTGGTGACGACCGGCGGCGCGGGTGGGCAGATCGATCCGACCCAGATCCAGGTGAGCGATCTGGCGAAAACCATTCAGGATCCGCTGGCGGCGAAACTGCGCGAGCGGTTAAAAAGCGATTTTGGCGTAGTCAAGAACAGCAAAGGCAAGCTGGGCGTGGATTGCGTATTTTCCACCGAAGCGCTGGTTTACCCGCAGGCTGACGGCTCCGTGTGCGCAATGAAAAGCACGGCGGAAGGGCCAAAACGTATGGATTGTGCTGCCGGTTTCGGTGCGGCGACGATGGTAACCGCGACGTTTGGATTTATCGCGGTCTCCCATGCGCTGAAAAAACTGATGGCGAAAGCGGAGCGTCAGGCCAGCGCCTGACGGGCTGCATTCTGCACGGCGGCCGCCAGCGCCGTCAGCCCCTGGCTACGCGATGCGCTAAGCTGGGTGCGTAACCCCAACTCATCAAACAGCGCCAGTGGATCGTGATTCACCAGCGTTTCCGGGGATTTTCCTTCTACGGCGGTCAGCAGAACCGCCAGCAACCCGCGTACGATGCGGCCTTCACTGTCGCCAAAAAAGTGCATTTTTCCGTCCGCGCTGAGCGTGGAACCCAGCCAGACACGGTTTTCGCAGCCGGGAATTTCCCGCGCCTGCGCTTTTAATTCATCCGTTGCTGCGGGTAACTGCTTACCAAGCAGGATCAACTGGCGATACTTCTCTTCCCACTGATTGAGTGCGCCAAATGTCTGGCGCAGTGTCTTTTCGGTTACTACCGTGCCGAACGGATGTCCGGCAAAAGCAGGGCTGGTCATGCATCCCCCAGAATGTCGAGCGCGCGATCAACGGCACTGATCAGCGCATCAACATCGTGTTGCGTATTATAAGGGGCAAATGAAGCGCGCAGCGTACCATTGACACCCAGCGCCGCCAGCAACGGCTGAGCGCAGTGTTGACCGGCACGCAGCGCGATGCCGTAGCCGGCAAGTAGCGTCACCATATCGCTATGGTGAATACCGTCAAAATCGAAAGCTAACAGGCTGGAATCCTGGCAGCGGAACGAGCGGAAACCCGGGCGCTGCGCCAGTTGCTCCTCTGCAAGCGTGGCTAACCCACGGCTGTAGCTCTCCGCCTGGACGATATCCAGCGTATCCAGCCACTCGAGCGCGGCGCTTAAACCAATCACCCCCGCGACGTTAGGCGTCCCGGCTTCCAGTTTGTACGGCACCGGTTGCGTGGTGAATCCATCAAACGTCACTTCGGTAATCATCTTGCCGCCGCCGAGCCACGGTGTCATTTCATTGAGCAGTTCCGCTTTGCCATACAGCGCACCGATGCCGTTTGGCCCATACAACTTATGGCCGGAGAAGGCATAAAAATCGATATCCAGACGCTGCACGTTCGCCGGGAAATGCACCACGCCTTGTGCGCCGTCGACCACCACGACCATGCCTGCCGCGTGTGCCAGGGTAATGGCGCGTTCCAGATCCGGGCAGCCGCCAGTGACGTTGGACATCTGTCCGAGCGCCAGAATGCGGCTACGCGGGGTAATTAACTGCGGTAATTGCGCGATATCCGGTAAGTGATCTGCACCCAGCGGTAATTTCACCACCTTTGCGCCCGTTTGCTGCGCGACCATCAGCCACGGTACCAGGTTCGCGTGGTGTTCCGCTTCACTGACGAGGATTTCATCCCCGGCTTGCAGACGCGGGCGAGCGTAGCATTGCGCGACCATATTGATGGCTTCAGTGGTGCCGCGCGTCCAGACGATATTTTTCCCGGAGGGCGCGTTTAGCAGGGCGGCAACCTGTTCGCGCGCGGCTTCATAGCGGGCGGTGAGCTGCTGCGCCTGCGCGAACTGGCTGCGATGCACGTTGCCAGCGCTCAGGCTGTAGAACTGTTGCGTGGCGTCAATCACGGTTTGCGGCTTCAGAGCAGTGGCGGCGCTGTCGAGATAGACACCCGCATCGGCAAGCGCCGGAAACTGCGCGCGAAAGTGCGCTGGGTTAAATGCGTTCATGCGATTCCTCATCTAATTACCAAGATCGTCGCGCAATTTTTCGGTCGTAGCAAGGCAGTTGATAACCATCGGAATTGTCTGTTTGTCCTGGCAGAGTTCAGTAAGCAGGTTATGCTGAATAGTGTTAGTTAATCGTTCGAGACTCTTCCACGAAGAGTATTTCACAGCATTAATTGCCAGAAGGAGAAGAAGATGAAAAAGGCTGCCGCAATTATTTCTGCATGTGCTTTTGCTTTTGCCCTGAGCGCCTGTTCCAGCCCGAACTATGCATTACATACCAACGACGGTCGTACGATTATTTCGGAAGGTAAACCGAAAACCGACGATCAGACCGGCATGATCTCTTATAAAGACGCCAACGGCAATGAGCAACAGATCAACCGTACCGACGTTAAAGAGATGGTCGCGCTAGAGAAATAACCCTGATTTCAGGCAAAAAAAAGCACCGCAATCTTGCGGTGCTACATTAATCACTATGGACAGACAGGGTAAATGTACAGGAAGTGAAAAAGGGGTAGCGTCGCTACCGGGGTCTGAATAGCAGACCAAATTGCAAACACAACAACACAACATCACAACCGTAAGCCAAAAGCCCTTCAGAACACGCATTCCAAAAAAAGCTTCTCGTTCCGGCTCAGGAAGTGCCGCCACTATAGGTATTTGCTGGTAGAAGCTCAACGGACAATTTATAATGGCTCAGATAAAAAAAACTAATAGGTTAAACACTGTTTCCTGTTTGTTAAATTGCCTTTACATCTAAGCCTGATAACCATGTCCAAGCGATTACCACCACTGAATGCATTACGTGTTTTTGATGCCGCTGCCCGCCATCTGAGTTTTACTCGTGCCGCCGATGAGCTTTTTGTGACGCAGGCCGCAGTAAGCCACCAAATCAAGTCCCTCGAGGATTTTCTCGGCCTGAAATTGTTCCGTCGACGTAACCGTTCGCTGCTGCTCACCGAAGAAGGTCAGAGTTATTTTCAGGATATCAAAGAGATATTTTCCCAGCTCAATGAGGCCACGCGAAAGCTACAAGCACGCAGTGCAAAAGGTGCGCTAACGGTGAGTTTATTGCCCAGTTTTGCCATTCAATGGTTGGTGCCGAGACTCTCCAGCTTTAACTCAGCTTATCCGGGAATCGACGTGCGCATTCAGGCGGTTGACCGGGAAGAGGACAAACTGGCGGACGATGTCGACGTGGCGATTTTTTACGGACGCGGCAACTGGCCTGGGCTGCGTGTTGAAAAATTGTACGCAGAATACTTGCTACCGGTGTGTTCCCCATTATTACTCACCGGCGATAAGGCATTGAAAACACCAGCAGATCTGGCGCATCACACCTTACTCCATGACGCTTCTCGTCGCGACTGGCAAACTTATACGCGCCAGTTAGGTCTTAATCTTAACGTTCAGCAGGGACCTATTTTCAGCCACAGCTCAATGGTGCTGCAGGCAGCCATCCACGGACAAGGGGTCGCGCTGGCCAACAACGTAATGGCACAGTCCGAAATTGAGGCAGGCCGTCTGGTCTGCCCATTTAATGATGTTCTGGTCAGCAAGAACGCGTTTTATCTGGTTTGTCATGACAGCCAGGCAGAACTGGGTAAAATAGCCGCCTTTCGTCAGTGGATCCTGGCAAAAGCGGCCAGCGAACAGGAAAAGTTCCGTTTCCGTTACGAACAATAATTCGCGCGCGTACGTCGCGTATGACTTTTAGGGTACTCACATGACCAGCCGTTTTATGCTGATTTTTGCCGCGGTAAGCGGTTTTGTGTTCGTCGCGCTGGGGGCTTTCGGTGCGCACGTTTTACGTAAATCTTTGGGCGTGGTGGAGATGAGTTGGATCCAGACCGGGCTCGAATATCAGGCGTTCCACACGCTCGCGGTGCTTGGGCTTGCGGTGGCGATGCAGCGCCGCATCAGCATCTGGTTTTACTGGAGCAGCGTTTTTTTGGCGTTCGGCACCGTGTTGTTTAGTGGCAGCCTTTATTGCCTGGCGCTCTCGCATTTACGCCTGTGGGCGTTTGTTACGCCAGTCGGTGGCGTCTGTTTTCTCATCGGCTGGGCATTAATGTTAGTTGGCGCAATTCGTCTGAAACGTAGGGGCGTTGTTCATGAATAAAGTGGTGTTGCTGTGCCGCCCAGGTTTTGAGAAAGAGTGCGCAGCCGAAATTACCGATAAAGCCGGGCGCCTTGAGGTGTTCGGTTTCGCGCGTGTGAAAGAGAACGCGGGCTACGTTGTTTTCGAATGTTACCAGCAGGACGACGCTGACAAAGTGGCACGCGAGCTGCCGTTCAGTTCGCTGATTTTTGTCCGTCAGATGTTTGTCGTCAGTGAACTGCTGCGCGACCTGCCGCCGGAAGATCGCATTACACCGATCGTCGGCATGCTGCAGGGTGTCGTGGATAAAGGCGGCGATCTGCGTGTCGAAGTGGCCGATACCAACGAAAGCAAAGAGTTGATGAAGTTTTGTCGCAAGTTTACCGTTCCGCTGCGCAGTGCGCTGCGTGAAGCGGGTATCCTGGCGCGTAGCGATTCACCGAAGCGTCCGGTCGTTCATGTGTTCTTTATTGCGCCGGGCTGCTGTTACACCGGTTATTCGTATTCGTTTAACAACTCGCCGTTCTATATGGGCATCCCGCGTCTGAAGTTTCCATCCGATGCGCCGAGCCGTTCAACGCTGAAACTGGAAGAGGCGTTCCACGTCTTTATTCCGGCAGATGAGTGGGACGAACGCCTGGCAAATGGTATGTACGCGGTCGATCTCGGTGCGTGCCCTGGTGGTTGGACCTATCAACTGGTGAAACGCAACATGTGGGTGGCTTCTGTGGATAACGGTCCGATGGCGCAAAGCCTGATGGATACCGGCCAGGTGACCTGGCTGCGTGAAGATGGTTTCCGCTACCGACCAAACCGCAACAACATCTCATGGATGGTGTGCGACATGGTGGAGAAACCGGCGAAAGTCGCCGCACTGATGGCGCAGTGGCTGACCAATGGCTGGTGCCGGGAAACCATTTTCAACCTCAAGCTGCCAATGAAAAAGCGCTACGAAGAAGTGTCGAACAACCTGGCTTATATTCAGGCGCAACTGGATGAACACAACATTTCCGCACAGATCCAGGCGCGTCAGCTGTATCACGACCGCGAAGAAGTGACGGTACATGTGCGCAGAATGTGGGCTGCAGTAGGCGGGCGTCGCGACGAGCGCTAGCTGCCAGTTCGTCCGGCTATCTTATGTATCCGGACGATGCGCAAAAGCCTTTTCGTTTCGGCTCTTGCGCACAGGGCGGGTTCGGAGAATCTGCACGATAACGCCAGCAATGCTGGCGTTAATTTTTGGTGGTTTTCGCCAGTTCGCTCACCAGCGGCAGCATGATTCGCACCACGTCGCGGCTGCGGCGTTCAATGCGCCCCGGTAGCGCCTGGTCGATATACTGTTGGTTATCCAGCCGGGCATTATGGTGGCTCACGCCTTCCGGGAAGGTTTTGGATTTGGCGCGCTGCTGGTTGCCGTCTTTCAGACCCAGCGACCAGTTTGTCGCTTCCACCGACAGCACCGGAATAGACGCCTGATCAAACACCTGCGCATCATTAGCGCTGTGGTTGCTTTTTGTGGTTGTGACCGGAGCGCTCATCGCCAGAATCCCGTGCGAACGGGCAATCGCCAATGCCCGATCCCGCGTCAGTTTGCGCACTGAAGCCGGGGTGTTTTTCCCGCTATTAAAGTAGAGCTTGTCGCCAACGATCAGGTTATTCATGTTGATCACCAGCAGCGTGTTTTTGCGCTCTTTGTCGGTCATTCGCGCGAGATAGCTCTCTGCGCCAAGCTGGCCTTCCTCTTCGCCGCTGGTGGCGACAAAACGAATACCGTATTGTGTTGGCGTCTGCTTCAGCGCTTGCGCCAGCTCAAGCATTACGCCCACTGCTGCGGCGTTATCATCCATCCCCTGCAGTGTTAAACCGCCAAGGTTGTTGTCGACATCCGCATCGCTGCGCGGCGCGTAGGTATCGAGGTGCGCCATAATAATGATCTGCTGCGGCAGTTTGCCTTCATGCGCGGCAATCACCGTGCTGCCGGTAACGTTTTGCCAGTTCTGCTGGTTATCTTTCGCTGTATAGCGGTAACGGGTTTTGAATTTGCGGATATCGCTCTGGTAGCCCATTTGTTCAAATTGTTGCTGAACATAGTCCGCCGAGAGCATTTCGGCGGGGGTGCCGGTCATACGTCCTGGGAACAGGGTGGCAATGTGACGCGCCTGCTCAGTAGCAAAGTCGCCGGGTTGAGACGTCCGGGCAGAAACCGGGAGGATAAAGCATACGCCGAGCGCCAGGGCAGCGGTACGGAGGCGCAATGCGGAAAACATAGTGAGTCCTTTAAGCAGCAGAATTTTTACCGCGCTTAGTATGAAACTGTGACCCGCTTTACACAATTTCATTTCTTCTTAACCTTCCGAAAATACTGATGTTAAGCACTTTTTGATATTTGCTTTGCACAATCGTTATTCCTTTGCGGAACTACTCATTCCAATTCGTAATTTCATTCGTTCTAAACCGCCCCCTATAGTCCCTCTATTGCTGGTCTTGAGTGAGTTACTGCGTTGTGGATTACCTGCCGTTATTTGCTGCTGTAAAAGACCGCCCCGTTTTAGTGATTGGCGGCGGCGAAATTGCCGCGCGCAAGATTGCCTTTTTGCGTCGGGCTGGCGCTCATGTGCAAGTGGTGGCGAAACAGCTGGAACCGCAGTTGCAGCAACTTGCCGATGCGCAATCGCTTCACTGGCTGGCGACCGAGTTTGACGAATCACAGCTGGACACGGTTTTCCTGGTGATTGCCGCCACCAACGATTCGGCGCTGAACCGCCGGGTGTTCGACGCCGCCAATGCGCGTCATCGGTTGGTGAATGTTGTGGACGATCAGCCGCTGTGCTCCTTTATTTTCCCGTCGATTGTCGATCGCTCGCCGTTGCTGGTGGCGATCTCTTCCGGCGGCAACGCACCTGTGCTGGCGCGGTTACTGCGTGAAAAGATTGAAGCGCTGCTGCCGGGAAATCTCGGGCGCATGGCAGAGGTTGCCGGGCGCTGGCGGACGCGCATCAAAGCGTTTCGCCGTACCACCGATGAGCGGCGTCGTTTTTGGGAAACCGCTTTTCGCGGGCGTTTTGCCAGCCTGATGGCAGCGGGTAACGAACCGGCAGCGGAAAAAGCGCTGGAAGCGGAACTGACTCAACCAGGTTCAAGCGGCGGTGAAATCATTCTTGTCGGTGCCGGGCCAGGCGATGCCGGACTGCTGACATTGCGGGGTTTGCAGGTTATCCAGCAGGCAGACGTTGTGTTTTATGACCACCTCGTAAGTGATGCAGTGCTGGAGCTGGTGCGGCGAGATGCCGAGAAAGTTTGCGTCGGTAAACGCGCTGGCTCGCACGCAGTGGCGCAGCATGATACCAACCGCATGTTGGTGGAAGCGGCGCGCGAGGGGAAAACGGTGGTGCGCCTGAAAGGCGGCGATCCGTTTATCTTCGGACGCGGCGGTGAAGAGCTACAGGCCGCCGCTGCGGCGGGCATTCCCTTCCAGGTGGTGCCGGGCGTTACTGCGGCATCGGGTGCGACAGCTTATGCAGGCATTCCGCTGACGCACCGGGATTTTGCCCAGAGCGTCACCTTTGTAACCGGACATTATAAAGCCGACAGCGCGCCGTTTGACTGGTCGCAACTGGCGCAGAGTCGCCAGACGCTGGCTATCTATATGGGCACGATGAAAGCGGCTGAAATCAGCGAACAACTGATTGCCCACGGACGCGACAAAACCACGCCGGTGGCGGTGATTTCCCGCGGTACGCGCGCGGATCAACAGGTGGCCACCGGCACATTAGAACAACTTGAGGAACTGGCGAAAGCCGCGCCAATGCCTGCCCTGTTGGTGGTAGGTGAGGTGGTTGGGCTGCAGCGTGAACTCGCCTGGTTCCAGCATACGACAGCGACGGATGCGTTTGGCGCTTCCGTGATTAATCTGGCTTAAGGAATGGTTATGGATCAAAAACGACTCACTCATTTGCGACAACTGGAGGCGGAAAGCGTCCATATCATCCGCGAAGTGGCCGCCGAATTTTCCAACCCGGTGATGATGTATTCCATCGGCAAAGATTCCAGCGTGATGCTGCATCTGGCGCGCAAAGCCTTCTACCCAGGTACGCTGCCGTTCCCGTTGCTGCACGTTGATACCGGCTGGAAATTCCGTGAGATGTACGAATTCCGTGACCGTACCGCAAAGGCCTATGGTTGCGAGTTGCTGGTGCATAAAAACGCGGAAGGGGTGGCGATGGGGATTAACCCGTTCGTACACGGCAGCGCCAAACACACCGATATCATGAAAACCGAAGGGCTGAAGCAGGCGCTGAACAAGTACGGTTTTGATGCGGCGTTTGGCGGCGCGCGCCGTGACGAAGAGAAATCGCGAGCCAAAGAGCGCATTTACTCCTTCCGCGATCGTTTCCACCGCTGGGATCCGAAAAACCAGCGCCCGGAGCTGTGGCATAACTACAACGGCCAGATCAACAAAGGCGAAAGTATTCGCGTATTCCCGCTCTCTAACTGGACCGAGCTGGATATCTGGCAGTATATCTTCCTGGAAAATATCGACATTGTTCCGTTGTACCTGGCGGCTGAACGCCCGGTGCTGGAGCGCGACGGCATGCTGATGATGATCGACGATGACCGTATCGATCTGCAGCCCGGTGAAGTGATCGAAAAACGGATGGTGCGTTTCCGTACGCTTGGTTGCTGGCCGTTGACCGGCGCGGTGGAATCAAACGCACAAACGCTGCCGGAGATTATCGAAGAGATGCTGGTTTCAACGACCAGTGAACGCCAGGGGCGCGTGATTGACCGCGACCAGGCCGGCTCCATGGAGCTGAAAAAACGTCAGGGATACTTCTAAGGAGCCGCCATGAACAACACAATTGCACAACAAATTGCTAATGAAGGCGGCGTCGAAGCGTATCTGCATGCCCAGCAGCACAAAAGCCTGCTGCGCTTTTTAACCTGCGGTAGCGTCGATGATGGCAAAAGTACATTGATCGGCCGCCTGCTGCATGATACCCGCCAGATCTACGAAGATCAGCTCTCTACGCTGCACAACGACAGCAAACGCCACGGTACTCAGGGCGAAAAACTCGATCTCGCACTGCTGGTGGATGGCCTGCAAGCAGAGCGCGAACAGGGCATTACTATTGATGTGGCGTACCGCTATTTCTCCACAGAGAAACGCAAATTTATCATCGCCGATACACCTGGGCATGAGCAGTACACCCGTAATATGGCGACCGGCGCGTCAACCTGCGATCTGGCGATTTTGCTGATCGATGCGCGCAAAGGTGTGTTGGATCAAACGCGCCGTCACAGCTTTATTTCCACGCTGCTCGGCATTAAGCACCTGGTGGTAGCCGTCAATAAAATGGACCTTGTTGACTTTAGCGAAGAGACGTTCGACAACATTCGTCAGGATTACCTGACCTTTGCCGGGCAACTGCCGGGCAACCTCGATATCCGCTTTGTGCCGCTGTCGGCGCTGGAAGGGGATAACATCGCCAGCCAGAGCGCGAAAATGCCGTGGTACAGCGGCCCGACGCTGCTGGAAGTGCTGGAAACCGTAGAAATCCAGCGCGTTGTGGATACGCAGCCGATGCGCTTCCCGGTGCAGTATGTGAACCGCCCGAACCTCGATTTCCGGGGGTTCTCCGGGACGCTCGCTTCTGGCGTGGTGAAAGTCGGCCAGCGCATTAAAGTGCTGCCGTCTGGCGTTGAATCATCCATCGCCCGCATCGTGACCTTTGATGGTGATTTACAGGAAGCCGCAGCGGGCGAAGCCATTACGCTGGTGCTGAAAGATGAGATCGATATCAGCCGTGGCGACTTGATTCTGGATGCGCAGGAAACGTTGCCAGCGGTGCAGGGCGCATCGCTGGATGTGGTGTGGATGGCGGAACAGCCGCTGCAACCGGGCCAGAGTTATGACATCAAAGTGGCTGGCAAAAAAACACGTGCCCGTGTTGATGGTATCCACTACCAGGTGGACATCAATAATCTGACGCAGCGCCAGGCAGAAACGTTACCGCTTAACGGCATTGGTCTGGTAGATCTGACGTTTGACGAACCGCTGACGCTGGATGCTTATCAGCAGAACCCGGTGACCGGCGGCATTATCTTTATTGATCGCCTGAGTAACGTGACCGTTGGCGCAGGAATGGTGCGTGACGTTTATGTCCAGCAGCCGGCCAGCACGTCCGAATTCAGCGCATTTGAACTGGAACTGAATCAACTTATTCGTAAGCACTTCCCGCACTGGGGCGCCCGCGATCTGCTGGGAGGCAAGTAATGGCACAGCATGACGAAAACGTCGTCTGGCACGCGCACCCGGTGACGCCAAAAGCGCGTGAGCAACTCCACGGTCACCGTGGGGTTGTGCTGTGGTTTACCGGCCTTTCCGGTTCGGGAAAATCCACTGTCGCAGGGGCGCTGGAAGAGGCGCTGCACCGCGCGGGCGTCAGCACCTATTTACTGGATGGCGACAATGTGCGCCACGGGCTGTGCAGCGATTTGGGGTTTAGCGACGCCGATCGCAAAGAGAATATCCGCCGCGTGGGCGAAGTGGCTAAATTGATGGTTGAAGCGGGGCTGGTCGTGCTCACTGCTTTTATCTCGCCGCACCGTGCCGAGCGGCAAATGGTGCGCGAGCGCCTGGGCGAAGGGCGTTTTATCGAAGTGTTTGTTGATACGCCGCTGGATATCTGCGAAGCGCGCGATCCTAAGGGGTTGTATAAGAAAGCGCGTGCCGGTGAACTTCGCAATTTTACCGGCATTGATTCGGTTTACGAAGCGCCTGAATCCCCGGAAGTACATCTGGACGGCGAACAATTGGTAACAAATTTGGTCAGCCAATTATTAGACCTCCTCCGGCGGGGCGATATTATCAGATCCTGAGACGGTACTGGCGATACACGCCATTTTCAGGTTTTCCCGGCGTTGATGTTTACGCCACCTGAATCAGGGCATGTATCTCCGTTACCGATCGTACAGGCAACAGGATCAGATATGCGCAACAGTCAGAACATCACCATTCCACGGTCGCAGGCGATGACGACCACTACCGACGAAACCACCACATGGTCGTTCCCTGGAGCGGTTGTGGGCTTTGTCGCTTGGCTGCTGGCGCTCGGCATCCCGTTTATGATTTACGGCTCCAATACGCTTTTTTTCTTTCTCTACACCTGGCCTTTTTTTCTCGCGCTGATGCCCGTAGCCGTCGTGGTCGGCATTGCGCTGCATTCGCTACTTGATGGCAAGCTGCTTTACAGCAGCGTGGCGACACTGTTGACGGTGATCGCCATGTTCGGCGTGCTGTTTATGTGGCTGATGGGTTAACCCTTCTCATACGTCAAACCGTAACGCTCATTAAGGCAATGTGTCTGGCTACGGATCGCCGGACATTTATGGTAAAGTCTGGCGCTTGTGCGGCATCACCCGGCTGGAGTGGAGTCTGACGAAAAGTTATGGGATGATGATGCCGTTTTTCAGGGGGCAGGATGGGTAAACTAACGCTGCTATTGCTGGCTTTACTGGTCTGGCTACAGTATTCGCTGTGGTTCGGCAAGAATGGTCTGCATGATTACGGCCGCGTCAGCGAAGATGTGGCGGCACAGCAGGCGACTAACGCTAAATTAAAATCGCGTAACGATCAGCTTTTCGCCGAAATTGACGATCTCAATGGCGGCCAGGAAGCGATTGAGGAACGCGCTCGCAACGAATTAACGATGACCAGGCCGGGCGAAACATTTTATCGTCTGGTGCCGGACGCCTCAAAGCGCGCGTCGGGCTCAGTGCAAAACACGCAAAATACACAAAATACGCAGAACAGACCTTAAATAATCCCGGACTCACGACATGTCAGCAATGATCCCGGACGTCTGTGCCGTGGTGCCGGCCGCCGGATTTGGCCGCCGCATGCAAACGGAATGTCCTAAGCAATATCTCTCCATCGGTGATAAAACCATTCTTGAGCACGCGGTTGCCGCGTTGCTCGCTCATCCGCGCGTTAGCCGCGTGATTATCGCGGTCAGCCCTGGCGATGAACGTTTCGCGCAATTACCCCTTGCAGACCATCCGCAAATCACCGTGGTGAATGGCGGCGCAGAGCGTGCAGATTCCGTACTGGCAGGCTTGAAGGCCGCCTCGGGCGTACAGTGGGTGCTGGTGCATGATGCCGCGCGGCCTTGTCTGCATCAGGATGATTTAAACCGCTTGCTGGCGCTGAGTGAAACCAGCCGCGTAGGTGGAATTCTTGCCGCTCCGGTGCGCGACACTATGAAGCGCGCTGAACCCGGTAAAACCGCAATTGCTCACACCGTTGAGCGCAATGACTTATGGCATGCGCTAACACCGCAGTTTTTCCCGCTGCCGCTGCTGCACGACTGCCTGACCCGCGCGCTGAATGAAGGCGCTTTGATTACTGATGAAGCTTCTGCGCTGGAGTATTGTGGTTTTCACCCGGAGCTGGTCGCCGGACGTGCGGATAATATTAAAGTCACCCGACCCGAAGATTTACGACTTGCAGAATTCTACTTGACCCATGCAGACCTCCAGGAGAAAGCATAATGCGTATTGGACACGGTTTTGACGTACACGCCTTTGGAGGCGTTGGCCCGATTATCATTGGCGGTGTGCGCATTCCCTTCGAAAAAGGCCTGCTGGCTCACTCCGATGGTGATGTTGCGCTGCATGCGTTAACTGACGCGCTGCTGGGTGCGGCGGCGCTTGGCGATATTGGCAAACTGTTCCCGGATACCGATCCGGCGTTCAAAGGAGCAGACAGCCGCGCGCTGCTGCGTGAAGCCTGGCGGCGCATTCAGGCTAAAGGCTATACGCTTGGTAACGTCGATGTCACCATCATCGCGCAGGCACCGAAAATGTTGCCGCATATTCCGCAGATGCGCGTATTTATCGCTGAAGATCTCGGCTGCCATATGGATGATGTCAACGTCAAAGCCACCACCACCGAGAAACTTGGCTTTACCGGTCGCGGCGAAGGTATCGCCTGTGAGGCTGTCGCGCTGTTGTTGAAGGCGGCGAAATGACAGAGTTTGATAACTTGACATTTTTGCACGGCAAACCGGCGGCAAGTGGCGTTCTGAAAGCCAACCCGGAAGATTTCGTCGTGGTAGAGGATCTTGGCTTTGAGCCTGATGGTGAAGGCGAGCATATTCTGGTACGGATCCTGAAAAACGGCTGCAACACGCGTTTTGTGGCTGATGCGCTGGCAAAATTTCTTAAAATTCACGCGCGTGAGGTGAGTTTCGCCGGGCAAAAAGATAAACACGCTGTCACTGAACAGTGGTTGTGCGCCCGCGTGCCGGGTAATGCGATGCCCGATCTCAGCGCATTTCAGCTTGAGGGCTGTAAAGTGCTGGAGTACGCCCGCCACAAGCGCAAGCTGCGTCTCGGTGCGCTCCAGGGCAATGCGTTTACGCTGGTGCTGCGCGAGGTAAGCGACCGTGCGGATGTTGAGGCGCGTTTGCAGGCCATCGTGGAGAAAGGTGTACCGAATTATTTCGGCGCTCAGCGCTTTGGCATCGGCGGCAGCAACCTGCAAGGCGCACTTCGCTGGGCGCAGAGCGATGCGCCAGTGCGCGATCGTAATAAGCGCAGTTTTTGGTTGTCGGCAGCGCGCAGCGCGTTGTTTAATCAAATCGTCAGTGAGCGGTTGAAAAAAACAGACTTTAATCAAGTTGTTGACGGCGATGCGCTACAATTAGCGGGGCGCGGCAGCTGGTTTGTTGCAACCCTTGAAGAGCAGGCGGAACTGCAAACGCGCGTTGAGGCAAAAGCGCTGATGATTACCGCGTCGCTACCGGGTAGCGGTGAGTGGGGCACGCAGCGCGACGCGCTGGCGTTTGAACAACAGGCGGTTGCTGATGCGCCTGAATTACAAGCTTTGCTGGTGCGGGAGAAAGTCGAAGCAGCGCGCCGCGCGATGCTGCTCTACCCGCAAAAGTTGTGCTGGAACTGGTGGGATGACGTCACCGTCGAATTACGGTTCTGGCTTCCGGCGGGCAGTTTTGCCACCAGTGTCGTCAGGGAACTTATCAACACATCGGGTGATTATGCGAATATTGCTGAGTAACGATGATGGGATCCACGCGCCAGGTATCCAGACGCTGGCAAAGGCTCTTAGAGAGTTTGCCGACGTTCAGGTCGTCGCTCCCGATCGTAACCGCAGCGGTGCGTCTAATTCACTGACGCTTGAATCCTCGCTTCGTACTTTTACCTTTGAAAACGGCGATATCGCCGTCCAAATGGGCACGCCGACCGATTGCGTTTTTCTGGGCGTTAACGCGCTGATGCGTCCGCGCCCGGATGTGGTGGTGTCTGGCATTAATGCCGGGCCGAACCTTGGCGATGATGTTATCTATTCCGGTACGGTTGCTGCCGCGATGGAGGGGCGCCACTTGGGATTCCCGGCGCTGGCGGTGTCGCTTAACGGGCATACGCATTATGAAACCGCCGCAGCAGTAACCTGTTCGATCTTACGTGCTTTAAACCGCGAACCGCTACGAACCGGCCGTATTTTGAATATTAACGTCCCGGATCTGCCGCTGGATGAGATCAAAGGCATTCGCGTTACGCGCTGTGGTAGCCGCCATCCGGCGGATCAGGTGATTCCACAGCAAGATCCGCGCGGTAACACACTCTACTGGATTGGCCCGCCTGGCGAGAAATGTGATGCCGGGCCGGATACCGATTTCGCTGCCGTTGATGAAGGCTATGTTTCCGTGACGCCGCTGCATGTGGATTTAACCGCTTACAGCGCGCATGATGTGGTGTCGGGTTGGTTGGATCGTGCCGGGGTGGACAGGCAATGGTAAGCAAACGCGTACAAGATCTTCTCAATCAATTACGCGCGCAGGGCATTAAAAACGAGCAGGTGCTTGAGGCGTTGTCGCAAGTGCCGCGCGAGAAATTTATCGACGAGGCGTTTGAACACAAAGCGTGGGATAACGTCGCGTTACCTATTGGTCAAGGGCAAACCATTTCGCAACCCTATATGGTGGCGCGAATGACCGAGCTGCTGGAGCTGACGCCAGCCTCGCGGGTGCTGGAAATTGGCACCGGTTCGGGGTATCAGACCGCGATTTTGGCGCGTCTGGTGCATCATGTTTGCTCGGTTGAACGCATCAAAGGGTTGCAATGGCAGGCGCGTCGCCGCCTGAAGCAGCTTGATTTGCATAATGTTTCTACTCGTCACGGTGATGGCTGGCAGGGGTGGCAAGCTCGTGCGCCGTTTGACGCCATTATTGTGACCGCTGCACCGCCGGAAATCCCGGCTGCACTGATGTCGCAGCTTGATGACGGCGGTATTCTCGTTTTGCCCGTGGGCGATGAACTCCAGCATTTAAAGCGGGTTCGTCGGCGGGGAAGCGAATTCATTATCGATACCGTTGAAGCCGTACGCTTTGTTCCGCTGGTGAAAGGCGAGCTGGCCTGAGAAACAGAGTTTTCCTGGGTTTTTCAGGCAATAACAGCGTATGGTGAGCACATTTGCCGTAAACGTTCGCGGTTATCTTTAAGTCATTGGTAATTTACATATTGTTGGGGGATAAATGAGCGCGGGAAGCCCAAAATTAACCGTAAGCCGTGTGGCGGCATTGTCGCTGGTTTCACTTTGGCTGGCAGGGTGTTCAAATTCCACTAATGCTCCGGCCCCGGTCAGTTCCGTTGGCGGCATGAAGAGCGCCAGCAGTAATAATTCCAGTTCCGGTATGTTAATCACGCCGCCGCCAAAACTTGGTACGTCCGCGCAACAACCGCAAATTCAGCCGGTACAGCGTCCTGCCGTTCAGCCGACGCAGATCCAGCCTGTCGCACAACAGCCAGTTCAGACGATGAATGGTCATATCGTCTATAACCGCCAGTATGGCAATATTCCGAAAGGCAGCTACACCGGCGGCAGCACATACACCGTTAAGCGTGGCGATACGCTGTTTTATATCGCGTGGATCACCGGGAACGATTTCCGTGATCTCGCGCAGCGTAATAATGTTGCCGCGCCGTACAGTCTGGAAGTCGGGCAAACATTACAGGTTGGCAACGCATCCGGTACGCCAATCACTGGTGGTAACGCCATAACTCGGGCTGATGCTTCTGCGCAAGGAATCGTCTCAAAACCTGCGCAAAATTCAACCGTAGTGGTTGCTTCGAAACCGACAATTACGTATTCTGAGGATTCAGGTGAACAAAGTGCTAACAAAATGTTGCCGAACAATAAGCCTGCGACGATCGTCACAGCGCCTGTTACGGCTCCTTCTGTAAGCTCAACCGAACCGACTGCCAGCAGTACATCAACCAGCTCGCCGATTGCTTCATGGCGCTGGCCGACTGAGGGCAACGTTATCGACAACTTCTCTGCGACCGAAGGTGGCAATAAAGGTGTCGATATTGCGGGCAGTAAAGGACAGGCTATCGTCGCGACCGCAGATGGGCGCGTTGTATATGCCGGTAACGCACTGCGCGGTTACGGTAATTTGATCATCATAAAACACAACGATGATTACCTGAGTGCCTACGCCCATAACGACACAATGCTGGTCCGGGAACAACAAGAAGTTAAGGCGGGGCAAAAAATCGCTACCATGGGTAGCACCGGAACCAGTTCTACACGCTTGCATTTTGAAATTCGTTACAAGGGGAAATCCGTAAACCCGCTGCGCTATTTGCCGCAGCGATAAATCGGTGCAAAGTGGATGAAGTGCTCCCCATTTGAGCTGTTGCAGCGTGCGCAGATGCCGCTGCAGCCGGCAAAATGAGTAGTCTTCAGGTGCTTTGCCCAGGGATCACGGGTAGGAGCCACCTTATGAGTCAGAATACGCTGAAAGTTCATGATTTAAATGAAGACGCGGAATTTGATGAGAACGGAGTAGAGGCTTTTGATGAGAAAGCCTTAGTAGAAGAGGAACCCAGTGATAACGACCTGGCTGAAGAGGAGCTGTTGTCGCAGGGTGCCACCCAGCGTGTTTTAGACGCGACTCAGCTGTACCTTGGGGAAATTGGGTATTCCCCACTCTTAACGGCCGAAGAAGAAGTCTATTTCGCACGCCGTGCGCTACGTGGTGATGTAGCCTCTCGCCGTCGCATGATCGAAAGTAACCTGCGTCTGGTGGTGAAAATTGCCCGTCGTTATAGTAATCGTGGTCTGGCGCTGTTGGATCTGATTGAAGAGGGTAATCTTGGGCTGATCCGCGCCGTTGAGAAATTTGACCCGGAACGCGGGTTCCGTTTCTCAACGTATGCCACCTGGTGGATCCGTCAGACTATTGAACGGGCAATCATGAACCAAACCCGTACTATTCGTCTGCCAATCCACATTGTTAAAGAGCTGAACGTCTATCTGCGTACTGCACGCGAGTTGTCCCATAAGCTGGACCACGAACCGAGCGCAGAAGAGATTGCCGAACAGCTGGATAAACCTGTTGATGATGTCAGCCGCATGCTGCGTCTCAACGAGCGCATTACCTCAGTTGATACGCCGCTGGGCGGTGATTCTGAAAAAGCGCTGCTGGATATTCTGGCCGATGAGAAAGACAACGGTCCGGAAGACACCACGCAAGACGATGATATGAAACAAAGCATCGTAAAATGGCTGTTCGAACTGAACGCCAAACAGCGTGAAGTGCTGGCGCGTCGTTTCGGTCTGCTGGGTTATGAAGCGGCGACACTGGAAGATGTGGGCCGTGAAATTGGTCTCACGCGTGAACGTGTTCGCCAGATTCAGGTTGAAGGTCTGCGTCGTCTGCGTGAAATCCTGCAGACACAGGGGCTGAATATCGAAGCGCTGTTCCGCGAATAAGCATCATTTCACGACAAAAAGGCCGCTCGCAGATGACGCGGCCTTTTTTCTTTGCTTGTTGCCGTTACGCTGCCTGAGCCGTCTCATGCAAATGACGCCACAACACGCGCCCTTGCTGAAATTGAAACACCACCGTTGACCAGTGCACATGCTCGCCCTGCGTTTCCCGATAGCCTATTACCGCGCCACCATCCCACTCCGCCAGCGGTTCGATGTTATCGACAACAATCTTCAGCCCCGCACGGCCACCGCGTTGCGCCTGGAAGAAGCCGGCAAGAGTCGGGTAGTCCAGAGATGCGCCGGAAAGCGTCACCATGGAAAAGTTTTCGGCAAAGCGTGCCATCAATCCCTCCAGTTCACCTTCACCCCGGCTGAGCCAGTTTTCGATGGCGACATGTGCGTCAATAATTTCACTGATATAGGGCTTCATGGTTTCTCCTGATGCAGATAGTACAGTGTTTGCTGGTTATTCAGCCGCAGGGCGGCCACCAGCGGTAACAAGGAAAAGGCGGCGGCGGTATTAAACGTGCCGCGCCAGGCCAGTAAGGGGGGAAACAGATGCTGTAACGCGCTCAATACGAACGCCAGCAAGGTTGTCCCGAGGAAAAAACTCAGTTGCCGGTTAAGATTCCACAGCGCGCTGGCATCGGGCATCTCATGATGGGTAATCGTCAAAAAGGCACTGCT
This sequence comes from Kosakonia sp. YIM B13571, assembly GCF_042788095.1. Classification (NCBI taxonomy): domain Bacteria; kingdom Pseudomonadati; phylum Pseudomonadota; class Gammaproteobacteria; order Enterobacterales; family Enterobacteriaceae; genus Kosakonia; species Kosakonia sp. YIM B13571. The sequence continues at coordinate 81,610 of NZ_JBHZPL010000014.1, read as the reverse complement.
TTGCGCGGTGCTGCTGCACAAACTCCCACCTGCACCCATCAGCGTAAATGCCGCGATAACGACACTGGCAGGCGTCTGTGGCGTAACCCCCGTCAACATCAGGATCCCAACAGCCTGCAATAAACAGCCAGTGATGATTAATGGTCGTGGGCCAAGGCGGTTGAAATAACGGCCGCTAAAACAGATCGCGGCGAAAGACGCCAGCGACCACGGGATCATTAACGCGCCGGTCATTGCGGGCGACATCCCGGCGATGCGCTGCAAATAAAACATGCCTACCACACTCACACCGATGAACATCCCCGGCACGCAGAGATAAATCAGCATAGCGAAGCGCAGCAGCGAATTGCGCAGTAAGGATAGGTGCAGCAGCCGCGACGACCCGCTTGCCACTGGCTCGTCTTTTAGCCAGATGCACGCGAGCAGCAGCGTTAACAACGCAACAGGCAGCGTGGCGAAGAAAATCCAGCGCCAACTAAAAGACTCTACCAACACACCACCGATCGCCGGCGAGCAGGCGGGAGCCAGCAGCGCGACCAGCATCACAGCGGATGAGACTTTGGCGCGTTCATGGGGTTTAAATTGCTGCCAGGTTAACGCTTGCCCCACCGGTATCAGCAGCCCGCCGCCCATGCCTTGCAGCACACGCCAGAAAATGAGGTTCCCGGCAGAGTTGGCGCAGCCTGCCGCCATCGCCGCCGTGCTGAATACAATCAGTGAAAAGATAAAGATCCGTCGTGCGCCAAAGCGTCTGGTTAGCCGTGCACTAAACGGGATCGCCAGCGTTAAACCGGCGATATACCCGTTGCTGACCCATGCCAGAGTAGAAACAGAAGCTTGCAAGCTAACCGCCATCGCCGGAAACGCCACGCTGGCAATAAACATGTTGATTAAGTCGAGAAAAAAGCCCAGCAGATACACCACCGCGACCTTGTTGCGATACACCATTTTCTGTCCTCCAGTGTGGAGGCGTAATGTAGCGGGGCGATGGGGCGGGATAAACGGCGTACCGGGCGATATACTGTCAAAATTATTTTTACAATGATGGAAACCCGATGCTCAATTTATCGCGTATGGCTATCTTTGTTGCCGTGGCCGATACCGGCAGTTTCACCGCTGCCGCCGCCGCGCTTGGGCAAACGAAAGCAGTGGTCAGCTTCAATATCCGCCAACTGGAAAACGAACTTGGCGTCACCTTATTGCTGCGCTCAACGCGGCGGTTAACGCTAACCGATGCGGGCAGTTTGTTTTACCAGCGCGGTGTTGAGTTGCTCAACGCTGCAGAGACCTTGCAAGATGATGTCCGGGCGAGCCACGTCGGGTTATGCGGCGAGTTGCGGATCACCAGCACACCGGAGTATGGCGCAAAGGTTGTAGTGCCAGCGCTGGCGGCGTTTGCAAAGTTGCATCCTGGTTTGCGTATCCGCCATGTGGCGTCGTCTCAGCATAATGATTTGATTTCAGAACGTTTTGATGTGGCGATCCGCTTAGGATCGCTGGCAGATTCGCGCTATCACGCAGCATTGATCTCCCGCTTCGCGATTGTGCCAGTGGCAACGCCCGAATGGCTGAGCGCCCATCCTGTGACTTCGCTGCAATCGCTGGCACAAGCGGAGTGGATCATTCACGAGCGCTTAACCGCACCGCTGCGCTGGCAAGTTACCGATGCCCACGGGCACAGCGAAACGCTGGACATCACCACGCCTGCACGTTTATCCGCAGATAGCGCGCAAGCGTTAATGGAATTCGCGTTGGCCGGTTGCGGCGTGGCGTTATTACCGCTGTGGCTGGTGCAAACGGCGCTGGACAGTCACCAGCTTGTTCATCTGTTACCGGAATACCGCTTCGCACAGCAGGGCGTGTATGCCGTCTATGCGGATGCACAGCATCTTCCGGCCAAAGTCCGTGCGTTTGTTGATTTTTTGCGTGCTCGTCTGGCTTAGCGCTTAACGCATTGTCGCGCACTTAAACGGCCTGAAAACGTGGCATTCAAAATCTGCACGTAAACGGATCGGCACCGTCAATAAGGCGCGAAACATCCTATGTCCATCCAGGCGAGTGATCGCCGGTAAAAGGTGGCTGGGCGACGGTTCAGCCTGATCATCGCGAACTGCGGCACCGTTCCAGACGAGCGTCTCGCATGACGTCGCAAGGTTTTGATACTGCACCGCCGGTGCCGGAAACGTCGCCGTGGCTGGCGGATAAGTGAAAATCCCTCTCCCGTTCAGGGAGAGGGAAGAGGTGTTACAGCAGGTTTTTCAGACGGTAGATCCACTCCAGCGCCTGGCGCGGCGTTAGGCTGTCTGGATCGAGGTTTTCCAGCGCTTCAACCGCCGGGTTTGTCTCTTCCGGCGCTGCCAGTAGCGACATTTGCGTGCCGTCGATCTGTGTGGCTGCCGCGCTCGGCGACAGGCTTTCCAGCTCGCGCAATTTACCGCGCGCCCGCTTGATCACCTCTTTGGGTACACCCGCCAGCGCGGCGACAGCCAGGCCGTAACTTTTGCTGGCTGCGCCATCCTGCACGCTGTGCATAAAGGCGATGGTATCGCCGTGCTCCAGCGCATCAAGATGCACATTCGCCACGCCTTCCATTTTTTCCGGCAACTGAGTCAGCTCGAAATAGTGGGTGGCAAACAGCGTCAACGCTTTGATCTTATTCGCCAGATTCTCCGCACATGCCCACGCCAGCGACAGACCATCATACGTCGATGTCCCGCGGCCAATTTCGTCCATCAGTACCAGGCTGTTTTCCGTGGCGTTATGCAGGATGTTCGCGGTTTCGGTCATCTCCACCATAAATGTGGAGCGCCCGCTGGCCAGATCATCCGCTGCGCCGACGCGGGTAAAGATGCGATCGATTGGCCCGATCTCCACTTTTTGCGCCGGAACATAGCTGCCGATATAGGCCAGCAACGCAATCAGCGCGGTCTGGCGCATATAGGTACTTTTACCGCCCATATTCGGGCCAGTGATGATCAACATCCGCCGCTGCGGCGACAGGTTCAGCGGGTTGGCGATAAACGGCTCTTTCAGCACTTGCTCAACCACCGGATGGCGGCCTTCGCTAATGCGAATGCCCGGTTTTTCGCTAAAGGTCGGGCAGCAATAATTGAGGGTGTATGCACGTTCCGCCAGGTTGACCAGAACATCCAGTTCAGCCAGCGCCGAGGCGCTCTGCTGCAAATCCGCCAGATGCGGCATCAGCAGGTCGAACAGTTCGTCATAAAGCTGTTTTTCCAGCGCCAGCGCTTTGCCTTTTGAAGTCAGAACTTTGTCTTCGTACTCTTTCAGTTCCGGAATGATGTAGCGCTCAGCGTTTTTCAGCGTTTGGCGGCGGACATAATGAATCGGTGCCAGGTGGCTTTGCCCACGGCTGATCTGGATGAAGTAGCCGTGGACAGCGTTATAGCCCACTTTCAGCGTATCCAGCCCAAGCCGCTCACGCTCGCGGATCTCCAGTCGGTCGAGATAATCGGTCGCGCCATCAGCCAGCCCGCGCCACTCATCCAGCTCGGCGTTATAACCCGGCGCAATGACGCCGCCGTCTCGCACCAGCACCGGTGGCGCTTCAATGATGGCGCGCTCCAGCAGTTCGCGTAACTCGACAAACTCGCCCATTTTTTCACGCAGCGCCTGTACCGGTGCGCTGCCGATATCCGCCAGTTGGCTGCGCAGTTCCGGTAATTGCTGGAAAGCGTAACGCATACGCGCCAGATCGCGCGGACGGGCAGTACGCAGCGCGAGTCGCGCCAGAATACGCTCCAGATCGCCCACCTGGCGCAGCACCGGTTGTAGCTCGCCGGTGTGTTCCTGCAACGCGCTGATGGTTTGCTGGCGCTCGGTCAGCACTTTCGTATCGCGCACCGGCATATGTAGCCAGCGTTTGAGCATGCGGCTGCCCATCGGCGTGACGGTACAGTCGAGCACCGACGCCAGCGTGTTTTCGACACCGCCCGCCAGGTTCTGGGTGATCTCCAGATTTCGGCGCGTCGCGGCATCCATAATGATGGTGTCCTGCTGGCGCTCCATGGTGATGGAACGAATATGCGGTAGGGCGGTGCGCTGCGTGTCTTTCACATATTGCAGCAGGCAACCGGCGGCGCACAGGCCGCGCGGCGCGTTCTCGACGCCAAAACCGACCAGGTCGCGCGTGCCGAACTGCATATTCAACTGCTGGCGCGCGGTGTCGATTTCGAACTCCCACAGCGGGCGTCGGCGCAAACCACGGCGGCCTTCAATCAGCGCGGTTTCCGCAAAATCTTCCGCATAGAGCAATTCCGCCGGATTGGTGCGTTGCAGCTCGGCGGCCATCGTGTCGCGATCCGCTGGTTCACTAACGCGAAAACGCCCGGAACTGATATCCAGCGTTGCGTAGCCAAAGCCTTTGCTGTCCTGCCAGATGGCGGCGAGAAGGTTGTCCTGGCGCTCCTGCAACAGCGCTTCATCGCTGATGGTGCCGGGGGTGACAATGCGCACCACTTTGCGCTCTACCGGCCCTTTGCTGGTGGCCGGATCGCCGATCTGCTCGCAAATCGCCACCGATTCACCCAGGCTCACCAGCTTCGCCAGATAGTTTTCCACCGCATGATACGGCACACCCGCCATCGGAATCGGCTCACCGGCAGACGCGCCGCGTTTGGTCAGTGAAATGTCCATCAGCTGCGAGGCGCGCTTAGCGTCGTCGTAAAACAGCTCGTAGAAGTCGCCCATACGGTAGAACAGCAGAATATCCGGGTGCTGCGCTTTCAGCTTCAGATACTGCTGCATCATGGGCGTATGTGCGTCGAAATTGTCGATAGTACTCATCGGTCAGTGATGTCCATTATCGTGAAATGTATGAGTGAATCTTTTGTTGTTCTGGTTAGCGATCACTCTGCCAGGGCAGCATGATAACGAAGTCTGAGGGGCTGGGAAACAGGAAGGGAAAACCTGGCTTCCTCACCATGCGGGAAGCCAGTGGAGCGTTACAGTGCGGCGGCTTTCGGGAAATCCACAACCGTGTCGTTGACGCGGTTGATCATATTGGTAAACAAAATAGCGCTGATGGCGCTGATTATCTCGACAATCTGACGATCCTCAAAACCGGCGCTGCGCAGCGATTCGACCTTTTCCGCCGGCAGTGTGCCGTGCGTGGTGACCACGGTTTTAACGAATTTCAACAGCGCGTCAATGTGCGCATCTTCCGGGAATTCGCCACGGCGCAGCTGTTGCGTTTGCTCTACGCTATAACCCGCCATTTTTCCCGTTAATGTATGCGCGGCCAGGCAGTAGTCACAGCCGGAAATTTCACTGACCAGTAAGTTGATTGCTTCCAGTTCTTTTTTATTCAGCGTACTTTTTGCCAGTGCGGCATTATGTTGTAACGCCTGAGCAAGCATATCCGGGGCAATGCCAATGGTCTGGTAGGCATTAGGTACTTTACCCATCGCTTTCTTAATGGCACCGAAAAGATCGGCGGTTTTATCGGTGGCGTTTTCGGGTTGAATGGATGTTAAACGGCTCATGATGATCTCCTGTCAGTGTATGGGTCCGCCGTATTGGCGATGTGCTCATAATAGGGAGATAGCTTCCGGGTAACCGTTATACATCGTCTCTATTTTTTGTCTTATCGTCTCAGAGGGAAATATGGATAGCCTCAGCCAACTGCTTGCGATGCTGGCGCCAACCTGCGCTGTGAACCTTCATTGTCGCTTTGCTGGTCGCTGGGAAGCCGGTCATGACCAGCTTGCGCCTGGCGTGGTGCCCTGGCATGTGGTTTTACATGGTGAAGCGAGGCTGGTGGTAGAAGGCAGAAATGTGGATGTGCGCGCGGGCGATGTGCTCCTGCTTCCCCACGGTTCGCCGCATCTGCTCCAGAGCCTGGTCGAATGGGGGCAGGTGGTTCCGGCGTTAAAGCATGACAACGGTATCCTGACAGAAGTTCGAAGCCCGGCGAAGGGGGCAGCGGTGGAAGTGCTGTGCGGTGAATTTGATTTTGGCCCGCACAGCGGCTGGTTGTTTCCCCATGAAAGCCACCTTATCCATCTGCAAACGAACCACTGGCAAGCGTGTCCTGAACTGGAAATGTTGCTGATGATGCTGGTGCGAGAAAGTCTCGGTTCGTTACCGGGGAATGCGACGATTGCCAAAGGGCTGGCCGATACGCTGCTGGCGCTTATCTTGCGCCTTTTACTCTCGTTACATGAGCCGCCCGCCGGCTTGCTCAGACTGATGAGCAATAAACGGCTTGCCCCCGCGTTACTGGCCGTCATCGCCGATCCTGCGCATCCGTGGACAATGGAAACGATGGCCGAGCGGTGCTTTTTATCCCGTGCGACATTTGCCCGCTATTTTGCCCGCAGCTATCCGCTTACGCCGCAGGCGTGGCTTTCCCAACTGCGCATGGCGATCGCTTCGCAGTTACTCATTACGCAAATGGGTTTAACTGTTGACGCCGTTGCCGAACGATGCGGGTTTCTCTCGCTGTCCTCTTTTTCGAAAGGATTTAAACGGCTGTATGGCGTGAGTCCTGCGCAATACCGAAAGCGCCGCACCCATCTGCAAACGCCTCAGCCATAGCGTCTGTAAATGCAAAAACGGGCTGGCAAAAATCGCCAACCCGTTTAAAGAGCCTGCTACAAGAAAATATTCAACGGTTAAGCACCACTGCTCAGGGTCATGACGTTAAGGTCGGCGAGCCCGTCAATGGCGCCCACTAATGCCCTGAATGGCGCGGCCTGACTGTGTTGCTCCAGCATTTTTGCCGATGCCCAGCGCTCAATCATCACGAACTGGTGGTTGTTTTCACGGTTGACATGCAGCTGATAAGAGAGACAACCCGGTTCACCCTGCACGGCTTGTTCAACGGTTTTAAGCGCCTGAGCCACTTTTTCACGGCTATCGATATGGGCGGTAATGGTCGCAACAACCGTTACGGTATCACTCATTTTATGCTCCTGATTTCATAAGAAAGTTCAGGTCAGTCTACGCCGCCTGCCAGCATAAAAAACCCGTTTTTGGCATTAGCTCTTTCACCGCAGGAATGAAAATCAGCATGAAACCTTAGCGGCCGGTGCGTAGCGACTGCGGCGGGATACCGTACCCACGTACGAAAACTTCCCGCATATGGCGACCATCGCGAAAACCGGCTTCACGGGCAATCGTATCCAGCGAAAGCCGGCTTTGCTCAATCATCAGCCTCGCTGCTTCCAGCCGTAATCCTTCAATCGCCTTCGCTGGCGATTTGCCCGTCTCCTGGCGAAACAGGCGACTGAGCTGGCGGGCGCTCACGTGAACCGTATCGGCCAGCAGCTCCACCGTCAGCGCTTTTTTCAGATTATTGCGGGCGTATTCCAGCGCACTTTGCAGCCGATCCGAGCGTGGTGCCAGCGTCAGCATTTCAGAGTGCTGCGTCTGTCCGCCGGAACGGCGTTGATTCATCACCAGCCGGTGCGCAACGACACGTGCTACCTCGGCACCCAGATCTTTTTCCACCATGCCGAGCGCCATATCCAACCCGGCCGTCATTCCGGCTGACGTCCAGATGCGATCATCAATGATAAAAATGCGATCGTCTTCAAGTTGAACGTCCGGATGTTGCAGCTCCAGGCTTCGGGCGTGCGCCCAGTGCGTAGTGGCGCGCTTTTTATCCAGCAAACCCGCCTGCGCCAGCACAAATGCGCCGGTGCAGATCCCCGCGATGCGGCGCGCCTGTAGCGCGGTGGTTTGCAGAAAGTGAACGATGCCAGCGCTGGCCGGTTCATCCACGGGCGACAGCACACCCGCGACCAGCCATGTATCGATTTGGGTGACGCTTTCCAATGGCCGGGATTCGACGCCAATGCCGGATGAGGAATAAACGGTGCCGCCAAACTCTGAGTAGACCGTTGGCTGATAAAGCGCTTCACCGGCCACTAGGTTGGCGAACTCAAACACCGTCAATGTGGACAGCGCCAGCATCTGAAAATGGTCGGAAATAAGTAACCCAATTTTGTGCATCGCGACACCCTTTAACATGCGTTGGCGGCCGGCAAAGCCCGGCTCCGAACGCGTAATCGTTCAGAGATCCATAAACTGATAAGCGCCAATAGTAAAAACAGGACTGCGCTTAGCATCACACCATAAAAGCCGAACAGCGGATAGAGCCATGAAGCGACCGCCGAGCCAAAACCAATGCCGCAAAACATAAACGCGCTGGTCAGGGCGAGCGAGATGCCGCGCGTCGACGCCGATGCGATTTCGACAATCCGCCGCTGCTGGGTTGGCCACAGAAGATCGGTAGAAAATGCCCACAACACCAGTAACAAATAGAGCAACGCCAGCTTACCGGGCAGGATCATAAGCAGCAGCATATCCAGCACCAGCATTGTGATGCCCACGACCAGTAACCGTTCGGCGCTATAACGGCGTGCGGCGCGGCCAACAAACAAGTTCCCCAAAATCCCGGCAACACCAATCACCGTCAGCGCCACCGAGACGCTGGCGGTATCGCCTTGCCAGCGATCGCGGATCATCGGCGAAATAAAGGCATACATGTCATACACACCGGAGGTGATGAAAAAGACCACCAAAAACGCCGCCAGCGATTTGCCATCCATTAACACCTGTCCCACCTGGCGTAAACGGATATCCACCCCTTTAACGATATTGGGCACCGAGAACCAGACGGCCAGCGCGGTCAGCACACTCACCAGCGCGACAAGTGCAAATAACGCTCTTGCCCCCCAACCATTCGCGATCCACGCCGCCAGCGGAATACCCACCATGCTTGCCATGGAGACGCCAAGCAGGATCGTGGCAATGGCGCTGCCACGTTCATGTTGCGTGACAAGTTCCGCGCCGAGCGCCACCAGCACCGGGCCAATCAGCGATGCGCCCAGCCCCATCACCACGCGGGAGATAACCAGCGCGGTGTAATCGGGGGCGATGGCGAAAATAAATGCCCCGAGGCCGAACACCAGCATCCCGGCCAGCACTTGATATTTGCGCATCACATGACCCAAAAACACCTGCGCCAGCGGTGCGCTGATGGCAAAGGTCAGGCCGAAAATAGCGAGTAAACGCGCGCTTTGACCATCACTCAACCCCCATTCATGGGAGATGGCGCTCAGGCTGCCCGCTACCGATAGCGCCCCCGTTGCCTGAATAAAATACGCCAGGCTCAGCGCCCACAACGCGCGTCGTTGCGTCAGAGATAATCGATTATTCATCATTCACTCCCGCAGCGGAGCCGGAGCCCCACTGTTTGATCATGCAACAGGGATCGGGTTGTCCACCATCGCCTGGTTAAAGGCGTTGATCATCTCATGTTCGTTCGCGCCAGGGTTGTCGCGCGCGGGCAGCACGCTATCGACAATGGCTTCAATGGTATCGGTGCCCAGCTTGTCGAAGGTCTGCTGGATAAAGTCCGGCAACGGCATCGCACGCGTGTCGCCACTTTTATAGATCAGATCGGTATCGACCCACGGCGGCGAAATTTCGATAACCTTGACGCCAAAATCCTTCAGCAGGAAGCGCTGGGACAAGGTGTAAGAGTGGATAGCAGCTTTGGTCGCCGAATAGAGCGCGTTACTGACGAGAGGTAAGAACGCCAGAATCGAACTGTTATTGATAAGTACCGCGTCCGGCTGTTGTTTCAGATGCTCAATAAATGCCGCGCTTACCCGCACCGGGCCTAACAAGTTGGTGTCTAACAGCATGGTGGCCATCGCATCATCAAGCTCACCGGCGGGGTCGTCGAACGGCATAATGCCTGCATTGTTGATAACTACGTTTAGCGCCGGGTAGCGCGAAAGTACCTCTTGCGACGCCGCTTTGATGCTCGCGGCCTGCGTGACGTCCAGCACCACGGAATCCATGCCTGGGTTCGCTTCTGTGACGCTGTCCAGCAGCGCTTTTCGCCGCCCGGAGATGATCACTTTATTACCCAACTGGTGAAATTTTTCCGCCATCGCGCGGCCAATGCCTGAAGTGCCGCCGGTAATAAAAATCGTATTGCCTGTCAGTTTCATAAAAAAGCCCTCTGTTTGAAATGGATGTTCAGTGCGTGGTAGCCGGGCGGTAGCGCTCAGCCGGTACGTTACTGGAGAGGTTGGGCAGCATGGCCTGTCGGCGTTGTTCCATTGCCTGCCAGTCCGCGTCGTTGTGCAGTGAGGGGATGGTGACGAGTTCACCCTGCGCGAAGCCAACCAGTGCGGCGTCAACCAGGTCGTAAGCACTCATCACTATGGATTTATCCAGCTGTTCCAGCGGCAAGCCACCGTTATCCCAGAAAGGCGTTGCTGTTGCGCCGGGTAACACGGCCTGGATCTGAATGCCTTTCTCCGCCAGTTCATGATGCAGCGACTGGCTAAACGCCAGCACAAAGGCTTTCGTCCCGCCGTAGACCCCGTTCAGCAGTTCCGGCGCGATGCCGACAATCGAGGAGATATTGATAATGGCGCCTGCGCCGCGCGCCACAAAACCGGGAACGACCGCGTATGTGAGGCGGGTCAGCGCGGTGACGTTGAGGTTAATCATCGCCTCCATCTGATCGACATCGCTGGATAACAGCGGTGTGTGTGTCCCGACGCCGGCGTTGTTCACCAGCAGCGTGATGCTGGCATCTTCACGCAGCTTCGCTTCCAGCGCCCGCAGTTGTTGGGCGTCGTTTAAATCGGCGGCGACGGCTTCCACATTGCGGGCGGTATCTGCCGTGATGTGGCTGGCCATCTGGTTCAGGCGGTTATGGTTACGGGCGACGATAATCAGGTCATAGCCCATTCTGGCCAGGCGGTTGGCATAAATCGCGCCAATACCGGTTGATGCGCCGGTGATAACAGCCGTGCCTTTGTGAGGTTGTGTAGCGATGGTCATGCAAGATTCCTTAGGTCAGCAATGGATGCGATGGAAGCATCATAAGCAAACCCTGAATGTCTTAAATGACGTTTATAGGCGTGATTCAGGACATTTCGTAACGCGTGTCGTCGTACTGTTTCCACAGCAAGCCTGAGGCGTGTCGCGTGCTCTTTTCAAAGGACAATCGGAGAGTTGTCTACGCTTAAAAGAAACAGCATGGTGAGGAGCGCGGATGAGCAAGAAGATTATGCAGGAGTACCTGGTGCTGGGCGGCAAGCATCATGGCGAGGTGTGGCGCGGTGTTTACCCGGCCATGGGGTTGAACTTATCAAAGCATGATGAGCGTTACGGGCAATTTTTCGACCGGGAAGGGCAGCAGAAAATTGAGCTGTCACGCAAGGAGCAATATTTCATCTCTGAATGGATCTCCCCGCAAGGCCAGACTTTTTTGTTAGCCACGGCGGAGGAACTCACGGAATTTGATATTGAAGAGGAGATTGAACGGATTACGCCGCCGCTGCGTCCGCTTGATGGCGCGGTAGAGGACTGGGTTTAAGCATGAGCAACATAAATCCACGGTGGCTCGTGGATTTTTAAGGATGGATGTGCCAACTACTGCTCAGTTATCCCTATTCTTTACTCCAGTATGCGGGTTATATTTTCCTGGTATTTCATAAAGACTCTATAAATCCTTCGCGTAACGTAATGTATTTATCACTATTATTAGGTGAGCCTTTTAAATGACAGGCTAATAATAAAATGAAAATTTAGGATTATATTATTTAGTATTAGGAATACCGCTTACAGAGCAATGTAATATCGATCTGTTTTCGTATTAATTCTGCGAGATAGATCAAATAGAGGGAAACTGTTGGTGGACACAAATATTCGCTCTGCACGACTATTGTTGTCGATGTAGAGCCTCTGCGTCATCTCCAGGGAATAATTGAGATAATTATTAGAAATTTGCTTATTAAGCGTTCTCCCGCTTCTTCATGGTTTTTATTTGTGAAGAAGCGGATTTATTCGCGTAACGCACGCCACTAACTTATTTGCTTTCTATTTACAAAGGGAATTTTCAATGAAAAAAACATTGCTTGTGCTGTTGATTTCGGCCGTTTGCGGTAATGCCTGGTCGCAAAGCCTGACGGTAGAACAGCGCCTGGCGCAGCTGGAAAAACAGTTACAGGAAAATGCCGTTGAATTGTCACAGACCAAAGCGGCATTAAAACAGTATCAGGAAACCGAATCGGAAAATAAAACTAATAAACTTGTGACGACTGTCATTAATAAACAAATGACAAATAATGCCGCAGCGGAAAAAACAGCACCAACGCTGAAAGAGATTAGCGATTTTGTCAAAGAAGATATCGGTTTTACCTATTCCGGCTATCTTCGTTCCGGTTGGGGTGCCGCCAGTCATGGATCGCCACAGCCTTATGCCGTTGGATCGGTCGGGCGTTTTGGTAATGAATACTCCTCGTGGTTTGATCTGCAATTCAAACAACGCGTCTATGACCAGAATGGGAAAACGGCTCATGCGGTGGTGTTGTTCGACGGCAATGTCGGTGAGCAGTATGGCGACGCTTGGTTTGATAAAGATGCCGAAAGTCGGCTGCAATTTTCTGATATTTACCTGACCACCAAAGGGTTTCTTCCGTTTGCGCCAGAAGCAGACTTTTGGGTCGGTAAACACAACTTACCGAAATATGAAATCCAGATGCTGGACTGGAAAAGCCATCTGACGGAGAGCGGTGCGGGCGTGGGCATCGAAAACTGGCAGCTCGGCGTGGGCCAGCTCAATGCCGCGCTGGTGCGACAGGATTTGAATGCTCATGCGGTGAGCTACCCTGCCGCCAGCGAGGCGCTGCAGGTGAATACCAACACGCTCGATGTACGCTACAACAATATCCCGCTGTGGGATAACGCGACGCTGGCTCTGCTTGCCCGTTATTCAGTGGCAAACAAATCCGACACCTATAAAAACCGTGAGGATAACGGCAGCTACTACAGCATTAAAGACGCGTGGCTGGCCGGTGTGGTTGTTCGCCAGGAGCTTAGTGCGGGCGGTTTTGAGGAGTTTACCGTGCAGGCGGCGGATAACTCGCTGGCCAGCGGTTTTGCTCAGCCCTTTGGCCCCAGCCCAACGTATGGTTTTGGCGACAACTATTACGGCGAGCACAGCTATGGCAAAGCGTTTCGCCTGATCTCGCAGGGTGAAGCGTATCCGTTCTCACAAGTGGTAATGGCACATGCGCTGATCTACTCGGCGGGTAACGATATTTACAGTTATGACACCGGTGCACATACGGATTTTCACAGCTTGCGTGCGGTGGTGCGCCCGGCGTGGATTTGGGACAGCTACAACCAGACCGGGGTTGAGCTGGGGTGGTTTAAGCAGACCAACAAACAACAGGGCGTGAATTACCATGAGCAGGGTTATAAAACCACGCTTTACCATGCGCTGAAAGTCGACACCAGCCTGCTGGCCTCGCGGCCGGAGATCCGTTTTTATACGACCTATATTCGCGCGCAGGATAACGGCATCAGCCATTTCCAGTTTGGCGATCAGAAAAAGGATCAGCTAGCGGTGGGCGTTCAGGCCGAAGTGTGGTGGTAACAGCTCAAAGTTGCGGCGCAAAGGCGCGCCGCAACGCGTGGGTTAAATATCCGCAAAGCTCCCCAGGCGGTAGCCTCGCTCGGCAATCGCATATTTCAACGACAGCGACGTCAGCACCTCCAGCTCCGCTAAGCGTGGGTAACAGTAGCTGCTCTGACGCACGGTGTTATCAATAAACGCCGGGTGGCACATGATCTCCAGCGAGGTTTCTCCTCGGGCAGTAGACGCATCCAGCGCCTGTAAAAAGAGCGCTTCGGAAATCGCTTCGCCGTAAAACTCACTGCTAAAACCGTGTGTCGTGCGCAGTGTGTCGGGTAGCGCGAAGTCTGGCGGCAAAGCGGGGCGATCGATGCGCAGCGCCACGCCGCGCTGCGCGGCGAACTCAGCGACGATGGGCAGGATCTGCGGGATCATATGCACATGGTGATGGCTGTCCAGATGCGTCGGCTCCCGGCCAAACAGGGCGATAAACCGTTGATACTGTGCTTCCAGCTCATTGGTTATCTCTTCCAGCGGCAGCGTATCTTCCTGCGCCATCTGCCAGATCCATTTTCCCAGTCGCCCGTCACGCGCAAGGCCGGGCATCGGCGTCAGCGGTTTGCCTAACGTCAGCACAAAGTGCATACCGACACCGAGCAAGGGTTCGCACTGACACAGCCCGGCAGCGTGTTCTACGGCATCGCCGTTGACCAGCGCGGTCGTTGAAGTGACTACGCCATGACGAAAGCTGTCAATAATGCCGTAGTTCTGCCCTTTGCTGAGGCCAAAATCATCCGCGTTAACAATCAGTAAGCATTCCATAGCTTGCCCCGGTTAGTGATGTTCAGCTTTCAGTTGTGCAAGGGTATTGGCAAAGTTTGGCAGCCACTTTTCATGAGCGAGGAGCATTTCACGCGCCAGAATTTCCGCGTCGCGATCGGAGTGGATCAGCGGACTAAGGCTCAGCGCCAGCAAGACATCATTCAGCTCGCCGCTGAGCGCCGCTTTGCTGGCCGCCACTTCAAAGCCTTTAATGGTGTAGATAAGCCCCAACACTTTCTCATCAAAGTGGGTCACGCGCGGGTGCGGTGTCGCGCCGTTGCGCCCCAGCGTACAGGTCATCTCTACCGCCCAGTCAGCCGGGATATTATCGATATGCCCATGATGCGGAATATTCACATAGTGCTCGGTTTGCTTATCGTTATAGATAGCGTTGATCACTTCGCAGGCCGCATCGGAATAGTACGCGCCGCCGCGCTGTTCAAGCTCTTTCGGTTTCACCTTCAGCTCAGGATCTTTGTACAGCTCAAACAGTTGTTTTTCGACTTTCTGCACCACCTGCGCCCGTGCGCCGCCTTTGTAGTACTCGCCCATCTCAATCGCCAGCATCTCTTTTTGCTTAACGTAATAGAGCAGATAAGAGCAGGGCAGCAGATTGAGCGAGCGGATCAACCCTTCGCTAAACGGCAGGTCGAAAATGTTCTTCACCGAGGAGGCTTTCAGCTTGCCGGAAGCCACACCGTCGAGCAGCTCCGCAAAGCGGGACTGACCATTCACCAGCACATCTTTAATAAACACCATGTGGTTAAGGCCAAACAAATCCATGGCGACATCATCGCTGCTGCTCAGGTGCAGCACGTCATGAATAAACATCTTCATGCCGACCGGAATATTGCACACGCCGATAAACTTTTTAAAATCGGTGTGGCGATACACCGCTTCTGTGACCATTCCAGCCGGATTAGTGAAATTAATCACCCACGCATCCGGGCAGATTTCCTCCACATCTTTAATGATGTCGAAAATAACCGGAATGGTGCGTAACCCTTTAAACAGCCCGCCCGCACCGTTGGTTTCCTGGCCCAGATAACCGTGACTCAGCGGAATGCGCTCATCCAGTTCGCGGGCTTTCAACTGGCCGACGCGCAACTGTGTGGTGACAAAGTTCGCCTCGTGCAGCGCTTCGCGGCGGTTCAGCGTTTTAAAGAGTTTTAGCGGGATACCGGCTTTATCAATCATGCGCTGGCAAAGATCGAAAATAATATCCAGCTTCTCTTTTCCGTCCTCAACATCGACCAGCCATAATTCCGAGACCGGTAACTCGTGGTAGCGCTTAATAAACCCTTCCAGTAATTCCGGGGTGTAGCTGCTACCGCCGCCAATGGTGACGACTTTTAATTTCTGGTTCATGATTTCTCCCTTCGTGTCAGACACGGTGGTGTAAAACGTTCAGCCCGCTCGCCGTTACTGGTTGATTATCGTTAACCTTTTTCGGTAGCTATTGGGGGTGAATGAGGTCATTTTCTTGAATGTTTTAATAAACAGGCTTGGGCTGCTGTAACCCGACTCATAAGCAATATCGGTGACCGAATAGTTAGTCATTTCCAGTTGCTTCTTCGCGAAATCAATGCGGATTTCATTAATAATCTGCATCGGCGTTTTGCGGTAATAGCGGCGGGTGGCGCGGGTCAGATACTCCTGCGATTTGGCCGCCAGTTGCACCATATTTTCCAGCGCGTTTTCGCCAAACTGCGTTTTATCGTGCATCGACTCGATCGTGGTTTTTAACCACTGTGGTGTGTCATCCACCACCTGTTCTTCACGGTAGTGGCGCAGACGGTTGATGACATAAAACGTCACCGCCTCGATAAACTCGTCCAGCCCGGTTTCACGGAAATTGAGTGACGCGATAACGGTTTCCACATAGCTCAGAAAAGCGCTGCTGACGCGGTATGCCTGCGAGGCGACAAAACAAAATGGCAGCAGGGCGAGATAATGCTGTTCAAAAAAACGTTTACTGATCCCCACATTGAGAATGCGCGTCGCGCCAAATTCATAGAAACTTTGGTGGTGCGAACCCAACGGGATAAAGACAAAGTCACCGCGTTCAAGCAGCACGCGCTTACCGTTGATCTCCTGGTAATAGCGACCGGTTAATACCAGCGTGAACTCGTAATAGTCGTGCTGATGCAGCCCGCTGGCACTCTCCGTTTTGTTGTAGATAAACACATGGAAATTTTTACCGTTAAACAACTGCTGTTCGTGAACGGTTTTGATTCCCAGCGTGTTGATCAAAGGCTGCATCATTAACTCCTTGTTATTTCAATTTTTCGTGAAGCTCAATCAGTTCCGTTATCAGCTCGCGCGCCAGCATTGACGTCATCAGATGATCCTGCGCATGCACCAGCACCAGGCTCATTTTCACCCGGCCTTCGCCCTGATCGCCCTCAATCAGTTTAGTCTGCACCAAATGTGCCTCATTGAGCGCCAGCCTTGATTGCTCCATTAGCGCTTTTGCACCGTCAAAATCACCCTGTTTAGCCTGCTTCAGCGCGGTGTACGCCAGGCTGCGCGCATGCCCTGAGTTGATGATTAAGCCCATCACCACTTCTTCCAGCTCATCGGCTGGGGTGGTGCTCTCCAGGACAGTGTCGAGATCGAACATATGTACTCCTCGCGTGGTTTCCGGCGGAGCAACACCGCCGGGTTCGGTCAGAATTTCAGTGCATTAGCGATATCTTCTTCGCTCTCTTCCTGCTCAATAGCGTTCTGCGCTTTATTGGCAACCATCACGAACGGCAGGTAAACCAGTGTGGCAATGCCTAAGTTGAACAGCGCCAGCAACAACGCGGCGATGCTGCCGTTAGTATTAAAGAATGCGCCCAGGCCGGTTGGCATCGTCCACGGTGCAATGTTGGTGATCGGTGGAATAAAGCCGGTGTAGTAGGCCAGCAGCGTAATGGCGGCAAGTATCGGCTGCACCAGAATGAAGGGGATAAACATCACCGGGTTCATGATGATCGGCAGGCCGAACAAAATCGGTTCGTTAATCTGGAACAGGCCGGAGGGCAGACCCAATTTCGCCACCTGGCGGTAATCCGCGCGGCGTGAAGCGAGGAAGATGGCAATAATCAACCCCAGTGTTGCGCCGCTGCCGCCGAGGAAGATATAGGAGTCGAGCATCGGTTTCGCCCAGACATGGAACGTTTTACCCGCTGCCAGCGCCGCTTCAACCGAGCCATATTGTTGATAGACAGAAATATTTTCCAGCGCCCACGGCGTCATGATGCCGCTGTCCAGCGCAGTCAGCGCCAGCGAACCGTGAATGCCGAAAAACCACAGCAGCGGCACAAACAGCACATATGCCCAGCCGACCACACTGCCCAGCGAAGCCAGCGGCGTGGAGATGGTGTCCATAATGATTTGATGGAAATTGGTGCCGTAGTGATTCAGCGCCCAGGCGATAATTCCCATAATCGACAGAATAATAAAACCGGGGATCAGCGCGGAGAACGAGCGCGCCACCGAAGCCGGCACACTGTCTGGCAAGGTAATCACCCAGTTGCGGCGCACGATAAAGGTGAACATTTCCGCCACGGCCAGGCCAATGATAATCCCGGAAATAATATTCGCGCCGCCTAACCAGTTTGCGCCAACGGCGTAAGATTCACCGACGCTATACGGCGTGACGGTCATAAAAGCGGCAATCGATAACAACCCTGCGGCCAGCGCATCCACTTTGCGCTCTTCCGCCAGCGCCATACCGATAAAAAAGGGTGCCATCAGCGACATAATGCCCAGCGTGCCGTTATACACATTGCCGCCGATGCCTTTAAAACTGTTCAGCGTCTCAATGGTTGAGGCATCCAGCCGAATGCCTAACGAATAAAAAAACGATCCTTCGCCAAAGCTCAGGAACACGTTATTAATTAAGACAAACATCGCCCCTGCGAGGGTTAATGGCATTAAGCGGATAAAACCGTTTTTAATGGCGTTAACATGTGGCTGTTTGCCGATTTTTACCGCAAAAGGCACCAGTATCTTTTCAAGTGAAGCAATAGCATTACTCATAGAAAAATACCCTTAAATACCGCAATGCAACATTGCGGCGAATGTGTGGGATCACTGTGTGATAAGCGAACGCAACAGCGTTTAATTGGCAGCGGCTTTTTTTATTGCCGCCACGGCGGCCTTCAGAACACCTAAACCATCGACTTTGCCGTACAGCGAGGCGTCGATTACTTCGACAGGCTTATTGGGAAGCAGACGCTGGATATCCGGTAACATCCAGGCGATTTGTGGGCCTAACAACACGACATCGGCCTGCGGACCTTTTTCACTGGCGAGCGTCTCGGGAAATGCTTCAATAATGACCGGGACTTCATATTTTTCCGCCTGGGTGCGCATCTTCGACACCAGCAATGACGTCGACATGCCCGCAGAACAAAACAGGTAAATATGTTTCTTTTCCATAAAAACGACCCTCATTGTCCGATGATCCGCCAGCCAGACTCGTTTATCTCTCTTCATGCTGGCGGTGCGCCTAACCTAAATGACTTTTTTCTTCGGCTGAAACAAGTATACGGGAGGGTTATTGGTGCGGGTATTTCATAAGGCTCCAAAATTGTCTCTGGTTGACCTGGTGCTTTGCGGGTCTTCACATTTTGGGCAATTTATCGTTAAAGAGGTGGGTCTGGTGGGAAGAAGGGCGGTTCAATTATTTCCGGATTACCCGGTGTAGCGGCGCAAAAAGAGGCTGCGAGGAGCCGCCATTACGCTGCAGGTAATGGCGGCAACAGCAATTAACTCAGCATGGCGACTAACGCTTTCGCCACGGCTTCAGAACTGGCCGGGTTTTGCCCGGTGATCAGTTTGCCGTCTTCGACGACGAACGGTGCCCAGTTCGGCCCTTTGTCATACTTCGCGCCGAGCGCTATCAATTCGTCCTCCACCAGAAACGGCACCACATTGGTCAACTCAACATCTGCTTCTTCGCCGTTGGTAAAGCCGGTCACTTTACGGCCTTTTACCAGCGGTTCGCCGGAAGTGGTTTTCACATGACGCAACACACCCGGCGCGTGGCAGACGAAACTCACCGGTTTACCGGCGCGCTCGAACGCTTCAATCAGCGCAATTGAGGTACTGGATTCCGCCAAATCCCACAGCGGGCCGTGACCGCCGGGGTAAAAGACAGCGTCAAAATCGTCGGCGCGCACGCTATCCAGCTTGACGGTGTTAGCCAGCGCTTGCTGTGCGGCCGGGTCGGCTTTAAAACGGTGGGTCAGCTCCGTTTGAAAATCCGGCAGATCGCTTTTCGGATCCAGCGGCGGCTGGCCACCCGCAGGCGAGGCGAGCACAACCTCTGCGCCCGCGTCTTTGAACACGTAATAAGGGGCGGCGAACTCTTCAAGCCAGAAGCCCGTTTTTTTGCCGGTATTACCCAGTTCGCTGTGGGATGTCAGCACCATTACTATTTTCATGTTACCTCCGTCGTGATGCGTTATCAGCGGCATTGCCGTTGCCATACTGAATGAATAAATCGCTCAGTAAGCATAGCGATGAATATCGGGTTTACCGGGATTGTCGGAAAACTCCGGGTATAAGCGTTACAGCATTCACACTTTATTACACGGAGCTACATCAATAATTACTTTCTTCAATAATTAGCGCCAGCGCTGGCGAATATTTAACCGTGCATTGCTGCCATTTTTTATTTATTCCAAGAAATGTCTAATCCTGTAAATAACGCCAGTCTGACAAACTTGTTATAAAACTGTCAGCCACTGGTCAGCATGTGCTGCGTAATATTGCTTACGTTGAAACATGATTGTCAAAACCTCTTTTATGCGGAGCTTTATTATGAAAAACATTATTAATACTGTGCTTGCTGCAACACTGTTTAGTGCAATCTCTTTCGGTGCTTTTGCCGCGCAACCGGTCACCGATGATAGCGGCCTGGTGCCGATGGGCACCATTTCAATTGCCAAAGCCGATACGGTTTCGGATCTCGAAGCGCAAGTTCAGCAAGCCGCTGCAAAAGATAACGCGAAATACTATAAAATTATCTCCGCCGGTGGCGATGAGTATATTTATGGTAATGCGATTTTGTATAAATAATAGCGTGCAATTAACCCCGGTCTTTGATTCGCTAAAGGCCGGAGTTAATTATTTCGATAGATAAAAAGGGCGCCGTGAAGGGCGCCTTTTTGCTGGTTATGATTTTCGCTGTTCGCGCGCCAGTAAGTAGAAACAGAGCAGGCCAGCGCAGATACTCATGTTTTTGGTGAATTGAATCACTTGCCCGGCTTGCTGTGGGCCGCTTGCCGCCCAGAACTGATGAAACATAATACTGGTGAGGAAAATATAAAAAATCCACAGTAGCGATATTTCTTTAACCCGATAACCAATAATAAATGCGATACTGCCGCCCAGTTCGATGGCAATGGCAAAAATGATCATCAGCTTGCCAATCAGCATGTCTCCAAACGGTGTTTTTAACACGTTATCGGTGAAGTTAATTATTTTTCCGCTGCCGCTATATAAAAATAGCGGGGTAATTAAGATACGGGCAACTACCATAATAATCTGGTTGTTCATGCGCGGTTCCTTGAATAAGTAAAAACCAATGAGTGAGCATGAACAGTATATTGGCGACACCCTGACGGGCGAATGACACCACTCTGTCAACGCTGTCAGGGATAATGGCTGGCGCTATTTATTTAGCGCCAGCGTAAAGCCAAAGATATTTTCGCCGTTCAGGCTGGTGGCAAAGACATCACCGCCGTGCATTTGCGCCACCGCTTTGACAATCGACAGCCCAAGCCCGTGGTTGGTATCGCTTTGCGTTCTGGCGTGATCGGCGCGGTAAAAGCGCTCAAACAATCTTTCCAGATGGTGGCTTTCAATGGCATCGCCATAATTTTTAACGCTCACCGTTGCATGCTGGTCGTTGCTACTTAAGGTGACCGTGACCTGGCTATTTTCGTAGGCGTAGCGGGCGCTGTTTTCCAGCAAATTGGCGAGCGAGCGGGTAAACAACCGCCTGTCAACGCAGATCGTCACATCACCTTCGATCAGCAAGTGCAAATGGCGATCGGTAAACGACGGTTCGGTATATTCGGCTGTTTTTAACGCTTCCTCGCGCAGCGACACTTCCGCAAGCTGCGCCGGATGTTTACCGGTTTGCGCATGGGACAAAAACAGCATGTCATTGACGATCGACGTCATGCGGTTCACCTCCTCAAGGTTTGATTCGAGGCAGGCTTCGAGCTCCTCATGGCTGCGTTTGCGCGAAAGGGCTAGCTGCGTCTGGCCGAGAATGCTTGAGAGCGGCGTTCTCAACTCGTGCGCCACATCGGCGTTAAAACTTTCCAGTTGTCGCCATGCGGTTTGCTGGCGGGCAAGCACGCCGTTAAAGGCTTCCGCCAGACCCTGCAACTCCTGCGGCAGCGCGGTGGCGTCCAGCCGCTGGCCGTCAATCCCCGGCGCAAGTTCACGCGCCTGTTGGCTGAGGAGTTCCACCGGTTGCATCCCCTGGCGGGAGATGACAAAGCCTAAAAAGGTCACGAACAGCACGCCCATGGTGGTGATAAAAATCAGCACCTGGGTAAATTCATTCAGTGTGCCCATATACGGCGTGGAGTCGATTGAAACCACGAAATGCAGCGGCGTTACGCCATCGCGGTAGCGAATGGTTTTCGTCAGAAGAAACAGCGGACACTGGTCGGTTTTTTCCCGGTTAACGCGGCTGAAACCATCGGTAAGCGCATTAAGATCGATCTCTTTTGGCGGCTCGCCACCCACTTGCAGCGTCGGATCGCTGCTTAAAATCCAGTAATGAACGCGCCCGCCTTCCGAGTTACTCAGGCTCATCAGCTTGGTTTTGAGTTCGTCCAGTTCATGATGATTAAACTTAGAAACAATCAACGGCTCCACCAGCGAATAGCGGAACATCAGCTCGTTATGCATCTGTTTATTCAGCGATTCGCGCAGCGATTCCCGCAAGCAAAGCGCATAAGCGAGGGCAATACATAAGGTGACCACCGCAAACGTCAGTGCCAGCTTGCGGGAAATAGAACGTTTAAACATACGCACTCATTTTGCCGGGATCTTCGTCGCGATACTCAAGGATGTAACCCATGCCGCGCACGGTGTGCAGCAACTTCTCTTCAAACGGAGAATCGATTTTGGCGCGTAAACGTTTAATCGCGACTTCGACAATATTGGCGTCGCTTTCAAAGTTCATATCCCAGACCTGCTCAGCAATCATCATTTTCGACAGCACTTCCCCCTGGTGCCTGGCAAGCAGGCTTAGCAGGGCGAACTCCTTTTGCGTCAGGTCGATGCGTATACCGTTGCGGTAAACTTTGCGCGCCAGCAGATCGAGTTGCAGGTTGTGGACCTGCAATTGAGAAATATCGAGCCCATCAGTTGGTCGGCGGCGCAGCAGCGCCTGAATGCGGGCCACCAGCTCAATCAGTGAAAAGGGTTTGGTCAGGTAATCATCCGCGCCCAGTCTCAGCCCCTTTACCCGCTCATCGAGCGAACCGCGCGCGGAGAGCATCAGCACCGGCGTCTGCTTCAGCTTGCGCAGGCTGGTAATGACGGTGTAACCGTCCATCGACGGCAGCATGACATCAAGAATAATGGCGTCGTAGTCCATCTCTGTTGCCAGGAACAATCCCTCGCGCCCGTCGGCGCAGACATCGACGTTGTAACCTTGCTCGCGTAGTGCGGTGTTGATGTAAGACGAAATTTTCTCTTCATCTTCGATTAAAAGGAGTTTCATGACGCTGGCCCTGATGATTACTTATAACTAACGTCAATAATATAAAGCGTTGCCGCCAACAATTGCCTGACCGTTAACTGACAATTTTGTAAGCAAAAGATGTAATAACGAATAAAATTCCCGACTGGTGCGTTTACGGTGTATCTGCAATCAGGAGAATCCATTTATGAAACGCATCATCCCAGGCATGATGATTGGCCTTTTGAGCGCGCCGGGCTTACAGGCGATGCCACTCAGCTACAATATCGCCACGCCCGCCACCACGGTAGCGCTCTCATGGCACGCGTTTGGTGGCGTTTCACAAGCTCACCTTGAAGGGGTGAGTGGGGACGTGACGCTGAACCCGGCAAAGGAGATTGAGGATCGCATTAACGTGACGATTCCCGTTGCGACGCTCATTGCTTCTAATAACTTGCTGACTTACCAGTTGAAAAGCAGCCTGTTTTTTGATGCTGAGCACTATCCGACGATTGCGTTTCACAGTAGCCGGGTGGTGGATTTAGGCGGCGGGCATTTTCGGGTTTTTGGTTCCCTGGCGGTAAAAAACGTTCAACGCCCGGTGATCCTCGACGCCACGCTGCAAAATCAGGGCAGGGCGGATCCGGGGCAACTTTCGCTCCATGCCACCACCGCTATCTCCCGTTCGGCGTTTAATATGGACAAGTTCGCCATATTGGTGGATGACACGGTGACGATAAATATTGAAATCCATGCGCAAGCCCGCCAGCCAGCGTAAACCGTAGCGGGCGAGACTTATGACAGCGCGGCGTGTAGCGCCTGCGCGTGTTGTGACAATTGCGGCGGTGGGTTTCGGCCTATCAGCACAAATTGATAGCCGCGCTGTTGCCACCAGACGAGGTGCATATCATGGCGATTTTCAGGCGTTAACGCACGCGTCTGACGCTCGCGCTCAGGCGAAATGCACAGCGCCATCGGACCATATTCCGCATCCATCCAGGCGATTTGCGCAATCGAGGTGCTGTCATAGCGCAGCATGCGCACCATTTTGAGTTCTGCGCCGATCAGTGCCAGTTGCGCCACCTTCAGGCTTAAGCCAATATCCTGCGCCGTGCGCGCCAGCCCGCGTTGCAGCGCCGTGGGCGAGCTGTCTGCATCCAGCAGCGTTTCCGCGCTATACAGCGACATGTATTGCGCCTCGAGATCGCGGATTTTCTCGCTCTCATCGCGCGCCACCGCCATGGGTCTTGCGAAATAGCCAAGCCCGCTGCCGATAACCAGAAAACTGAGCGACGCGGCAATCAGCGAACGACGGCTGACGCCTGCGGATGGGCGGGGCGACGCCAGCAGATCGTTTAATCGTGCCTGCATCCGTGCTGCGGGGGCTTCATCAAGCAGCGGTGCAAACGCCTCGGCAAAATCCGCAGGGTTTTGTCTTAGCGCCTCGGTGCGGCTGGCAAGCTGTTCGTCCTGGGCAAGCTGATGTTCAAATTGTTGCGCATCGGCTTCACTCATCTCGCCATCAAGCCAGGCGACGATCGCGTCATCCTGGTAGGGGGGGGTAAACGTGCTGGGTTTCACGAGCGTTTCTCCTGGGCTTTGGGCGGCGTATTCACTTTTTTCGCTAGCGTTGCGCGTGCGCTTGCCAGCCGGCTCATGATCGTGCCGATAGGCACCGCGAGCGTGTTTGCCGCTTCCTGATAGGTAAACCCTTCGACATAAACCAGAAACACGGTATTACGCTGTGCTTCCGGCAGCGCACTGACATGCTGCATAATTTTCGGGTAATGCAGACGCGCGTCATCCTGAGCGTGCGTATCTTCAGCCAGCAGTTCGTCGCTCTCCACAAAACCTTGCCCGATCCGCACGCGGCGCGCGCGCAAATCGGAGATCCATATCGAGTGCAGAATGGCGAAAAGCCAGCTGTCTATCCGCGTGCCGGGGGTAAATTGCGCGCTCTTTTCGAGCGCGCGAACGCAGGTCGACTGCACCAATTCTTCGGCAACCTCGCGGTTGCGCGACAGAACCAGTCCATAGCGCCACAGGCGTGTCAGATGTGCAGCAAGTTGCTGGCGAACGTCACTGGTGGTGATTTTGCGCTCCTCGCACCGGTATTCAGGATTCGGGGTGACCATTAATTGCTGCCTGCAGGTCGCGATACTCTTCGCATTGCATCCCGCAAAGCGTGGCGATGGTCTTCAGTTGTTCTTTTGCCAGATCCGGGCGGCCTTTTATCAGCCACGCTTCACCGAGATATTCACGCACTTTCGCATACTGCGGGTTGAGTGCCAGCGAACGCTGATAATAGCCAATTCCTTCATCGGTGCGACCCAGTTTCCGCGTGGCGTAACCCCGGTAGTTCCAGGCTTCAGCGGTATTACCGTTTTTCAGCGTATCCAGCAGATTCAACGCCGCCTGATATTCCCCTTTTTTCGCCAGATGATAAGCATAATGGGTTTTGTCTTCGTCACTGAGGCGGCTACTTTTTTCCACCACGCACTGTTTGAGCGAACTGTCATAAACCTGCCCGCTCGGGCAGTCTGGCGTTTTACTGTTGGTATTATCGTCTTCGGCGGCAAAAACCTGCGCGGCAGGCAGTAAAAATAGCGACAGCAACAGCGGGGCGAACATTTTCATGGTGAGTTCCTTCGTAACGTTGAGTAATCAGTTAACGCTGCAATGACGATTTCTATTCGAAAAAAATCACGTTTCCCGCAAAGCGCTTCTGATGCGGGCGACATCACCGTTACGTCACACATCCGGTTTATAATTTCATACGGCTTGTCGCGGTAATGTGAGTCTCTGATTCCGGCGGAGGGTAAATCATGCGTGTTAGCGGGCAGCAAGGTGAGTTAACGGCGTTAGCGGTGGCGGGCAGTTATGTGGTGTTGCTGGGCTGGGATATGCCCGAGCAGCACATCATCGCCGGTAACATTTTGGGTTTCGCCATTCAGCGCACGCGTAAAAGCGACGGTGAAGTCATCTGGCTAAACGGCATGAAAACCTTCGCCAGCGTCGAGCCGACGCCGACGCCTGCGCCGGGCGTGCCCGTTTCCTCTTTTAAACATCCTTTCCAGACGTTTCAATGGTCTGATTACAGTGTTTCGCCCAATGCTGAATATCGTTACCAAATTGTCGCCATGCGCGGGCCTGCCGGGGCATTAACGCCGGGCGATGCGGTGCAACTGACGGTGTTAACTGAGCCAGTGGATAAAGGTGAACACGCAATTTTCTTCAACCGGGGCGCGATTGCTTCTCAGGAATATGCCCGGCGTTTTCACAATGCCAGCCCGGCGGAAATTGGCGATGCGGCGTGGAAGTGGCTGTCGCGCGGCTTGATTGAAGGGCTGGAGCGATTTATCGGCCAGGCTGATAAAGGTGATGAGTTGCACGGTGCCATTTTTGAGTTCAAAAACAGCCGCATCTATGAAGCGCTAAAAAGCGCTGCCGCGCGCGGCGCGACCGTGAGCGTGATTTACGATGGCGACTCGCAGCGCGAGTCGAATGAAAAACATCTGGCGCACAGCGGCATCGAGGCGCTGGTGCACCCGCGCATACACTCTGGTCGCTATATGCATAACAAGTTCTTTGTCTTTCGGCGCCAGGGTGTGTCGCAGCAGGTGTGGACCGGCTCCACCAATCTGAGCGAAAACGGCATTTTTGGTCACTCGAATAATGCACACATCGTTCGCGATCCTCGCGTGGCCGAGCAGTATGAAACCTACTGGCAACTGCTGTTGCAGGATTTAACCCGCGCGCCAACGGCGAAAAAAGTCGAAACGATCACCGCCGCGCCGCCGGTTCCCTGGCGTGATGAAGTCAGTACCGTTTTTTCGCCGCGTACCTCACTTACCGCGCTGGAGTGGTACGCCCAACTCGCAGCAGGTGCGCAACGAGCGCTCTTCGGTACTTTCGCCTTCGGCATGAACAAACTGTTTGTCCCTGCCTGGGATCGCACCGATGAGGTGTTGCGCTTCGCCTTGCTGGAGAAAAAAGGCTCCGGCAGTCAGTACAAGCAACAAGCGGCGGAAATCGACCGTATCCGTAAACATCCAAATGTCACCATCGCCGTTGGACAAAACCTGGTGCTGAACGCCTTTGACCGCTGGCTAAAAGAGATCGAAAGCCCAGTGGAAGAGACGCACGTCACTTATATCCACACCAAATATTTGCTGATTGACCCGCTTGGCCCGGAGCCGATTGTGATTGTCGGTTCGGCGAATTTTTCCGCCGCCTCCACCGACACCAATGATGAAAACATGCTGGTGATCAAGGGCAACGCTGCCGTGGCGGACGTTTATCTTGGCGAGTTTATGCGCTTATTCACCCACTATGCGTTTCGTGAATCGGTGGCGCGCTCGCAACAACGCATCGTTGCGGGCGCGGTGTCGCCAAAATATCTGTACGAAACCACGCAGTGGATTGATGCCGCATCCGGGTATTTTGTCGCCGGTAGCGATCGCGCCCTGCGTCGCCGCTATTTTTCTGGCCAGTAAGCGGCGGCAAAATGGCGGTTGCAATAAATCATTGCCGGTGGCGATAGTTTCGCCTTCTGTTATTTTTTCCGCTTTGTTTAGTTTGATAAAAAGAGAAATAACCGGTGATAAAGCGTATCAGAATGGATATTTTGTTTACGTTCGGTGAAAAGCCAACAATTGCTGGGTGTTTTCTTTGCTGCGTGGATAATAATGACCGGCAGAACCCGCCTGAAAGGCGGGTTTTCACGGATAAAGTGAGAGGCTTATTGCTGGTGAGTAAATATCCGCTCCCCTATTTTTTGTGCCTCGCGTAATAACGCTTCCGGCGTGCCGAAATCAGGTAACATCAGCGTGGCATTGGTGAGTACCGGCGCAGCGCAATAATCAAAAATACCGTGGGCGATCTGCGTATTCCATGATTGCGCATAGCCATGTTTTTCAAAGGTTTTCATGTCCGCACCACCCAGTGCGATAAGGTGAACGGGCAAGTGCCCCAGTTTGCCGGAAACCTTGCTGTTTGCGCCCTCTTCATAGGCCCAGCCGTTAGAAAACACCCGATCAATCCAGCCTTTTAGCTGACCAGGCATCGTCCACCAGTAGATGGGGAACACCAGCACCAGCGCATCGGCTTTCCCAATGCGCGCCTGCTCGGCAAGTACATCGGCGGGCAGCGGCGCGCCTTCGGCGAAGGCGGTGTAATCTTCGGCATTAAACACCGGGTTAAAGCCTTCTTGCGTCAGATCGGCAAACTCTGCGCTATTTTGCCCATTTTTATCCGTAATACCCTGCGCAATAGCTTTCGCTACGCTGTGGGTTAACGAACGTGCTAAAGGGTGAGAAACCACGATTAATGCATGCATCTGAATCTCCTGGATTGCCATCCGCCGTTAACGGACGTAGTCTTATATACGAACAGTAACCTACCATTAGTAAGTTACTTTTGGTATATAAACCTGTCAAGGGAGAAACATCATGCCGGAAACGCGTGTGCGTCAGCGCTTGTCGCGGGAAGAACGCTATTCGCAGCTTGTCGATGTCGCGTGGCACATTATTCGCCAGGAGGGCACCGAAGCGCTGACGCTCGGCCATCTTGCGGAGTTAGCCGGTGTCACCAAGCCGGTGGTGTACGATCATTTCACCAGCCGTTCCGGGCTGCTGGCGGCGCTCTATCGCGAATATGATCAACGCCAGAACCGCAAAATGGATGATGCGCTGGCAAAGACCGCGCCTGAGTTAGCCGCGCGCGCCACGGTTATCTCCACCGCTTATATTGAGTGCGTGCTGTTTCAGGGGCGCGAAATGCCAAGTTTACTGGCGGCGCTCGCCGGTACGCCGGAGCTGGAAACTATCCGCCGCGAATACGCCGTCGATTTCATCGGAAAATGCCGCACTCTGTTCGCGCCATTTTGCGGCGAACCGCTGCGTGATGCGCCGCTGTGGGCCATGCTGGGAGCCGCCGAAGGGCTCGCCTGGGCGGCGGTGCAAGGTGCCATCAGCGAGTTGCAGGCGAAAGAAGAACTTTGTGCGGTGATTATCGCCATGGTGCGGGCGACGCTGCCGCGCGGCTAAACCTGTTCTACCTGGCGCGCACCTTGCATCAGGGAAGGAGGACTTCCCTGGAGCATACGCATGATAGCCAATTCATCGACCACCATCCGTTTCTTGCTCGCCTCGCGCCAGTGTGAGCTCAACAGCCTACGTTATCTGCTACAAGGCGGCGAGCTGGTGGGCAAAATCAGCCAACTGGTGCACATGCTGCAACGCGAGCGCGGAACCTCCAATATGTTTCTCTGCTCGACTCGCGGGCAATTTGCCGATGAGCTTATCCTGCGTGAACAAGAGGTGGCGCAGGCGCAAGCCCCGCTGATGGCGCAACTCGACACGCTGGAGCACCAGATTGCCGCGCTGCCGCAGGCTAGCCGCCTGTTCAGCCACGTCGCCAGCGTCGTTTACGCCCTGAGTTTGTTACCTGCGTTACGCCAGCAAATCCGCCAGCGCACGCTGCGTTTACCGCAGGCGATGAGCTTCTTTAACGACATCATTCGCCATTTGTTGTCGCTGGTGTTTGAACTTTCTGACACCGCCGCCGAACCGGCCATCTCCAGGCGTTTAATCGCCATGTTCAGCTTTATGCAGGGCAAAGAGTACGCAGGTCAGGAGCGGGCGACCGGCGCGGCCGCTTTTGCCGCTGGCACCTTCAGCGAAGAGACGCAGCAGAAATTGCTCAGCCTGATTGAACGCCAGGAGCGCTGTTTCGCCACCTTTGCCGATTTCGCCGACGACGAACACCGCCTGCGCTGGCAGCAGATGGCGGCCGACAGCCAGTTTGAACGTCTGCGGCGCATTGCCTGCACCGGGCGTGAGTTATACGAAGCCGACAGTTGCCTGCGCTGGTTTGCCCTCGCCACGCAGCGCATTGACGCAATGAAAACTCTGGAAGACGCCCTGGCGCAAACGTTAATGGCGCACTGCCAGGCGCGTATTGCCGCCACCGAGCAGGCCAATAACGAGCAACTCGCCGATATCGAAAGCCTGATGCCCGCACACGAAAACGAAGAGAGCAGCTACTCGGTGTTTAGCGATGCGCACGGCTGGCTGGAGAGCGGCGGCGTTCGCCCGCAGCTTGGCCGTTCCCTATTGGTGTTGGTGCAGCAGCAATCGCGGCGCTTGCAGGCGCTGGACACTGAGCTTGCGGCGCTGCGCGAAACGCTCAACGAGCGCAAGCAGATTGAGCGCGCGAAAAGCATGTTGATGCAGCACCGGCAAATCAGTGAAGAAGAGGCCTATAAAACCCTGCGGCGCATGGCGATGAACCAGAACAAAAAGCTGATTGAAATCGCCAGCGCCATGCTGGCGGTGGCCGATGTTTTTCAGTCTAACCCTTAAGGAGTAGCTGCACATTGCCAGTGCGAAAAGTGCCCTTCCGCAGTGCGCCGCGCTGGGGTGTTAACGGCAATATGCCGCGAAATCCGCCGTTTTCAATTCTGGCACAGCCTTTGCTTTAACCTTCCCAGGTAGAAAAAAATCACAACGCGCACCCGACCAACGGCGGTCGGTTTAGCGTTAAGCGGACAACGGCGTCCATAAGCGTGCAGCTTTGCACGGGCTTATGGGCGCCGTTTTTTTTTTGCATCCCACAACGGTGAGCAGCGCGAGGGTGGCATGAGTGATAACAACACGAAAGGTATGACGGTTTCCCGCCGTCAGTTTTTACTGGGTAGCGCGGCGCTGGGCGGCAGCCTGCTGGTGCCGGGCGTCATCAACCGCGCATGGGCCGCCGGTTCTGACGCACCGGAGCTTAAAGAGATCCGCGTGGGCTTTATTCCACTCACCGATTGCGCCTCGGTGGTCATGGCGGCGGTGAAAGGCTTCGACAAAAAATATGGCATCACCATTTTGCCGAGCAAAGAGGCCAACTGGGCGTCGGTGCGCGACAAGCTTCTTTCTGGCGAGCTGAATGCTTCGCACATTCTCTACGGCCAACTTTACGGCTTGCAAATGGGGCTTTCCGGGCCGCAAACCAACATGGCAGCGCTGATGACCCTCAACCAGAACGGTCAGGGGATCACGCTGGCTAACGCGCTGCACGAGGCGGGCGTCACCGATTTGCCCGCGCTCGCGAAGCATCTCGCCGCCAGCCCGGCGGGCACTTACACCTTTGCGCAAACCTTCCCGACCGGCACCCACGCCATGTGGCTCAACTACTGGCTGGCGAGCGCGGGTATTAACCCGCTCAATGACATCCGCAGCGTGGTGGTGCCGCCGCCGCAAATGGTGATGAACATGAAAATTGGCAACATGGTCGGCTACTGCGTCGGTGAACCGTGGAACCAGCGCGCCATCAGCGATGGCATCGGTTTTACCGCCGCGACCAGCCAGGATATCTGGCCGGATCACCCGGAAAAAGTGCTCGGCACACGCGCCGATTGGGTCGAAAAGAACCCTAACAGCGCCCGCGCGCTGACCGCCGCAGTTCTGGAAGCCTCGCGCTGGATTGACGCCTCGGACGACAACCTCCGTGAAACGGCGAAGGTGATTGCCGGGCGTGCTTACCTGAACACCAAAGAAGAAACCATTGTTGGCCGCATGCTCGGCCAGTACGACAACGGCATTGGCAAAAGCTGGAAAGATCAGCACGCGATGCGCTTTTTCCACGATGGCTCGGTCAACTACCCGTGGCTCTCCGATGGGATGTGGTTTCTCACCCAACACAAACGCTGGGGGCTGCTCGACAGCGATCCGGACTACCTCGCCATCGCCCGCCAGGTGAACCGCATTGATATCTACAAACAGGCCGCCGCCAGCGTGGGCAATGTTCCGCTGCCGGGCAGCGATATGCGCAGCAGCGTGTTGATGGATGGCGTTCGTTGGGACGGCAGTAATCCTGTCGCCTACGCCAACGGCTTTAGCGTAAAAAAATGAGAGGTCGCTGATGAAAAACCAGGCGCAAGTTATCCCGATTCCGCTGGACGAAGCGGCGAAAATTCCCCAGCAGGCAGAGATTGTTACGCTGCCCGCTAAAGTGCGCGTGCGTCGTCGCCCGTCGCTGTTACGCCCGCTGATGCAGCGCGTGGTGCCTGCGTTGCTCGGCATCGGTCTGCTGCTCTGCTTGTGGCAGGTGGTGGCGCTGAACAGCAAAAACTTTCCCACGCCGTGGCAAACATGGCTGGCGGCGCTGGAGGTTTTTGCCGATCCGTTTTATGTCGCCGGGCCTAACGATCAGGGCATTGGCTGGAATGTGCTGGCGTCATTAGCGCGCGTGGCGACCGGTTTTGGCCTTGCCGCACTGGTTGGTATTCCCACCGGTTTTTTGATTGGCCGCTTTCGTTTTGTCGCCAACATGCTTAACCCACTCATCTCCCTGCTGCGCCCGGTCAGCCCGCTGGCCTGGCTGCCGATTGGTTTATTGCTATTCCAGCGCGCGGAACCGGCGTCAAGCTGGACGATTTTTATCTGCTCCATCTGGCCGATGATTCTCAACACCGCCGAAGGCGTACGGCAGATCCCGCAGGATTACCTGAATGTCGCGCGGGTTCTGAAACTTTCCGAGTTCGCCATTATGCGCAAAATCCTGCTGCCCGCCGCGCTGCCCGGCATCCTCACTGGCATGCGGTTATCGATTGGCATTGCCTGGCTGGTGATCGTGGCGGCAGAAATGCTGACCGGCGGCATCGGCATCGGTTTTTGGATCTGGAACGAGTGGAACAACCTGAATGTGGAACACATCATCATTGCCATCGTGGTGATTGGCGTGGTCGGTCTGCTGCTGGAGCAGGCGCTGATGTGGATTGCTAACCGTTTTAACTACACCAACCGCTAGGGGGCTCTGATGCGTACCAATCCGATTATCCAGGTTCAGCAAGTGAGCCAGCGTTTTAACACCAGCAGCGGTGAGTTTTTGGCGCTTGATAACGTCAGCTTCGACATCCACCCCGGCGAAACCATTAGCCTGATTGGTCACTCCGGCTGCGGCAAATCCACGCTGCTGAATTTGATTGCCGGACTGACACTGCCCACCAGCGGCGGTCTGCTGTGCAACAACCGCGAAATCGACGGCCCAGGGCCGGAGCGCGGCGTGGTGTTTCAGAACCACTCGCTGTTGCCGTGGCTGACGGCATACGACAACGTCGGGCTGGCGGTGCGCCATGTCTTTCGCGGTGAAATGAGCAAAGTGGAGATACACGAATGGATCATGCACAACCTGGATCTGGTCCATATGTCCCACGCCTGGAATAAGCGCCCGCACGAGATCTCCGGCGGCATGAAGCAGCGTGTCGGCATTGCCCGCGCGCTGGCGATGAAACCGAGCGTATTGCTGATGGATGAACCCTTTGGCGCGCTCGACGCCTTAACCCGCGCCCATTTACAGGATGCGGTGATGGAGATCCAACAACGTCTGCATACCACCATTGTGCTGATCACCCACGATGTGGATGAGGCGGTGCTGCTTTCCGACCGTGTATTGATGATGACCAATGGCCCGGCGGCGAGTATCGGCGAAATCATGGCGGTGGAGCTGGAACGTCCGCGCTCGCGCGTTTCGCTCGCCGACGACGCGCAGTATCAGCGCTATCGCCAGCAGGTGCTGCATTTCCTGTATGAGAAGCAGCCCAAAGCGGCCTGATCTCTCTTTCTCTTTTGCATTAAGGATTCAGGTTATGAAAAAGCCCGTTTTAGCGGTGATTGGCCACGGCATGGTGAGCCACTACTTTCTGCAACAGCTTGTGGATCGCGAACTGCACCAGCATTACGACATCGTGGTATTTGGCGAAGAGCGGCTGCCCGCTTATGACCGCGTGCATCTTTCCGAATATTTCGCCGGGCGCAGCGCGCAGTCGTTGTCGCTGGTAAGCGAAGGGTTCTTTGCCGAGAGCGGCATCACGCTGCACTGCGCGAGCAAAATTGTCGCTATCGACAGCCAGCAACGCTGCGTGCGCGATGCGCAGGGTGTGGAAACCCACTATGACACGCTGGTGCTCGCTACCGGCTCGTATGCCTTTGTGCCGCCGATCAGCGGCAATACGCGCCCCGGTTGCCTGGTATACCGCACGCTCGACGATCTGGACGCCATTGCTGCGCAGGCGGAAAACGCAAAAAGCGGCGTGGTGATTGGCGGCGGTTTGCTGGGGCTTGAAGCCGCCAACGCCCTGCGTCAGCTAGGGCTGGAAACCCACGTTGTCGAGTTTGCTCCGCGCCTGATGGCAGTGCAGCTCGATGAAGGCGGTGCCATGATGCTGCAACGCAAAATCGAAGCGCTCGGCGTGCAAGTACACACCCGCAAAGAGACGCGGGAAATCATCGACGGCGAGCAAGCGCGCCATCGTCTCTGCTTTGCCGACGGCAGTTTTCTGGAAACCGATCTGCTGCTGTTCTCGGCGGGCATTCGCCCGCGCGATGAGCTGGCGGAAAGCGCAGGGCTGCAAAAGGGGCCGCGCGGCGGCATTGTCATCAACGATCACTGCCAGACCTCCGACAGCGCCATTTACGCTATCGGCGAGTGCGCGTTGTGGAACGGGCAGATTTTTGGCCTTGTCGCACCGGGCTACCAGATGGCGCGGTGCGTGGCGGACAGGCTTGCGGCGCGCGACACGCCGTTTACCGGCGCGGATATGAGCACCAAGCTGAAATTACTTGGCGTCGAGGTGGCCTCTATTGGCGATGCACATGGCAAAACCGCCGGCAGCCAGAGCTATCAGTGGACCGACGGCCCGCGTGAAATCTATAAGAAAATTGTCGTTTCCGCCGATGGCAAACGGCTGCTCGGCGCGGTGCTGATTGGCGATAGTGCCGATTACAGCCTGCTGCTGCAAATGGTGCTTAACGACATGCCGCTGCCCGCGCAGCCGCAAACGCTCATCCTGCCTGCACTTTCTGGTGATGCACCAAAAGGGCTGGGTGTTGCAGCGCTCGCCGCCAGCGCGCAAATCTGCTCCTGTCATAACGTCAGTAAGGGCGATATCGCCGCCGCCGTGGCGGGCGGTTGCAGCGAGCTTGGGGCGCTCAAAAGCTGCACCAAAGCGGGCACCGGCTGCGGTGGCTGCGTGCCGCTGCTGAAACAGGTTATGGAGCACGAGCTGCAACAGCTTGGTGTGGAAGTGAAAAAAGATATTTGCGAGCATTTTGCCTGGTCGCGCCAGGAGCTGTATCACCTGATCCGCCTGCACGATATTCGCACGTTTGACGCGCTTATCGACCAGTTCGGCCAGGGGCATGGCTGCGAAGTGTGCAAACCGCTGGTCGGCTCAATGCTCGCCTCGTGCTGGAACGATTATCTGCTTAAACCGCAACACCTGCCGTTGCAGGACACCAACGACCGCTTCTTCGCCAACATTCAAAAAGATGGCACCTACTCGGTGGTGCCGCGCATCCCGGCGGGTGAAATCACGCCGCAGGGGCTTATCGCCATCGGGGAAGTAGCGCAGCGCTACAACCTTTACACCAAAATCACCGGCGGGCAGCGGGTAGATCTGTTTGGTGCGCGCCTTGAGCAATTGCCCGCGATTTGGGAGGCGCTGATCGCCGCCGGGTTTGAAACCGGCCACGCTTACGGCAAATCCCTGCGCACGGTGAAATCCTGCGTCGGTTCCACCTGGTGCCGCTATGGCGTGCAGGATTCCACTGGCATGGCTATCGCACTGGAGAACCGTTACAAAGGGCTGCGCTCGCCACACAAAATCAAAATGGCGGTCTCCGGTTGCACCCGAGAATGCGCCGAAGCGCAGGGCAAAGACATTGGCGTGATTGCTACCGACAAAGGCTGGAATCTGTATGTCTGCGGTAACGGCGGTATGAAGCCGCGCCACGCGGATCTGTTTGCCAGCGATCTCGACAGCGAAGCGCTGATCCGCACCATCGACCGGGTGCTGATGTTCTATATTCGCACCGCCGACCGGCTACAGCGCACCAGCACCTGGCTGGACAACATGGAAGGCGGGCTGGCCTACCTCAAACAGGTGGTGCTGGAAGACAGTCTCGATATTGGTGCTGAGCTGGAGCGTGAAATGCAGCAGGTGGTCGACAGCTACCAGTGCGAGTGGAAAACCACGCTTGATAACCCGCAAAACCGCCTGCTGTTCCGGGGCTTCCTCAATAGCGATAAACCCGATGAAGCGGTAGTGATGGTGCCGGAGCGCGGGCAGATTCGCCCGGCAACGGCGCAGGAAAAACCGCTGGTGCAGAACCATTCACACATCGGTGATGGTGAGTGGGAGCACATTGCCGCACTGGCTGATATTCCGGTGAACGCTGGCATGGCGGCACGTCTTGGCCAGCAGCAGATTGCCCTGTTTCACCTGCCAGGCAGTGAGCAGCAGGTTTTCGCGCTCGAAAACCATGAACCGGGCAGCCACGCCAATGTGCTGGCGCGCGGGCTGGTGGGCGATGCGGGCGGTGAGCCCATTGTTATCTCCCCGCTGTATAAAAAACGCTTTCGCTTGTGCGACGGGCAAAGCCTCGACGATGCCGGGCTGCGCTTGCGTGTCTGGCCGGTGAAAATCCAGCACGGGCAAGTTTGGGTGCAGCACGCACCCGCCACGCAGAACACGTTCCCGGCAATTGCCGAAGCGTCTTAAGCAAACCCGGGGGCGAAATGGAGCAGATCAAAAGCGTGTGCCCCTACTGCGGGGTGGGCTGCGGGCTGGTGATGCAGGTTGAAAACCAGCGCATCATCAGTGTAGTGGGCGATAAAAGTCACCCGACCAACCAAGGACGGCTGTGTACCAAAGGCAAAAGCTGCGCCGGGGCGATAACCGCACCCGGTAGACTGGATAGCGCGTATCTGCGCGTGTCGCGCCAGCATGAGCCGGTACGTACGGCGATGGATGAGGCCATCCGCGAAACCGCCCGGCGGTTGCGTGGCATTATCGATAAGCACGGCCCGGATGCGCTGGCGCTGTATGTCTCGGGGCAGATGTCTTTAGAAGCGCAATACCTGGCGAACAAGCTGGCGAAAGGGTTTATTGGCACCAACAATATCGAGTCCAACTCACGCTTGTGCATGGCCAGCGCCGCCAGTGGCTACAAACTCTCGCTCGGCGCGGATGGGCCGCCGGGCTCTTATGACGACTTTGAACATGCCGATCTGTTTTTGGTGATTGGCGCGAACATGGCCGACTGCCATCCGATCCTGTTTCTGCGCATGATGGAGCGCGTCAACGCCGGGGCGAAACTGATTGTCGTCGACCCCCGGCGTACCGCCACAGCGGAAAAAGCCTCGCTCTTTTTGCAGATCAAACCCGGCACCGACCTCGCGTTGCTTAATGGCCTGTTGGCGTGGCTGATGCAAAACGGCCAACTGGATAACGATTTTATTGCCCAACACACCGACGGCTGGCAGGCGATGCCGGATTTCCTGCTGGACTATACGCCGCAGCAGGTGGCAGAGCGCACCGGGCTGCGTGAAGCCGACATTCGCCAGGCGGCGCAGTGGATTGGCGAGGCGGGCGAATGGATGAGCTGCTGGACGATGGGGCTAAACCAGAGTACGCACGGCACCTGGAGCACCAACGCGTTATGCAATTTACACCTCGCGACCGGCGCGATTTGCCGCCCCGGCAGCGGGCCGTTTTCCCTTACCGGCCAGCCGAACGCGATGGGCGGTCGGGAAATGGGTTACATGGGCGGCGGGCTGCCAGGCCAGCGATCGGTGCTGGTAGAAGAAGATCGTGCTTTCGTCGAACACCTGTGGCAACGCCCGCCGGGCACGCTGCGCAGCGAGGTTGGCGGCGGTACGGTCGCGTTGTTTGACGCGATGAGCGCAGGTGAGATCAAAGCCTGCTGGATAATCTGCACCAACCCAGTCGCCACCGTGCCAAACCGCGAAAAAGTGATTGCCGGGCTGGCGCGCGCCGAACTGGTGATTTCTCAGGATGCGTTTCTTGATACCGAAACCAACCGCTATGCCGATATCCTGTTGCCGGGCGCGTTGTGGGCAGAAGCCGAAGGGGTGATGGTCAACTCCGAACGCACCATGACGCTGATGCAGCATGCGGTATCCCCGCCGGGCGATGCGCTTGCCGACTGGCAAATTATCGCCAGCGTGGCGTGTGAGATGGGGTATGCCGAGGGCTTTCGCTACGCCAGCGCCGCCGAGGTGTTTGATGAAATTCGCGCCGCTCACAACCCGGCAACCGGCTACGACATTCGCGGCGCGAGCTACGCGCGGCTGCGCCAGACGCCGTTGCAGTGGCCTTGTGCGCCGGATGATGATCAAACGCGTCACCCCATTCGCTATTTGCAGGATAACGGGCGCGTGCGTTTTGCTACCGCCAGCGGCAAGGGGCAATTTTTTGCCCGCCCGGATCTCGCGCCTGCCGAAATGCCAGATGACGACTATCCATTGGTGCTCAACACCGGACGCGTGCAGCACCAGTGGCACACGCTCACCAAGACCGGCAAAATCCCGCTGCTCAATACGCTCAACCCCGGACCGTTTATTGAAATCGCGCCCGAGGACGCGCAACGGCTGGCAATAAACGAGGGGGATTGGGTTGATATCCGCTCGCGGCGCGGTATGGCACGGCTGCCTGCGGTCGTGACTGACCGTGTGCGACCCGGCAACAACTTTGCCCCCTTTCACTGGAACGATCTGTTTGGCGAGAACCTGGCGATTAACGCGCTGACCAGCGATGCGCTGGACCCTGTTTCGCTGCAACCCGAACTGAAACACTGCGCCATCGCGCTGGTGCGCAGCGAACAGCAGCCTGCGCCCGCCGCTGCACCCGCAACGGATGAGGACAGCGGGTTAGTGCTGGTGCTGTGGGCTTCCACCACCGGCAATGCGCAGGCCTTTGCCCGCCGCTGCGCCGAACAGCTTCTGCATGCCGGGCTGGCGGTAAAACTGCGCGCCATGGATAGCGTCGGTATTAACGATATTGCCGCCGCGCCGCGCGTGTTACTGCTCGCCAGCACTTTTGGCGATGGCGATCCGCCCGCTAATGGCACGGCGCTATGGGCTGCGTTGAACGCTGAAAACGCGCCTACGCTGAGCGAGACGGCGTTTTCGGTGCTGGCGTTTGGCGATGCCAGTTACGCACAGTTTTGCGGTTTTGGCCGCAAACTCGATACCAGGCTGGCCGCCCTTGGCGCGCAGCGGCTGCTGGCGTGCCGTGAGTGCGACGCAGGCGACACCGACGCGGCGCAGCAGTGGCTGGCGGCGATCCACACTGACATTCTGCGGCTCGGCGCGCCGCCGCAAAGCGCGGCGCAATCCACGGCGAAACCCGGTTTCAGCCGCCACGCTCCCGTCAGCGTGCCGTTAGTCACTAACCAACTGCTGAGCGCGCCGGGGGCGGAAAAAGAGATCCGCCAGTTCGCTTTTGATCTGCAAGGCAGTGGGCTGAATTACGAAGCGGGTGACGCGCTCGGCGTCTGGCCGCGCAACTGCCCACAGCGGGTCGCCGAAATCCTCGGCCTGCTGGCGCTGGATGGGCAACGCGTGGTGCAGGTTAGCGGCGTGGGCGAGATGACGTTGCAGACTGCGCTTTGCGACTACTTCGACATCACGCGGATCACCCCGGAGGTGCTACGTCTGGTCGCTGAGCACGCGAAAAGTGAGACGCTAAACAGTCTGCTTGCCAGTGAAAACCAGCAGGAGCTGGCGCAGTGGCTGTGGGGGCGGCAGGTCATCGACCTGTTGCAGTGTTCCCCGGTTCATCTTTCCGCAGAACAGTGGCTTGCGGCGCTGCGCCGCTTGCAGCCAAGGCTCTATTCCATCTCCTCCAGCCCGACAGTTTCCCCGCAGCGCGTTGAACTGACGGTTTCCACCGTGCGTTATGGCGACAGCAAGCAACGCGGTGGTGTGTGTTCGACCTTTCTGGCGGATCGTGCCGAGCGTGTGGCGATCTTTCTTCAGCCCTCGCCGCATTTTCGCCTGCCAACCGATCCGAACACGGCGGTGATCATGGTCGGTGCTGGCACCGGTATTGCGCCGTTTCGCGGTTTCTTGCAGGAACGCCAGGCCACGCGGGCCAGAGGCGATAACTGGTTGTTCTTTGGCGAGCAGCATGCGGCCACGGATTTTTACTACCGTGAGGAGCTGGAAGCCTGGCAGCGCGACGGCATTTTACAACGTTTCACCTGCGCGTTTTCCCGCGATCAGGCGCAGAAAATCTATGTTCAGCACCGCATGCTGGAGCAGGGTGAAGAGTTGTGGCGCTGGTTAGTTGCCGGGGCGCACTTTTATGTTTGCGGCGATGCAAGCCAGATGGCGAAAGATGTCGAGAACACCTTAAAGCAGGTGGCACAAACCTTTGGCGGTATGAGCGCTGACGAGGCGAACGCATGGCTGGCAGCCATGGCGCGGGAAAACCGCTATCAGCGCGATGTCTATTAAGCGTGGATGCAGCCGACACGGCGGGTTTTTAATCGCCGATATTCGTGAGGTTAGCCAACAGTGGGCGATGCTCGGTGGCATCTGCCCACTGTAGCCCGGAAGCATTCTGTGCCGACGGCTATTTTCCGTTCTGTAACAAAGTCAACAGATCCGGTGTTTGCGTATCGCGTTCGGGCTCTGCGGCCAGGCGATCTTCCGGGAGCTTACACAGCAAGCCTGCCGTCAGGCCGATCAAGGATGTTGGCGGGTAATCCTGCCACTGTCCTGGCGTGTTCATACGGGCGATTTTGTCGCCAGTGGCAAAATGCTCTGAAAAGAAGAGCTTATGTACATGGGCGAATTGGTGTGTATCACAGTTCACGACCAGGCTTTGGCGTTCGCTGCGAATCATCATCAGCGGATTCTTTTTCACCGGCATGCCTTCGTTGTAGTTATGAATCACGTCAATACGGCGCAAATAGGGGTTGCCGTCGTAAAGGGAAATGGCGCGAAAATCCAGATAGCTGACGCCGCTGCTGAGTGTCACGAACTTAACGACCCGCTTGGGTGGTGTTTCCTCTTGCGTAACGGTGGCACCCGGATGGCTGGTGCAGCCGGACATCAGCAGCAGTGCTGAGCCAATAAACAGAGATTTTTTCATTTTTGCTCTCCTTGCAGATCCGGGCGCACCGCCAGTAACTCGTCCTTGCTGACCTTGCCCTGAATCGAGCAGCGCAAAAAGGTTTTGCCTGCACTCACTTCCAGCATAGCGAGTTTTTCCACGCTATCTGCTGCCGGAGCAATACCGCTGACGGCGGTTTTGTTGACCCGCCATGTTGTCTCACCGGCGCGTTTGATCAGCGGATTGCCGTAATACCCGTCAGTGACTTTTTGCCAGTGAACATCAGGCAACGCAGCTATCACCGCAGACATGGGCTCTTCGATCACCCATCCCCAGAAGTAATAATCGCCCAATTTGCCCAGTGACTCTTGAGACCTGTCGAAGCCAGAAATGGTGAGCTGATTTATGCGCAAAGGCTTGCTAAACCAAACGGTATCGGCGCCGTCTTTCGGCGCGGCAAACCAGGCGTGATGCTGCTTATCTGTTACCAGTGGCGCGGTGTGCGCCAGCGTTGCCCGCTGCTTATAGAGTTCATTGAAAAAAGTGCTGTCGCAACGCAGCAAACTTTCTGTCAGCGTTTGCGCCTTCGCGGCTCCTGTCATCGTCAGCGTGAGCAGTGCCAGGTGTAGAAAAAAAGATTTCATGTTTGTCCTTAAGGGTATGCGCCGTTTGTTATTACGGCTCCATTTTTTCATCGTCAGCAGAAGTGCGTACACAGGTATCGGCATGAGAGGCCTGGCCTTTACATGAAAACGCGGCGGGCAAGGTTTTTTGCACATTTATTAAGGTGTATTATTTATGCATCTTAATTATTGGTGATGTGTATGGCTGGCCCCCGGATCCTGCGAGAAAAACTGACTATCCGCAAAATGATTGCCCTTTATCAGCGCGCCTGCCCGGATGCGGTAAGCAGCATGGCGCACTACGCGGATTTGTATGCTTATGCGGAAAAGCGGCTGGATAAATGTGTGTTTGGCGAAGAGAAACCGGCCTGCAAACAGTGCCCGGTGCACTGTTACCAGCCTGCGAAACGCGAAGAGATGAAACAGATTATGCGCTGGGCGGGGCCGCGAATGCTGTGGCGTCACCCGGTGCTGACGGTGCGTCATTTGATTGACGATAAGCGCCCGGTGCCCGAGTTGCCGGAGAAGTACCGGCGTAAATAACCGTTGAGAAAGCAGGGCGAGTATTCGGGAAGGCTGGTTATGCGTTTGCCGGATTGGCGCTTTTACGGCTCTGTTGACGCGCGAAACGCCCGACGCGCGAAACGCCCGTCGGGTCTGTGGCTATAACGTCTCTTTATCAATACCTAATCGTTTCATTCTGGAGAGCAGCGTCGTGCGTTTCAGCCCCAGTCGCTGCGCCGCGCCTTTTGGCCCGGCGACCACGCCGTTGGTTTCCCGCAGCACGCGCACAATCAGTTGATACTCATCTTCCCCTTCACGCGCCACTTCAGCGGGCGGTTCAGGTGCGAGGGACGGCACGGCGATTTCCGGCATTGAGAGTTGCAGCACGTTGCCGCGTGTGAGCAGCACCGCACGCTCGATCACGTTCTCCAGTTCACGCACATTCCCCGGCCACTCCATCGCACTCAGCACACGCAAGGTTTCTGCCGGGATGCTGTCGATATTGCGCCCCATTTTGCGTGCGATTTTAAAGGTGAAGGCTTTCACCAGCAGCGGAATATCTTCCGGGCGCTCGCGCAGCGGCGGCAGGTGGATGGGGAACACATTCAGACGGTAATAGAGATCGCTGCGAAATTCCCGGTCGGCGACCATCTGTTTGAGATCGCGGTTGGTGGCGGCAATCAGCCGCACATCAGTCTGGATCAGTTTATTGCTGCCGAGGCGCTCAAACTCCTGCTCCTGCAACACGCGCAGGAGCTTGGGTTGCAACTCAAGCGGCATATCGCCCACTTCGTCAAGAAACAGCGAGCTTTTATCCGCCAGCTCAAAACGCCCGATGCGCTGGGCGCTAGCGCCGGTAAACGCGCCGCGCTCGTGACCAAACAGATCGCTTTCCAGCAGCCCGGCCGGCATCGCCGCGCAGTTCATCTTCACCATCCGCCGGCTGTTGCGGTTGCTAAGGTTATGAATGGCGCGCGCGATAAGCTCTTTGCCAGTACCGGTTTCGCCAAGGATCAGCACCGTGCTGTTGCTCTGCGCCACCATTTCAACCTGCTTGAGTACGCGGAACATCGCATCGCTGCGCCCGATAATCTCGCCAAATTCACTGTCGACATTATTCAGCTGTTCAGTCAGTGCGAGGTTTTCATCCACCAGCCGCTCTTTCAAACGGTGGATCTCCTGGTAGGCCAGCGCGTTATCCACGGCAATGGCGATGCGCTCGGCAATCTGGCGCAGCAGCTTCAGGTTCGCCGGGGTAAAGACCTCTTTCTGGCACTGCGCCAGTTTCAGCACGCCCAGCAGATTTTTCCCGGACATCAGCGGCAGCAGACACAGGGTCTGAATTTTATTGCCCCAGGTTTCAAACAGCATCCGCTCGTAGGGGGCGAGTTTGTCGCGCTCATGCAGATTAATTAGCAGCATCTCTTTGCTGCTAAATACTCGCTCGGTCAGCGTCCCCTGTTCGTCGACTTCCTGCGTTTCATGGGCGGGGTCGGCTTCGTCCAGATAATGCGTCGAGTAGATGGTCAGTTTGCCCTTGCGGCTGCCGCGCAGCACCAGGCTAATGGCATCGATGCCGAAGTAGTAGTGGATCTCTTTCGCTACTTCACTGACCAGTTCATCCATATGCAGCCGGGAGAGCACCGCGTTGGTGATGGCGACCAGAATGCGGAAATCGTCGCGCTCCTGGCACAGAAGCTCGTAGTCCGGTGTGGGGTGGCCGCGGCTTTGCAACTGCTCGGCAACCACGGCAACGATTTGCGTCAATGTATGCAGGCGCTCGGTCTCTTTGTCGCTCCATGGCCTATCGCTGGTGCGAAAAAATTCGCAGCCGCCAAAAATCTGCCCTTCAGCAGCGAGCGGCAACAAGCAGTAATGGGCAAACGCCGGATAGATCCGGCTTTCGGCAACGGCGGGCCAGGTCTCGCTAAAGAGTTGCGCGGTGCAGTGCAGCGCCTGCGGGTGAGAGAGGATATGCCGCACCGGGCCGCCTGCCAGCAGCGCCTGGTCGTTATATTTGGCGCTGTTGTCAGGCGCTTGCACCGCGTAACGGCTGGCGAGATGGCTGTCGGCATGCCACAGCACAATCGCGGCGTTGTCGGCGAGACCCGACTGGCG
The DNA here is from genome assembly GCF_042788095.1 of Kosakonia sp. YIM B13571. NCBI lineage: Bacteria > Pseudomonadati > Pseudomonadota > Gammaproteobacteria > Enterobacterales > Enterobacteriaceae > Kosakonia > Kosakonia sp. YIM B13571. The sequence goes on along the minus strand of NZ_JBHZPL010000014.1, from coordinate 37,514 downwards.
GGTCAACCGGGTTAACGTTTCACAAAGCGCGGCCATATCGGGCTGTTGTAATAACATCCGCGTTATATCAAACAATCCTTGTTGCCCGAGATCACTCATCGGTGTATACGACATTTTGCTTTTCCAGGAACACACGCAGAAGGTGTGAAAAAATTAATAAAAATAAAAAGTTAACAAATTCGTGGTAATGGCTCGGCATGGGGTAAATCCAGCAGGCGCTTCACTCCATAAAGGCCTGTCAGACGTACACCTTTGCGTTCGACCACTTCGCCAATCATTGCGGCGTCGCGCCCTAAAGGATGAGCGCGTAATTGTGCCAGCGCCTGCTCTGCGGCTTCACGCTGTACGGCAATCACCAGTTTGCCTTCGTTGGCAAAATTCAGTGCATCCAGCCCCAACAATTCGCAAACCCCGCGCACTGCCGGTTTTACCGGTAAATCTCGTTCATTTAACTCAATGCCGTAACCGCAGGCGGCAGCGAACTCATGCACCACGGCGTTAACACCGCCGCGCGTGGCGTCGCGCAGGGCTTTTACGCCGGGAAGATCGCGCAGTTGGCTAATCAACGGGGTCAGCACTGCGCAGTCGCTGGTCAGTTCGCCATCCAGTCCTAAGCCTTCGCGCAGGTTAAGGATGGTCGCGCCATGATCGCCCAGTGTGCCGCTTGCCAGCAGCACGTCGCCGGGTTGCAGCGAAGCCGCCGCCCAGTGAATGGACGCCGGGATAGCACCAATACCGCTCGTATTGATAAATACTTTATCGGCCGCGCCGCGCTGCACCACTTTGGTATCGCCGGTAACAATGGCGATATCGGCGCTATGGGCAGTGGCGGCCATGCTTTCAACAAGGGTCTTCAGCGTTGCCATTGGCAGCCCCTCTTCAAGGATAAAACCGCAGGAGAGGAAGCGCGGTATTGCGCCGCTAACGGCAATATCATTTGCCGTGCCGCACACCGCTAGCTTGCCGATATTGCCGCCGGGAAAGAACAGCGGATCGATAACGTAGCTGTCGGTGGAAAACGCCAGCCGATCGCCGCTTGCCGTAAGTTCTGCCAGATCGAGACGCGCCTGATCTTCCTGCTCTGCAAGCCAGGGATTATCGAACGCTTCTAAAAAAAGTTGGTTGATGAGTTGTTGCATGGCCTGGCCGCCGCTGCCGTGCGCCATCTGCACTTCATTCATGCTTCACACTCCTGAGCACGATATTGATACCAGGCCGCGCAGGCACCTTCTGATGAAACCATCAGCGCACCGAACGCGCTTTGTGGGTTACAAGTATTACCGAACAGCGGGCACTGGTGCGGTTTACAGCGGCCGGTCAGCACGTCACCGCAGCGGGCGCGCGGATCGTCATACACTTGCTGTACCGCCGGGCGAAAATGCGCTTCGGCGTCAAAGCGTTGATACGCTGGCGTCAGATGCACACCGGATTCGCCAATCATGCCCAGGCCGCGCCACTCGCTGTTGCCGCGCACGGTAAATACTTCGGCAATGGCGGCCTGCGCCAGCCGGTTGCCTTCGTCCGGTACCACACGGCGATACTGGTTTTCCACCTTGCTGTGGGCGGCGATTTTCTGCTCAACCAGCATCACCACGCCCTGCAACAGATCGAGCGGCTCAAACCCGGCGACCACCAGCGGGCGCTGATACGTATCGGCGATAAAGGTATAGGCGTCGGTGCCGATCACCATGCTGACATGTCCCGGCGCGAGAAACGCGTCGATGCCGTTGTCCGGCTGCTCCAGCAGGCTGCGTAGCGTAGGAATCAGCGTAATGTGCTGACAGAAAAACCAGAAGTTATCGAGGTTACGGGCTTTTGCCTGCTGCAAGGTAATGGCGGTGGCGGGCATGGTGGTTTCGAACCCGAGGCCAAAAAACACCACTTTGCGCTGCGGATTTTTTTCCGCCAGCGCCAGCGCATCCATTGGTGAATAGACAATCCGCACATCCGCGCCGCGCGCTTTTGCTTGCAGCAGCGAGCCGTTTTTTCCCGGCACGCGAATGGCGTCACCAAAGGTGCAGAAAATCACCTCCGGGTGCTGGGCTATCTCCACGCAGGTATCAATCCGCCCCATTGGCAACACGCAAACCGGGCAGCCGGGACCGTGAATAAACTCAATATTTTCCGGCAGTAACTGATCGAGGCCAAATTTGAAAATAGCGTGCGTGTGCCCGCCGCACACTTCCATAATGCGCAATGGGCGCGCGGCGCTATAAGAGAGATGTGCTGCCCGTTCACGCAGGTGGTCAATCAGTTGCATCACCTGTTCCGGGGCGCGGTATTCGTCGACAAAACGCATTATTTCTCCTCGCCGTATAGCAGCGCGCCGACATCTGGTTCGACATCGAACATGTTTTGCAGCGCCGCCAGCGTATCCAGCGCTTCTTCTTCGTTAATTACGCTCATGGCGAAGCCGACATGCACCAGCACCCACTGGCCGAGACGCGACTGACCGTTTTCGTCGGTGTTGCCGACCAGCGTTAAATCGACATCGCGCTGAATGCCGCTGACATCCACTTTGGCTTGCAGGCCATCAATGGCGCAAATTTGCCCCGGTACGCCTATACACATCGTTGCGTCTCCAGCCAGTCAAGCCAGGCGTCCATTCCGTCGCCTTTGGTGGCGGAAATCAGCATGATTTCAATGCTCGGGTTCACTTCACGCGCATAGGCGATGCACTGCTCAACGTTAAAATCGAGGTAGGGCAGCAAATCCACTTTATTGAGCAGCATCAGTGAGGCGGCGGCGAACATATGCGGATATTTCAGCGGCTTGTCTTCGCCTTCTGTCACCGACAGCACCGCCACTTTATGGCGCTCGCCAAGGTCGAAACCCGCCGGGCACACCAGATTACCGACGTTCTCAATAAACAGAATGCCGCGATTTTCCAGCGCCAGGCGCGGTGCGGCGTCGGCAATCATCTGCGCGTCAAGATGGCAGCCTTTCCCGGTGTTGACCTGAATCGCCGGCGTGCCGGTCGCGCGAATGCGCGCGGCATCGTTAACTGTCTGCTGATCGCCTTCAATCACTGCACAAGGGACGCGCGTTTTCAGGCGCTTAAGGGTTTCGGTAAGCAGGGTGGTTTTGCCGGAACCGGGGCTGGAAACCAGATTTAGCACCAGTTGCTGCGAAGCGGCGAAACGGGCGCGGTTGCGGGCGGCGATTTGGTTGTTTTTTTCCAGCACGTCGATTTCCACTTCCACCATCCGCCGTTGGCTCATGCCGGGCGCGTGGGTACCGGCTTCACCATGACCATAATGCAGGTCGCCGTGTTCCAGTTGGGTTGGGCGAAAATCGTCGGTTTTGACACCGGTGATTTTCAGCGCCGGGCGAGCGGCAGGGGAGAACGGAGCACCACGAAACGCTGAGTGCGGGTTATGTTCGTCACCTTCAATATAAAGGTTACCGTCCTGACAACCACATGTTGTACACATTGTTTACTCCTCAATTTCCAGCCGCTGAATTTGCATTCCGTCATCGGCGACAATTTGCAATTGGTCGCTGTGGCACTGCGGGCAGCGGCGCACACGCTGGGTAAGTAACGTCACATACTGTTGGCAGGACTCGCACCAGCATTCCGCCTGTTGTTGTTCGATGTGCAGTGTACAACCTTCCGCCAGGCTGCCACGGCAAACCAGATCAAAACAAAACGTTAAAGCTTCCGTTTCTACACAAGAAAATGCGCCGACTTTCAGCCACACGCCGGTGACCCGACGCGCGCCGTTTGCTGACGCCTGTTGTTCAATGATTTCCAGCGCTCGCTGGCAGAGGGTGATTTCGTGCATAACGTCTCCTGATGACATTGCGCCCTTGTATGCAATAAGAGTGCCATTGCGCCTTTTGACACGGTGACGATGTCGACAATGTCGAGATGACACGTCGAAAGGGTAAGCTTTTTCCATTTATTTCTTTATAAATTAATGAGTTAAATTTTGGCATGGATGATGCTATATCGCCGTTGTTTTTCATTAACCGGGTAAGCAGACATGACGATATGGGAAATTAGCGAAAAGGCAGATTACATTGCCGGGCGGCATCACCGCCTGCAGGAAGAGTGGCGCAGCTACTGTAACGCGTTAGTTCAGGGGGTTACGCTTTCCAAAGCGCGGCTGCATCACGCCATCGGCTGTGCGCCAGAGCAGCAGCTTTGCTTTGTACTGTTCGAACACTTCACGGTTTATATCACCCTGAGCGGCGGCTTTAACGGTCACACCATCGAATATGCAATAGCCAATAAAGAGAGCGATGAGCGACGCGTGATTGCCAAAGCGCAGCTCTCCAGCGATGGCAAGGTTGATGGTGCGTTCAGCGTGCGCGATCGCGAGAAAGTGCTTGAGCATTATCTCGGCAAGATCGCCGCCGTTTACGACAACCTGTATGCCGCAATGGAAGCGGATACGCCGGTCAATCTCACCACGCTTGTCAGCCACGCGCCTGCGCTGGCCTGAGTTTGGGTGTCGACATGTGTCGAAGTGACACATAGCGCGACACGTTTCGTCAAAAATGACCGCCCGTAACCAGGGTGAATCACCTGAGGATTTGCTGGTGAACCGTTTTGTAATTGCCGATTCGGCGTTATGTATTGGGTGCCATACCTGCGAGGCTGCCTGCGCCGAAACGCATCGCGCGCATGGCCTGCAGGCGATGCCGCGGCTGCGCGTGATGCGCAACGAAAATGAGTCCGCGCCGCAGCAGTGTCATCACTGCGAAGACGCGCCTTGCGCGGGCGTTTGCCCGGTGAACGCGATCAACCGCGTCGATGGCGCAGTGCAGTTAAATGAAAGCCTGTGCATCAGTTGCAAGCTGTGCGCGATTGCTTGTCCTTTCGGCGCGATTGAGTTTTCCGGTAGTCGCCCGCTGGATATTCCCGCCAATGTTAACTCGCCAAAAGCGCCCGCCGCGCCGCCAGCGCCCGCGCGCGTCAGCTCGTTGCTGGACTGGGTGCCTGGCGTGCGGGCCATTGCGGTGAAGTGCGATCTCTGCCATTTCGATGCAGAAGGCCCGGCCTGCGTACGGATGTGCCCGACCAAGGCGCTGCATTTGGTCAATAACCGGGATATCGCCAGAGCCAGCCGTCGCAAACGCGAGCAAACCCTCAATACGGACTATGGCGATTTATCGCTGTATACGCAGCTAAACCGGAGCGCGAAATGACTATCCTCTCTTTGTTAAGCGCGGCTGTCGCGGTGCTTACCTGCGCCGCCATGTTGGCCTATCTGTTTATGCCGTTCAAAGCGTTAAGCGGCCTGTTTGCCGGGCTTGGCGGCGCGATCGGTTGTGCGATGGCGGCGGCCTGCGGCGTGATGGCATTAACAGAAGCCATCACGGTGAGTGGCGTGATACCGCTGATTCAGTATCACATTCTGGTCACACCGCTGAACGCCGTATGGCTGATAACACTCGGCGTGTGCGGCGGTTTTATTAGCCTGTTTACCATTCACTGGCATCGCCATGAAGTGGTGAAAGCTAACGGTCTGCTGATGAACTTACTGCTGGCTGCGGCGCTGTGTGCGGTGAGCGCGGCAAACTTCGGCGCGCTGGTCATCATGGCGGAAATCATGGCGTTGAGCGCGGTATTCCTTACCGGCTGTAGCAAATCCGGCAAGTTGTGGTTTGTCATGGGCCGCTTCGGTACGGTGCTGCTGGCGCTGGCCTGCTGGCTGCTGTGGCAGCGGTATCAGACGCTTGATTTTGTGCAGCTCGGTACACATGCGCTCGGTAGCGACATCTGGCTGCTTGGCGTGGTTGGTTTTGGCCTGCTGGCCGGGATTATTCCGCTGCATGCATGGGTGCCGCAGGCGCATGCTACCGCGCCCGCACCTGCGGCGGCGCTGTTTTCCACGGTAGTAATGAAAATCGGTTTGTTCGGCATTCTGTGCCTTTCACTGCTCGGCGGCCAACCGCCGCTGTGGTGGGGCGTTGCGCTGCTGGTATTTGGCGTCATTACCGCCTTTGTCGGCGGTCTGTATGCGCTGATGGAGCACAATATCCAGCGCCTGCTGGCCTATCACACGCTGGAGAACATCGGCATTATCCTGCTTGGCCTTGGCGCAGGCGTTACCGGCCTTGCGCTGCAACAACCTGTTCTGCTGGCGCTGGGGCTGACCGGCGGCCTGTATCACCTTTTCAACCACAGCCTGTTTAAAAGCACGCTGTTCCTCGGCGCGGGTACGCTGTGGTTTGGCACCGGTTATCGCGATATCGAAAAACTGGGCGGCATCGGTAAAAAAATGCCGGTTATCTCGCTGGCGATGCTGGTCGGGCTGATGGCGATGGCGGCGCTGCCACCGCTCAACGGTTTTGCCGGTGAGTGGGTGATTTATCAATCCTTCTTTGGTTTAAGCGCCAGCGGTCATTTCCTGCTGCAACTGCTGGGGCCGCTGCTGGCGGTTGGTCTGGCAATTACCGGTGCGCTGGCGGTGATGTGCATGGCGAAAGTCTATGGCGTCACCTTTCTTGGCGCGCCGCGTAGCGCTCAGGCGGAAAACCCGCGTTCTATTCCCTGGTTAATGACTGGCGTGGTCGCCGCGCTGGCCATTTGCTGCGTTATCGGCGGTGTGGCTGCGCCGTGGCTGATGCCGCGCCTGTTTGCTGCCGTGCCGTTGCCGCTACAAATGGCGAACACCGTGGTGTCGCAGCCGATGATTGCGCTGCTGCTGATTGCCACGCCGCTGCTGCCGTTGCTGCTAATGATGCTGTTTAAAGGCGATCGCCTGCCTGCCCGTCGCCGTGGTAGTGCCTGGGTGTGCGGTTACGATCACGAAAAGTCAATGGTGATTACCGCGCATGGTTTCGCTATGCCGGTGAAAGCGGCCTTTGCCCCGGTTTTGAAGCTACGGAAATGGCTGGAGCCGCGGCTTCCTGTTCCCGGCTGGCACGGTGATAGCGCGCCGGTGCTGTTTCGTCGGCTGGCGCTGATTGAGCTGGCGGTGCTGGTGGTAGTGGTGATTTCACGAGGAGCCTGATGATGAGTTTTCTGTTTGCTTTACTACAGGCGCTGGTGTTGTTTGCCGTTGCGCCGCTGCTTTCCGGCATCAGCCGCGTGGCGCGTGCGCGTTTGCATAACCGACGCGGGCCGGGCGTGCTGCAGGAATACCGCGATCTGCTGAAACTGCTGGGGCGGCAAAGTATTGCCCCGGCAGCGTCTGGCTGGGTATTTCGCCTGACACCGTTTGTGATGGTAGGTGTCATGTTGACCGTCGCGACCGCGTTACCGGTGGTGACGATTGCTTCGCCGCTGCCGGAACTTGGCGATCTGATCACGCTGATTTACCTGTTCGCCATTGCCCGCTTTTTCTTTGCCATCTCAGGGCTTGATACCGGCAGCCCGTTTACCGGGCTTGGTGCGAGCCGCGAAGCGATGCTTGGCGTGCTGGTGGAGCCGATTTTACTGCTTGGCTTGTGGGTGGCGGCGCTGGTCGCTGGCTCGACACACATTAGCTACATCACCAATACCGTCTATCACTGGCCGCTATCTCGCAGCATTCCTCTGTTCCTGGCGCTGTGCGCCTGCGCGTTCGCCACCTTTATCGAAATGGGCAAACTGCCGTTTGATCTCGCGGAAGCGGAGCAGGAGTTACAGGAAGGGCCGCTATCTGAGTACAGCGGCAGCGGTTTTGCCGTGATGAAGTGGGGCATCAGCTTAAAACAACTGGTGGTACTGCAACTGTTTGTTGGCGTGTTTCTGCCCTGGGGGCAGATGACCACCTTTAGCGCCGCCGGTTTGCTGCTGGCGCTGGTGATAGCCGTGGTGAAACTGGTCGCTGGCGTGCTGATTATCGCCCTGTTTGAGAACAGCATGGCGCGTCTGCGTTTTGTCGCGACCTCACGTGTGACCTGGGCCGGTTTCGGCGTCGCCTTTTTAGCCTTCGTCTCCTTGCTGGCGACGTATTAAGAGAGTTTGAGCATGTCTGAAGAAAAAATCGGTCAACACTATCTTGCCGCCCTGCACGAGAAATTTCCCGGCGTGGTGCTGGATGAAGCGTGGCAGACCAAAGACCAGATCACGGTCACCATCAAAGTGAACTACCTGCCGGAAGTGGTTGAGTACCTCTACTACCAACAAGGCGGTTGGCTTTCTGTCCTGTTTGGCAACGACGAGCGCAAGCTGAACGGCCATTTCGCCGTCTATTACGTGCTGTCGATGGAGCAGGGCGTGAAATGCTGGATCACGGTGCGTGTGGAAGTGGATGCGTTGAAACCGGAATACCCGTCGGTAACGCCGCGTGTGCCCGCAGCGGTATGGGGCGAGCGTGAAGTGCGTGACATGTACGGCCTGATCCCGGTGGGTCTGCCGGATGAGCGCCGCCTGGTGTTGCCGGATGACTGGCCGGATGAACTCTACCCGCTGCGTAAAGACAGCATGGACTATCGCCAGCGTCCTGCACCGACCACCGATGCGGAAACCTACGAGTTCATTAACGAGCTGGGCGATAAGAAAAACAATGTGGTGCCGATTGGCCCGCTGCATGTGACCTCGGACGAGCCGGGCCATTTCCGCCTGTTCGTTGACGGCGAAAATATTGTCGACGCCGACTACCGCATGTTTTACGTCCATCGCGGCATGGAGAAGCTGGCGGAAACCCGTATGGGTTACAACGAAGTCACGTTCCTTTCCGATCGCGTCTGCGGCATCTGCGGTTTTGCCCACAGTACGGCCTATACCACCTCGGTAGAAAACGCGATGGGCATTGTCGTGCCGAAACGCGCGCAGATGATTCGTGCCATTCTGCTGGAAGTCGAACGCTTGCACTCCAACCTGCTCAACCTTGGCCTGGCCTGCCACTTTGTCGGTTTTGACTCCGGGTTTATGCAGTTTTTCCGCGTACGTGAAGCCTCCATGAAAATGGCGGAAATCCTCACCGGGGCGCGTAAAACCTACGGCCTGAACCTGATTGGCGGCATCCGCCGTGACATGTTGAAAGACGACATGATCCAGACTCGCCAGTTGGCACAGCAGATGCGCCGCGATGTCACTGAGCTGGTGGAGATGCTGATGAGTACGCCGAACATTGAGCAGCGCACCGTGGGCATTGGTCGTCTCGACCCGCAAATCGCCCGCGATTTCAGTAACGTTGGCCCGATGGTGCGCGCCAGCGGTCACGCCCGTGACACCCGTGCCGATCACCCGTTTGTGGGCTATGGGTTGTTGCCGATGACCGTGCATACCGAACAGGGCTGCGATGTGATTTCACGCCTGAAAGTGCGCATCAACGAAGTGCTGACCGCGCTCAATATGATCGATTACGGGCTTGATAACCTGCCTGGCGGCCCGCTGATGGTGGAAGGCTTTACCTATATTCCGCACCGTTTTGCGCTCGGTTTCTCTGAAGCGCCGCGTGGGGACGATATCCACTGGAGCATGACCGGCGATAACCAGAAACTTTACCGCTGGCGCTGTCGTGCGGCGACGTACGCCAACTGGCCGACGCTGCGCTATATGCTGCGCGGTAACACGGTTTCCGACGCACCGCTGATCATTGGCAGCCTCGACCCTTGCTACTCCTGCACCGACCGCATGACGGTGGTGGATGTGCGGAAGAAGAAAAGCAAGGTCGTGGCTTACAAAGAGCTGGAGCGTTACGGGATTGAGCGTAAGAACTCGCCGTTGAAATCGTGAGGGGAGAACGGTAGCGATGTTTACCTTTATCAAAAAAGTGATCAAAACCGGCACGGCAACCAGCGATTATCCGCTGTCACCGATGCCGGTCGATAAAAATTTTCGCGGCAAACCGCAGCACAACCCGCAGCAGTGCATTGGCTGTGCGGCGTGCGTCAATGCCTGCCCGTCGAATGCGCTGTCGGTGGAAACGGATCTGGCCACCGGCGAGCTGGCATGGCAGTTCAACCTGGGGCGCTGCATCTTCTGCGCCCGTTGCGAAGAAGTGTGCCCGACTGCCGCCATCACGCTTTCGCAAGAGTATGAACTGGCGGTGTGGAACAAAGCCGATTTCCTGCAACAGTCGCGCTTTGAGCTGTGCCAGTGCCGTGAGTGCACCCGACCATTCGCAGTGCAAAAAGAGATCGACTACGCCATTGCGCTGCTGGCGCATAACGGTGATAGCCGGGCAGAGCAGCACCGTGAAAGTTTTGAAACCTGCCCGGAGTGCAAACGCCAGAAGTGCCTGGTGCCGTCCGATCGGATTGAATTGACCCGCCATATGAGAGAGGCCAGCTAATGAGCCAGCTGTTAGGTCCGCGCGATGCGGACGGTATTCCGGTGCCGATGACGGTGGAGGAGTCCATCGCCAGCATGAAAGCCTCGCTGCTGAATAAGATCAAACGTTCCGCCTATGTCTACCGCGTGGACTGCGGTGGCTGTAACGGCTGCGAAATCGAGATTTTCGCTACGCTTTCGCCACTGTTCGATGCTGAACGCTTTGGTATCAAAGTGGTGCCGTCACCGCGCCACGCCGACATTCTGCTGTTTACCGGGGCGGTCACCCGCGCGATGCGTTCGCCTGCGTTGCGTGCCTGGCAATCTGCGCCGGATCCCAAAATCTGTATCTCCTACGGCGCATGCGGCAACAGCGGTGGTATCTTCCACGACCTGTACTGCGTGTGGGGCGGCACCGACAAAATTGTGCCGGTGGATGTCTATATTCCCGGCTGCCCACCAACGCCCGCGGCCACTTTGTATGGTTTCGCCATGGCGCTGGGGCTGCTGGAGCAGAAAATTCACGCCCGTCTGCCAGGTGAACAGGACGACCAACCGGCCGAGATTTTGCACCCGGCGATGGTGCAACCCCTGCGCGTGAAAGTGGATCGCACCGCCCGTCGGCTGGCGGGTTACCGCTACGGCCGCCAGATTGCTGATGACTATATGCGTTTACGCAGCGTAGGCGAACATGAAGTGGTGCGCTGGCTGACGCAGGAAAACGATCCGCGCCTGACCGAGATTATCAGCCACCTGGACCAGGTGGTGCAGGAGGCGAAAATCTGATGGGCGAATCGGTGGTCTTTAGCCAGTTGCGGCGTAAATTTATCGACGAGAACGACACTGCGCCCGCACAGGCGCAGCAAGTGGTTTATTACAGCCTGGCTATCGGCCACCATCTTGGGGTGATCGACTGCCTGGAAACCGCGCTCTCCTGCCCGTGGGACGATTATCTGGCGTGGATCGCCACGCTGGAAGCGGGTAGCGAAGCGCGGCGCAAAATGGAAGGCGTGCCGCGCTACGGCGAAATTGTTATCGACAGCACACACGTGATGCTGCTGGCAAACGCCTTTGATCGGGCGCAGGCGCGGCAAAATGCGCAACAGCTTGCCTGGAGCAAAGCGCTGCTGTCGATGCTGCATGATATCCATCAGGAAAGTGCCATCTATTTGATGGTGAGGAGATTGCGTGACTGACGTATTGCTGTGTGTGGGTAACAGTATGATGGGCGACGATGGTGCAGGCCCGTTGCTGGCCCAAATGTGTGTTGAAAACCCGCAAGGCAACTGGCAGGTGATTGACGGTGGCAGCGCGCCAGAGAACGATGTGGTCGCCATTCGCGAGCTCAAACCTTCACGGTTGCTGATTGTTGACGCCACAGATATGGGATTAAACCCTGGCGACATCCGTATTGTTGACCCGGATGACATTGCCGAAATGTTCCTGATGACCACTCACAATATGCCGCTCAACTACCTGATTGATCAGCTTAAAGAGGATATTGGCGAGGTGATTTTTTTGGGGATTCAACCGGATATCGTTGGTTTTTATTATCCGATGACGCCGCCAGTAAAAACGGCAGTAGAGCGTATCTACCAGCAGTTGGCGGGCTGGGAAGGTAATGGCGGTTTCGACAATTTATAAACAGCGCGCCGGTTGCCCGGCGCAGTGGCTTAACGGCGGCGTTTTTCCGTGTACATCACTTTGTCGCAGTCTTCCAGCATATCGCGCAGCGTGGCGTATCGACTGCCGCCGTTTTCGATAATGCCGTGCGAATAGTTGATGTGGTAATTCTTACCGGACAGCTGATCGATGGCGTCCATCCGCGACTGCAGATCGAATAAAAACGCATCCACGTCATTCACGGCGAGATTTCCCAGCAGTACGGCAAATTCCCCGCCGCCCAGACGTGCGGCGATATCCTGCTCTTTAAGACATTTCGTCAGGTTGCTGGCGAAGATTTTTACCACCTCATCGCCCTCTTTGCTACCCAGTAACTCATTGATGGCTTTCAGATTATCTATGCTGAAATAGAGCAGGCTGAAGGGTTTTTTATGCTCTTTTAGCCACGCGAAGCGCTTCTCGCCGGTGCGGTAAAAACCGCGATTGTTTGGCATCCCGGTCAGGCTGTCGGTCATCGCCATGCTAAGAATTAAAAACTCATCTTCCACAATGGCGGCGAAGTCGAGCAGAGTGTTGATTTCTGCGCTGGAGAACGGACGCGGATACGTGTCGATAATACAAATCGTCCCGGCAATCGCACCGTCTGGCAGGCGCACCGGGCAACCTGCGTAAAAGCGCACCCAGGGCTCACCAACGACAAACGGGTTATCGGCAAAACGCGGATCGGCGAGGGTATCTTTCACAATGAAAGTCCCCTCTTCGAGGATGGCGTGTGCGCAAAAGGAGAGATTGCGCGGTGTTTCGTGAGTATCGACACCGCTGCGCGACAGTAGCCACTGGCGATCGCGGTCGAGCAGGCTGATGATCGCGATCGGCACGTCAAAGGTGGTCTTCGCCGTACGGGTTAACCGGTCAAAGCGCTCATCATCCTTTTTATCAAGCAAATCCATCATGTATAGCGACTTAAGCCGCTCGATTTCATTGACTGGCATGGCCGGAAAGATCATAGCTCACCCTCGCTCTGTTCTATTTCCTCAAGTGTAGACAGTTCTTCTGATCATTGCGTTATATATCCGTAACTTGCCTGTGCGCGCACAAAATCGATAAATGCCTGTAAAGGCGCAGGAATTAGCCGGCGGGAGTTGTAATAGAGATACGGGCCATTGAACGACAGCCACCAGGGTTCCAGCAGCGGTATCAGTTCCCCCTGATCCAGTGCCGGGCGCAACCACTCTTCAAACAGATAGATAATGCCGCTACCGGCAATGGCGGCTTGCACCGCCAGTTCCACTGCGCTGCCAACGCTAACCACTAATGACCCGCTGACCTGCACGCGCAGTGGCTCGCCATCACGCTCGAACTCCCACTCCGGGCTTACCCCGCTGGCGTAACGCCCACGAATGCAGTTGTGAGTAATAAGATCGCGCGGATGTTGCGGTATACCATGTTGTTGCAGGTAAACGGGCGCTGCGGCGGCGGCAAAACGTTGGCGACGCGGGCCAATGGGTAGCGCGACCATATCTTGCTCCAGACATTCGTCATAGCGTATACCGGCATCACAGCTGTCGCGAAAGACATCCTGAACGTTACTTTCGGCAACGATTTCCAGTTGGATATCCGGATATTGCGCCAGAAAGGCGGGTACGATGGCCGGCAGCACCAGCCTGGCGGCACTCACCGGCACGTTCAGGCGCAGCGTACCGCTGGGCGTGGAACGGAAACGGTTGATGGCGTCCAGCGCGGCGTCCACTTCGCTCATTGCTGGTTGCAATCGCTCCATCAACGCTTTACCTGCATCGGTTAGCACCACGGTGCGGGTGGTACGGTTAAACAGACGTACGCCGAGCTGCTGTTCAGCGCGGCGCACCGCATCACTCAGGCGGGAAGGGTTGGTGCCGGTCACGCGTGCGGCTTCGCGAAAGCCTCCGGCGTTAGCGACAGCCACAATGGCATTCAGCAGAGCGAAGTCCAGTTTCATTGTTCGGTTAACCGTACAGTGTGTATGAATTTCAGCGGATTGTTGCACAGCAACGATGCTCCTACAATCTGTTTACTTAATGCACAGGAGGTACTCCATGTCTCAACCCTCACTTACTTTTCGTCTGGGCGATCGCCTGGTTGGTCGCCTGGGTTACGGTGCAATGCAACTGGCGGGTCCCGGCGTGTTTGGGCCGCCTGCTGATGAAGCGAAAGCGCTGCAGGTGCTACGTGATGTGATTGCCGCGGGTGTGAACCATATCGACACCAGTGATTTTTATGGCCCGCATGTCACCAATAAATTGATCAAGCAAGCGCTGCATCCGTACCCGGATGATCTGTGCATTGTCACCAAAGTCGGTGCGCGCCGTGATGACAAAGCCAACTGGTTGCCCGCCTTCAGCGCTGAAGAGTTAACGCGAGCCGTTGAGGATAACTTGCGAAACCTCGGGCTTGAGGCGATGGAAGTGGTGAACCTGCGCTCAATGTTCGGCGTACATGGGCCGGAAGAGGGGCCGCTTGAAGCACCGCTGGAGGCATTGATTAAGCTGAAAGAGCGCGGGCTGATCCGCCATATTGGCCTGAGCAACGTGACGGCAAAACAGGTGGCGGACGCGCAGAAAATGACGCCGATTGTCTGTGTGCAGAACCTCTATAACGTGGCGAATCGCCATGACGACGCGTTGATTGATTCGTTGAATGCGCAGGGGATCGCCTTTGTGCCGTTCTTCCCGCTTGGTGGTTTTACGCCGTTGCAGTCAGGTGAGTTGAATGAGGTGGCGCAGGCGCTTGGCGCAACGCCAATGCAGGTTGCTCTGGCCTGGCTGTTGCAGCGCTCACCGAATATCCTGCTGATTCCCGGCACTTCGTCACCACAGCATTTGCAGGAAAACCTTGCCAGCGCGAAGCTCACATTATCGCAAGATGCGCTGGCGAAGCTCGACGCCATCGGCCACGCGTAATCAGAAACTGCCCGGTTTACCGGGCAGTTTTAGGCGCAATCACCGACTCACGGCACACCAGCTCGCCCCGATGGGCACAAATGGCGGCAGCTTCTGGCATCAGCACCATCTCAATGGCGTTACGGATCATCTCTTCCATCGGAACATGGATGGTGGTCAGGGATGGGTTGTAATATTTGCCGATAACCGAGTCGTCAAACCCGGCCAGCGACACATCTTCGGGCAGCCGCAAACCCGCCTCATAGCAGGCTTTCGCCACGCCAATCGCCATATCATCATTCCCGGCCAGCACGCAGCTAAACGGCACGTTGCGCGCCAACAGTTCGCGCCCCGCTTCATAACCACTGTCGGTACTCCAACTGCCGCGCACCAGCAGTTGCGGGTCGGGTTCAATCCCGGCGTTGCGCAGCGCATTACGATAACCGGCTAAACGCCTCTCGCCGGTGGGGGAGGCATCCGAACCGGCGACAAACGCAATGCGCCTGTGCCCTTGCGCCAGCAGATATTCCATCATCGTTTCACAGCTTTGCTGGTGATCGACAAACACGCACTGGCTGCGGTGGCGAGACAGTTCCCGGTTGATCACTACGATCGGCGTTTGGTTGTGTTCAATGATCTCATCGAGTTCGGCAACCGACAGGTATTTGGGGTAGATCATGATCGCTTCGCAGCGCAGCGACAGCAGTAGATCGATGGCGTCGCGCTCTTCCTGCGCACTGTGTTTACCGTCCGCCAGCACCAGTTGGCGGCTGTGCAACTCGCTGTTGGTTGCCGCGTGGTAAATCATGCTGGAGAAAAACGGGCCGTTATACAGCCCGTTGGTGATGACCAGCCCGACCGAGTTGGTTTTATTGTTGGCAAGATTGCGCGCCAGCTGATTGGGGCGATAACCCGTTTCGGCAATCGCCTGCATAATACGGGCTTTCACTTCCTCACGGACAAAGACTTTGCCGTTTAGCGCGCGCGATACTGTCGCTTTGGAGACGCCGGCCAGTCTGGCGACATCCAGTATCGTTACCATCGTTCAACCTCACTCTTGTTATTATGATGGCGGTTAATTTCAGACCAGCGACATCAGCGGAACTCCTGCTGTGACAGTGCCCTGCGACTGGTGGCGAGTGAGCGTAACCCCCTCGCTGTTGACCACCAGCACTGGCGTGGTCAAGTCGTAACCTGCCTGCTCAATATGTTCTTTATCAAAGGCCAGCAGCGGTGTTCCGGCGCTAACCCGACCAGCGGCGTAAAATATTGTCCCTGAAGATTAACGGTGTTAAGGCCATCATGAATCAGCAATTTCGCGCCATTATCACATATCAGGCCAATGGCGTGATGAGAGTCGATCAATGTTGCGACCTGTGCATCACAAGGGGCGGCAACTTTACCTTCGTGCGGGATGATGGCGATGCCATCGCCCGGCATTTTTCCGGCAAAGGCTTCATCCGCCACGCTCTCCAGCGCGATCACTTCGCCTTTGATGGGGCTGAGCATCTGCAGTGAACCGACAGTCAGCGCCGCGCTTTTCTCATCAGAAACCGCTGCTTCTACCGGATCTTCAAAACCGACAAATTGCACCATCATAATGGTCAGCACAATCGCGGTACCCGCGCCGACCCGCTCGCCAATCAACGACATCGGCGAATCCGGGCTCATTTTATTTACCTTTTATTATCGCAAATTGAGTCGGTGTAACTGCGTGAGATTGGTTTCATGGAAATCTGCGAGCCAAATCACTTCACGGTTTTGAGCAGGGGCACGAAATCGCACAGGCATATTTCGTTCGGGGGCGAAGCGTCGATGTGCCGTCTGAGCAACACTGGCGGCTCATCATTCACGAGGGAGCCACTTTATGATCGCTGTACTTTTTGAAGCCGATATCGCCGCAGGCAAGCAGGCGCGATACGTGCAATTAGCCGCAGAACTCAAGCCTGTACTGGCAGAAATTGATGGGTTTATCGCTATTGAACGTTTCCAGAGTTTAAGCCGCGAAGGGAAGATATTGTCACTGTCATGGTGGCGGGATGAAGCGGCGGTGCAAGCCTGGAAACGCAACGTCTTGCACCAGGCGGCTCAGAGCGAAGGGCGGGAAGCTATTTTTGCGTATTACCGCATCCGTGTTGCGACGGTTTTTCGCGATTACGCATCAACTCCGGAGAAACCATAATATGTACGATATTCACGTTATCCTGAATAATGCGCCGGGCGAGCTGGCACGGCTGGGTGAAACGCTTGGCAAAAATGGCGTCGGGCTGGAAGGGGGCGGTGTGTTTACCACAAGCGATCAATGTCATGCGCACTTTCTTGTGGCTGACGGCGAGCGCGCCCGGGAAGTGTTAACCGCGGCCGGTTTATGTGTGCATGCCGTGACGTCGCCGGTTATTCGCAAACTCAAGCAGGAACGTCCTGGCGAGTTAGGCGAAATTGCCCGCACGATCGCGCAACATAATATCAATATCCTTGTGCAATACAGCGATCATGACAACCGGTTGATCCTACTTACCGATAACGATCCGCTGGCGCGCGAGGCAACACAACGATGGGACGTACAACCGTTATGACCGGCTATGAACTCCGCAAAACGCAGGAAGAACCACATCTGCTGGAGGAGACGCTTTCGGGCCTTGCCAGCGCGATGGCGGATCCGTCACGGGCGAAAATGCTTTGCGCGCTGATGGACGGGCGGGCGTGGACCGCGACCGAGTTGAGCGCGGTAGTGGATATCGCCGCGTCAACGGCCAGCGCGCATCTGGCAAAACTGCTCAGTAGCGGGCTGCTGGTCTGCGTTTCGCAGGGACGACACCGCTACTACCGGCTGGCAGGCAGCGATGTCGCCGCACTGCTGGAAACGATGATGAGCGTATCAATGCGTGGCGCGCAGGCACCTGTCACCCGCACGCCGCTGGCGCTGCGCCAGGCGCGTACTTGCTATGATCATCTTGCCGGTGAAATAGCCGTTGGTGTGTATGCGTTTATGCAGCGCGAAGGCTGGATCGCTGATGATGGCAGTGCGGTAACCGAGTTGGGTAAGCGGAGCCTTGAAAAGGTCGGCGTCACCCTTGATCCGCGCACCCGGCGCAAACCCTGTAGCGCCTGTCTGGACTGGAGCGAGCGGCGTTTTCACCTCGGCGGTGATGCGGGCGCGGCGCTGCTGATTGCTTTCGAACAACAGGGCTGGTTGCGCAGAACCCCGGGTTATCGCGAAGTCACGGTAACGGAAGAGGGGAAAACCGCGTTTTTTCGGGTGTTTGGCGTGAAAGGGTGAGAATAAAATTGTCGACACGGCTTCAGGAATGGTTAAACTTTTCTTGATCGCATAGCTTTCAGGCTATAATTTCCGTTCATAGCAAAAAAGCTATGAGGGAACGGCAATGTGGCAAGTGATTACGACGGAGCGTTTTGACGTGTGGTTTAGCATCCAGCCAGAACCGTTGCAGGATGAGATTTTGGCGGTTTTCAGGATCCTCAGTGAGTTTGGCCCGCAGCTTGGGCGTCCTTATGTCGATACTATAAAAGGATCAACCTATAGCAATATGAAAGAGTTGAGGATCCAGTATGCAGGTTCTCCCGTACGCGCTTTTTTTGCGTTCGATTCTACGCGGTGGGCTATTGTGTTGTGCGCCGCAGATAAGACAGGCGTTAACGAGAAACGGTTTTATAAAGAGATGATAAAAATTGCCGCAGAGTTCAGAAATCATATGCGAAATAAGGAGTTAACGTGGCAACCTTAGACGAACTTTTAGCGAAACGCAGCCCTGAAAGCCAGGCGCGAATTGAAGGGCGTGTTGATGAGCTGCGCCGCAACATTGTATTGAGCCAGCTACGTGAAGAATTGAATATCTCCCAGACCGAGCTTGCCGGAGTCATGGGCGTCAAACAGCCGACACTGGCGAAAATAGAGCAGCCTGGCAACGATCCCCGTCTCTCTACTCTCAAGCGTTATGTCTCTGCGTTAGGTGGCGAGTTAAGCATTGATATCACATTGCCGACAGGCAAACGCGTTGCATTTCATATCTGATATTGATGCCAAAAGCCGTGAATACGCCGCCGGATGGCGGCTTGCGGCTTATCCGGCCTACACAACACTGCATTGATTTTATGAGAAAAAATGCGCTCTCTGCCTGAGACAATGATCGTTGTTCCAGACTGGGCAAATTGATTACCAGCAGTGAAACGTTTCCTGCCCGATATATAAAAAATGGTCGTCCGATTTTCGGTTGTGAGAAGTAGGCGGCAAACGCCACACTCGCTCCACTTAATACCTCTGGAGACGACCATGGATTTCACCGCTTTTCACCATCAAACCACACCATTACTGATCGCCAATGTCTGGGACGCAGCCAGCGCGCGTGCGGCAGAGCAGGCCGGATATCAGGCGATGGGCACGTCCAGCGCCGCCATTGCCACGATGCTCGGTTATGAAGATGGTGAACAAATGCCGTTTGCTGAATTGCTGTTTATGGTGAAGCGCATTCGTGCGGCCTGCGACCTGCCGCTCAGCGTGGACATGGAAGCCGGTTACGGTGAAACCGCGCAAGCCATTGCCGATAACCTGCAACAACTCATCAATCTCGGTGTGGTGGGCATCAATCTGGAAGATAGCCGCGTGGTCAATGGCGAAAGGCAATTGGTTGAGGCCACCCAATTCGCCCGGCAGTTACGGAAAATTCGCACGCAATTGCCGCGCACGCTGTTTTTGAATATCCGTACCGATACCTTCTTGCTGAACGTGGAAAATGCGCTGGCAGAGACGCTGTATCGCGGGCAGTTATATGCTCAACACGGCGCGGACGGTCTGTTTGTGCCCTGCGTGATGCAAAATGCGGATATTGCCGCCATTGCCCAACAGATTTCGCTGCCGCTCAATGTGATGTGCGTACCGGGGCTGTCAGGGTTCGCCGAACTGGCAACGCTCGGCGTGCGCCGCATTTCGATGGGTAATTTCATCCATGCCGCGTTACAAACGCAGCTGAAAAACATACTGTTGAGCGTGCAGACTCAGCAATCCTTTGAGGGTGTTTTCCACCATGCAAATCACGGATAAAGCGCAGTGCGATACCTGGTATCAGGCGCTGCTCGATCGCGCTTCTGAATACACCGGCCTCTTTTTTGTCGGCGTCAAAACCACCGGTGTTTTTTGTATTTCCGTCTGTCGCGCGCGTAAACCGAAGCGGGAAAATGTGGTGTTTTTCCGCGAGATGAAATCAGCGCTCGACGCCGGTTTCCGCCCGTGTAAAGTGTGTCGGCCAACGGAAAATGCCTGCTCGGCACCGGACTTTATTGAACAGGCGTTAGCGCTGGTTCACGCCAATCCGAAAATGCGCATCAGCGACACGCTGCTACGTGAGCAGGGCATCAGCCCGGAGCGCGTGCGGCGCTGGTTTTTACAGCAACATGGCATCACATTTCAGGCTTTTCAGCGCATGTCGCGGGTCAATGTGGCGCTTCAGGAGTTGAAAGGTGGACGCAGCGCCACCGATGTCGCGTTTGATAGCGGTTATGAATCGCTCAGCGGCTTTGGCTATACCTGTAAAAAACTCACCGGTGCCGCACCAAGTGTGGGGCGACAAGTGATCATGATCCACCGTTTCACCACGCCGATTGGTCCGATGTTTGTCTGCGCCACGGAACAGGGCGTTTGCCTGCTGGAGTTTGTTGACCGGCGCATGCTGGAAACTGAATTCAGCGACTTACAGCGCTTGCTGAAAGCACGCATTATCGCCGGGGAAAACGCGCACACCCGGCAGGCGGAAAAAGAGATCGGCGAGTATTTTGCCGGCGACAGGCGGCAATTTTCGCTGACGCTGGATCTGCCTGGCAGTGAATTTCAGCGCCGTGTGTGGCAGGGCTTACAAACGGTGCCCTACGGTCAGACCACGCATTATCAAGCGCTGGCGGAATCCCTTGCGCAACCCACTGCGGTGCGTGCCGTCGCAGCGGCCAATGGTGCGAACCGGGTGGCGATTGTCATTCCTTGCCACCGGATCATCGGTAAAGACGGTTCCATGACCGGCTATGGCGGCGGTATCGCGCGCAAAGCGTGGTTGATCGCGCATGAGAAAAACCACCTTATACGGTAGCAGTGTTTACCCCTTTGGCAGAAAATCCTTCGGTCGCAGGTCGGGCCAGCGTGCGCGTTTTCCCCTTATACCTGTTCACGGGTGGGATGAGGTGCTGTAATCGGTAATCGCCTGCGCGGCGCAAATCAGCGCCAGGTGGCTTAAACCCTGCGGCAGGTTGCCGCTCCACTTGCCGGTGCGAACATCAAACATCTCATTAAAGGTTTCGACATTGCCTCTATCGCAAAGGGCGTTGAGGATCGCCTCCATTGCCGCTTCGGCTTTGGTTATCTCGCCCATTGCTGCCCAGGCTGCCGCCAGCCAGAACGAACAGGCGACAAAAGTGTTCTCTTCCTGTTCGACGCCGCTGTAGCGGTAGACCAGTGCGCCGCCGTGACCCAACTCTTCTTCAATGGCCCGGTAAGTGGCAAGCATGCGCTGGGGGTTAACATGTTGACCATAGCGATAAACCAGCGCCAGCGAAGCATCAAGCCGATCGTCGCTATCCGGGTAAAAAAGGTAGGCCTGCTTGCTCTCTGACCAGCAATGGCTTTCGATCCAGTCGCGGATGCGATCCCGCTCGCGCTCCCAGCGCCCGACCCATGTCGGTTCGATATATTTCTCTTTCGCCATCAGCACGGCCATATCCAGCGCCAGCCAGCACGCCATCTTGGAGTGGGTATAATGTTGCAGCTCGGGCAGTTCCCAAATCCCGCAATCCTTTTGTCGCCAGTGATCGGCGCAACAGTTCGCCAACTCGCCCAGCAGCCGCGAGGTGGTGAGATCCAGCACGTGGCCCGCCTTGACGAACAGTTCCGCCGTTGCCAGCATGTCGCCGTACATGCTGAGTTGTAACTGGTCGCGAGCGTTATTACCCACTCGCACAGGCTTTGAGTTTTTGTAGCCCCGCAGCGCCGGGTAAGTTTCGCTGGGCACTTCATCCCCTTCGAGTGTGTAACACGCCTGCAGCCTGACACCGTGGCGGATAATGGTTTTTGACAGCCATGAGAAAGCGGCTTTGCACTCTTCCAGCGCGCCCAAAAACGCAAACGCTTTAATAATCAGGCAGGCATCGCGGATCCACGCGTAGCGATAATCGTAATTCTTCTCGCCGCCAATGCCTTCCGGAATTGAGGTGGTCGCCGCCGCCGCAAGCGCGCCGGTCGGGGAATACCAAAGGAATTTCAGCGCCAGCGCGGAACGCCCAATATGCTCTGTGTAGCGCCCTGCATAGCTCAGGTTTTTACTCCAGTCGCACCAGGCGGCATGGCTGGTTTCAATTCGCGCGTCAATTGCCTCAAGGCTCGGTACTGCCAGCGGCTCTTTCTCGGTCACCAGCAGCGCGACTAACCGCCGCTGGCCCGCTGAAATTTTCATGTGACCGTTAATCTGCTCATCGTCGGCGTCGGTGATGTTGACCTCTTCGCTGGTGCGCAGCATCGCCATTAAATCGGCGATATGGTAGACGTTGCCGTGCGCTGTTTTATTCATCCATGGCGAACAGGTTTCTGCCCGTGTGCCGAAACGGACTTTCAGCGCTAATGCCACTTCGCCTTCCAGACCGTCAATCCGGCGCGCCAACTCGCTCCACGGCAAACGTCCGGCGAGCGTACTGTTAATGGATTCGGTGAGTAACACTTTGCCGCTGGCGGTAGTAAAAGTGGTTTCCAGCACGTTGCTGTCCTGCCTGTAGCGCCGCGTAACGGTGTAAGGTTGCTGCGGTTCTAGCTGAAAAAAACCGCCAATCTCCGGGTCGAGCAGGCGGTCAAACAGCGGCGGGGAATCGAGGTTTGGCGCGCACCACCAGTCGATTGAACCGTCGGGGGCGATGAGTGCAACCGAGCGCCCTTCACCAATCGCGGCGTAATCGCCGGGTTCGGCAAAGCCATCCTCCCGCACAGGAGAGTGAAAAATTGTGTTCTTCACGGTGTTGCGATCCTTACCAGAAATGGCCGCCAGACGGCGGCCATACAGAGTGGAATCGGGAGTGAGAATTACAGCGTGCCGGTACCCCCGTCAGAACACCAAACCTGCCCGGAGGTGTAGCTGCTTTCCGCCGAGGCCATGGTGACATACAGCGGAGCAATTTCTACGGGCTGACCTGGGCGGCCCAGCGGCGCGCTGGCACCGAATTGCTGCACTTTTTCCTGCGGCTGACCGCCACTGGACTGCAGCGGTGTCCAGTAAGGGCCAGGCGCAACCGCATTCACGCGGATGCCTTTTTCACCCAATTGCTGCGCCAGCGATTTAGTGAACGCCACGATCGCCGCTTTGGTCTGCGCGTAATCCAGCAGAATAGGGCTTGGCTGGTGGGCCTGCACCGAAGAGGTGTTGATTATGCTGGCACCGCGCGGCAGATGTTCCACTGCGGCTTTGGTTATCCAGAACATCGCATAGACGTTGGTTTTAAAGGTGGCGTCAAAATCTTCCGTCGAGAGCGTCAGAATCGACTCGTTAAACTGCTGGCGACCGGCGTTGTTAACCAGAATATCCAGCCCGCCCAGTTTCGTAACCGCCTCGTTGACCAGCGTCCGGCAAAACGCCTCCGAACGGATATCACCTGGAATGGCGATGGCTTTTCGTCCTTCGGCTTCAATCAGTTGGATCACTTCAGCGGCGTCAGATTCCTCTTCCGGCAGGTAATTAATTGCCACATCCGCACCTTCGCGGGCGTAGGCAATGGCGACCGCCCGGCCAATGCCGGAATCGCCGCCGGTGATCAGCGCTTTACGGCCCGTTAAACGCCCGGAACCCCGGTAGCGGGTTTCACCGTGATCCGGCACAGGTTTCATTTTGCTGGCAAGACCCGGTGCGGGCTGCGGTTGTTCGACAAACGGAGGAGTAGGATAGTGCGGTGCTAGCGTGGTTTTTGGGCTTTGCTCTGCCATGCTTTCTCCTTCAGACGTTGTTGTACACGTCATTAAGCCTGGCATAGATGTGAGCGTTGTCACGCTATCAAGCGGCAAACTGCCGTTGAGAAAAGTCTGTAAACAGGGGGAGAAAGACGGACAACGACGAAATGCGTTCGTGTTGCCCGCCTGGTGTTGCGCGGTGTTTAGTCGAGATCGGCCCCGTTGCTGGCGATCACTTTCTTATACCACCAGAACGATTTTTTACGGCTGCGTGCCAGCGTACCGTTACCGGCATCATCGCGGTCGACATAGACAAAACCGTAGCGCTTGCTCATCTCGCCGGTGGATGCCGCCACCAGATCGATACAGCCCCAACTGGTGTAACCGATAACCGGAATACCATCTTCGATGGCGTCGCCCATCGCACGGATATGTTCGCGCAGGTAGCTGATGCGGTAATCATCTTCTACTTCGCCATTGGCGTTCAGTTCATCTTTCGCGCCGAGGCCGTTTTCCACCAGGAAGAGCGGTTTCTGGTAGCGGTCGTACATCATGTTCATGGTAATGCGCAGACCCAACGGATCGATACCCCAGCCCCATTCGCTGACTTCAATGTGCGGGTTGCGCAGCGATTTCACGATGTTGGCCGCGCTGGTGTTGTTGGCGTTCATATCCGCCGACGCACAGCGTGAGGCGTAATAACTGAAGGAGACGAAATCGACGGTGTTCTTCAGGATTTCGTCGTCACCCGCTTCTTTCACAATGGTGACGCCTTTTTCGCGGAACACGCGCGCGGAGTAGGCCGGGTAGCTGCCGCGCGCCTGCACATCGATAAAGAACAGGTTTTCGCGATCTTTTTCCAGCGCCGTCCACACATCGACCGGTTTGCAGGAGTAGGGATAAAAATTACCACCCGCCAGCATGCAGCCCACCTGGTTTTGCGGGTTTACTTCATGGGCGATTTTCGTTGCCAGCGCGCTGGCAATCAGCTCATGGTGCGCCGCCTGGTATTTCACCTGATCCTGGTTTTCACCCTCTTCGAACACCAGCCCCGCACCGGAGAACGGGCTGTGCAACATGATGTTGATTTCGTTGAAGGTCAGCCAGTATTTCACCAGCCCGTTAAATTCTTCAAAGCAGGTGCGTGCGTAACGGGTGAAAAACTCCACCATTTTGCGGTTACGCCATGAGCCGTATTCGATGACCAGATGCATCGGCACATCGAAGTGGCACAGCGTGACCAGCGGTTCGATATTGTACTTTTTGCACTCTTCAAACACCGCGCGGTAGAACGCTACCCCTTCCGGGTTCGGCGTCAGTTCGTCGCCGTTCGGGTACAGGCGGCTCCAGGCAATCGAGGTACGAAACACCGAAAAACCCATCTCCGCCATCAGCGCGATATCTTCTTTGTAGCGATGATAAAAATCGATCGCCTCGTGGCTTGGGTAGAACTCGTCATCGCGCAGCGTAAAGCGTTTTTCCTGACCCAGTTTCACTGGCAGACGGTTCGCGCCGTGCGGGATCATATCTACAGTGGTCAGCCCTTTGCCGCCCTCCAGATAACCCCCTTCCGACTGGTTGGCGGCAAGCGCGCCGCCCCATAAAAATCCTTGCGGAAATACTGACATGCGTTACCTCGCTTTCTTAAATCAGGCTCGTGCTTCTTTTACATTGACCGGCTCGGCCGCTTGCGGTTTGTTCTCGGTTTCCACGGGAATATCTTCAAACCCGAGCAGCAGCGTCAACACAAATGACAACACTACCGCCAGCGCCATTACGCCGAACACCCAGACAATGGACATGGGGTTAGCCGGGTCGAAGAACTGGACGCTGGTAAATAACCCAGGCGCCGCCATTGAGTGGCTGGCAAGCCCGGCGATACCGGCAACCGCGCCGCAGACAAAACCGCTAATCAAACTGGCAATCAGCGGACGTTTCAGGCGCACCGCCACGCCGTAGAGCGCCGGTTCTGAGATACCGGCCAGAATCGCGGAAGCCGCCGCCGCCATTGCGGTCTGGCGCAGTTCCGGGTTTTTGGTTTTCCAGGCTACCGCCAACGAAGAACCGCCAAGCGACAGGTTCGCACCGATTTCCGACGGCATAACCATGCCCTCTTTGCCGGTTTCCGCGATGGTCTGAATAATGGTTGGGGTAAAGACACGGTGCATACCGGTCATCACCAGCAGCGGCCACAGTGCGCCCATAATGGCAACGGAGAGCCAGCCGAGATAGCCGTGAATGGTGTAGACCAGCGCGGAAATAGCGCTACCGATCCAGATGCCGAGCGGGCCAATCAGCACAATTGCCAGCGGCGCGGCAATCAGCACGATCAACATCGGTTTTAAGAAGTTTTTCGTCACCGCCGGTGTAATGCGATCCACCCAGCGTTCGATATACGACAGGCACCAGGTCATCACCAGCGCCGGGATGACGGTATAGGTGTATTTCACCGCCGTCACCGGAATCAGCGCGAACTCAACGTGCTCGCCCTGCGCGGCTTTCGCCATCAGATCGACAAAACTCGGATGCACCAGCACCCCGGCGATGGCGATTGCCAGCGACATATTGGTTTTGAATTTCACCGCCGCAGACGCTGCCACCATCAATGGCAGGAAGAAGAAGGCGCCGTCGCCAATCACCGTCAGAATCGTCAGTGTGGAAGAGCCTTTTGGCAGCACGCCGGACATCTCCAGCACCATCGCCAGCAGTTTAACCATCGACCCGCCGATGATCGCCGGGATCAGCGGCGACATGGTGCCGATCAACGCATCGAGAATGCCCGCGCCGATGCGGCGCAACGTCAGTTTTTGCTTCGTCTGCACTTCAACCGGCTGCATATCTTGCGGCAGCAGGCTGACCACTTCGCGAAACGCCTGGGAAACCGTGTTGCCGATGATCACCTGGCACTGGTTGTCGTTGCGTACCACACCCATTACGCCGCTGACGCTTTTAAGCGTGGGGGCGTCGATGCGTGTTTCGTCTTTCACCACAAAGCGCAGGCGCGTCATACAGTGCGTTACGGCGGCGATGTTATCGGCTCCGCCCAGCGCGTCCACCACCGAGTGGGCCAGCGCGGCATAATTCTTTGCCATTAAATTTTGTCCTGTTTTATCAATAAGGTACTGCTTCATCGCAACGCCCAGGCGGCCATGAAACATGAAATAGGTAACCGGTTCCACAAAATCATGAATAGTTTCATTGTGTGAAACAAGACATAAAAAGAGGTTATTTTTATAATCGTGATGTTGATCACTAGATGAGGCGCGAGGGAAATGTTGATCTGTCGGGCTTAAGTGTTCCCATCATCGCAACGCCTGAAGTACACTTCGGGTCACGTTTTTTGCAGCGGGAGGATCGATGGCGACAATGCAGGAAGTAGCAAAGCGGGCTGGGGTGTCGAAAGCCACCGTTTCCCGCGTGCTGACGGGCAAAGGGTATGTTGGCGAAGAGACGAAAGCACGCGTCTTTCAGGCCATTACCGAAAGCGGTTATCGCCCGAATTTGCTGGCGCGCAGCCTGGCTTCCAGCAAAACCCAGACCTTAGGGCTGGTGGTCACCAACACTCTTTATCACGGTGTCTATTTTAGCGAGCTGCTTTCCCATGCCGCGCGCATGACCGAAGATAAAGGCCGTCGATTGCTGCTGGCAGACGGGAAACACAGCGCCGAAGAGGAGCGCCAGGCGATCCAGTACCTGCTCGATTTGCGTTGTGATGCGATCATTATTTACCCGCGTTTTTTGAGTGTTGATGAACTTGACGAGATTATCGACAACCATTCGCAACCGCTGGTGGTGCTCAATCGCCGTTTGCGTAAACACGCCAGCCACTGTGTTTACTCTGACCAGAAAGCCTCCAGCATGAGCGTGGTGTCGCGGCTTATCACCCGTGGTCACCGCGATATCGCATTTATCACCGGTTCGCTGGATTCACCCACCGGTATTGAGCGTTTATCGGGTTATAAAGAAGCGCTGGCGCAGCACGGGATCGAGGTGCGTAATGAATTGATAACCGAAGGGAAATGGACGCCAGCCAGCGGCGCGCAAGGCGTGGCGGAGCTGCTTTCCCGCAAGGCGACCTTCACCGCGCTGGTGGCGAGCAACGACGATATGGCCATCGGCGCGATTAAGCAACTGCATGAAAGCCAGCTCGCGGTGCCGCAGCAGGTGTCGGTGGTGGGGTTTGATGATATCGCCATTGCGCCCTTTACCGTGCCGGCGCTTTCCAGCGTGAAAATCCCGGTCACGGAGATGATCAAAGAGACGATTAACCGCTTGATCTTTATGCTTGATGGTGGCGATTTTCACTACCAGCAAACCTTTCCAGGTGAGTTAATTACCCGCGATTCCATCACTGACGGCCCGCACATCTGATCTCGTCAGCTGTCATCGTCACTTCTGTCGATGACAGCCCACTGATTTTATAAATTTCCTTTAATTACAGTTAATTATAATTCTGGCACGCTTTGTGAATACTCCGGCGGGATATCGCCTTTTTCCGGAGGAACTCATGAACCGATTTATTATGGCAGACGCTGCAAAATGCATTGGCTGTCGCACCTGTGAGGTCGCCTGCGTGGTGTCTCATCAGGAAAACCAGGATTGCGCGGCACTCACCCCTGAGACGTTTCTGCCGCGTATTCATGTCATCAAGGGTGTCAATGTGTCGACGGCGACATTGTGCCGTCAGTGCGAAGACGCGCCCTGCGCGAATGTTTGCCCGAACGGTGCTATCAGCCGCGACGAAGGGTTTGTGCATGTGATGCAGGAACGCTGCATTGGCTGCAAAACCTGCGTAGTCGCGTGCCCGTACGGCGCGATGGAAGTGGTAGTGCGCCCGGTTATTCGCCACAGCGGCGCAGGCCTGAATGTGCGCGCTGAGAAAGCCGAAGCCAACAAATGCGATTTGTGCCACCACCGCGAAAGCGGCCCCGCTTGTATGCAGGCCTGCCCGACCAACGCGCTGGTATGTGTCGATCGCAACTTACTGGAACAGATGAGCGCGGAAAAACGTCGTCGCGCCGCGCTGGATGGCGCCGTTTCCCTGGTGTTCTAAACAATCTGAATTTCACTTTTAACAGGTCTGTTACTGATGAAAAAAATTACGAGCGTATGCCCTTACTGTGGCGCTGGCTGCAAACTGAAACTGGTCGTGGATAACGGAAAAATCATCCGTGCGGAAGCGGCCAACGGCCACACTAACCAGAACGAACTGTGCCTGAAAGGCTACTACGGCTGGGATTTCCTGAACGACACCAAACTGCTGACGCCGCGCCTGACCCAGCCGATGATCCGCTACGAAAAAGGCGGCAAACTTACGCCGGTCAGTTGGGATGAAGCGATCCGCTACACCGCCAAACGCCTTGGCGATATCAAAGCGAAATATGGCCCGCGCGCCATTATGACTACCGGCTCGTCACGCGGCACGGGCAATGAAACCAACTATGTAATGCAAAAATTTGCCCGCGGCGTGCTCAACACCAACAACGTCGACTGCTGCGCGCGCGTTTGCCACGGCCCGTCTGTTGCGGGTTTACAGGAAACACTTGGCAACGGTGCGATGAGTAACTCCATCAGCGATATCGAAAACTCCAGTTGCCTGCTGGTATTTGGCTATAACTGCGCCGATTCACACCCGATCGTCGCGCGCCGGGTGATCAAAGCCAAACAGAAAGGGGCGAAAATCATTGTCTGCGATCCGCGCCGCATCGAAACCGCGCGCATCGCCGACCAGCACCTGCGACTGAATAACGGCTGCAACATGGCGCTGGTCAACGCTTTTGGCTATGTGCTGCTGGAAGAGGAACTCTACGACAAAGATTACGTTGCCAGCTTTACAACCGGGCTGGAAGCGTACCGTGAAACGGTAAAAGATTACGCGCCTGAAGCGGTGGAGCACATTACCGGCGTCCCTGCAAAACAGGTGCGTCAGGCAATGCGCACCTATGCCGCCGCACCGTCTGCCACCATTATGTGGGGCATGGGCGTCACCCAGTTCGGCCAAGCGGTGGACGTGGTGAAAGGACTCTCCAGCCTGGCGCTGCTTACCGGTAACCTTGGTCGCGAACATGTTGGCGTTGGCCCGGTACGCGGGCAAAACAACGTGCAGGGCGCGTGTGATATGGGCGTGATCCCCAACCAGTTCCCTGGCTATCAGGATGTGGTAAACCCGGAAGTACGCGCTAAATTCGCCAAAGCCTGGGGCATCGACCCGGCGGTGATGGACGATAAAGTGGGCGTGCGCATTACCGAAGTGCCGCACCTGGCGCTGGAAGGCAAAGTGAAAGCCTACTACATCATGGGTGAAGATCCGTTGCAGACCGAAGCGGATTTAGGCCTGGTGCGTAAAGGCTTTGAAGCGCTCGATTTTGTGGTGGTGCAGGACATCTTTATGACTAAAACCGCCGAGCAGGCCGATGTGCTGCTGCCCGCAACGTCATGGGGTGAGCATGGCGGTGTCTTCACCTGCGCCGATCGCGGCTTCCAGCGCTTTGAAAAAGCCATTGAGCCGAAGTACAACGTCAAGCGCGACTGGGAAATCATCAGCCTGATTGCCACGGAAATGGGCTACCCGATGCACTACGACAACAACCAGCAGATCTGGGATGAGCTGCGCGAGTTGTGTCCGCTGTTCTACGGCGTGACCTACGAGAAAATGGGCGATATGGGGCACATTCAGTGGCCTTGCCCGACGCTTGATCACCCCGGTACGCCATACCTGTATCAGAACAACAAATTCGATACGCCGGACGGCAAAGGCCATCTCTTTGCCGCGCAATGGCGTGCGCCAGCGGAACGCCCGGACGATGAATTCCCACTGGTGCTCTGTACGGTGCGCGAAGTGGGCCACTACTCTTGCCGTTCAATGACCGGCAACTGTGCGGCGCTGCAAACGCTCGCTGACGAACCGGGCTTTGTGCAGATTAGCCCGGCCGATGCCGAGGCGCTCGGCGTGCAGGATCGCCAACTGGTATGGGTTGAGTCGCGACGTGGCAAGGTGATCACGCGTGCGGATGTCAGCGAGCGCGTTAATCACGGCAGCGTGTATATGACTTATCAGTGGTGGATTGGTGCGTGTAACGAACTGACGCAGGATAATCTGGATCCGATTTCAAAAACGCCAGAGACCAAATACTGCGCAGTTCGGGTGAGTGCGATCAACGATCAGCGCTGGGCCGAAGAGTACACTCAGAGCACTTATCAACAGATGAAGAGTCGATTGCTCAATGCAGCAATGCAATGATGACACAGCCAACAGCAACGGTGTCTGTTTGCGCGTGTACGGAAAAGTACAAGGGGTGGGCTTCCGCCCCTTTGTCTGGCAACTGGCGCAGCAGCTCGGGCTGAAAGGCGATGTCTGTAATGATGCGCAGGGCGTGGAGGTTCGGCTGCTCGGTAATGAGCATGAATTTCTCGCCCTGTTGCAGCATCAATGCCCGCCGCTGGCGCGCATTGATATGGTGACCAGCGCGCCGTTTTGCTGGTCTGTTTTACCGCTTGATTTCGCCATTCGCCACAGCGCGGGTGGCGCAATGAATACCCAAATTGTTCCCGACGCGGCAACCTGCCCGGCATGCCTGGCGGAGATGAACGACCCTTCTGAACGCCGCTATCGCTACCCATTTATCAACTGCACCCACTGTGGGCCGCGCTTCACCATTATTCGCGCTATGCCTTATGACCGGCCTTACACCGCAATGGCGGGTTTTCCGTTGTGCCCGGTGTGCGAAGCCGAGTATCGCAATCCGCTGGACCGGCGTTTTCACGCTCAGCCCGTCGCGTGTCATGAATGCGGCCCGGCGCTTGAATGGCGCAGCGGCGAACAGCATGCACAAGGGGAAGCGGCACTACAGGCGGCAATCGCGCTGCTAAAAAGCGGCGGCATTGTGGCGGTAAAAGGCATTGGCGGTTTTCATCTCGCTTGTGATGCAACGAACCAGGCGGCGGTGATGCACCTGCGCGCGCGAAAACATCGCCCGGCAAAACCGCTGGCGGTGATGTTACCCGGCGCAGAAGGCGTGACGGCGCAGGCGCAGCGTTTACTTGCAACGCCCGCCGCACCGATTGTGCTGGTGGAAAAAGAGCGCGTGAGCGGGCTGTGCGAGGCGATTGCTCCCGGCCTTGATGAAGTGGGCGTCATGTTGCCTGCCAATCCGCTGCAACACCTGCTGGCACAGGAGTTACAGCGCCCGCTGGTGATGACGTCCGGCAACCTCAGCGGCAAACCGCCCGCTATCTGTAATGACGAGGCGTTAAGCGATTTGGCGGATATCGCCGACGGTTTTTTGCTGCACAACCGCGATATTGTTCAGCGCATGGATGATTCCGTGGTGCGCGAGAGCGGGGAGATGCTGCGCCGCTCGCGCGGCTATGTGCCGGATGCGATGTCGCTGCCGCCGGGGTTTAACGATCTTCCGCCGCTGCTCTGCCTGGGGGCGGATCTGAAAAACACCTTTTGCCTGTTGCGCGGCAACAGTGCGGTGCCGGGGCAGCATTTTGGCGATATCACGGATGAAGGCGTCGAAGCGCAGTGGCGCAGTGCGCTGCGTCTGATGCTGGATATTTACGATTTTGCCCCGGAGCAGGTGGTGGTGGACGCCCATCCAGGGTATCGCACGCATCAATGGGCCAGCAGTTATGGCCTGCCAGTGCAGACGGTGCTGCATCATCACGCCCACGCCGCTGCCTGCCTTGGCGAACACGGCTGGCCGCTCGAAGGTGGCGATGTCATTGCAATAACGCTTGATGGTATCGGTATGGGCGAGGGCGGTGAATTGTGGGGCGGTGAATGCCTGCGGGTCAATTACCGCGAGTGCGAGCACTTGGGGGGGGTACCGGCAGTGGCGCTCCCCGGCGGCGATTTAGCGGCGCAGCAGCCGTGGCGCAACTTGCTGGCGCAGATGCTGGAATTTATCCCTGACTGGCAACACTATCCGGAAACCGCCGATATTCAGCGGCAGAACTGGCCGCTGCTGGCGCGTGCAATTGAGCGCGGCGTTAATGCGCCGAAAGCTTCATCCTGCGGGCGTTTATTTGATGCTATTGCCTGTGCGCTGGGCTGCGCGCCGCTGCACCTCAGTTATGAAGGCGAGGCGGCTTGCCAACTGGAAGCGCTGGCGGCGAGTGTGGAGTCTGTTGAGCATCCGGTTCAGATACCGCTTTGCGGCACCATGCTAGATTTGGCAGCATTCTGGCGAAGCTGGCTGAACTGGCAGGCAACGCCTGCCGAGCGCGCATGGGCATTTCATGATGCGCTGGCGCAAGGTCTGGCAACACTGGCGCGGCAGGAAGCGACATTGCGTGGGATCCCTGTGCTGGTGTTCAGCGGCGGCGTGATGCATAACCGCCTGCTGAAGAAACGCTTACAGTACTACCTTGCGGAATTTACTTTGCTGTTTGCGCACCAGCTCCCGGCCGGTGATGGCGGCATTGCCTTCGGCCAGGGGCTGGTAGCGGCAGCGCGGGCTATACCGCCAGCGCTTTAAGCAGGGCAAACGCCTCTTTCATTCTGTCTTCGCTGACCACAAACGCACGCAGTTTATCTTCTGTGTCCAGCCCTTTTGCCACCATGCCATCGGCCTCGGTGGCGATATGCCAGCGCAGATCGGTGCGGTGCGTTTCCCCGGCCAGATGCAGCGGCATTAGCGGCGTTTTCACCTTCACCAGCATCGCGGGCAGCACCAGTTGCGTGCTGTTGCCGGTGAGGTTTTTCGCCAGCGTCATTGCGCTCAGTTGAATCGGTTGCAGGAACGGCAGCACCTGGCCGTTAATCTGCGCACAGTCACCGAGTGCGAAGATGTGCGGATTGTTGGTTTGCAGCGTTCCGTCCACCACGATCCCGCGCCCAACCTCCAGCCCGGCGTTCTGCGCCAGCGACACCTGCGGCGACAGCCCGGTGGCGGCAACGACCACATCTGCATCAATGTAGCGATCGTCATCCAGTTGCGCACGCACCCCCTGTTCATGCTCGTCGAGTTGCACTAAACGCGATTGCAGCAGCAGGCGCACGCCCAGCGCCGTCAGGCAGTGTTGCAGGCGACCACTCACTTCCGGCGGCATTAACGAAGGCAGAATACTGGCGGCGTTATCCAGCACGGTCACGGTTTTGCCCGCACGGCGAAAATCCATCGCCAGCTCGCAGCCAATCAGCCCGGCACCTACAATCAGCACGCGGCTGGCATCGCGCAGGGTGGTTTCACAGGCGTGGTACTCCTGCAAGCTATTGAGCGTGAGCATTTTTTCGCGCCCCGGCAGCGGCGGAACGAACGCCTTTGCCCCGGTCGCCAGCACCAGTTTGTCGTATTGCCACTGTTTATCGGCGCTTTTCACCACCCGCGCTTGTGTGTCGATGGCGGTAACAAACGTGTACGGGAACAGCCGCAGATTATATTGCTCGGCGAACTCGCCCGCCGACTGGCGAATCAGATCCTCGGCGCGCTGCGCCTGGCTAATCACATGGCTGAGATCCGGCTTGTTGTAATCTTCCATGCCGTCGGCGGCAATCAGCGTCAACGGTACGGCACTGTCCAGTTTGCGGATGTTTTTCACCAGCGTCCGGGCGGCGAAGCCCGAACCGATAATCACGATGCCTGCGCTCATTTTGCCTCCGTTGCCAGTTCGTCAAACACCTCTTTGCCAAGGGAACATTCCGGGCAGAGGAAGTTGTCCGGCACTTCGCTCCACGGCGTACCGGGTGCGACATCCTGCATCGGTTCGCCTTTTGCCGGGTCATAAATCCACTGGCAAACACTGCACTGCATGGATGGACCGAGATCCGCCGCGGTTGCGGCTGCGCAGGCACAGGTTTCTTGCGCGCTGGCGGCTGGGCTGTTTACCGGCTCCGGCAACGGCGATAGCGCCCACTGGCGGGCAATATCGCGCCCGTGCTGGCGGCAGACTTCCAGCGCGTCGATATCCGGTCGCCACTTCGCTTTCAGGCTGACCGACATCTCAAATCCGGCATCCTGTAAACGGGTTGACAGGCGGTCAACTGCACCGCCGCTCCAGCCGTGGGAGCCAAAAGCGCTGGCGCGTTTATTGCGAAAACGCAGGCCGGTAATCTCTTCAACCAGCCCGGCGATTTTCGGCATCATCACGTTGTTCATGGTCGAGGTGCCAACCAGCACGCCTTTGGAGCGGAACACATTGGTCAGAATGTCGTTTTTATCGCTGCGGGCGACGTTGAAGATTTTTACCGCCACGCGCGGGTCAACTTCGTTAATGCCCTGCGCAATGGCGTCGGCCATCATGCGGGTGTTGTTGGACATGGTGTCGTAGAAAATCGTGATGCGATCTTCCTGGTAATCCGCCGCCCATTTCAGATACAACTCAACAATTTGCGTCGGATTATCGCGCCATACCACACCGTGTGAGGTAGCTATCATATCGACCGGCAAGTTGAAGCCGAGGATCTCGGTGATTTTCGGCGTTACCAGGCGGCTGAACGGCGTGAGGATGTTGGCGTAGTAGCGCTGGCACTGCTCGAACAGTTCCGTTTGATCCACTTCATCATTGAACAGGCGTTCATCGCAGTAGTGCTGACCAAAAGCGTCGTTGCTGAACAGCACGGCATCGCCGGTCAGGTAAGTCATCATGCTGTCCGGCCAGTGCAGCATTGGCGTTTCGACAAAAATAAGCTGTTTGCCGTTGCCGATATCCAGCGTGTCGCCGGTTTTCACCACGTTGAAATTCCATTCAGGGTGGTGATGGTGGCCGTTAATCGAGTCGATGGCGTTATTGGTACAGTAAATCGGGGTGTTCGGGATATACGACATCAGCTCGGTCAGCGCACCGGCGTGATCTTCTTCCGCATGGTTGATCACGATGTAGTCGATCATCTGCAGATCGATTTCGCTGCGCAGGTTCTGCACGAACTCACGGCTAAATTTATGATCGACGGTATCGATCAGCACGTTTTTGCCTTCGCGGATCAGATAGCTGTTGTAGCTGCTGCCGCGCAGGGTTTTATATTCAGTACCGTGAAAGTCGCGAACTTCCCAGTCACGTTGTCCAACCCAGTGAATGTTGTTTTTTACATGAATAGCCATATCAGTTGTCCTGTGCAGTTTTCTCAATTCGATGTATGGCTATTATCAAGTTGCGTGCCAACTTTTTATTTTATTGATTTATAATGATTTTATTTATTTTTTTGAAAAAATAAATTGTCATTATGACTATGATAAATACGGTCAATATGACACTATGCATTGTCAAAAAGACAGTGAGGTAAGTATGAGTTTTTCGCTGAATGTGCTGGCGGGGATCGCCATTGAACTGCAAAGCGGTATCGGTCATGCGGATCGTTTCCAGCGGCTGATCACCACCCTGCGCCAGGTGCTGGAGTGCGATGCCTCGGCGTTGCTGCGCTATGATGCGCGGCAATTTATTCCGCTGGCGATCGACGGACTGGCGCAGGATGTTTTAGGCAGGCGTTTTACGCTGGAAGGCCATCCCCGGCTCGAAGCGATCGCCCGCGCTGGCGATGTGGTGCGTTTTCCCGCCGATAGCGATTTGCCCGATCCTTACGATGGCCTGATCCCAGGCCAGGAGAGCCTGAAAGTGCACGCCTGCGTTGGGCTGCCGCTGTTCGCCGGGCAAAACCTGATTGGCGCGCTGACGCTCGATGGCATGTCGCCGGATCAGTTCGACACGTTTAGCGATGAAGAGCTGCGGTTGATTGCCGCGCTGGCGGCAGGTGCGCTGAACAACGCGCTGCTGATAGAGCAACTGGAGAGCCAGAATATGCTGCCCGGCGCGCCAGCGGCCTTTGAACAGGTGACACGTAGCAAAATGATTGGCCTGTCGGCGGGCATGGAGCAGCTAAAAAAAGAGATCGATATCGTTGCCGCTTCCGATCTGAATGTGTTGATCAGTGGTGAAACCGGCACCGGTAAAGAGCTGGTAGCGAAAGCCATCCATGAAGGCTCGCCGCGCGCGATCAATCCGCTGGTCTATCTTAACTGCGCCGCGCTGCCGGAAAGCGTGGCCGAAAGCGAACTGTTCGGTCACGTTAAAGGCGCGTTTACCGGCGCTATCAGCAACCGTAGCGGCAAGTTCGAGATGGCGGACAACGGCACGCTGTTTCTCGATGAGATTGGCGAGCTGTCGCTTTCGTTGCAGGCGAAATTACTGCGCGTGCTGCAATACGGCGATATTCAGCGCGTCGGCGATGACCGCAGCCTGCGTGTCGATGTTCGTGTGCTGGCCGCTACCAACCGTGACCTGCGTGAAGAGGTGCTGGCCGGGCGTTTTCGCGCCGATCTTTACCATCGCTTGAGTGTGTTTCCGCTTTCTGTACCGCCACTGCGCGAACGCGGGGAAGATGTGGTGCTACTGGCGGGCTATTTCTGCGAACAGTGCCGTTTGCGGCTGGGGCTGGGGAGAGTGGCGTTAAGCCCCGGCGCGCGCGCGCATTTACTGAGCTACGGCTGGCCGGGCAATGTGCGCGAACTGGAACATGCCATCCACCGCGCGGTGATTCTGGCGCGCGGTACGCGCAACCGTGATGACGTGGTGCTGGAAGCGCGTCATTTCGCCCTCAGCGATGAACCGACGCAACCATCCGCGCTGGCGACACCGCTGCCCGTGGAGCAAAATTTGCGCGATGCGACAGAAGATTTTCAGCGAGCGTTTATTACCCGCACGCTGGAAGAGCAGGGCGGTAATTGGGCGGCCTGCGCGCGTGGTCTGGAGATGGATGTCGCCAACCTGCACCGGCTGGCGAAACGTCTGGGATTAAAGCGGTAAAGGATTCCCACCTGGTCGATATTGTGCAGGTGGATGTCGCTAACCTGCACCGGCTGGCGAAACGTCTGGGGTTAAAGCGGTAAAGGATTCCCACCTGGTCGATATTGTGCAGGTGGACGTCGCTAACCTGCACCGGCTGGCGAAACGT
>NZ_JBHZPL010000013.1:0-110009 GCF_042788095.1 Kosakonia sp. YIM B13571 | reverse complement strand
GTTAAGCGTTAAGCGTTAAGCGTTAAGCGTTAAGCGTTAAGCGTTAAGCGTTAAGCGTTAAGCGTTAAGCGTTAAGCGTTAAGCAGTACTTTTCGACAACGGGGGCATCCAGCCCCCGTTTTTACGTAAGGCAACGTAAAGGCCTCCCCTCCTTGCTTTAACTTCCATCACGCATCCTCTATCCTGACCGTTTACTTATACCTTTGGGGTCCAGGAATATTACAATGAAACGGACAAAAAACATCCAACACTCGACGTTCCGCAAAAGCTGGAGCGCGCGTCATCTGACGCCTGTCGCGCTGGCGGTTACCGCCGTTTTTATGCTGGCGGGTTGTGAAAAAAGTGACGAGACAGTTTCCCTGTATCAAAACGCGGATGATTGCTCATCAGCAAACCCGGGGAAAAGCGCGGAATGTACCACTGCCTATAACAATGCGCTGAAAGAAGCTGAGCGCACCGCGCCGAAATACGCCACGCGTGAAGATTGCGTCGCCGAATTCGGTGAAGGTCAGTGCCAGGCAGCACCGGTGCAGGCGGGCGTAGCGCCGGAAAACCAGGCACAGGCGCAATCCAGCGGCAGCTTCTGGATGCCGCTGATGGCCGGTTACATGATGGGCCGTATGATGGGCGGCGGTGCGGGCTTTGCGCAGCAACCGCTGTTCAGCTCGCGTAACCCGGCAAGCCCGGCTTATGGTCAGTACACCGATGCTTCCGGTAAAGGTTATGGCGCGGCACAGCCGGGCCGTACCATGAACGTACCAAAAACGGCGATGGCACCGAAACCGGCTACCACGACCACGGTAACGCGCGGCGGTTTTGGTGAGTCTGTGGCCAAGCAGAACACCATGCAGCGTAGCGCCAGCGGTACAACTACCCGTTCAATGGGCGGCTAAGCACCATGGAAAGAATCAGTATTACCGAGCGTCCGGACTGGCGCGAAAAGGCCACCGAGTACGGCTTCAATTTTCACACCATGTACGGCGAGCCATACTGGTGTGAGGATGCCTATTACAAGCTGACGCTTGCGCAGGTCGAGAAGCTGGAAGACGTGACCGCAGAATTGCATCAGATGTGCCTGAAGGTGGTCGAGAAAGTCGTTGCCAGCGATGAACTGATGGCGAAGTTCCGCATTCCTAAGCACACCTGGAGTTTTGTGCGCCAGTCATGGGCCACGCATCAACCCTCTTTGTATTCGCGCCTCGATCTCGCATGGGATGGTGTGGGCGAACCCAAGTTGCTGGAAAATAATGCTGATACGCCGACTTCGCTGTATGAAGCAGCGTTCTTCCAGTGGATTTGGCTGGAAGATCAGCTTAACGCTGGCAACCTGCCGCAAGGCAGCGATCAGTTCAATAGCCTGCAAGAGAAGCTGATTGAGCGCTTTGCCGAGTTGCGTGAGCAGCACGGTTTTCAGCTACTGCATTTCACCTGCTGCCGCGATACGGTCGAAGATCGCGGTACGGTGCAGTACTTGCAGGATTGTGCGGCAGAAGCAGAACTGGCGTCCGAATTCCTTTATATCGAAGATATTGGCCTCGGGGAAAAAGGTCAGTTCACGGACTTGCAAGACCAGGTGATTGGTAATCTGTTTAAGCTCTATCCGTGGGAATATATGCTGCGCGAAATGTTCTCAACCAAGCTGGAAGACGCCGGCGTGCGCTGGCTGGAACCCGCCTGGAAGAGCATCATTTCCAACAAAGCACTGTTGCCGATACTGTGGGAGATGTTCCCGAATCACCCAAATCTGCTTCCCGCTTATTTTGCCGAAGATCCGCACCCGGAGATGGAAAAATACGTCGTTAAACCTATTTTTTCCCGCGAA
The DNA here is from genome assembly GCF_042788095.1 of Kosakonia sp. YIM B13571. NCBI lineage: Bacteria > Pseudomonadati > Pseudomonadota > Gammaproteobacteria > Enterobacterales > Enterobacteriaceae > Kosakonia > Kosakonia sp. YIM B13571. Next base: position 108,187 of record NZ_JBHZPL010000013.1, on the reverse strand, counting down.
GGCGCAAATGTGTCGATCATTGAAAACGGCAAAATGGTGGAAGCCGTTGAAGGGCCATACGGCGAAGAAGGCATGATTGTGCAAGAGTTTTACCCGCTGCCGAAGTTCGGCGACAGCTATACGCTGATTGGCAGCTGGCTTATCAACGATCAGCCCGCCGGGATCGGCATTCGTGAAGATCGCGCGCTAATAACCCAGGATCTCTCCCGCTTCTATCCGCATATCTTTGTGGAATAAAGGGATAAAAGAAAACCCGGCCACCGAGCCGGGTTTTTTATTGCCTTACAACACACCAAACAGTTTCGGCAGGAACAGCGAGATCGCCGGAATATAGGTCACCAGCATCAATACAAAAAACAGGACCAGATAGAACGGCAGCATGGCTTTCACCACCTGTTCGATCTTCTGCTTGCTCACCGCACTGGCGACAAACAGCACCGAACCGACAGGTGGTGTGATCAACCCAATACCCAGGTTAACCAGCATGATCATGCCGAAATGTACCGGATCGATGCCCAGCGCATTGGTCACCGGCAGCAGCACCGGCGTCAGAATTAAAATCAACGGCGCCATATCCATCAGCGTGCCGAGCAACAGCAGCATGATGTTAATACACATTAAAATAACGTATTTGTTATCCGAGATTTGGGTGAAGGCTTCCGTAATGCGAGCAGGTAATTGCATATAGGTCATTACCGCCCCGAACGCGGCGGCAAAACCAATCAGGATCATTACGATCGTCACCGTTTTCACCGTGCGGTACATCAGCTTCGGCAGTTCCGACCATTTGTAATCGCGGTAAATAAACATGGTGACGAAAAAGGCCCACAGACAGGCGATCGCCGCCGATTCCGTCGCGGTGAAAATCCCGGACAAGATGCCGCCCATGATGATAACCACAGTCATCAACCCCCAGAGCGTATCCACGAAGATCTTCAACGCCTGGCGAAACGGCACGCGCTCCCCTTTTGGATAACCGCGCTTATGAGCAAATGCGACGCACATGACCATCAGTGTAAAACTGAGCAACAAACCCGGCAGGATCCCGGCAATAAACAGTGCAGCAATAGAAACCGTACCACCGGTCGCCAACGAGTAGATCACCGAGTTATGGCTCGGCGGCGTTAAGATAGCCTGCACTGAGCCACTGGCGGTGACCGCGGCGGCAAAATCACGCGGATACCCTTTTTTGTCCATCTCGGGGATCATCACTGAACCGATCGAGGCGGTATCTGCTACGGACGATCCAGAAATTGCGCCGAAAAACGTCGAAGCAACAATATTCACTAACGACAGTCCGCCGCGAATAAAGCCGACAAAAATATAGGCGAAATTCACCAATCGCCGGGCGATTCCCCCTTCGGCCATGATCGCGCCCGCAAGAATAAAAAACGGGATCGCCAGCAACGAGAACTTATTCACGCCATTAGTCAGTTGGATCATCACCGCTTCCAGCGGAATATCGATATACCACGCCCCCAGCACCGCGCTAATGCCCACGGCGTAAGCCACCGGTACACCCACCGCCAGCATAATGGCCAGCGTAAAGATCAGAATAAAAGCATCCATAAACGTTCCTTACGGGATGTGATCGGAGGATTAGCTCGACGAACCCAACATCACCACCGGGCGGTGATGTTGCGCGCCAAAAAGCATTTTTTCGACGATGAACAATAGGGTGATGGCAGAACCGATCGGCAGCGGCAAATAGCTTTCGCCAGCAGTAAAGAGCGGGAATTCGGCAACCGGTTGTTCCCATAACTCCGCGCACAGCGCGCTGCTGTACCAGAGAATGAAAAGGCTGATCGCCAGCAACATCAGCTCCGCAACCACAAAGCACATTTTGCGCAGCGGTTCGCTTAAACGATCGGTAACCATGCTGACCGCGATATGCGAACCCGCACGGTAGCTCACGGCGGCACCAATAAAGGTAAACGTCACCATGCAAATAATGGCGACCGGCTCCGGCCACGATAATGCGCTGTTCATGACATAGCGGGCGAAAATGCCCACCGGAATAATCGCCACCATAATTAACAGCGCCAGACCTGCAATCCACATCGATATCCGGTACAGAATATCCATCAACAACGAATAGCGTTCAGCCATAGCAGTTTCCCCGGTGAAGGTTGCAAATGGGCAGGCAGCAAAACGCGCCTGCCCGGCAGAGGTTATTGCACTTGCTGGATGCGGGTAATCAGTTCCTGATGTTCTTTACCGTATTTATCGCGAACCGGCTGTGTCGCTTCATAAAACGCTTTGGTATCGATGTCGTGGAATTGCACGCCACCCGTTTTCATCGCTTCAAGCGATTTTTCGTTATAGCTTTTCCATAATTCACGCTGCTCAACTTGTGCCTCTTTCGCCAGTTGCAGAATTAATTCCTGGTCCTCTTTTTTCAGCTTGTCCCATTTGGTTTTTGAGAACAAAAAGAGCTCGGGAATAATAAAATGCTTACTCCAGGTATAATTTTTGACGACCGGTAAATAGTTGTGCGCGACGAAAGTTGGCGGGTTATTTTCCGTGCCATCAATCACGCCGGTTTGCATTCCGCTGAACACTTCGCTGACCCCCATCGCCACCGAATTTGCCCCCATGGCTTTCAGGGTATCGAGCGCAATTGGGCTACCCTGCACGCGGATCTTCATACCCTTAAGATCTTCCGGCTTGGTGACAGGCGCTTTGGTGATCAAGTTACGTGTACCGGCGTCCATCCAGCCCAGGAAGATCAGGCGCGATTTGCTGCTTTCCGACAAACGGTTGCCAATTTCCTGGCCGATCATGCCATCAAGCACTTTGTGCATATGATCTTCATCGCGGAAAATATAGGGCAACGTAAAGACGTTTATCTCCGGTAATATCGCCGCCACGGGAGTCATGGAGACACGAATAATATCAATCGCGCCAATTTGCGCCTGCTCAATAACTTGCTTCTCATCACCTAATACGCCGCCTGGAAAGGTCTTAATATCCAGCCGACCGTCTGTCGCCTTGCTGAGCTTTTCCCCCATATGTTTTACCGCCACCACATTCGGGTAGTCGGCGGGATGAACATCCGCGGCGCGAAAGGTTTGGGCGACAGAGGCGTGGGAGATAAACAGTAGAGCGGAGCTAATACAGACTTTCAGTAAGGTTTTCGCTGAGTTCATATTTCCGAGTCTCCAGAGGGTTTAATTTTTAGGCACAAAAGACCGACCGCGAACAGAATGTTCGTGGCATAACACCGGATTATTTTTATGGGTATGTCTAAAAAGTAGACACTCTGAAGCGTAGTCACTCGGGTGGGTTATTGCGACGATGATGTTCACAAAAAGAAGCTAAATTCAGCACAGCGTTTCATTTTTGCAGCGGAGCTCTTTTTATTTTCAAAAAAACCGTATTTCAGATACGATTTTTTGCGATCCTCCTCGAAATTTTCCATTTTCAGGCAAAGAAATGGCGCTTGATGCGCCATTCATTTAGCCAACCTGTACCGCGAGCATACTTAGCGATCCCATCTCGATACCATCAATCGGTATCGACACCGGTTCCTTGCCATCCCATCCGCCAAGCACGTACAGCAGAGGCAGGAAGTGCTCCGGCGTTGGGTTAGAGAGCGAACCGCCTTCATGGTCAAGATAATTGACCAATGGATGCTGCTCAGTCGGCCCCTGCCAGGTCAGGTTCTCTTTCACATAATCATTGAACGATGTTGCCCACGGATACGGCGTATTCTCGCCATGCCATTTTGCGGTACGCAGGTTATGTACCACGTTACCGCTGGCTACCAATATGATGCCTTCATCGCGAAGCGCCGCCAGCTTGCGGCCCATTTCAAAGTGCCATGCCGCCGGTTTGGTGCTGTCGATACTGAGCTGCACCATCGGAATATCCGCGTTCGGGTACATTTTGATCAACACGCCCCATGAACCGTGGTCAAACCCCCAGGCTTCTTTATCCAGCGTTACCGGCACAGGCGCGAGCAATTCCACCAGGCGTTGCGCCAGCTCCGGCGAGCCAGGAGCCGGATAATGCGTATCGTATAACGCTTGCGGGAAGCCGCCGAAATCATGGATAGTTTTCGGCGCTTCCATTGCGGTCACGCCGGTTCCGCGGGTAAACCAGTGCGCGGATACCACCACAATCGCTTTCGGGCGTGGCAGCGTCTCGCCCAGAGCGCCCCAGGCGCGGGTATAAACGTTATCTTCCAGCACATTCATTGGGCTACCGTGGCCCAAAAACAGTGCAGGCATGCGAGGTGCTGACATGGTGATATCCTTACTGAGTGTGTCTATTTGATAAACGTAGATTACGCTTTTTCGGTAGGCGAAGAACTCAGATAACCATGATGAAGATCATCAGTAATTTTGAATGTAAGGAATGCGTAAAAGTAGCTAAGCCGTCTCGCTTTTCCTGCTACAAAAACTTAGATTAATGAGAATGATTATCATAAAGGAGCAACTTATGTCAGTACCTTTGATTCTGACCATCCTGGCAGGCGCGGCGACGTTTATTGGCGCGCTTCTTGGTGTTATCGGCCAGAAGCCCTCAAACCGCGTACTGGCGTTTTCGCTCGGTTTTGCCGCCGGGATCATGCTGCTGATCTCTCTGATGGAGATGCTGCCTGCCGCGCTGGCAACGAAGAATATGTCGCCCATGCTGGGTTACGGCATGTTTGTGGTCGGGCTGCTGGGCTATTTCGCGCTGGATCGCATGCTACCACACGCGCATCCGCAAGATTTAATGCAGGGCACACAGCAAACTTTTCCGCGCGGCATTCGCCGTACCGCCATTTTGCTGACGCTTGGTATTAGCCTGCATAACTTCCCTGAAGGGATCGCCACTTACGTTACCGCCAGCAACGATTTGGAGCTCGGCTTTGGCATCGCCTTTGCGGTCGCGTTACACAATATTCCTGAAGGGCTGGCGGTCGCCGGGCCAGTGTATGCGGCAACCGGGTCAAAACGCAGTGCGGTGTTCTGGGCAGGCATTTCAGGTATGGCAGAAATCCTTGGTGGCGTGCTGGCGTGGCTGATTCTGGGAAGCCTGGTCTCGCCAGTCGTTATGGCGGCGATAATGGCTGCGGTCGCGGGGATTATGGTGGCGCTGTCGGTCGATGAGCTGATGCCGCTGGCAAAAGAGATCGATCCCAATAACAACCCCAGCTACGGCGTGCTGTGCGGCATGTCGGTGATGGGATTAAGCCTGGTGGCGTTACAGGCGATGGGGTTTGGCGGTTAAGTTAGGGTAATCGTGGGCAGCGGCGTATCAATCACCCTGCCCAACGCGCCGACGTTTTTTCAACTCATCAACCACACGTAAATAGCCTTTATATATTGCTTCCCGATCATGGCGGCAGGCTTTGCAATTACGTTTAAGCACGTGGATATAGCCAAGGACAATCAAAACAACAGCCACAATCCAATACCAGGAAATGAACACATTGCCTCCGTCATATATTCGGCAAAAGTTGCTTCACAAATTAATTACAAAGCCACTTAAATTGAACGAGTTAGAAAAATCTCAAATCCCTTTTAATACTCGCCACAGCGCTTACCACTTTATAAGTAGAACAATAGATTTTCAATGCGTGACGATGAGAAGCGCGCCAAACTTTGATGCAGAACAGGCAAAAAAAATCCGCAGGCGATAGCTGCGGATTTTTATGGATAAGGCTAAAGATTAGCTGGCTTTGCGCTCATGTTCCTGGCGATAGGCCACCAGGTCTTCAATGGTCACTACTGCCATATTGTGCTGTTTCGCAAATGCGATGCACTCCGGTGCACGCGCCATCGAGCCATCGTCATTGGTTAATTCACACAGTACGCCCGCCGGTTTGAAGCCCGCCAGGGTCACTAAATCGATAGTCGCTTCGGTGTGACCACCGCGAGTCAGCACGCCACCCGGCTGTGCGCGCAGCGGGAACACGTGGCCAGGACGGTTCAGATCGGATGGTTTAGCGCCATCAGCAATCGCCGCACGCACGGTAGTAAGACGGTCGGCTGCCGAAACGCCGGTAGTTACGCCGTGCGCCGCTTCAATGGTGACAGTAAAACCGGTACCAAATGCGCTGGTATTGTTCTCCACCATCATTGGCAGATCGAGTTGTTTACGGCGTTCGTCGGTCAGGCACAGGCAAACAATGCCGCTACCGTGGCGAATGGTCAGCGCCATCTGCTCTACGGTCATGGTTTCAGCAGCGAAAATCATGTCGCCTTCGTTTTCCCGGTTCTCGTCATCGAGCACCATCACGCCACGACCTTCGCGCAGCGCGGCAAGAGCGTGTTCAATACGTTGGAAAGGCGTGCCAAAAGAAGAAAGCAGCGTCTGATTCATGGTAAAAGACCTCAATAAAGTTATGGTTACCAGAATCAGGGCAGTCTTAGGAGTGTCGCAATGCGGCAAAAAAATAACGCGAGCGGGCGTCATTGCCCGACAGATTCGTTACTCTCTCCCATCCGGACTTTAACCGTCGGCCCCGGAATTACACCGGATCTGCTGACCTTCAGGCGTTAACCTGAAGCGCTCGCGGGCTTTCAGCATTCGCTGATTTACCGCCGGTGGGGAATTTCGCCCCGCCCTGAGAATAAGCGGGATAACTATAACGCCATTGATAATCTTCGGCAATGCATAAGCTTCAAACAATTCTGGTTTATCACCTTGGGTTATCACACTACAATAACCCAATGAACCTATCCGAACAGGGACCCCAAAATGATTGATCCGAAGAAAATTGAACAGATTGCGCGACAGGTTCACGAATCCATGCCGAAAGGGATCCGTGAGTTTGGGGAAGACGTTGAGAAGAAAATCCGCCAGACGCTGCAATCGCAGTTAACCCGCCTCGATCTGGTCAGCCGCGAAGAGTTTGACGTGCAGACACAAGTTCTGTTGCGCACCCGCGAGAAACTGGCATTACTGGAACAGCGCCTCAGCGAGCTGGAAGCTCGCAACAGTGGCAACGTCGCCGAAGTAAAACCGGCACCCGCCATTCCACCGGTTGATGAACAATAGTAAAAAGCCCTCATAAAGAGGGCTTTTTCTTTTTCACCATTAACCAACAGCGCCGTTATTGGCTATCTTTCTGGATCTTTTTGATGATGTTGGTGGTTGAGCAACCATCTTCAAAGTTGAGCACCAGCACTTCGCCGCCGTTCGCCCACACTTCTTCGCTGCCAGCGATCTGTTCGGGTTTGTAATCCCCCCCTTTTACCAGCAGATCCGGCAGGATCCCGGCAATCAGGCGCTGCGGTGTATCCTCTTCAAACGATACTACCCAATCCACCGCTTCCAGCGCGCTCAGCACAATCATGCGCTGCTCCAGCGGGTTCACCGGGCGGGTTTCCCCTTTCAGGCGTTTGGTGGACGCGTCACTGTTAACCGCAACAATCAGGCGATCGCCCAGTTTGCGCGCATTCGCCAGATAAGAGACGTGTCCGGCATGCAGAATGTCGAACACCCCGTTGGTCATCACCACTTTCTCGCCGCGCTTACGCGCCGCTGCGACAGCGACTTTCAGTTCATCTTCCGTCATCACACCGAAGCCAGTTTCCGCACGGCCACGCACCGCGTTTTCAAGCTCGATTGGCGACACGATAGAGGTGCCAAGTTTACCGACCACCACGCCTGCGGCTGCGTTGGCGAAATAGCACGCCTCTTCCAGCGAATTCCCGGCCGCCAGCGTCGCCGCCAGCACACCAATCACCGTATCGCCTGCGCCGGTGACGTCATACACTTCCTGCGCCTGGGTCGGCATATGCAGCGGTGCTTTACCCGGCTGCAACAGCGTCATTCCTTGTTCGGAACGGGTAACCAGCAGCGCAGAGAGTTCGTAATCGGCAATCACTTTCATGCCGCGTTCAACGATCTCGTCTTCGCTTTTGCATTTCCCGGCTACTGCTTCAAATTCCGACAGATTCGGGGTCAGCAATGTCGCACCGCGATAGCGTTCAAAATCCGTGCCTTTCGGATCGATAAGCACCGGTACACCGGCTTTACGCGCCAGCGCGATCATCTGTTGAACGCTTGCCAGCGCACCTTTGGCGTAATCCGATAGCACCAGCGCGCCAATGCCGCTCAGCGCCTGGCTGATGCGTTCATGCAACGGTTGTGGATCGACCCCTTCAAAGCCCTCTTCAAAGTCCAGGCGAATCAGTTGCTGGTTGCGCGACAGCACACGTAATTTGGTGATCGTTGGATGCGTCGGAACAGAAACAAAGTCACATTTAACGTTAACATCCGCCAGCGCCTTACTCAGCGCGCGCGCCGCATCGTCAATGCCAGTCAGGCCAACCAGACGCGCCGTGGCGCCCAGCGAGGCGATGTTCATCGCCACGTTTGCCGCGCCGCCCGGACGCTCTTCAATGGTATCGACTTTAACAACCGGGACTGGCGCTTCCGGAGAGATGCGGCTGGTTGGGCCGTACCAGTAACGATCCAGCATCACATCACCCACCACCATTACACCGGCTTGCTTAAACTCTGGCAGCGTCACTTTCATTCCTGTCTCCTGAGAGATACAAAATTTGCGCGCGATAATACCACACTTACGCCGGGGCGCACGGTTCCACCAGCCACTTGTCCCAGCTGGTTTTGATAAGCGCACGCTCGGCGACAAAACAGGAGAGCGCCACATGCCCTGGCAGCTCTTGCAGCGCCAGGTGGTGCAGCTCATCACGCAGCGTGGTGTACGCCAGCGTCAATGCCTGCGCTTCCTGCTCCTCCATGATGCCATTTTGCGCAAGCCCTTCGAGAATGCGCACGTTATCCGACCAGCGCGTCAGTTTAGGCTTGTCATGGGCAAAGCGCAGCACCAGATATTGGGCGATAAACTCGATGTCTGTGATACCGCCCTCATCAGCTTTCAGATCGAAGCGGTCTTTGTGCTTGTTGCCGAGATGGGCGCGCATTTTCTCGCGCATTTCGCGCACTTCCGTTTGCAGCGTTGCGCCATCGCGAGGCGTCATCAAGATATCGCGGCGAATGGCATCAAATTCGGCGGTCAATTGCGGATCGCCGTACACCACGCGCGCACGCGCCAGTGCCTGATGCTCCCACGTCCAGGCTTCGTGTTGCTGATAATCGGCGAACGATTCCGTAGTGGTGACCAGCATCCCCGCAGCGCCAGATGGGCGCAGACGTGCGTCGACTTCATAAAGAATGCCGGACGACGTGCGCGTACTGAACAGGTGCATCACGCGCTGTGCGAGGCGCAGATAGAACTGGCGGCCATCGATTTCACGCTCGCCATCGGTCATCACATCCATCGGGCAGTCGTGCAGGAACACCAGATCCAGATCGGAACTGTAACCCAGCTCCCAGCCACCTAGTTTTCCATAACCAACCACCGCGAAACCTCGCCCTTCGCGATCGTGCAAATGCGTCGGCTGGCCATAACGCGCCACCATCTGCCCCCAGGCTTGCTGCACCACCGCATCTATAATCGCTTCCGCCAGCCAGGTTAAGTGATCACTCACTTTCATCACTGGCAGTGTACCGGCGATATCTGCCGCCGCCACACGCAGCAACTGCGCCTGCTTAAACTGCCGCAGCGCCTCCAGTTGTTGCTCTTCATCATCTTCCGGCACGCGCAGCAGATATTGTCGCAGCTCATCGCGATAGGCATTCATTGCCGTCGGTTGATAGAGCGTGTTCGGGTCGAGAAGTTCATCGAGCAGGATCGGGTAGCGCGCCAGTTGGCTGGCAACCATAGGCGAAGCGGCGCACAGGGAAATCAGGTGTTTCAGTGCGCCGGGGAATTCACTCAGCAGCTCAAGGTAGGTCGTGCGGGTAATAATCCCGGTGAGCAGTGGTGTCAGGCGCGACAGCGGCACTGGCGCATCGTCGCGCGAACAAACATCGCTGAGCAGATGCGGCATTAAGTGATCAAGCACCTGCCGCCCGCGCGGGCCAATGGTGCGTTTATCCATCTCGTTGCGAAAATCAGCAATCAGCGCCACCACGCGACGGCGATCATCCTCTGAGAGGTGTGCCAACACAGGCGTAGAGTCCTCCTCCTGCAAGGCGTCCTGCCACAGTTCGCGCCAGCTCTCAGAAAGGGCATCTTCTGACGAATCCGTTTCATCATCGCCAATCAAATCGTTGAAAATCTGACGCACCGCAGACATGTGCGCATCCAGCGTTTCGCTGAGCGCTTCCCAGCTCTCTTTGCCCATTCCCCAGGCGAGGCGCACGCGATTCAACTCATCGCCCGGCAGCGTCTGTGTCTGTTCGTCATTGATGCTTTGCAGCAGATTTTCCAGCCGTCGTAGCCACAAATACGCTTCGCGCAGCCGGGCTGCATCGCCATCCGGCAGCAGATGCAGTTGATCTATGGCAGCAAGCGTCGGCAACAGCGAGCGGGATTGCAGCGCAGGCTCGCGACCGCCGCGAATCAACTGGAAAACCTGGACGATAAATTCAATTTCGCGGATCCCGCCCGCACCGAGTTTAATGTTGTCTTTCAGGCCACGGCGACGCACTTCGCGGGCAATCATCCCTTTCATGTTACGCAGGGACTGGATCACGCTGAAGTCGATATAGCGGCGGAAGACAAACGGGCGCAGCATCGCGCGTAACTCTCGCGCATGATCGCCGTCGTTGTCGCCCATAATGCGCGCTTTCACCATCGCGTAGCGTTCCCAGTCGCGCCCCTGCTCCTGGTAATAATCTTCCAGCGCGGCGAAGCTCAGCACCAGCGGTCCGCTATCGCCAAACGGGCGCAAGCGCATATCGACGCGGTAGACAAAGCCATCTTGCGTTGGCTGGTCGAGGACTTTAATCAGCCGTTGGCCAAGGCGGGTGAAAAATTGGGCATTATCCAGTTCACGACGCCCGCCGCGCGTTGCGCCATTTTCCGGCCAGGCAAAAATCAAATCGATATCGGATGAAAAATTGAGTTCGCCGCCGCCCAGTTTTCCCATGCCAAGCACCAGCATCGGCTGCGCCACGCCTTGCGGATTGCACGGCGTTCCCCACTCACGACAGCATGCGTCATAAAGCCAGTCACGCGCGGCGACGATCAGGGTTTCCGCCAGTACGCTGAGCTGTTGCAGGATAGCCTCTTCCGCCACTAACTGTAGCGCCTGGCTCCAGGCGATACGCACCATGATCCGGCGGCGAAACAGCCGCAGCGCACGCATCAGCGAGGCTTCATCAGTGACGCCATCCAGTGCCGCTTGCAGCCATGGCGCATAGTTTTGCCACTCGTTCGCAGGCGGCGGCGTGCTTTCAAGCTCCGCCAGCCACTCAGGATGCGCGATGATGCTGTCCTGAACAAAATCACTAAAAGTGAGCACTGACTGCGCCTGCGCGCTCAATGGCTGCGAGGTAAGCGATTCCGGCAGACGAGAAAAAACCGTTTGCCAGTGCTGCGACAATCCTGCGTGGTGCGGCATGCGAAATATCCTTTCGTTAACGTTTTCCGCTGTGCAACCAGAACGGCTCCTGGGTAATCGCGGTATTACGGAAATGTTCGATTTCGACTCTCTGGCGCGTTTCAATGGCGTACTGAAGACCCTGCCAATTTTCCAGCCATTCCACGGCCCGCGCCCGGTCATAATGTCCGGCGAGCAGGAATGCGCTGTCGATATCTCGCGCCAGGCGTGGCAACTGGTCGCGATAGCTGTCGCCCAGCGGCTGGGCAAAGGCTTTTTTCAGCTCAGCGGCGCTGCGTGACAGATGAACATCAGCAAAGCGTTTAAAAGAGTCGGCGAATTTGGCCTGCGCTTTTGCATCAAGGAAGGTTCGCCAGCCCTGCGTCACTAACCACTCGGTCAGCACCAGTTTCGCCAGGGCAGATTGTGCGCTCCACACCGCCGTATTTGCTGAAACGGCAGAAGTAATGGTCGCTTCGGACTGTGTCAACAGATCACGTAAGTGAGCGCTCGCTTTTCGCGGAACAATACCGCCAAACAGCGCCAGCGTGTGGCGTAGCAACGCAATGGCGCTCAGAACGTCGGCTTTCGCTTTCTCATTTCCACGCACCCACAGCTCTTCATGGTATTGCCATTGTGACAACGCCAGTTCCAGCGCGGCGGCAAAAGCCTGCTCGATGCTAGCCTTGGCGGGGGTTTGCAGAATCGCCGTTGGGCGGCGTTCGCGCACGGCATTGCCCTGCGCCAGGTGATAACCGCGCGCCGCTTTGCTCAGGCTGCCCTGACGTAACCCGGAAACATTTACCAGTTGGCGCGCCAGCTTGAGGATATCCGCCGGAGAACCGCTCAGCAGTTCCAGCTCCAGTTCACAAATCGGCTCGGCAAATTCACCCGCTTTGACTTCGCCTAAATCAAGGCCAATTTCAATGCGGCTCTCGCCAACGTTAACCAGCCATTTTTCACGGTAGAAATCCGTGCTAAACAGCGGCTGCACTCGCGCTTGTAAATCTGCAGGTAGCACGCCATCAGGCCACACTTCCGCCGGGAAGCGCGCAAGATCAAGCTCGGGCTGGGTAAGCGGAATATTGTATTCAGGCCGCTGATGCAAACCGCCAATCACCCGCCCGGCGATTTTCATCGTCATCTCGTACTGGCCGTCAAAACCGCGGATGCGCAGCCCCATATCGTGACTGCGCAGCCAGTTATCCGGCGTCTCGTAATAAATGTTGAGTAACTGGCTGGACGCGATATGTTCTTCGGTCAGCGTATGCAGATGTTGACGAAGCGTTTCCACGCTGTCGCTCTTCACGATAAACTTTAATTCGATTTCCTGAGCCATGGCCTTGCACTTATGGTTATGTCACATCAGTGAAAATTTCGGCGAACTAACGCGCCCGATGTTTGTCAGTAGATAGTATTTTGTGTCAAATTGCCATGCAATGCGCAATCTGACGGGTGCAAAAGTTCGCGTAAGTGTGCAGTTTGACCTGGAAGATTCCGATTGATGCCAGCAGCCGGGTGTCGTCAGACTGTTGCCACTGTTTATCACTCACGTTTAATGAAAATAATGACTGCCTGATGCCAAAATTACGCCTGATTGGATTGACCCTTTTTGCACTTAGCGTGTCTGTTGGTACCCACGCCGAAGAAAAACGTTATGTTTCCGACGAACTGAATACCTGGATACGTAGCGGCCCGGGCGATAATTATCGCCTTGTCGGCACGGTGAATGCCGGCGAGGAAGTCACGCTGTTGCAGGAAAACAGTGATTACGGCCAGGTGCGCGATAGCACCGGGCGTACCGCGTGGATCCCCTTGAAAGAGCTGAACAGCCAGCCAAGCCTGCGCACCCGTGTGCCGGAACTGGAAAACCAGGTGAAAACACTGACCGATAAACTGAACAATATCGACAATACCTGGAACCAGAAAACCGCCGAAATGCAGCAGAAAGTCGCCCAGAGCGATGGCGTGATTAGCGGGCTGAAAGATGAAAATCAAAAGCTCAAAAATGAGTTAATCGTGGCGCAGAAGAAGGTGAGCGCCGCGAACCTGCAACTGGATGACAAACAGCGCACCATCATTATGCAGTGGTTTATGTATGGCGGCGGTGTGCTGGGCGCGGGCCTGATCCTCGGTCTGTTGTTACCGCATATGATCCCCACCCGTAAACGCAAAGATCGCTGGATGAACTAAGCAGATTCGCCATCTTCTCTACACTTACGTATTATCTGTCAGCAAATGTGTAGAGGAGAGTGGCGGCGTGAAGAGTTATCTGGTCGGTGGTGCAGTACGCGATATGTTGTTGGGCCTGCCGGTCAAAGACAAAGATTGGGTTGTTGTCGGCGCGACGCCGCAAGCGATGCTTGACGCGGGTTACCAGCAGGTAGGCCGCGATTTTCCTGTGTTCCTCCATCCGCAAAGCCACGAAGAGTATGCGCTGGCGCGTACCGAGCGTAAGTCTGGCTCCGGCTATACCGGTTTCACCTGTTATGCAGCACCAGACGTTACGCTGGAGCAGGATCTGCTACGCCGCGATTTAACCGTGAATGCGCTGGCGCAAGATAGCCAGGGCGAGATTATCGATCCCTATGGCGGCCAGCAGGATCTGCGTAACCGCATTCTGCGCCACGTTTCCCCGGCTTTTGGTGAAGATCCGCTGCGCGTGTTACGCGTCGCGCGCTTTGCCGCCCGTTACGCACACCTCAGCTTCCGTATCGCCGATGAAACGCTGGCCTTAATGCGCTCGATGACCGAAGCGGGCGAACTTGAACACCTGACAGCCGAACGGGTGTGGAAAGAGACCGAAAATGCGCTGCAAACCCGCAATCCGCAGGTTTATTTTCAGGTGTTACGCGATTGCGGCGCGCTGAAAGTGCTGTTCCCGGAAATTGACGCCCTGTTTGGCGTACCGGCACCGGCGAAATGGCACCCAGAAATCGACACGGGCGTACATACGCTGATGACGCTCTCAATGGCGGCAATGCTCAGCCCGCAGGTGGACGTGCGCTTCGCTACCTTGTGCCACGATTTAGGCAAGGGCTTGACGCCAAAAGCGCTCTGGCCGCGCCATCATGGGCACGGCCCGGCGGGCGTAAAACTGGTCGATGGGTTGTGCCAGCGGCTACGCGTCCCAAACGAGATCCGCGATTTAGCCAAACTGGTGGCGGAGTTTCACGACCTGATTCATACCTTCCCCATTTTGCAGCCGAAAACCATCGTCAAACTGTTCGATTCTATCGACGCGTGGCGTAAACCGCAGCGTGTTGAGCAAATCGCACTAACCAGCGAAGCGGACGTGCGTGGGCGCACCGGTTTTGAAGCCTGCGACTATTCGCAGGGGCGTTTACTGCGTGAAGCCTGGGAAGTGGCGCGCGCCGTGCCGACTAAACCAGTCATAGAGGCAGGTTTTAAGGGAGCGGAAGTGCGTGAAGAACTGACGCGTCGGCGGATTGCGGCGCTGGCGGCCTGGAAGGAACATCGTTGCCCTCAGCCGAAAGACTGAGGGCGCAAGTCTTAGAAGAAAACCAGATAAACCGCTGCCGCGACCACAAAACGGTAAATCGCGAATGGAATAAAGGAGATGTGTTTAATCAGCTCCAGGAAGGTTTTAATGGCGATCAGCGCAACGATAAACGCGGTGATAAAACCGACGGCGAACATCGGGATATCCCCCACGGTGAGAAAGCCCATGCTCTTGTAGAGATCCAGTACCGTCGCGCCCATCATCATCGGCACCGCCAGCAGGAAAGAGAACTCGGACGCCGCATAGCGGCTAACGCCCATCAGCATACCGCCGGAGATCGTCGCCCCGGAACGGGAAAAACCCGGCCACAGCGCCAGACACTGGAAGCAACCAATCATAAACGCCTGGCGATAAGTCATGTCATCAACGCCCTGCGCGCGCGGGACTTTCGGCTTCAGCACTTCAGCGGCAATCAGCAAGACACCACCGACCACCAGCGCATAGGTCACGTTTAGCGGGTTAAACAGCAACTTGATGGTATCGTGGAATACCAGCCCCAGCACCACCGCCGGGATCATGCCTAGCAGGATATGAATCAGCGTCAGGCGGCCGGTGCCAGTGCCTTCATGCGGCTGCTTGCCGAAATGAATGCCGATCAGGCCAAACAAACGCCGCCAGAACATCACCACTACCGCGAGGATCGAACCTAACTGGATCACCACCTCGAACGTTTTTGCCGTATCACCTTCAAAGCCTAATAAATGCCCCACGATGATCATGTGACCGGTACTGGATACGGGCAGAAATTCTGTGAGACCTTCAACGACACCCAGAATGGCTGCTACCAGCAATGAATGCATATCGCCCATCAAATAAACCCCTAAAAAGATATAAAAAACGGCTTATCCCGCGGAGAAGCCGTGAAAGACCGAGATCTATGACCTGAATACTAGCGCTTGGTTTAACTATTATGAATTTAAATACTTTCTTTCGGATTTAAGCCACGCTCAATGATTACGCCCACATTCAACGCCCGCGCAACCGCACCTGGTTTGCTCAATTTGATACGCACCCAGGGCGAGTTAAAGCGCGCCAGCAACAGCTCAGCCACCTCCTCCGCAACGCGTTCAACCAGCGCAAAACGCCCGCCTTCGACATGGCCGATAATCACATCTGCGATATCCGCATAGCTCAGACAATCGTTCACATTGTCGCTTTTCGCCGCAACGCGGTTATCCCAGGCCATTTCGATATCGAACACCAGCTTCTGCTCAATGGTCTGTTCCCAGTCGTAAACACCAATAGTGGTAATAACCGAAAGCTGCTCTATAAATACAATGTCCATTTCACCTCGCCTGCTATTTGCCCCGCCATTGCCGCTGCCAGGCCGCATCTTTCTTGGCTACCTGTCAGATTTTGCGCAAAACCTGGATACCACTTTCCCTCATTTATGCGTATTATCCATGGATGCAGAGAATAAAACGACATTTTCACAACGGAACAGCGTTATGAGTGCAATCGCGCCTGGGATGATTCTCCTTGCATACCTTTGTGGCTCTATTTCCAGCGCCATTCTGGTCTGCCGCATCGCCGGTCTGCCCGATCCGCGCGAGAGTGGCTCCGGCAACCCCGGAGCGACCAACGTATTACGCATTGGCGGCAAAGGTGCAGCGCTAACGGTCCTGATTTTTGACGTCTTAAAAGGCATGCTGCCGGTGTGGGGCGCGTACGCGCTTGGCATAACGCCGTTCTGGCTCGGCCTTATTGCGATTGCCGCCTGTCTTGGCCATATCTGGCCGGTTTTCTTTAAGTTTCAAGGTGGTAAAGGGGTGGCAACGGCATTTGGCGCTATTGCACCTATCGGCTGGGATTTAACAGGCGTGATGGCGGGAACCTGGCTGTTAACGGTACTGCTGAGCGGCTATTCATCGCTGGGGGCGATTGTCAGCGCGTTGATCGCACCCTTTTATGTCTGGTGGTTCAAACCGCAGTTCACTTTCCCGGTCGCGATGCTGTCCTGCCTGATCCTGCTACGCCATCACGACAATATTCAGCGCCTGTGGCGACACCAGGAAGGCAAAATCTGGTCGAAGCTGAAAAAGAAAAAAGAAGAGAAAGAAAAGGCGTCATAATATCGCCCGGCGCACAGTGTGCTACCGGGCAATCACGGTTTACGCCGCAGGCAACTCCGCCAGTGGCCAGCGCGGACGCACTGTCACACCCAGCCCTGCATCATTACCCGCTTTCAGACGCACCATTCCCGCATAGGCGATCATCGCGCCGTTATCAGTGCAAAACTCCGGGCGCGCATAGAACACTTCGCCGCGACGCTTGTGCATCATTTCCGCCAGTTTCGCGCGCAGCGTACGGTTGGCGCTCACACCGCCCGCCATCACCAGACGCGTAAAACCGGTTTGATCCAGCGCACGCTTGCATTTGATCATCAGCGTATCAACCACTGCGTCTTCAAACGCACGCGCGATATCAGCGCGGGTTTGCTCGTCAGAGCCGTTGTTACGAATGGTGTTCGCCGCGAAAGTTTTCAGACCGGAGAAGCTAAAATCCAGCCCCGGACGATCGGTCATTGGGCGCGGGAAGACAAAACGGCCTTCGGTGCCCTGAGCCGCCAGTTTTGACAGCATCGGCCCGCCTGGGTAATCAAGCCCCAGCAGTTTGGCCGTTTTATCAAAGGCTTCCCCGGCGGCATCGTCAATCGACTCACCGAGTAGCTCGTAATGCCCGATGCCGGTTACGCTGATGAGCTGCGTATGCCCACCGGAAACCAGCAGTGCAACGAATGGAAACGCTGGTGGGTTTTCTTCCAGCATTGGCGCCAGCAAATGCCCTTCCATATGATGAACCGGGATAGCGGGAACGTCCCAGGCAAAAGCGAGCGAGCGGCCAACCGTCGCGCCAACCAGCAGCGCGCCGACGAGACCAGGCCCTGCGGTATAGGCCACCGCATCGATATCTTTCGCCGTTAATCCGGACTCTTTCAGCGCGGCCTGAATCAGCGGCACGGTTTTACGCACGTGATCGCGCGAAGCCAGTTCTGGCACGACGCCGCCGTAATCGGCGTGGAGTTTTACCTGACTATACAGTTGGTTGGCTAACAGCCCTTGTTGATCGTCATAAATAGCGATGCCGGTTTCATCGCAGGATGTTTCAATGCCCAGTATGCGCATGACTCTGTTTACCTCTTTGCAATAGCGCGCAGTGTAGGGCGAATGCGGGTCGAAGTAAAACTTTGCTCACTCATGCAGCAGAGTTCGTGTATACTCCTCACCCTTACAAAAGTCCCCTTTCAAAAAGGGCGGCGGTGCTTTACAAAGCAGCAGCACTTGCAGTAAAATTCCGCACCATTTTGAAATAAGCTGGCGTGAACGCCAGCGGCAAACCGAATTAATCAAAGGTGAGAGGCACATGCCGGTAATTAAAGTACGTGAAAACGAGCCGTTCGACGTAGCTCTGCGTCGCTTCAAACGTTCCTGCGAGAAAGCAGGTGTTCTGGCGGAAGTTCGTCGTCGTGAGTTCTATGAAAAACCGACTACCGAACGTAAACGCGCTAAAGCATCCGCAGTGAAACGTCACGCGAAGAAACTGGCTCGCGAAAACGCACGCCGTACTCGTCTGTACTAATCCGTCAGGGCAAACGCCCTTTCGTTTAGACCGAGTTGTAGTTGTAAGGCCGTGCTTCCGAAAGGAATGCGCGGCTTATTTTCGTTTATAACCTGATATAACCTGCGGATTTCGGTCGCATTATGTTGGCCCGGAAAACGACGGCTATAAAAGATCAAAACGGGGCCTATGGCTGGACGAATCCCACGTGTCTTTATTAGTGACCTGCTGGCGCGCACCGACATCGTCGATCTCATCGACGCGCGTGTAAAGCTGAAGAAGCAGGGCAAGAATTATCACGCGTGCTGTCCATTCCATAATGAAAAAACGCCCTCTTTCACCGTGAACGGTGAAAAACAGTTTTACCACTGCTTTGGCTGTGGCGCGCATGGCAACGCCCTCGACTTCCTGATGAACTACGACAAGCTCGAGTTCGTGGAAAGCGTTGAAGAACTGGCGGCGATGCACAATCTTGAAGTACCGTTTGAAGCAGGCAGTGGGCCCAGCCTGATAGAGCGCCATCAACGGCAAACGCTCTATCAATTAATGGATGGGCTAAACGCATTTTATCAGCAATCGTTGACACAACCTGCCGCAGAGCCTGCACGCCAGTATCTGTCCAGACGCGGTTTGAGCAGCGAAATCATTGAGCGGTTCGCCATTGGTTACGCGCCTCCCGGCTGGGACAATGTATTAAAGCGTTTTGGCGGCAACAGCGAAAACCGTAAGTCACTGATTGATGCGGGTATGTTGGTCACAAACGATCAGGGACGCAGTTACGATCGTTTCCGCGAACGGGTCATGTTTCCCATTCGCGACAAACGTGGCCGGGTGATTGGTTTTGGTGGGCGCGTTCTGGGTAACGATACGCCTAAGTACCTGAACTCCCCGGAAACGGATATTTTCCATAAGGGCCGCCAATTGTATGGCCTTTATGAAGCGCAACAGGACAATGACGAACCTCAACGGCTGTTGGTCGTCGAAGGTTATATGGACGTGGTGGCGCTGGCGCAATACGGCATCAACTACGCGGTGGCGTCGCTCGGAACATCAACAACGGCGGATCATATTCAGTTACTTTTTCGCGTGACGAAAAATGTTATCTGTTGTTACGACGGCGACCGTGCTGGCCGTGATGCCGCATGGCGAGCGCTGGAAACCGCGCTGCCTTATATGAACGATGGTCGTCAGCTGCGTTTTATGTTTTTACCGGACGGTGAAGATCCGGACACGCTGGTGCGAAAAGAAGGCAAAGAGGCGTTCGAAGCGCGCATGGAGCAGGCATTGCCGCTCTCCACGTTTCTGTTTAACAGCCTGTTGCCGCAGGCGGATTTAACCACGCCGGACGGTACAACGCAGCTTGCCGCATTAGCGCTGCCGTTAATCAACCAGGTGCCGGGCGAAACGCTACGCATCCAGTTGCGGCAGTTGTTGGGGAATAAAATTGGCATATTCGACGATGCTCAGCTTGATCGATTAATGCCAAAACAGGTGGAAAGCGCGACGACTCGCCCCGCTCCGCAGCTAAAACGCACAACCATGCGTATACTGATAGGGTTATTGATCCAGAACCCGGAACTGGCTCCGAAGGTTCCGCCGTTAGAGGGTTTGGATCAATCAAGGCTTGCCGGGCTTGGCTTATTTACAGAACTGGTCAACACTTGTTTGTCACAGCCAGGTCTGACTACCGGCCAGTTGCTGGAGCACTATCGCGGCACAAAAGAGGCCGCAACCCTTGAAAAACTGTCGATGTGGGACGATATAGCAGATAAAGACATCGCTGAAAAAACGTTCACCGACGCGCTCAATCATATGTTTGATTCGATGCTTGAACGGCGGCAGGAAGAGTTAATCGCTCGTGACCGCACACATGGTTTAAGCAGTGAAGAACGCCGGGAACTCTGGCAATTGAACCAGGAACTGGCAAAAAAGTGAATTCAACGGCTTAAGTGCCGATAACCGATCGGGAAGATCCCGACAGCCGCGATGAGGGCCAGCGGCAAAAATATAAATACACCCTCGAGTTAAATGTTGGCGGTTTATTTCGCCGACCGACACCAACCCTCATGAATTAAGTGTGGATACCGTCTTATGGAGCAAAACCCGCAGTCACAGCTGAAGCTTCTTGTCACCCGTGGTAAGGAGCAAGGCTATCTGACCTATGCCGAGGTCAATGACCATCTGCCGGAAGATATCGTCGACTCCGATCAGATCGAAGACATCATCCAAATGATCAACGACATGGGCATCCAGGTGATGGAAGAAGCACCGGACGCCGATGATCTGTTGCTGGCCGAAAACTCCAACAACACTGACGAAGATGCGGAAGAAGCCGCCGCACAAGTGCTTTCCAGCGTTGAATCTGAAATCGGGCGAACCACTGACCCGGTGCGCATGTACATGCGCGAAATGGGCACCGTTGAACTGCTGACCCGCGAAGGCGAAATCGACATCGCTAAACGCATCGAAGATGGCATCAACCAGGTTCAGTGCTCCGTTGCCGAGTACCCGGAAGCGATCACCTATCTGCTGGAGCAGTATGATCGCGTTGAAGCTGAGCAGGCTCGCCTCTCTGATTTGATCACTGGCTTTGTCGATCCAAATGCTGAAGAAGACATGGCGCCAACCGCGACCCATGTCGGTTCTGAACTCTCCAGCGAAGAGATGGATGATGATGAAGACGAAGAAGATGAAGAAGACGACGACAGCGATGATGACAACAGCATCGATCCTGAACTGGCGCGTGCAAAATTCGCTGAGCTACGTACCCAGTACGAACTGACTCGCGACACCATCAAAGCCAAAGGACGCAGCCACGTTGCCGCGCAGGAAGAGATCCTAAAGCTGTCTGAAGTGTTCAAACAGTTCCGACTGGTGCCAAAACAGTTCGATTACCTGGTTAACAGCATGCGAGTCATGATGGATCGCGTGCGTACCCAGGAACGCATCATCATGAAACTGTGCGTTGAACAGTGCAAAATGCCGAAGAAAAACTTCATTACGCTCTTCACCGGCAACGAAACCAATGAAACCTGGTTCAACGCTGCGCTGGCCATGAACAAACCGTGGTCGGAAAAACTGCATGAAGTTGCAGAAGAAGTTCAACGCGGCCTGATGAAGCTGCAGCAAATTGAAGAAGAAACCGGCCTGACCATTGAGCAGGTGAAAGACATCAACCGTCGTATGTCTATCGGCGAAGCGAAAGCGCGTCGTGCGAAGAAAGAGATGGTGGAAGCGAACTTACGTCTGGTTATTTCTATCGCCAAGAAATACACCAACCGCGGTCTGCAGTTCCTCGATCTGATTCAAGAAGGCAACATCGGTCTGATGAAAGCGGTTGATAAGTTCGAATACCGCCGTGGTTACAAGTTCTCCACCTACGCAACCTGGTGGATCCGTCAGGCGATCACCCGTTCCATCGCGGATCAGGCGCGCACCATCCGTATTCCGGTGCATATGATTGAGACTATCAACAAGCTCAACCGTATCTCCCGCCAGATGCTGCAGGAAATGGGCCGTGAGCCCACGCCGGAAGAGCTGGCTGAGCGTATGCTGATGCCGGAAGATAAGATTCGTAAAGTGCTGAAAATCGCGAAAGAGCCTATCTCCATGGAAACACCGATCGGTGATGATGAAGATTCGCATCTGGGTGATTTCATCGAGGATACCACCCTCGAACTGCCGCTGGACTCTGCAACCACTGAAAGTCTGCGTGCTGCAACGCACGACGTTCTGGCTGGCCTGACCGCCCGTGAAGCGAAAGTGCTGCGTATGCGTTTCGGTATCGATATGAACACCGACCACACGCTGGAAGAAGTGGGTAAACAGTTTGACGTAACCCGCGAACGTATCCGTCAGATCGAAGCGAAAGCGCTGCGGAAACTGCGCCATCCGAGCCGTTCTGAAGTGCTGCGTAGCTTCCTCGACGATTAATTCGTCAGGCGATAAAAAAGCTCCCATATGGGAGCTTTTTTTTGCCCGCGATTTGCCGTTACAAGCCGCGAGTCACCAGTGCCTCGTCCAGTTCACGATACGCTTCCACCAGCTTATCCAGCGTTGCGCGGTTAAGCCCGCTGGGGTTTGGCAGCACCCAGACCTGCGTCACGCCGATAGTCATATTTTGCTTGCCCCAGTTTGCACCGCGCACGCTAAACGCCTGCTCAAAGGCTTGCTTTCCTAACACCGCCAGCGCAGCAGGCTGATAATCCTCAATTTTCTTGACCAGTTCTCTGCCCCCGCTACGCAGCTCATGCAACCCGACTTCCGTGGCTTGCACCGTTGGCCGCTCAACCAGCATGGTGATGCCACAGCGGGTATCCAGCAGATGCCGCTCATCTTCCGGGCGCAGTTGCTGGTCAGTAAAACCGGCCTGATGGATAACTTTCCAGAAACGATTCCCCGGATGGGCAAAGTGGAAACCGGTATGGGCAGATGATTTACCCGGATTTATGCCACAAAACACCACACGTAGCCCCGGTGCCAGAATATCGTGGATCATGCTTAACTCCCGAACAAAAGCGATAAACTCCAGTATAAGAGATTGAAAATGCGTTGTTTATAAAAACATCAGCCAGGCGATTCCTGCTGGATTGCAGGGGTAAGTTACTTTATAATTCCCCGCCACGGCCCCTTAGCTCAGTGGTTAGAGCAGGCGACTCATAATCGCTTGGTCGTTGGTTCAAACCCAACAGGGGCCACCAAATTTTAGCTTTAAAATCATATGTCTAAGCCACTTCCATTGAAGTGGCTTTTTTGTTTCTGGATTCTGGTGAGCCACAAAAATGGCGGTAGGTTTTAAATAAATGCCGAGGACTTCTGCAAAAGAAGCATAGGGTAATCATGCCAACAGGAGTTCTCATGCGGCTATTTATCCAGGGGAAGGAGATTACAGAGGAGTTTCTCGCTGAACTTTACCCTCTGGTGAAAAGGTGGCCGCTCCTCATCCTGTCAGCAAACGCATTATTCGTTTTCATAAAACACCACGCGCGGAAAACAACGGGGATAATGATGATGTAGTGGAGTAAAGGTGCTCTTTTCACTTTCGCAGTATTGCCGTTCGCCAGAATTGCGCAGGCAGACAGCATACAGTGCCCGCGTAATGACCAGATGTTTATCCTGCACATCCGCGAGATTGCAGAAACCCGGCGACTGTCACGGGATGATCCAGAATGATTATGTCTTTGACATGCTTACACCGCAACATATCGACGTGGCTCTTTGCCCCTAATAACCTACTCAAGAAGTTCCTTATCTCTTCGGCGTGCAACTTCTGAGCTTCAGGAAAGTTAATCTTTCAGCCGCTTCTGTACCGACGGAGATGAGCAGAATTAACCGTGCCGATGCAAAAAGAAAAGAGAAGTAAAAAGCCTGTCAAATTATCAACCTGCCGATTTGATATTTACTCATCCAACTCCTAATCTTCCTTCATCAGACCAATGAGCAATGCATTGGGCCATGCTACCGCAGAGGCGAAAACCGCTGCACAAAGTGGGGAGTGTTTGCCGTGAGTTTCCAGCCCAGATATGCCAGCAGTGAATCACCTGATCCGGTCGAAGCTGTTGCCCAGTTTGCCGCCCAAATTGGTCATGAAGATGTTGAAACCATCCTTTTCTTTTGCTCTCCGGATTACGATCTGGAGGTGTTAGGCCGAGAATTAAAAAACACCTTCTCCTGCCCCTGCATCGGTTGTACCTCCTCCGGCCATATTGGCACTGAAGGTTTTCAGCATTCGGGGCTGCTGGGTCTTGGGCTGAGCAGTGGTTTTCACGCCCGCGCGTTTATCATTCATCCTCTGCTTGAATACACCTCGGTGATTGCGGATATTGCGGAAACCATTCGCCGCGACAGCGAAGAAAGACCAAACCTGTATCGTTTTGGTCTGTTACTGGTGGATGGTCTTTCGATGGCCGAAGAGCGGTTGGTGGCCAATCTTTATCAACAGATTGGTAATGTGCCCCTCATTGGCGGCTCTGCCGGTGACGACCTCCGTTTCGAAAAAAGCTTTATTTATGATGATGATGGACATTTTATTTCTGACGCTGCCGTTTTCGCGGTTATCGAAACCAGTTCACCGGTCGCCACGTTTAAGATCCAACACTTCGTACCCAGCGATGTCGAGTTGGTTATTACCGAGGCAGACGCGGAAAAACGGCTCATTATGGAGATCAACGGTGAACCTGCCGCTCAGGTCTATGCCGAATCCCTGGGTCTTACCATCGACGAATTGACACCGACCGTCTTTTCCCGCAATCCACTGGTGCTCTCCTTCGGAGATGAGCCCTACGTCCGTTCCATACAGAAAATGAACGACGATCTCTCGCTTACCTGTTATTGCGCTATCGAAGAGGGGTTGATCGTTTCGATCGGCAAAGCGGAGGATCCGATCCAGACGTTTAGCCAGGCTTTTGAAAAAGTACATGAGACGATCCCAAACCCTGCGGTCATCATCGGCTGCGATTGTATCCTGCGCCGTCTCCAGTTCGAAAAAGAGGGGCTGGAACAGCAGATCGGCGAAATCATGGTGCAGAACAGGGTGGTAGGTTTTTCAACCTACGGTGAGCAGTACAACGGGTTGCATGTCAACCAGACATTTACCGGCGTCGCCATTGGAGGGTAAATATCATGTCGCTCTTTTCCGAAGCCTCGACCCCGGGTCTGTCCCCTGTCGACTACGAGCGCAAACTTGCTGCCCGGGATAAAACCATTGATGTGCTGAAACGCCGCATCGCCCAGGAAGCCAGGCACAGTCACGCCACACCATTTGCCATTCTCGAACAAAATGTCGGGCTGGAGAAAGTGGTCGCGCGTAAGACAATGGAATTAGAAAACGAACGGCACGAGCTGGAAAAAGCGCTGGCCGAGCTGCGTCTTGCGCAGATACAGCTACTTCAGGCGCAAAAAATGGAATCTATCGGTCAGCTCGCCGCTGGCATCGCCCACGAAATCAACACCCCGACGCAGTATGTTTCCGATAATGTTGGCTTCATAAAGGGTGCCACGGACTCGCTGCTAAAACTGCTGAATGCCGCCCTCGCGCTCGCTGACGTTGCACGAGATAAAATGGCCGATGATCCCGCAATGGCAGAGTTCGATACGATGCTCAAACGCACAAAAATTGATTTTCTGCGTCGGCAAATTCCCGGTGCACTGGACGAATCTCTCGAAGGCCTTGAGCACATTGCCCGCATTGTCGCCGCGATGAAGGAATTTTCCCACCCTTCGAAGAATGTGAAGGAGATGCTAGATGTGCGCGATGTGATTAACACCACGGTCACGGTGGCCCGCAACGAATGGAAATATGTGGCGGAGCTCGAAACGCACATCGCTGACAACTTACCGCAACTCCCTTGCCTGCGTGACATGGTCGGACAAGCCATTCTCAACCTGGTGGTCAATGCCGCCCACGCCATTGCGGATACCCTGCAGGAAGGGGTGAAAGAGAAAGGCCGCATCGTTATCTCAGCATTACAGAACGGCGAATATGTTGAAATCCGCATCCAGGATGATGGCAGTGGCATACCGGCCGCCATCCGCGACCGCATTTTCGATCCTTTCTTCACCACGAAAGCGGTGGGGAAAGGGACAGGACAAGGGCTGGCGATTGTCTATTCAACCGTGGTGGACAAACATAATGGAAAAATTCGCTGCGAGTCAGAAGAAGGCGTGGGTTCCACGTTTATCCTGCAATTTCCGCTCAATTGCCGCACCGAGGATGAACCTGCATGCAAGTGATGTTCGTTGATGACGAAAGCCGTGTGCTTTCCGGCATTGAGCGCGCCATCATGATGCAAGATACCGAATGGGAATGCCGCTTCGCCAACAGTGGACCTGAAGCGCTGACCATGCTGGAAGAGACCCCGGCGGATGTCGTGGTCTCCGATATGCGAATGCCTTTTATGGATGGCGCAGAGTTACTGGCGCAGGTGCGCAACCGTTGGCCAGGCACAATACGTATCATTTTATCCGGCTACTCAGAACCTGGCGCAACCCAGCGTATGCTGGAAGTCGCGCATCGATTTGTCTCAAAACCCTGCGACAGCGCGAAATTAGTAGAGATGATCGAAAGCGCGCTTTCTCTGCGCACAATGTTCAACGATCCGGCGGTGCTCGACGTGGTCGGTCGGATCAATCAATTACCTGCCGCACCGAAAGTGTTCACCGAAGTTCAACATCTTCTCAATAACCCCGATAGCGATACCCGGCAGATTGCCGAATTGCTGGGCAGCGACCCGGCGCTGAGCGTCAAAATCATGCAGCTTGCGAACTCAGCCTGGTTCAACAGAGGTTCGCAAATCCACGATATCGGTAGCGCTATTACACTTCTCGGCATGGATCAGGTGAAATTGCTGGTGCTGACGTCACACTGTTTTACCGACGCGAAAAGGGATCCTTTTGTCAGCGAGTTACGGCGAGTTTCTCTTCTTGCTTCCTCACTTTCCGCCCGGATTGCAGGCCATCAGGGGCTGGAACCTACCGCCGCGCTGCTCGCAAATATTGCGAAGCTGATCCCCGAAATGAGCGAGATCGGTAGCGAAGTAACCACATGTAATGATATTCCCATGCATGCTGCGGTGGGCGCTTACCTGCTGGCGGTATGGGGGTTACCCCTGGATATCGTCGAAATAGTGGCCGGGCACGCTCATCCCTCACGTTTCGCGCATGATACGTTCGGTGCGCTTGGTGTGGTACATGTCGCTGTGGCGCTGGCCAACAACAGCGCCCCCGACCGCGATTACCTTGAAAAAGCAGGCGTGCTTAACCAGCTACCTCTATGGCAACAGATGCTCGCTAACTTACAGGACACTCTTCATGACTGATACCACCTTGCCCAGGGTGCTGTGCGTAGATGATGAACCTAACGTACTCGCCGCGATGGAACGAAACCTGTTTGGCGAATTTGATGTGGTGGTAGCGCCGAGCGGGGAAGCCGGTCTGGACGCTATTCGTTGGGGAGAACGCTTTGCGGTGATCATGTCCGATATGCGCATGCCCGGCATGGATGGCGCCACGTTCCTGGCGAAAGCACGCGAACTCTCGCCTGATAGCGTGCGGCTCCTGCTTACCGGCCAGGCCGATGTGGAGTCCTCTATTGCCGCCATCAATAAAGGTGCCATTTTCCGCTATCTCTGCAAACCGTGTCCGAAAGACGAGCTGGTCGCGGCGCTTAACGACGCCGTGCGCCAGTATCGTCTCGTCTGCGCGGAAAAAGAGTTGCTGGCAACTACCCTTACCGCCTCAGTCAAAACGCTAACGGAAGTGCTTGCCATGGTCGCCCCATGGGCATTTCAGCGGGCGGCATTCGCACAATCTTGCGTCCGCCACGCACTGCCGAAGCTGGAGTGGCCAGATGAGTGGATCTACACCATTGCCGCGTCACTAAGCCAAATTGGTTGTGTTGGCATTCCCGCCGATATCGTTCAGGCCGATGCTGCTCAGCGCAAGCTCTCGGAGGAGGAGAAAAAGCTGTTGCTGGGGCATCCCGACGTCGCGGGAAAACTGGTGGAAAATATTCCCCGTCTTGAACTGGTCGCTGGCATCATTCGCCACCAGGCAAAAGAGCCCTCACCCAACGTGCCTCTAGAGGTTTTACGTGGTGCCCATCTGCTGCGCGCAGCCCTTGAGCTGGAGCGGCATGCGGCGCGGGGATGGAGCCTGGAGCGACCATGGGAAATTCTGCGGGCGGCGCACCCACCGTTACCCGAATACATCATTAAATCCCTGTCAGATTTCCGCTCTAATGTGACCGGCGTGCGCTCTGCGCGTATTCGCGAACTGATGCCGGGTTGGGTGGTTGACGAAGATATCCGCACCACCAATGGCTTGATGGTGCTGACCAAAGGGCACGAATTGACCGATACCGCGATCTCGGCTCTGCAGCGTTTGCTCGCCGCCAACGCCATCGAGGAACCCATCCGGGTTCGCGGTCTGCCGGAAAGCGCATAGTCTGCTTAAACTGCGCGTGATCGAGACGGCTAAACATGTTGTGATACCGCATCCCAAAAAACGGTGACAGGCGGGGCTAACGCCCCGCCATAAAGCAACTTTTCGCTCGTTTCGCGGCAAAAAGACGCCATAAACGCAATTTTCACAGAAAGACTAACGCATTGAAATATGTCCCATGTAATATGGCTCCGGGCTATTGCGAGATTTGTATCCATGGTCCAGATTTGATGAATTAACAACTCCCTTTAACACACTCAAAGCGCTTTGACGAAACGCCATGAACAAACCTATAAAACGGCTTGAAATCATCAAATACGCCATTGAACTGGAGGATGACGGCATCATCCTCAGCCAGCTTCCTTTACTTAAAAATGAAGTTACGGACCCGGAGTTAGCGTTTATCGTTCACGCGCTTGAAGAGAAAAATTACAGCGAAGCGATGCGCGCCATCACCGTCTGGCTGCAAAACCAGCGCTCAGTGGTCAGTTGGCAAGACCCGCAAGTGGCCGCCAGCAAGCTGGAGCTAAAAGCGCTGGAAGAGCAAATGCGCGAGCTCATTGATAAACGCAATGCGCGTATCCAGCTGTTGGATGAATTCAACGATCTCTACTTAACTCGCCTTGGGCCGCTGATGTCGCAGATCCTGCGGCTACGTAAAACGCTGGCCGAAGCTGCAGTGCGCCGCCAGGAAGCGGAAGCACGCCGTCGCGAGGCGGATTATCTGCGCTGCCAGAAATACCTGTCTCAAGCGGTGGAAGTCTTAGTGACATTGACACAGCGCTGGCAAAGTATGCCGCCACACTCGTTACAAGCAGCGGAAGCGCGTAAACATCTGCAACAGCAAAGCGAGCTAATTGCCTCGCTGCTCGCCGAAGCGCAGGAGCTGGAGCGCGGCCTCACGCGTGAAGAAGAACCCGCGCGCCAGGCGCGTGACGAAGCGCGTCAGGAGTATGAAAGCTACCAGGAGCAGCAGCACGACGCGGAAAAACGCTTTAGCTTCGAGCAGAAGATGAGCGAAGACGAGCGTCATGAACTGAAACGCCTGTGGCGCCAGGCTAGCAAGCTCTGTCATCCGGATCTGGTGGACAACGAACTGAAAAACGACGCCCACAGTATGATGGTGCAGCTTAACCAGGCGCGCCAGCGCGGCGATCTTAGCGCTATCCGTTCGATTTTGACTCGTCTGCAAAAAGGGCTGGAGCCATTAATGGCAAGCGATCGCCTCAACGACCTGCAGCGCCTGCGCCAGCGTATTCTTGAGGTCAAACAGCATATCGCCAGCCTGATAGAAGAGCTGGCGACGCTGGAAAAAGAGGAGTCCTGGCAGTTGATCTCCACGCTTGGCGACAGGGAAACCTACTTCCGCCAGCAGGAGAAAGCGCTGGCGGAGATCCGCCAGACGCTGGAACAGCAGGTCAGCGAAGCCGAGTACGACGAAGTGGCCTGAGCGCAACGAGCCCGGTAATCGCACCGGGCTTACCGCTTATTTCTTGTGCCAGTAAGCTTGCGCGCGCACCAGTTGCGGATCAATGTCAGCAGATTCAAAGCGGTTCATCAACGATTTCACCACCTCGCCTTCCCCGGTCAGCCAGATAAAATAGTCGTGTTCCGGCACGCTTATCGCCGCCAGTTTGTCGGCAACGGCCTGCGAGTTATGGCCCTCGACCCACTGAATATCAAACCCGTTTATATCCGCGAAATAATCTTGATAGGCAGCATCTGCAATGCTTACCACCGCTGTGACCTGCGGGCGTACCGTCAGCAGGCTGAGCGCTTCAAGGCGGCGGCGCAGCGCTGGCATACCGGATTCGTCACAAACGTACAGCTGCCAGGCGTAATCTTCCGGCACCACCAGCGAACCGCGCGGCCCGCCGATAGTCAATTTATCGCCCACCTGCGCCTGCATCGCCCAGTTGCTCGCCACGCCGCCGTCGTGAATATAGAAATCCAGCGCCAGCTCGTGGCGGCTGGCATCGTACAGCGGCGTATAGTCACGAGTAGCCGGGCGCGGGCCATCGCCCCAGGCGATACCTTCGTCAGTCACCACAGGCGGTACAAAGTGCGTACCCGGCTGAGGGAAGAAAACTTTGCTGTGATCGTCAAAGCCACGGGAGGTGAAGCCATCCAGTTGCTCGCCACCGAGCACAATGCGCTGGAAGCCCGTGCCAACGCGTTCGACGCGCAAAACAGTTAACTCGCGAAAGCGCAGCTCATTGCGCACTCGCTGGGGATAGCGTTGAGGGTGAGTAGTCATAATCGGCCTTCGTGAATGTGAATACGATATATCTAAATATTGTGCAAATGATAATGATTGTTGATTGGGAAGAAGGCAAGATGTTTTTATGATATAGCCTCGTAAAAACGCACCGGTTGCTAAAGGCTCAATTAATGTCATTAAAAATCAGAAAATTAATATAAACAGCAACGTCAGCATTGTTTAAAAAGGTTATTTTAGATATAAATTAGATATATCAAATTATGTGAGAAAGCAGCTATGCGCCATCATCATGGCAATACCGACAGTGAGCGCCACCACGGGCACGGCAGCGGCCGCCGCCAACGTTTTTTCGGTCACGGCGAATTACGTCTGGTGATCCTGCATTTACTCAGCCAAAACGCCAGCCACGGCTATGAGCTGATCAAAGCCATTGAAGCACTGACGCAGGGTAACTACACACCCAGCCCTGGCGTGATTTACCCGACACTGGATTTCCTGCAAGAACAGCAGCTTATTACCGTTGGCGATGAAGAAAACGGACGCAGGATGATCGCTATTACA
Organism: Kosakonia sp. YIM B13571; assembly: GCF_042788095.1. Taxonomy (NCBI): domain Bacteria; kingdom Pseudomonadati; phylum Pseudomonadota; class Gammaproteobacteria; order Enterobacterales; family Enterobacteriaceae; genus Kosakonia; species Kosakonia sp. YIM B13571. The sequence goes on along the minus strand of NZ_JBHZPL010000013.1, from coordinate 77,031 downwards.
CCGCAGGGCACGCAGTGGCTGGCGGAAAATCAACCATCGCTGGCACAGATTGAAGAGCGGATTAAAGCGCGCAATGTTGGCTATCAACTGCGCAAAAACCCACAGATGAAGCGGGCGCTGGAGAACTTTAAAGCCGTGCTGGATTTACGGGTGAATCAGGGGGAAGTCAGCGCCACGCAGCTTAAACAGATAATTGGCATTATCGACCGCGCAGCGCTGGAGATTTCACAACTCGATTAAACGGCCTGTGGCGCCTCGCGCAGGCGGAACACCTGTACCAGCTCGCGCAGATGCAACGCCTGGTCATTCAGTGCCGCTGCCGCCGCCACAGACTCTTCCACCAGGCTGGAGTTCTGCTGGGTGGTGGAGTCAATCAGGCCAATCGCGCTGTTAATCTGCGAAATACCATCGGTCTGCTCGCGGCTCGCCTGACCAATTTCGCGCAGGATAACATCCATCTCTTCTACGTTAGTAACCATGCCGTTAATCAGCGCGCTGGCTTTTTCCACCAGCGCCATGCCTTCGCGGGTCTGGCTGGTAGAGCTTTCAATCAGATGGCGAATGTCGTTGGCCGAGGAGGCACTCTTCTGCGCCAGTTGACGCACTTCACCGGCCACGACGGCAAAACCACGGCCGTGTTCACCGGCGCGCGCCGCCTCGACCGCCGCGTTCAGCGCCAAAATGTTAGTCTGGAAGGCAATTGCGTCAATCAGGTTGATGATGTCCGACATGCGGTTGGACGTGTCGTTAATCACGCGCATCTTCTCGGTGACCTGCTTCATCATCTCGCCGTTATTCTTCACGACTGTCGCCGCATCGGCGGAGAGGTGTGTGGCTTCGGAGGTATGATCGGCAGTGTTTTTCACCGTTGCGGTGATCTGCTCCATGGAAGCCGCCGTCTGCTCGACAGAGCTGGCCTGCTCTTCGGTACGCGCCGCCAGATCCTGATTACCGGCCACAATCTGCGCCGCCGCACTGGAGATATTCTCTGAACCGTTTTGCACCTGATGAACAATCTCAACAAGACGGTTTTTCATCTCCATCAGCGCGCGCAGTAGCACGCCGGTTTCATCACGATGGCGAGAATCGATAGTACGCGTCAAATCGCCGTCGGCAATCGCTTCGGCAAAGGTAACGGCTTCTCTGAGCGGGCGAGTGATCATCCGCACGATATACCAGCCAATCAGGCTGCCCATGCCGATGCTAACAATCGCCAACATAATCAGCATCAGGCGGTTTGAACTGAAATCGTTCTGCACCTGATCGCCCGCCGCGCGCATTTGCCCATCCTGAATGGCGATCAGCGCCAACACGCGCTCTTTGTAAGCATTCTGGATGTTAATGGTTTTGGTCATCATCTCCTGAATCGCACCCGCGCGATCGTTATTTTTAACGGCATCGAGGATGCGGAAACGAGAGTCGAGATACTGCTGGCGCACGGTGCGGATGTCTGCGAGGATTTTCTGTGATTTATCATCGCGCAGGTTTTTAGATAAATCTTCCAGCAGAGCCGTAATGTGGGAGCTGATCTCAGCAAGCTGCTTTTGTGACTCACCGGTCCATTTGCCGTCGCTATCCAGCAGCATCAGTTGCTGTGTGCTGACAAAGGTCTGGAAATTATCAATAAGCTGATTCGCTTTTACCGTGGTTGGGTAATCTTCATGCACGATCTCTTGCATTCCGTTATTCGCGCGGTTCAGGCTGAAAAGTGACAGGCAGGAACTCACTACCATTAACGCAATAAAAAAGCCGAACGCCAGAAATAATTTCGTGCCGATTTTTACATCGTGTAAAAACATATATTCTCCATGGGTTTGATTATTTTATTGACGAAAGTTCCGCGCCTTCACCCTAATGGCACGCTTAAGTCCCTGGCGCAAATTAAAAGAATGCAGCCACTAGCCGTTATCGGTAACGTTAGCGCTAACTTTATGAGATTGATCGTTTTTTTAATTACTTAATGAATCTTCTGATAGCCAACAACGATTAATTGTTATTTATCGATCGTTATATGTGCAAAAAAATAGATTTGCGCAACCTATATTAACGTCGCTACATTGAATTTTATTCAGAATTAAATAAATAAAACTGAGATATATTAATATTTGGCAATGCGAATTGTATTTAATAATTAATTAACAAAGAATATACAACATTATTACATCAAGGCGAGAATACGGGGAAAAAGCAGCTAAAAAAACCGCCAGTGAGGCCACAGGCGGTTTTTAATTCGTTTACCAGCGATCAGTGCAATACGGAAACAGCATCCTGCAGGCGGTCTGCGCGATGTTTAACCATTGCCGAAACCGCAGCGCTTTCCTCTACCAAACCGGCGTTTTTCTGCGTGATGGCATCCAGCTCTGCCACCGCACGCGTAAGCTCGGAAAGCCCCGTCGCCTGCTCCGACGTCGACTGGCTAATCTGCCCAATCAGCGCAGTGACGTTTTGCACCTGGGTAACAATATCCTCCATCGTCCGACCTGCGGCATGCACCTGGTCGTAACCAGACTGCACTTTACTGGCGCTGGCGTCGATCAGCCTGCGAATATCATTCGCCGCGTTGGCACTACGGCTCGCCAGGTGACGCACTTCACCTGCCACTACCGCAAACCCTTTACCCTGCTCGCCCGCTCTGGCGGCTTCTACCGCCGCGTTCAGTGCCAGGATATTGGTCTGGAAAGCGATGTCATTAATCAGCTTGGTGATAGAACCAATACGCCCGGTGCTATCGGCAATCTCATCCATGGTTTTCACCACCGTCTCCATCGCCTTGCCGCCGTGCGTAGCGGCGCTACTGGCGGAGCTGGAGAGCTCGTCTGCCGCCGATGCCGTTTGTGAGTTGTTTTGTACCGATGCTGCCATCTGGCTCATTGTGGCAACCGTCTGCTGCACATTCACCACCGTTTGGCGCGTGCGTTCATTAAGATCTTCATTACCTTTCGCCAGCGTTTCACTGCCGCTACGCACACTATGAACCTGGGTTGAAACGTCATTGATCAACCAACGACACATCAGCCCCAGTTGCCCGACCGCCCGCAATGTCAGCCCCAATTCATCGCTGCGGTTCAACGGTTGCACACTATTGCGCTCCCCGGTGGCCACACTCAGCGCCTGACGCGCCACGTTTTCCGCTGGGCGAACGATTTGCCACTCAAATGCCAGGCAGCCCAGCAGCATCGCCAACGTACTTACCGCCAGCGCCGGGCCACTTGCACCGGTAAACCACAATCCAGCAAATTGCGCCGCCCACAATAATGTCATGACGCTACGCGCACGCCAGCGGAGCGGCATGCCTGCCAGTTTTCCCCACCAGCGCTTGCTAATGACCAGGCCTTTATAGACGCGTTTGTTGCAGCGCCCTTCGTTTAACGCTTTGTACAACGGTTCAACGGCGGCGATCTCCTCATCTTTCGCCTCGGTGCGAATCGACATATAGCCGGTGACTTTGCCATTGCGCACCATCGGAACAGCATTGGCTCGCACCCAGTAATGGTCGCCATTTTTACGCCGGTTTTTGACGATGCCGCTCCAGGGCTCGCCCTGTTGCAGGGTGTACCACATATCGGCAAATGCCGCTTTGGGCATATCCGGGTGGCGAACAAGATTGTGGGGCTGGCCGAGCAGTTCATTCTGGGTATAACCACTGGCATGGATAAACGCGTCGTTGGCGTGGGTGATGTAACTTTGCAGGTCAGTCGTCGACATGAGCGTGGTGTCATCGTCCAGCATAAAGCGCTGCTGGCTGACATAAGGAAGAGAAGACATGGTTGCGTCCTATGCAGGTTATATTGCTGTTAAAAATTACTGCGAATGTTATTTCGGCGATAATGAGTTTATCTTTAGTTGTTAAATTTGATTTAGATCGCAATTTACAATAAAACCCTGCTTTTCGTGGGCTTGTTAACGTTATGAGTTTAATAATTTCACCATGTTATCACTGAGTTTTTCTAACACAAACGCCCTATAATCGCGCATTTATTGCACTATATTGGCGCAATACGTTCATCCCCTCTCTAGAAGTGAACAATTTTTAATCACAAAAGATACAAAATATTAACGCAACGGCATGATTAAATTTTGTGCGCCTCCATTTTCTCCTGGCATTTATCCCGATTTATGCTTCCCGCACCGAAGTGGCGTAATCCCTGCAATACTTAAATCGGTATCATGTGATACGCGAGCCCCCGGAGCCCATTTTGAACAGGTTACCTTCCAGCGCATCGGCATTAGCGTGCAGCGCTCACGCACTGAATCTCATTGAAAAGCGAACGCTCGACCATGAGGAGATGAAAGCATTAAATCGAGAGGTGGTGGATTACTTTAAAGAGCATGTAAATCCGGGGTTTCTAGAGTATCGAAAATCTGTTACCGCCGGCGGGGATTACGGAGCCGTAGAGTGGCAAGCTGGCAGTTTGAACACGCTTGTCGACACCCAGGGGCAGGAGTTTTTAGATTGCCTGGGTGGATTTGGAATATTCAATGTGGGGCACCGTAATCCAGTTGTGGTTTCCGCCGTACAGAATCAACTCGCAAAACAACCTCTGCATAGCCAGGAACTGCTCGATCCATTACGAGCGATGCTGGCCAAAACGCTGGCGGCATTGACGCCCGGCAAACTGAAATACAGCTTCTTTAGCAACAGCGGAACAGAATCCGTCGAGGCGGCGTTGAAACTGGCCAAAGCGTACCAGTCACCGCGCGGCAAATTCACCTTTGTCGCCACCAGCGGTGCGTTCCACGGTAAATCGCTGGGCGCATTGTCGGCAACGGCAAAATCGACCTTCCGCAAACCCTTTATGCCGCTGCTGCCGGGCTTCCGTCATGTGCCATTTGGCGACATCGACGCGATGCGTACGCTGCTTAGCGAATGCCAGAAAACCGGTGATGATGTCGCCGCAGTGATCCTGGAGCCAATTCAGGGTGAAGGTGGCGTGATCATACCGCCAGCAGGTTACCTGCCAGCGGTTCGCAAGCTGTGCGATGAATTTGGCGCGCTGCTGATTTTTGACGAAGTGCAAACCGGCATGGGTCGTACGGGGAAAATGTTCGCCTGCGAACACGAAAACGTGCAACCAGACATCTTGTGCCTGGCGAAAGCGCTGGGCGGCGGCGTTATGCCGATTGGCGCAACGGTTGCCACACAAGAGGTGTTCTCGGTGTTGTTTGACAACCCATTCCTGCATACCACGACGTTTGGCGGTAACCCGTTGGCCTGTGCGGCAGCGCTGGCGACCATCAACGTACTGCTGGAAGAGAACCTGCCCGCTCAGGCGGAGCAGAAAGGCGACATGTTGCTGGACGGTTTCCGCGCGCTGGTGCGTCAATACCCGGATCTGGTGCAGGATGCACGCGGCCGTGGGATGCTGATGGCTATTGAATTTGTCGATAACGAAACGGGCTACAACTTTGCCAGTGAGATGTTCCGCCAGCGTGTGCTGGTCGCCGGGACGCTCAATAACGCGAAAACCATTCGTATCGAACCGCCGCTAACGCTGACAATCGAGCAGTGTGAGGAAGTGCTGAAAGCGGCAGCCAACGCGCTTGCAGCGCTGCGGGTTACTGAAGAGCTGGCGTAGATGTACGCATAAACCCCTCTCCCTGCGGGAGAGGGGTTTTTATTGCTCATTGAAAACCCGTAGTCATCACCACGTTCAGGTTTTCTGCCCTATTACCTTGAGATTTCAATCTCACGCAGAAACGGCTTTTACAGGTGTGGTATGCGCTTCCAGGCGCAATCAATCCCACCATGAAAGCGGATGTTTACTGCGGCAGTAAACCAATAAAGCTGCGTTTTTTACGCGGCTCCGACATCAGTTCCTCCAGCTTTTCCACGCACGCCAGGTAGTGTGGTGTCGCTTTGTGCGCCTGTACGGCAGCATCATCCTGATACGCTTCATAAATAAAAAAGCGGGTTTTCACTTTCGGATCCTGTAATACATCAAAACGCAGGTTCCCCGGCTCGCGGATCGCGCCTTCATGGTTCGCGCGAAACACGGCTAAAAACTCCTCTACACGGTCCGGTTTGATATTGATTTCCACCAGCGTCACATTCATGGTTGCTCTCCTTGTTTTTCCTCCAGCCAGAACTGGTACGCCTCACGGGCGTGCATATGCTCGTGTACCACTTTTTTCACCGCTTTGAGCATGGCGAGTGGCGCGCTGGACTGGAAGATATTGCGCCCCATATCCACGCCCGACGCGCCCTGATCGATAGCGCGGAAACACATCTCCAGCGCTTCCTGCTCGGGCAACTTTTTCCCGCCAGCAATCACGATCGGTACCGGGCAGCTGGCGGTGACTTTTTCAAACCCCTCTTCAACAAAGTAGGTTTTCACAAACTGCGCACCCATTTCGGCGGCGATACGGCTAGCCAGCGAAAAGTAACGGGCATCGCGCGTCATCTCTTTACCCACGCCGGTCACCGCCATCGTCGGCACACCGTAGCGGTTACCCGCGTCCACCAGCTTAATGATGTTGTTAATCGACTGGTGCTCGTATTCGCTGCCAATGTAGATTTGCGCCGCCACTGCACAAACGTTAAGCCGCAGCGCATCTTCCATCGCTACCGCCACACATTCGTTAGAAAGCTCTGCAAGTATTGAATTGCCGCCAGAAGCACGCAGCACCACCGGTTTATTGGTGGCTGGCGGCACCACACTGCGCAGAATGCCACGCGTACACATCAGCACATCGGTTTGCGCGAACAGCGGCGTTATCGATAAATCAATGCGTTCAAGGCCGGTGGTCGGCCCCTGGAAATAACCGTGATCGAAGGCCAACATCACCGTTCGATTACTCTGCGGGTTAAAGATCCTTGCCAGCCGCGATTGCATCCCCCAGTCCAGTGCACCGCAGCCTTTCAGCGTGAAAGGCACATTTTGCTGCGCTGTGCCCAATCCAAAGTCTTTGCCATCTTTGATGTCATCTAAATCTGCCATCCTCCCTCCCGCAAAAAGCTGTGATAGAACAAGTGATTTTGTGACTGAAGAACGTTCAAAAGCGTAGGCGCTGAACTATATTTACGACCGTACGAGGATCACAGTTTTATCTATGATGCTTGCGAGGGGGCAAAACCCATGAGTTACCTTTTAGCGTTAGATGCAGGAACTGGCAGCATTCGGGCAGTGATCTTCGACTTAAGCGGGCGGCAAATCGCTGTCGGCCAGGCCGAGTGGAAACACCTGAGCGTAGAAAATGTCCCCGGTTCAATGGAGTTCGACATCAACACCAACTGGCAACTTGCCTGCCAGTGCATCCGGCAGGCGCTGAAAACCGCCGGTCTGAGCGGCGCAGATATCCAGTCAGTAGCCTGCTGCTCCATGCGCGAAGGGATTGTGTTGTATAACAACAACGGCGACGCCATCTGGGCATGTGCCAACGTTGATTCCCGCGCCAGCCATGAAGTTGCCGAGTTAAAAGAGATTCATGACTGGCAGTTTGAAGCCGAAGTCTACCGCGTTTCCGGGCAGACGCTGGCGCTGAGCGCCATGCCGCGTCTGCTATGGCTGGCTCACCACCGCCCCGATATTTACCGCGATACCGCCACCATCACCATGATCAGCGACTGGCTGGCCTCACGTCTCTCCGGCTGGTTAGCGGTTGATCCCTCCAACGCTGGCACCACCGGCATGCTCGATCTTTTTACCCGTGACTGGCGGCTCGACTTTCTGGATATGGCCGGGTTACGCCCGGATCTATTGTCACCCGTGAAAGAGACCGGCAGCCTGTTGGGCGAAGTGACTCACCAGGCAGCGCAGGAGTGCGGTCTGCGGGAAGGCACGCCGGTAGTGATGGGCGGCGGTGATGTGCAGCTCGGCAGCCTTGGACTTGGCGTGGTTCGCGCCGGGCAAACCGCCGTGCTCGGCGGCACATTCTGGCAGCAAGTGGTAAACCTGCCGCAAGTGCGCACCGACCCGGAGATGAATATCCGCGTCAATCCGCATGTCATTCCCGGCATGGTGCAAGCAGAGTCGATTAGCTTTTTCACCGGCCTGACCATGCGCTGGTTCCGTGATGCGTTTTGCGCCGAAGAGAAGCTGATTGCTGAACGGATGGGCATTGACGCCTACACCTTACTGGAAGAGATGGCCAACCGGGTGCCGGCAGGTTCATGGGGCGTGATGCCGATTTTCTCCGATGCCATGCACTTTAAGCAGTGGTATCACGCCGCACCGTCGTTTATTAATCTCTCCATCGACCCGGAAAAATGCAACAAAGCCACGCTGTTCCGCGCGCTGGAAGAGAACGCCGCTATTGTCTCCGCCTGCAATCTGGCGCAGATTTCGCGTTTCTCCGGCGTGCAGTTCGACAGCCTGGTATTCGCAGGAGGCGGTGCGAAAGGCGCGCTGTGGAGCCAGATCTTAAGCGATGTCACAGGTTTGCCGGTACGGGTGCCGGAAGTGAAAGAGGCCACTGCGCTGGGCTGCGCTATCGCCGCGGGTGTAGGTGCCGGGTTGTACGACGATATGGCCACCACCGGCGAACGACTGGTGTGCTGGAGCCGGGAATTTACGCCGAACCCGGAACACCGCGAGCTGTACGACACCATGATGCTGAAGTGGCAAAAAATCTACGCGGAGCAGCTCGGCCTGGTCGACAGCGGTTTAACCACATCCCTGTGGCAGGCACCCGGCCTGACAACCGGTAGCTGAAGCGCTTTTCCCTCTCCCGCGCGGGAGAGGGATATTTGAATCCCATCACAATCATTCGCTCCGCTTTTTCCCTTTTCTGCTGCGACGGCTAAAGTAGAACTCATCCGACCACATAACAATAATTTTACATTGGAAGAGAGCATGAGCCACTACCCGTCGCTGTTCGCCCCACTCGATCTGGGCTTTACCACACTAAAAAACCGTGTGCTGATGGGTTCGATGCACACCGGGCTGGAGGAGCGCCCGGACGGCGCCGAGCGGCTGGCGGCATTCTATGCCGAACGTGCCCGTCATGGCGTCGCGCTGATTGTCACCGGTGGCGTTGCGCCTGCGCTTTCCGGCGTCACCATGGAAGGCGGCGCGGTGCTGCACGATACCAGCCAGCTTCCTCACCACCGGCAAATCACCGAAGCGGTGCATCAGGAAGGTGGCAAGATCGCCCTGCAAATTCTGCACACCGGGCGCTACAGCTACCAACCGCAGCTGGTCGCGCCGTCGGCATTACAGGCGCCGATCAACCGCTTTACACCTCATGCGTTGAGCCATGATGAAATTCTCACGCTGATTGATGATTTCGCCCGCTGCGCTGCGCTGGCGCAGCAGGCCGGTTATGACGGTGTTGAGGTGATGGGTTCTGAGGGCTACCTGATTAACGAATTTCTCGCCGCGCGTACTAACCACCGCGATGATGAATGGGGCGGCGATTATGCCCGACGCATGCGCTTTGCGCTGGAAGTGGTGCGCGCCGTGCGCGAGCGCGTGGGGAGCAACTTTATTATTATCTATCGCCTGTCGATGCTGGATCTGGTTGAAGGCGGCGGTACGCTTGAGGAAACCATCGCGCTGGCGCAGGCAGTGGAAGCCGCAGGCGCGACGCTGATTAATACCGGTATTGGCTGGCACGAAGCGCGCATCCCAACCATTGCCACACCGGTGCCGCGCGGCGCATTCAGTTGGGTGACGCGCAAGCTGAAAGGCAAAGTGAAGGTGCCGCTGATCACCACCAACCGCATTAACGATCCGCAGGTCGCGGACGAGATCCTCGCACGTGGTGATGCGGATATGGTATCGATGGCGCGCCCGTTTCTGGCCGATGCCGAGTTTGTGTCGAAAGCGCAAAGCGGCCGCGCGGATGAGATCAATACCTGCATCGGTTGTAACCAAGCCTGCCTGGATCAGATCTTCGTCGGTAAAGTCACCTCCTGCCTCGTTAACCCGCGCGCCTGCCATGAAACCCAGATGCCGGTGCTTCCCGTTCTGCACAAGAAAAACCTGGCGGTGGTCGGCGCAGGCCCTGCCGGGCTGGCGTTCGCCATTAATGCCGCCGCACGCGGGCACAGCGTCACGCTGTTTGACGCACAGGCGGAGATCGGCGGGCAGTTTAATGTCGCCAAACAGATCCCCGGAAAAGAGGAATTTTACGAGACGCTACGTTACTACCGCCGGATGATCGATCTGACCGGTGTTACGCTGTGCCTGAATCAACGCGTCGATTCGGCCCGACTGTTGGAGTTTGACGAGGTGATCCTTGCCAGCGGCATTGAACCACGAATGCCGCCGATCGACGGGATCGACCATCCGAAAGTGCTGAACTACCTTGATGTACTGCGCGATAAAGTGCCGGTGGGCGAAAGTGTGGCCATTATTGGCTGCGGCGGGATCGGCTTTGATACGGCGATGTATTTAAGCCAGCCGGGTGAGCCAACCAGCCAGAATATCGCCGAGTTTTGTGTGGAATGGGGTATTGATACCAGCCTGAATGAAGTCGGCGGTCTGCGCCCGGAAGGACCGCAGTTGCCGAAAAGCCCGCGCCGCATTGTGATGTTGCAGCGTAAAGCCAGTAAACCTGGTGAAGGTCTGGGGAAAACGACAGGCTGGATCCACCGCGCCACGTTGCTATCGCGCGGGGTAAAAATGATCCCGTCGGTAAGTTATCAAAAGATCGACGATGCTGGTCTGCATCTATTGATCGGCGGCGAACCTCAACTCTTAACTGTGGATCATGTGGTGATCTGCGCAGGCCAGGAGCCGAAACGCGAGCTGGCAGAACCGCTGCGTGAAGCAGGTAAAACGGTACATTTAATCGGTGGCTGCGATGTGGCGCTAGAGCTGGATGCCCGCCGGGCGATTGCACAAGGGACAAAACTGGCGCTGACGATTTAAAACGAAGTGGCCCGCAGAGCGGGCCACTTTCAATTAACGCTTTTTACGCACTTTCACCGCTTTCAGCACCACGAACTTGTTGTTGGTGGCTAGTGTTTCGCAGTTGCCAAAAACACGTTTTAGCTTGCGGAAATAGTCGAGGTGGCGGTTGCCAACAATGCGCAGCTCGCCGCCATATTTCAGGCAAAAACGCGCATCGTTAAACATCTGCCAGGCAATATGATCGGTGATCGCGCTCTGCTGGTGGAACGGCGGGTTACACACTATCGCATCAAACCTGTCCGGTTCCACGCCGGACAGCGAGTTATTAATCATATACTCGCTGCGTTCGACCGCTTCCGGCAGGTTCGCTTCCACATTAAGCCGCGCAGAAGCGACCGCCATTGCCGACTCATCGGCGAACAACACACGGCTGTTCGGGTTTTGCGCCAGCAGTTTTAAACCAATTACGCCATTGCCGCAGCCCAGATCAACCATCTCGCCTTCGACGTTTTCCGGCAGATGTTGCAGGAAAAATCGCGCACCGATATCCAGCCCGCTGCGGGAAAAGACGTTGGCATGGTTATGGATAGTCCAGTTCGTACCGTCCAGCTTCCAGCTGGCGAGCATCGAACTCTCGTCAAGCGCAGGCGCGCTAAATGTGCAGTTGATGAGCCGTGCTTTTTTCCATGCCAGCGTGGTGGTGGTCGGCCCGAGGATTTTTTCAAACAGCGCTATCGTCGAGTTGTGGACATCACGCGATTTCGCCCCGGCGATAATCCGCGTTTGCGACGTCACCACGTTGCGCAGCGCGCGCAGTTGCTGCTCCAGCAGCGCCAGCTGTTTTGGCACTTTGATAAGCACTAACGCCGGGTTTGCAGGCAGTGGGCTCAGGCTGTCTTGCAGCGTGACGGCGGTTTCATCCAGATCGTTAATGCGCAAGTTGTGCTGCGCCGCAAGCTCAGCGATATGGGAATCATTGACGGAAACCGGGCGATGCGACACCAGCGCACACGCCAGCGCGCCGAAGCTGTCGTTAAAAATAAGAACCGGGCCATCGACCTCATTCACCTGTTGCAGCAGATACTCATCCGCCGCGTCCCACGCCTGTAGCGACGCCTCTTCCACGCCGACAGGGAATCTGTCTAAAGTGAATGACTGTCCGTTTAACTCAACCTGGCTCATCGACCCTCCGTAATGCTAAAATTCGCGCGTTTTATCGCTTAATTATCCGGAGATGTAAACACATTTCGCCATGAACAAGCTGACCTATCTTCAGGGCTACCCTGAATCCCTGCTTACGCAGGTTACTACCCTGATTGAACAGAACCGGTTGGGCGAGGTGCTGAAAAAGCGCTACCCGGAAAGCCACGACATCACCACTGATAAAGCGCTTTATCACTATACGCAAGAGCTGAAAAATCAGTACCTGCGTAACGCTGCGCCGGTGAATAAAGTGATGTATGACAGCAAAATCCACGTGTTGAACAATGCGCTCGGCCTGCACACTGCGGTCTCCCGCGTGCAGGGCGGTAAGTTAAAAGCCAAAGCAGAAATCCGCGTCGCGACGGTGTTTCGCGGCGCGCCAGAAGCCTTCTTGCGGATGATCGTGGTTCACGAGCTTGCGCACCTGAAAGAGAAAGATCACAACAAAGCGTTCTACCAGTTGTGCTGCTATATGGAGCCGCAGTACCACCAGCTCGAGTTTGATACGCGGTTGTGGCTGACGCATCTATCGTTGGATCGTCACGGCTGAGGTTTTAGCCATCACCTTTTGTGCTTGTGCGGGGCAGTGCACTGGTTTTGTCATCTCGTCATGCTAGAGTGATCAAAGACCCCCCTTACGGAGAATTAGCGCCTGTATGATACGTTTCGCTGTCATAGGTACGAACTGGATCACCCGCCAGTTTGTCGATGCCGCCCATGAAACGGGCAAATATAAACTCACCGCCGTTTTTTCCCGCAGCCTTGAACAGGCGCAAACGTTCGCTAACGACTACCCTGTCGAGCATCTGTTTACTTCGCTAGAAGATATGGCGCAAAGCGATGCGATTGACGCGGTTTATATTGCCAGCCCGAATTCCCTGCACTTCCCGCAGACGCAGCTTTTCCTGCGTCACAAAAAGCATGTGATCTGCGAAAAACCGCTGGCCTCTAACCTGCGTGAAGTGGAAGCGGCCATCGCCTGCGCCCGGGAAAATCAGGTGGTGCTGTTTGAAGCGTTCAAAACCGCCAGCCTGCCGAATTTTATCTTGCTGAAACAAACGCTTGCCAAAGCGGGCAAGCTGCGTAAAGCCTTTATCAACTACTGCCAGTACTCGTCACGCTACCAGCGCTACCTGGACGGAGAAAACCCGAATACCTTTAATCCGGCGTTTTCTAACGGTTCCATTATGGACATTGGTTTCTACTGCCTGGCATCCGCCGTGGCGCTGTGGGGCGAGCCGCACAGCGTTCAGGCCACCGCCAGCCTGCTGGAAAGCGGTGTGGATGCGCACGGCGTGGTGGTCATGGATTACGGTGATTTCAGCGTCACGCTGCAACACTCAAAAGTAAGTGATTCCGTGCTGCCGAGCGAAATTCAGGGCGAAGCCGGATCGCTGGTGATCGAGAAAATCTCCGAATGCCAGAAAATCTCGTTCGTGCCGCGCGGCGGCAAAGCGCAGGAACTGACGCAGCCGCAGCATATCAATACCATGCTGTATGAAGCGGAAACTTTTGCCCGCCTGGTGGAAGAAAACGAAGTGAACCATCCGGGCCTGGATGTCAGCCGGGTCACGGCCAAACTGCAAACGGAAATTCGCCGCCAGATTGGCGTCGTCTTCCCGGCGGATGATGTCGGTGAACAGCTCCCCGCGTAAAGGTTCGTAAAGCATGCATGGCTTCACATTGACGGAATCAATGTGCTGACATATTTTGTTACCTGCAAAGGGGAGTAACTTCATTGCCGGTGGATCGTCATTACGATGCGTATATGCATCCGGTCGCCGGGCGTCTTCACAGACGTAAGTGAGACCTTGCCGGAAGGCGAGGATCCATTGCACCTAAAGCAAACGGCTAACCTCTTCCGACGTTAGCCGTTTTTGTTTTTAGGTAAGGATTCACGCAATGAATACTGTCGGCACACCGATGTTATGGGGCGGCTTCGCTGTTGTAGTGGCGATTATGCTGGCCATCGACCTTCTGCTTCAGGGGCGTCGCGGCGTCCATACGATGACCATGAAGCAGGCGGCCGCCTGGTCTGTGGTTTGGGTCAGCCTCTCCCTGCTGTTCAACGCCGCCTTCTGGTGGTATCTCACGCAAACCGAAGGACGCGCCGTTGCCGACACACAGGCGCTGGCATTTCTCACCGGTTATCTGATTGAAAAAGCGCTGGCAGTCGATAACGTCTTCGTCTGGTTGATGCTGTTTAGCTACTTCTCCGTGCCTGCCGCGTTGCAGCGCCGGGTGCTGGTTTACGGCGTGCTCGGCGCGATTGTGCTGCGCACGATTATGATTTTCGCCGGCAGCTGGCTTATCACTCAGTTCTCGTGGCTGCTCTATGTCTTTGGCGCATTCCTGCTGTTTACCGGCGTGAAAATGGCGCTGGCGAAAGAGGACGAAACGGGGATCGGCGACAAACCGCTGGTGCGTTGGCTGCGCAGCCATTTACGCATGACCGATACCATCGAAAATGAGCACTTTTTCGTGCGCAAAAATGGCTTGCTGTTCGCCACGCCATTGCTGCTGGTGTTGATTCTGGTTGAGCTGAGCGATGTGATTTTCGCGGTCGACAGCATCCCGGCGATTTTTGCCGTGACCACCGATCCGTTTATCGTACTGACTTCAAACCTGTTTGCGATTCTGGGCCTGCGCGCAATGTATTTCCTGCTGGCGGGCGTGGCAGAACGCTTCTCGATGTTGAAATATGGCTTGTCGGTAATTCTGGTGTTTATCGGCATTAAGATGCTGATTGTCGACTTCTTCCATATTCCCATCGCCATCTCACTTGGCGTAGTGGGCGGCATCCTCGTGCTGACCATGCTGCTCAACGCGTGGGTTAACCACCAGAACGACAAGAAAAAACGGCTGGAATAAGGGCTAACCTGCCGTCAATGTGCGGCAGGCGTCTCTTTTTGCTGCGCGGTTTCGACTTTAAACGGGTCGATGCCGCGCTGTTGCATTCGCCAGAAGCGAATAATATTCAGGCCATTCATTACTAAAAAGCTGCCTTCGATCAGCGAACCGCCAATCGATCCGAGCCAAATATTGTGGATCACCCAGCAGCCAGTCGAGCACCAAATCACGCAGCGCATCGGCAAGCCTTTAAAACGAAACAGTGCCCAGGTACTGACAATCGTCCCGGCAACCGGCAACAACTCCATCGGATGGTGAAATTTCGCCAGCCCCAACCCACCGGTAAGCACAATAAATAGCGCCATCACCCACAGGCTACGGGTACGCAGAGTAATCAGGGTGCGAATGGCGTTAAGCATGGCGCTGGAACCCGCAGGAAATGCGCCCATCAGAAAGAAATGCACACCAATGATGGCGCTGTAGACCGAGAGTTGTTTTTTGAAGCGCCGTTCATCACGGTTGAGAAAAGTTGTAATACCAATCAGAAAGGCAATCACCCCAACGCCCTGGGCAAGCCAATACGTGGTCATGGAAATTCCTTGTTGGGTCTGAAGTGGAGGGGTGTCGATTTACCAAAAGATTTCGCGCCAGGGCAAGGCGGCAAGCTCACGAATCCCCGGGAGCTTACACAAGTAAGCGACCGGGCTGAATGGGCGTAGCCAACACAGACATGGCGCGAAAGATGAAGGTAAATTAGAGCGTGACGCCGCTTTTGAAAATGGCCAGTTCGCGGAAATCGTTTTTCTCGTTGCAGGTCTTTTTGCCGTTAGCGATATCGACGATAACATCCACGAACTCGTTCAGCAGTTGCGGCATGGCTTTGCCATGAATCAACTGACCGGCATCATAATCGATCCAGTGTTTTTTCTTCGCCGCCAGTTCGCTGTTGGTGGCGATTTTCACCGTCGGCACAAAACCACCGTAAGGCGTACCGCGACCGGTACTGAACAGCACCATATGGCAGCCCGCCCCGGCCAGCGCGCTGGTAGCAACGGCATCGTTACCCGGTGCGCTCAGCAGGTTAAGGCCGTGGGTTTTCAGGCGTTCACCGTAACGCAGCACATCCACCACCTGGCTGGCACCCGCTTTCTGCGTGCAGCCCAGTGATTTCTCTTCCAGCGTCGTAATACCGCCCGCTTTGTTACCCGGCGATGGGTTCTCGTAAATCGGCTGATTATGCGCAATAAAGTACTGTTTGAAGTCGTTGACCATGGTAACGGTCTTCTCAAAAGTACTTTCGTCGCGACAGTGGCTCATCAGGATACGTTCCGCGCCGAACATCTCCGGTACTTCGGTCAGCACGGTGGTGCCACCATTGCCGATTACGTAGTCCGAGAAACGGCCCAACATCGGGTTGGCGGTGATGCCAGAAAGGCCATCGGAACCGCCGCACTCAAGGCCGAATTTCAGCTCGCTCAGTTTGCCCGGTTCACGCTTGTCGTTACGCATTGCCTGATAAAGCTCATGCAAATGCTCAAGACCGGCTTCCACTTCGTCATCCTGGTGTTGGCAGACCATAAAGTGGACGCGTTCCGGATCGAATTCACCGAGCGTCTGACGGAAGGCGTCGACCTGGTTGTTTTCACAGCCCAGACCAATCACCAGTACCGCACCTGCGTTCGGGTGACGCACCATGTTTTGCAGCATGGTGCGGGTGTTAATGTGATCGTCACCCAGCTGTGAACAACCGTAGGTATGGCTGAACAGGTAAACGCCGTCGATACCTTCGGCGTCCTGCGTCTCTTTCAGGAAACGGGTCTGAATTTGACGGGCAATGCCATTTACACAGCCGACCGTCGGCAGGATCCACAACTCGTTGCGGATCCCCACTTCGCCGTTAGCGCGGCGGTAGATCTGAATGTCACGATCCGCCGCTTGTGCGCCTTCCTCCTGAAAATCAGGTTGATAGCTATACTCGTCCACATCGCTCAGATTAGTACGGGCATTATGGGAATGGATGTACTCGCCCGACGCGATATCTGCTGTCGCATGACCAATTGGCAGACCATACTTGACAACATTTTCACCTTTAGCGATGGGTTGCAGGGCAAACTTGTGCCCGCGAACCACCGCCTGGCGCAGCCGAACGGTCTGGTTGTCGATTACGACTTCCGCGCCTTCAGCGAGATCCGCCAGTGCTACCGCAACGTTATCCAGCGAATGGATCTTGATGTATTGCATATCAACCTCAAACGGCCTTAGTTCAGTTCAATCGCGAAGTAGTCACGCGCATTGTTAAAGCAGATGTTTTTCACCATTTCGCCCAGCAGTTGAATATCTGCCGGGGCTTCGCCCGCTTCGACCCAGCGACCAATCATCTGGCACAGGATGCGACGGAAATATTCGTGGCGGGTGTAAGACAGGAAACTGCGGCTGTCGGTCAGCATGCCGACAAAGCGGCTCAGCAGACCCAGTTGCGCAAGCTGCGTCATCTGACGTTCCATGCCATCTTTCTGGTCATTAAACCACCAGCCGGAACCGAACTGCATTTTGCCTGGCATACCTTCACCCTGGAAGTTGCCAACCATGGTGCCCAGCACTTCGTTATCGCGCGGGTTCAGGCAGTACAGAATGGTTTTCGGCAGCAGGTTCTCTTCATTCTGCTTGCTCAGCAGTTTAGAGAGCTCTTCCGCCAGCGGGCGATCGTTGATGGAGTCGAAACCAACGTCTGGCCCCAGCAATTTGAACTGACGCAGGTTGTTGTTACGCAGCGCGCCGATGTGGTACTGCTGCACCCAACCGCGACGGGCGTATTCCGCACCCAGCCATACCAGCACCGCAGTTTTAAACTGCGCCACGTCTTTCTCACTCAGCGTTTCACCCGCCAGGCGACGTGCCAGGATACGATCCAGCTCGGCTTCGCTGGCTTCAGCGAACAGCACCACATCCAGCGCGTGGTCGGAAACTTTACAGCCGTGCGCGGCGAAGTGATCCAGGCGTTTGCCCAGCGCAGTTTGCAGATCGGCAAAGCGGCGAATGTCGGTATCAGACACTTCACCCAGTTTTGCCATGTAATCGTTGAAGGTGGCTTGTTCAATGTTGAACGCTTTGTCCGGACGCCAGCTCGGCAGCACTTTAACGTGGAAGGAGCCGTCTTTGGCGATCGAGGCGTGGTGTTCCAGCGAGTCAATCGGATCGTCGGTGGTGCCGACCATTTTCACGTTCATCTGCTGCATGATGCCGCGCGCAGAGAATTTATCTTGCGCCAGCAGTTCATTACCCCGGTTCCAGATTTCGTCGGCGGTAGACGGCGACAACACCTTACCTGTAATACCAAATGGGCGACGCAGTTCCAGATGCGTCCAGTGGTATAACGGGTTACCAATGGTGTGCGGCACGGTCGCTGCCCAAGCGTCAAACTTCTCACGATCGGAAGCATCCCCAGTACACAGGCGCTCAGGTACGCCGTTGGTGCGCATGGCGCGCCATTTGTAGTGGTCGCCTTTCAACCAGATGTCATACAAGTTCTTAAAGCGGTAGTTGTCAGCGATCTGTTGCGGTGGCAAGTGGCAGTGATAGTCAAAAATCGGCTGGTCTTTTGCGTAGTCGTGGTACAGACGGCGAGCAAATTCGGTATCAAGCAGAAAATCTTCAGTCATAAACGGGGTCATTATCGTCTTCCTCTAAACGAGTGCGTCTGATGCTTACCTTTAATGCTGCCAAAGTTATCACACCAATTTCTATAGACCGAGGATATTTTCGTGAGTTGGATCAATAAAAGCAGACAAAAACTGACAATCTAATCGCGCAAATATCCCGCCAACCCGCGCCGTTTCTGGCTTATCCCGGCAAAGTTAAAGACCACACAAAGAAAAACACTTTTGTGATGTCACTCACCTTTTCAAGTTGTATGACAAGTTATCTTTCCTGCCGTCGAACACATAAGCCGACGGAATGCATTCCCGATAAAAAGTTAATCGGATTTTTTGGGTACGGATACCGACTTAAACACGCTTACTTATGGCAAGGTTTGGGCCGTACCGGGAGTTGTCCCGGTTACGTCCTCCCCGTTTCATCCTCCGAACGCGATCGAAGGATGGCCGCGCAGGCGGTAATAACATAACGATGAGGTTTACATGCGTAAAATCAAAGGATTACGTTGGTACATGATAGCACTGGTGACGGTCGGCACCGTGCTGGGCTACCTGACACGTAACACCGTAGCGGCTGCCGCTCCAACCTTGATGGAAGAGCTGCACATTACGACTCAGCAATACTCTTACATCATTGCGGCGTATTCCGCGGCTTATACTGTAATGCAGCCTGTTGCAGGCTACGTACTGGACGTTCTGGGCACCAAAATTGGTTATGCCTTCTTTGCGATTACCTGGGCAGTGTTCTGCGGCGCGACTGCGCTGGCGGGCAGCTGGGGTGGTCTGGCGTTGGCGCGTGGCGCAGTGGGTGCCGCTGAAGCAGCGATGATCCCGGCTGGCCTGAAAGCAGCGTCCGAGTGGTTCCCGGCGAAAGAACGTTCTATCGCGGTGGGCTACTTCAACGTGGGTTCTTCTATTGGTGCGATGATTGCGCCGCCGCTGGTGGTGTGGGCAATTGTCATGCACAGCTGGGAAATGGCGTTCATCATCTCTGGTGTGCTGAGCTTTGCATGGGCGATGGCCTGGCTGATTTTCTACAAACACCCGCGCGATCAGAAAAAATTGAGCGAAGAAGAACGCGAGTACATTATTGGCGGCCAGGAAGCACAACACCAGACCAACAACGGTAAGAAAATGTCTGTCTGGCAGATTCTGGGTACCCGTCAGTTCTGGGGCATCGCGCTGCCGCGTTTCCTGGCAGAACCAGCCTGGGGTACCTTTAACGCCTGGATCCCGCTGTTCATGTTCAAGGTTTATGGTTTTAACCTGAAAGAAATCGCCATGTTCGCCTGGATGCCGATGCTGTTCGCTGACCTGGGTTGTATCGTGGGTGGTTACCTGCCGCCGCTGTTCCAGCGTGTCTTCGGTGTGAACCTGATTGTTTCCCGTAAAATGGTTGTGACCATGGGTGCGGTACTGATGATTGGCCCAGGCATGATCGGCCTGTTCACCAGCCCGTATGTGGCAATCGGCCTGCTGTGTATCGGTGGTTTTGCTCACCAGTCTCTGTCCGGCGCGCTGATTACACTCTCTTCAGACGTATTTGGTCGTAACGAAGTGGCAACTGCGAACGGCCTGACCGGTATGGCGGCATGGACGGCAAGTACCATGTTTGCCCTGGTAGTTGGTGCACTGGCAGATACCATCGGCTTTAGCCCGCTGTTTGCCGTGCTGGCGCTGTTCGACCTGATGGGTGCAGTGGTTATCTGGACCGTACTGAAAAATAAAACCGCCGACGAGGTCGTGAAAGAGCACTCGCTTGGTGGCCCCGCCGCACAAAGTTAAACCTCGATTCTGATACGTAAAAAAGCCGCCTGATGCGGCTTTTTTACTATCTGCGATGGTGAGAAAGCAGTAAAAGTGGTATAACAAATCTATTATTGCCCTTCTTTTTCCTGGAGCTCACATATGGAAATCGCCGAGTCACGACGTTTGTACCAGCAACTTGCCGCCGAGCTTAAAAGCCGTATTGAGCAAGGCGTCTATCTTGTGGGAGACAAACTGCCCGCCGAGCGCTTCATCGCCGATGAAAAAAGCGTAAGCCGGACCGTGGTTCGTGAAGCCATTATCATGCTCGAAGTGGAAGGGTATGTTGAAGTTCGCAAAGGTTCCGGCATTCATGTTATTTCCAACGTGGCGCGCCATACTCAGGTGCCGGATGAAAACCTTGAGTTCGCCAATTACGGCCCGTTTGAACTGCTTCAGGCACGCCAGCTTATCGAAAGTAATATTGCTGAGTTCGCCGCCACCCAGGTGACGAAACAGGACATCATGAAGCTGATGGAAATTCAGGATAACGCGCGTAAAGAGAAGTGCTTCCGCGATTCTGAATGGGATTTGCAGTTCCATGTGCAGGTAGCGCTGGCCACGCAGAACACGGCGCTTGCAGCCATCGTCGAGAAAATGTGGACACAGCGTGTGCACAACCCGTACTGGAAAAAACTGCACGATCATATCGACTTACGCACCGTGGATAACTGGTGTGATGATCATGACCAGATCCTCCGCGCGCTGATTCGCAAAGACCCACACGCGGCGAAAGTGGCAATGTGGCAACATCTGGAAAACACCAAACAGATGCTGTTTAACGAAACCAGTGATGATTTCGAATTCAACGCCGATCGCTATTTGTTTGCGGAAAACCCGGTGGTGCATCTCGATACCGCCGCAACCGGCAGTAAATAAAAATGTCCTACAAGGCGCACACTTACGCTGCGCCTGCCTCGGTTTAAGGTAAGTAAACCGTCTAGAGTGTCAGCCTTTGTAAATAGCCTCGCCTCCCCCTGCCGCGACAAGCAAAATCATCACCGAAACTCATTTTTCTGACTGACTCATAACGTCGGCATTTGTTACAATTGGATGCATTTGTCATCATGTAAGTTAGTGCTTGCTCACAACGTCCGTTACCAGAATATGCCGTATCGAGTGTGCCACGAGCGACCATAATGTATTAAAGATAATCGCCGTGCTGTGCTGGGCGTGACGTAAACCGATGTACCAGGAACATTGAATGGAACTTTTAAGCCAATTACTCCATGCCCTCTGGAGCCAGGATTTCGCGACACTCTCGCAGCCCGGTATGATCGGCATGCTTTATTTTGTTTTATTTGTCATTTTATTTCTTGAAAACGGCCTGCTTCCGGCAGCGTTTCTTCCGGGCGATAGTTTACTGGTGCTGATTGGCGTGCTGATTGCAAAAGGCGCGCTGGGATATCCGCAAACCATTTTGTTGCTTACCGTAGCGGCAAGCCTGGGTTGCTGGCTCAGTTATATTCAGGGGCGCTGGCTGGGTAATACGCGCATCGTGCAAAACTGGTTATCGCATCTGCCTGCGCATTATCACCAGCGCGCGCACCATCTTTTCCACAAACATGGCCTTTCCGCCCTGCTAATTGGTCGTTTTATTGCGTTTGTTCGCACTCTGTTACCAACTATTGCCGGACTTTCTGGTCTGAGTAATGCCCGCTTCCAGTTCTTTAACTGGATGAGCGGCCTGCTGTGGGTGCTGATACTGACCACGCTGGGTTATCTGCTGGGCAAGACGCCGGTGTTTCGTAAATACGAAGATGCCCTGATGTCTTGCCTGATGTTGCTTCCGGTCGTATTACTGGTGATTGGCCTCGCTGGCTCACTGGTGGTGCTGTGGAAGAAAAAATATCGTAATCGGGGTTAAGTCCATGGAATTGCAACGTCCCTTTTTACGCTGGTTACTGATGGGTGTCGCGGCGATGGCCGTTTTCAGCGTGATGTTTTTCGCCTGGACGACCTTGCAAAACAGTGAATCAACGCTGGCGATTCGCCCAATCACGCAAAACGTCAGCGTACCGGATGGTTTCTCTGTCTGGCACCATCTGGATGCCAACGGTATTCACTTTAAAAGCATTACGCCGCAGGACGACACGCTGTTAATCAAGTTTGAATCCAGTGAGCAGAGCGCGGCGGCGAAAATCGTACTGGATCGCACCTTACCTCATGGTTACATCATTGCCGCCCAGGACGATGATAACAACCAAACCTCCGCGTGGCTGACCCGCCTGCGCAACAGCGCACATCGATTCGGTTAACCTTTCCAGGATTCTGAATCTTTTCACTCACTTTGGTGTTTGGCCGTTTACTTACTATGCTTGAGTACACGGAACCAGAGTTCGCTTTATGTCACTGGATGCTGGCGTGACCATCGTTTCGCTGGCCAACAATGGAAGGTTCTCGATTATGAACAACCGCATCGCACTGGCGCTGGCTCTTTTTTCGCTGAGCGCATTTTCCCAGGCGGCTTCGCCCTGCCAGGAAAAGGAACATGAGATCCAGCGTGAAATCAGCTATGCCGAAAAGCATAACAATCAGAGCCGCATTGACGGTCTGAACAAGGCGCTGCGAGAAGTGCGCGCCAATTGCTCTGACAGCAAGCTGCGCGCCGCCCATCAGAAAAAAATCGCTGAGATGAAAGAAGAGGTTGCCGAGCGCCGCCACGACCTGAATGAGGCCAAGCAAAAAGGCAATGCGGACAAAATAAGCAAACGCGAGCACAAGCTGAAAGAGGCTCAGGCAGAACTGAAAGCCCTGGAAGCGCGTGACTACTGATCGAATGGAAATAACCACTCACTCACCTGGAGAAAATTATGTCGAAAGATAATGCTGACCATTTGCGCGCTGAGTTGAAATCCCTGGCGGATACGCTGGAAGAAGTGCTGAGCAATTCCAGTGATAAGTCGAAAGAAGAGCTGAGTAAATTACGCACCAAAGCGGAACAGGCGCTGCGCGAAAGCCGTCACCGTCTGGGCGAAACCGGCGATGCGCTCGCCCGCCAAACCCGCGAAGCGGCTGCCCGTACCGACGAGTATGTGCGTGATAACCCGTGGGCCAGCGTCGGTATCGGTGCCGCCGTTGGTGTGGTGCTGGGCGTGCTGCTGTCGCGTCGCTAAGATGATGGAGCCACGCAACGCGCAAGGGCCGGGCAAAAGCGTACTGGGGATTGGTCAACGCATTGTGACCATCCTTGTCGAAATGGTTGAGACCCGCCTGCGGCTGGCGGTTGTCGAGCTGGAAGAAGAGAAAGCGAACTTATTCCAGCTGCTGCTTATGGTAGGGCTAACCATGCTTTTCGCCGCATTTGGCCTGATGAGCCTGATGGTGCTGATTATTTGGGCCATCGATCCGCAATATCGCCTGAACGCGATGATTGCAACCACCGTCGTGTTGCTGGTGCTGGCGTTGATAGGCGGCATCTGGACATTGCGTAAAGCGCGGGCCTCGACGCTGTTGCGTCATACTCGCCAGGAACTGGCAAACGACCGTGCCTTGCTGGAGGAGGATAAGTGAGCGGCAAAGCGGAACGTCTGAAGCGCAAAGCACGTTTGCTCAGTGAGATCCAACAACAACGCCTGGATCTCACCGCCAGCCGTCGGGAGTGGCTGGAAGCAACCGGTGCTTACGATCGTGGCTGGAACACGCTGCTCAGCTTGCGCTCCTGGGCGCTGGTGGGCAGCAGCGCGATGGCGATATGGTCCGTTCGCCACCCCAACATGCTTGTGCGCTGGGCTAAACGCGGTTTAAGCGCGTGGAGCTTATGGCGGCTGGTCAAATCGACGCTCAACGCAACGCACTGAAACACAATCACAGCACGGCTTTCGCGGGCGATGGTTATCCATCGCCCGTTTGCTTTTTCGCTTGCTCAGTTTTTTTGAAAAATTTCGACAGTTTTCCTTGCTAACAATCTTTTCCCATCACGATTACTATCCTCTCCATCGACAGCAAGCACGCGGCATCTGCCCGTAATTGCAGACATTTTACTGAAAGCCGCTATTGTGGTTCCCTGGAGAGAAAGATGAAAAAATTAGAAGATGTTGGTTTCCTGGTTGCTCGTATCCTGATGCCGATTCTGTTTATCACAGCAGGCTGGGGCAAAATCACCGGCTATGCGGGTACTCAGCAGTATATGGAAGCGATGGGCGTGCCGGGGTTCCTCCTGCCACTGACCATTCTGCTTGAGTTTGGCGGCGGTCTGGCCATTCTGTTCGGTTTCCTGACCCGTACCACAGCACTGTTCACTGCCGGTTTCACGCTGCTGACCGCTTTCATCTTCCACAGTAACTTTGCGGAAGGCGTGAACTCGCTGATGTTTATGAAAAACCTGACCATCGCTGGCGGTTACCTGCTGCTGGGTATTACCGGTCCGGGCGCCATCAGTATCGACCGCGTACTGAATAAAAAATGGTAAGCGCTCTATACTGAGTGAAGAGATCAAAGCGAGGAGACCACTCCTCGCTTTTGCTATTCAGAAGGAGGAGACAAAATGGGACAACTGATCGACGGCGTCTGGCACGACAACTGGTATGACACCAAATCCACCGGCGGACGTTTTCAGCGCTCAGTATCTGCGTTTCGCAACTGGCTTACCGCAGATGGCGCACCAGGCCCTTCTGGCGAAGGTGGCTTTGCCGCCGAGAAAGACCGTTACCACCTGTATGTTTCACTCGCCTGTCCGTGGGCGCATCGCACGCTTCTCCTGCGTACGCTAAAAGACCTTGAGCCGTTTATTTCCGTTTCCGTGGTCAACCCGCTGATGCTGGAGAACGGCTGGACATTTGCCGATGATTTTCCGGCCGCTACTGGCGACACGCTGTATCAACACGAATTTCTCTATCAGCTTTACCTGCATGCCGATCCGCAATACACCGGCCGCGTTACGGTTCCTGTGCTGTGGGATAAAAAGAACCACACCATTGTCAGTAATGAATCGGCGGAAATTATTCGTATGTTCAACACCGCCTTTGACGGTTTGGGCGCGAAAGCCGGAGATTACTATCCGCCAGAATTACGCAGCCAGATAGATGAATTGAATGGCTGGATCTACGACAACGTGAACAACGGTGTCTATAAAGCCGGGTTCGCCACCAGCCAGCAGGCTTACGACGAAGCAGTAATTAATGTATTCAATGCGCTGGAACGCCTTGAGCAAATCCTCGGACAGCATCGTTATCTGACCGGCGATCGGTTAACGGAAGCGGATATCCGCCTGTGGACGACACTGGTGCGTTTTGATCCGGTCTATGTCACGCACTTCAAGTGCGACAAACACCGTATCAGCGACTATCTGAATCTGCACGGCTTCCTGCGCGACATTTACCAGATGCCGGGCATTGCGGAAACGGTCGATTTCGCCCATATCCGCAACCACTATTACCGCAGCCACAAAACCATTAACCCGAACGGGATTATCTCTATCGGGCCGTGGCAGGATCTGGATGAGCCTCACGGGCGCGATCTTCGTTTCGCCTGATCTTCCGGGCGCGTCTCACCGCGCCCAAATTATTTCTCGCCGGATTTTCGCTTTGTATTTTTGCCGTCTATTCTTACAGGGATCGTTTAGAAAACAACGGATTGACCGTTGACCGAGGGTGAGGATGGACTGGTATTTTAAGGTACTGAGTAACTACGCTACCTTCCACGGGCGCGCGCACCGCCGCGAGTTCTGGATGTTCACACTGGTCAACACCATTCTCTTTGGCGTGCTGTATGTGATCGATAAGATCATCGGCTGGCACCTGTTAAGCCTGGTTTACGCGCTGCTGGTGCTGGTGCCGAGTCTCGCGGTTCAGGTGCGCCGTCTGCATGATACTAACCGGAGCTGGCGCTGGTTACTGCTATTGCTGTTCCCGGTAATTGGCTGGTTGATGCTGCTGGCGTTTTACAGCCAGCGCGGCACGCCGGTAGAAAACCTCTTTGGCCCGGAGCCGAAAGCGTTCCCCTGAAACGCCGTGCTCCACCTGCTGGAGCAATGACTTATTTACCGGCAAACAACTTGGGAATTTCGCGCAGGCACCAGGCTTTCGCTTCGCCCATACTGTCGCGACGCCAGGCCATAATAATATCCACCTGGCTGGTATATTCCGGGCTTACAACACGTAAGCGGCCTTCGGCAATATCCTGCTCTACCAACGGATAAGGCATCGTCGCCACCCCCAAACCGGACAGCAGTGCCTGGCGCTTATCTTCGATAGTGCTGACCGTCAGCCTTGGCTGCTTATCCAAAAGCTGCACCGTCAGCACCGGGCGCTCGCGGGCAGTATCGGCAACCGCCACGCCGCGGTATTTCACACGCGTCACTTCCGAGAGCGGTTCCGCTTCCTGATGGATTGGATGATCCGGCGCAGCAACGTAGACATTCATCACTGAGTAAAGCTTGCGTGAGTTGATTTCTGACGAAGAGCGAAAATGCATATCCGGCGCAACAACAATGTCGGCACGCCCCTGCTCCAGCCGCTCCCACGCCCCGGCCAGCACTTCAGTAATGATCGATAACTGCGTATTGGCTTTTGCGGCCAGCCTGTCCACTAGCGGAAACAGTTCGACCGTCGGCACCAGCGCTTCCGTCACCAGCGTCAGATGGGTTTCCCAGCCGCGCGCCAACGCTTCTGCATCGGTCGTCAGTTTATCGGCGGCTTCGAGCAGTACGCGACCACGTTCCAGCAGCATTCGCCCGACATTGGTGAATTTCGTTCGGTGCCCGGAGCGGTCAAACAGAACGACATCCAGTTCTTCTTCAAGTTTTTGCATGGTATAGCTGAGCGCAGAAGGCACGCGCCCCAACTCATCTGCCGCCGCGGCAAAGCTTCCGCGCCGGTCAATCGCATCCATCACGCGTAATGCTTCCAGCGTCAGCGCCCTTTCTTTAGCCATGAGTGTTCTCATTCAGGAAATTTGAACATACCGGGCAGAATATCTGGCTAACAATGCAGCGTCCATACCTTTAACATTGTTTTAAGTAAAGAGAGGTCAACAATCATGATTACTACACGTACTGCGAAACAATGCGGACAAGCTGACTTCGGCTGGCTTCAGGCCCGCTACACCTTTTCATTTGGACATTACTTCGACCCGAAATTGCTGGGCTATGCCTCCTTGCGTGTGTTGAATCAGGAAGTGCTCGCGCCTGGCGCGTCGTTCCAGCCACGCACCTACCCGAAAGTGGATATTTTAAACCTGATTCTGGAAGGTGAAGCGGAGTATCGCGATAGCGAGGGCAACCATGTTCAGGCGAAAGCCGGTGAAGCGTTGTTAATTGCCACCCAGCCCGGTATTAGCTATAGCGAGCATAACTTGAGCAAAGACAAAACATTAACGCGTATGCAGTTATGGCTTGATGCCTGCCCGGAGCGTGAAAACCCGCCGGTGCAAAAAATGACCGTCGCCGATGCGGCGCAGCAACTGCTGGCCTCCCCTGACGGCAGCCAGGGAAGTTTGCAGCTCCGCCAGCAAGTGTGGCTGCACCATATTGAGCTGGCAAAAGGCGAAGAGTTAAAGATTCAATTGCATGGCCCACGTGCCTATTTGCAATCCATTCACGGTACGGTACACGCCGTTACGCATTGCGAAGCAAAAGAAGCACTGACCTGCGGCGACGGCGCGTTTATTCGTGACGAGGCTAACATAACACTGGTTGCAGATACGCCGTTGCGCGCTTTGCTGATAGATTTACCCGTGTGATAGTTGCGTTAAGTAAGTGAGTAAATGAAATGAGCAGCACAATGAATTTAATGACAGATCCTACACAGCACACCCCACTCCCCGCCCTGGCTGGATTCGGTTTTGAAGAGATGCTGACAGAACTGGAAGCGATTGTCGCAGAAGCCGAAGTCCGTCTTGCGGAAGAAGAAGCCACTGCCTGACCCATAAGCCCCGGCGCATAAGACCGGGGCAAATCTCTGCTGAGCATACTGTCGTTCCACGTAAACTTCTCACGCCCGGTTTCGTGCCTGAAACTGTCCAGGCGTGCTGCCAAAGCGCAGTCTAAATGCGGCGATAAAAGCACTGACGTTATCGTACCCGCAGCGTTCTGCCGTCTCACTCACCGACACCCCACGCAGCAGATGCGCCATTGATGCCAGGACTTTTGCCTGCTGTCGCCACTGGCTAAAACTCAGCCCGGTTTGTTCGCTGAACAAACGACTTAATGTTCTGGCGCTTAAGCCATAGCAACACGCCAGCTGTGTCTGATTTGCCGTATTTTGTGGTTCCAACAACAACAGTTCTGCTACTTGCTTCGCCCGGCGATCTTGCGGCAATGTCAGTTGCAACGGCGCGGAGGGCACAATACGAATTTCCTCCATCATCACAGCCAGAAGAGAAGCCTGGCGAGCCGGGCTACACTGCGTTATGCGCTCCATCAATGACATCATGAACGGATCGGCAGGCCACACGCCCGCGAAAGCAGGAGCATCATCATGGTTGAGCTGCAAGCTATGCCCCTCTACCTCGCCCACGCTCCAGGCGCAGTGGCGAATATGCGCAGGAAACCAGCCGACCGTCGCGGGCGTTAGCGCCCATTGCGCCTGCTCGGTTTTCACAATAATCATCCCCCGCTGGATGCAAAAAAGCTGCCCGGTAGCATGCTGGTGCCACTCAGTGATGTGCTTGCTTTGATGCGTGAGCCGCTGGTTTTGTACGATCAACATGGCTGATAAACCGTATTTCATGTCCTGATACGGTTAATGTACCAACGCGGTGGGGCGATATCCTCTTTATAAACATAAATGAGGACAACAATGATGGATATCACCCAACGTATCGCCCTGGCTTTGCACAGTATCGTTTGCCACCCTGACCATAACGAAGCCAAAATCCGCGAATTCTTCTCGCCAGATTATCAACAAGTTGTCGACGGACAGGCGTTGGATTTCGCGGGCTTTGTCGATCATATGGCAAAGCTCAAACACCTGACGCACGCCATTAACCTGACAGTGGTCGCCATTGCCCGGCAAAACAATGAAGTATTGACGCA
This sequence comes from Kosakonia sp. YIM B13571, assembly GCF_042788095.1. Taxonomy (NCBI): domain Bacteria; kingdom Pseudomonadati; phylum Pseudomonadota; class Gammaproteobacteria; order Enterobacterales; family Enterobacteriaceae; genus Kosakonia; species Kosakonia sp. YIM B13571. Next base: position 47,749 of record NZ_JBHZPL010000013.1, on the reverse strand, counting down.
CCATCTTGTGGCGGTGAGTAAGAAAGATGGCTCTCAGGCGCACATTGACGTGTTTGCGCATTTCACGCTGGAGAACGGGTTAATCACTCGCTGCGAGGAGTTAACCCGGCTGGTGCAGGGCACGGCGAAAGACAGTTTACTGGGCAGCATTAGATAATAGCGTTTTGTTGCGGTCGGCAACCTCCTGCACGAAACGGCGCAGGATCTCCGCCGCACCCGGTGCGGGCAGCACGCTGGCAACTAAGTTGTCGGCATCGGTGCCCTCTTTTTCGATGTGCGCACGGTTCAAACGCAACAGATCGGTCGCGATTTCCGGCGTCATTTCCGGGTGGAACTGCACTGAAATTGCCCAAGGCCCGTAACGGACAATTTGGTGGTTATCATGCGCGGAAGAAGCCAGCACCGATGCGCCTTCAGGCAGCCGCGTCACGGTTTGTCGGTGCGTCAGGTGCGCCGGGAAACTCTCGCTCAGATGGCTCAGTAACGGATCGTTGAGCGCCGAGGCGTGCAAATAAACGGTTTTCGTCCCCGCCTCACGGCCCTGCGGATGGTATTCAACATTCCCGCCCAAGGCCCAGGACATTAGCTGATGGCCATAGCAAACACCAAACAGCGGCATCTCAACCGCAATGGCTTCGCGGATCCATTCTGCGGTTTTCTCGCTCCACGGCAACCTGTCGGAAACCATCGCCCATGAGCCAGTAATGATCGCCGCCCGGCGCGCATCCGGGGTTGGCAGCGTTTCGCCTTCAAAGACGCGAACCACTTCCACCTCTTCTGGCGCACAGCCGATAACGCGACAAAACCAGCCGGGTATATCGCCATGAGCTTCACGTAAAGGCTCCGGGGCGTCCCCCATTTGAATAATGATCAATGATTTTTGTTCCATGACGCCAGCGACTCCCGCGATGCTAGTTTCAAAACCGTTTAAGAACATGTTAGCGCTTTTCGACAGACTTCCGACGGGATATTTATTTATAAGGTTAGAAGTGCCGGTGCTTAACGGTACGACGTGCACGAAAGCAAAACGCCGGTAAGTTCCAGCCCGAGAAAGCAAAAACCCGCCGAAGCGGTTTTTTACCTGAACAGTCGACACTGGCCGGTAAGCCGCGTTCTTTCATCGAAAGCGGAGTGGGCAGTCATTCATCTTTAGCCGCCAAAAGCAAAACCCCCGCAAGATTGCTCCTGCGAGGGTCTTTAAGAGTCGAAACTGACCGATAAGCCGGGTTCTGTCGTGGACAGTCATTCATCTAGGCCAGCAATCGCTCACTGGCTCAAGCAGCCTACCCGGGTTCAGTACGGGCCGTACCTTATGAACCCCTATTTGGCCTTGCTCCGGGTGGAGTTTACCGTGCCGCGAACTGTTGCCAGACGCGCGGTGCGCTCTTACCGCACCCTTTCACCCTTACCTGATCCCACTTGCGTGGGCCATCGGCGGTTTGCTCTCTGTTGCACTGGTCGTAGGCTTGCGCCTCCCAGGCGTTACCTGGCACCCTGCCCTATGGAGCCCGGACTTTCCTCCCCTCCGCCCGTCTCCCCCGAAGAGGACGACGACGAAGCGGCGACTGTCTGGTCAGCTTCGGCGCGCAGTATAGAGGGTTTGCTTGCGCCTGTCACCCTTCCGTCAACATTCCAACCTGCAAGGTGGCGGCAATATTACGCGAAGCGCGATAAATATTGTCAAATGCGCCGCGAAACGCCTCTTCCAGCGTACCGATGCTGGTCAAAACGCTAAATACCGCATCAATGCCGTACTGGTGAACCACGCCCACATCGCTGGTCAAACTCCCGGCGATACCGATCACCGGCTTATGGTATTTTTTGGCGACATGCGCCACACCCACCGGCACTTTGCCGTGAATACTTTGGCTGTCGATACGCCCTTCGCCCGTCACCACCAGTGTGCAATCGTGAATATGCTCTTCGAGATTCAGCGCCTGCGTCACGATCTCAATGCCGCTGCGTAATTCCGCGCCGAGAAAAGCCATCAGCGCAGCGCCCATCCCGCCCGCTGCGCCGGAGCCCGGCACGTTTTTCACATCAACGTGCAGAGATTTTTTAATAACATCGGCGAAATGACTGAGGTTGCGATCCAGTTCGACAATCAACGCTTCCGTCGCCCCTTTTTGCGGGCCAAAAATACGTGATGCGCCCTGCTCGCCGGTCAGCGGGTTAGTAACATCGCAGGCAACACGCAGCGTGCAGTGTTGCAAACGCGGATCGAGCCCGGAAATATCAATGCCGTTAAGGCTTATCAGACTACCGCCGCCGTGGCCGATTTCAGTCCCGTTAGCATCGGTCAGTTTCGCGCCCAGCGCCTGCACCATACCCGCGCCGCCGTCGTTAGTCGCGCTACCGCCAATACCGATAATAATGTTGGTCGCCCCATGTTCCAGCGCGTGCAAAATAAGTTCCCCGGTGCCGCGCGAAGTGGTAATCAAAGGGTTACGTAATTCAGGTGGAACCAGCGCCAGTCCGCTCGCCGCCGCCATTTCAATAAACGCGGTTTTTCCGTCTCCAGACATTCCCCAGCAGGCTTCAACATGTTTACCCAACGGGCCAATGACGCTAGCGGTGTGTACAGTGCCATTTGTGGCGGCAATCATGGCTTCAACCGTACCTTCGCCACCATCCGCGACCGGAACGGAAACGTATTGAGCATCGGGAAAAATTTCCCGAAATCCTTTTTCTATCGCCTGCGCTACTTCGGTAGCTGAAAGGCTTTCTTTGTAAGAGTCTGGGGCGATTACGATTTTCATAGTTGTGAGCCTGATAGTGCCGCGCACTTCACCCTTCAGGCCAATAGCGACCTGAAGAAGTGGATAAATAAGGAGTCAAGGGCGCAGCGCCGCGCCCTTCTTATTAACGAGTAACTTCGATTTTCGCCAGTTTCTCGTAGTAGCAAGCCAGCGCGCTGTGATCGGCATTGCCCAGACCGTCGGCACGAAGCGCCTGCATCATCTCCATCACCGCAGCAGTCAGCGGTAGCTGCGCGCCAACGCCGTGCGAGGTGTCCAGCGCGTTAGAGAGATCTTTGATATGCAGATCAATACGGAAACCCGGTTTGAAGTTGCGATCCATTACCATCGGCGCTTTCGCGTCCAGCACGGTGCTACCCGCCAGACCACCACGAATCGCCTGGTAGACCAGATCTGGGTTAACGCCCGCTTTGGTCGCCAGCGTCAGCGCTTCGGACATCGCGGCAATGTTCAGCGCCACGATCACCTGGTTTGCCAGTTTGGTCACGTTACCCGCACCGATATCACCGGTGTGCACTACGGAACCCGCCATGGCTTTCAGCAGATCGTAATATTTGTCGAAAATCGCTTTGTCACCGCCCACCATCACGGAAAGGGTGCCGTCGATTGCTTTCGGTTCACCGCCGCTTACCGGCGCGTCCAGCATTTCAACGCCTTTCGCTTTCAGCGCTTCGCTGATTTCACGGCTCGCCAGCGGTGCGATGGAGCTCATGTCGATAAGCACAGTACCCGGTTTAGCGCCTTCGATGATGCCGCCTTCGCCCAACGCCACTTCTTTCACGTGGGGGGAGTTCGGCAGCATGGTGATAATCACATCGCACAGCTCAGCAACGGCTTTCGCGCTGGTGACGGCTTCTGCGCCTGCGGCAATCACTTCAGCAACGGCCTCCTGGTTACGGTCCACGACCACCAGTGAGTAACCTGCTTTAATGAGGTTTTTACTCATTGGTTTACCCATGATACCCAGGCCAATGAAACCAACTTTCATCGTCATAATTGCGTCTCTCTCTTTAATGGTGGTTTGATTATTTCTTAAAGGTGTCGGCCAGCTTCTGCGTGGCTGAGCGGAACACGCCAAGGTCGCTACCAACGGCCACCACGGTCGCGCCCCATTCGAGGTAGCGGCGTGCATCGGCTTCAACCGGCGCCAAAATACCGCTCGGTTTGTTGTGTGCTTTGGCGCGAGCAAAAATGTGTTGAATGGTGCGCTGTACTTCCGGATGCGCCGCATTACCGATGTAACCCAGCGTAGCCGCCAGATCGCTTGGACCAACAAACACACCGTCTACGCCGTCGGTCGCCAGAATGGCATCGAGGTTATCCACGCCCGACTGGCTTTCGATCTGCACCAGAATCGTGATGTTGGCGTTGGACTGACGGAAGTAATCCGGCACGGTGCCAAACATATTGGCACGGTGCGAAACCGAAACACCGCGTATACCTTCTGGCGGGTAGCGAGTCGCCGCCACGGCGTTCACCGCTTCGTCTTCGGTTTCGACAAACGGGATCAGGAAGTTATAGAAACCGATGTCCAGTAGGCGTTTGATAACTACCGGATCGTTGGTCGGTACACGTACCACTGGCGCACTGACGCTGCCTTTTAATGCCATTAATTGCGGTACAAAAGTGAGCACGTCGTTTGGGGCGTGTTCGCCGTCCAGCAGCAGCCAGTCAAAGCCTGCCAGGCCCAGAACTTCAGTGCTGATATGACTACCCAGCGCAGACCAACAACCGATTTGAATCTGTTGAGCCGCCAGCGCGGCCTTGAATTTGTTTGGGAAGATATCGTTATTCATCTTTTGTACCTTAATGATGAGTTGTTGCTTATTTCTTCAGTTCCATACGTTTGATGTCGCCAACCACGAACAGATAGCAGACCATCATCATCAGCGCTGAACAGCCTACGAACACCAACGCACCGTTGAAAGAATGCAACTCTTTAACCATGTATCCGATGACCAGCGGCGTCACGATAGAAGCCACGTTACCGAATACGTTGAATACGCCACCACACAGACCCACAATCTCCTTCGGCGCGACATCGGAAATAACCGGCCAACCCAATGCGCCAAAGCCTTTACCGAAGAACGCCAGCGCCATCAGGGCGATAACCAGCACGGTGTTATCGGTGTAGTTACACAGAATGATGCTTGAAGCCAGTAACATCCCAACCACGATAGGGAATTTACGCGCCACGGTCAGCGAGGAACCGCGCTTAATCAGGTAATCAGAGAAAAATCCGCCCAGCACGCCACCGGCAAAACCACACAGCGCCGGAATGGAGGCGACAAAGCCGACTTTCAGGATCGACATGCCTTTTTCCTGGACCAGATAAATCGGGAACCAGGTCAGGAAGAACCAGGTAATGGTATTCAGAAAGTACTGACCAAAAAACACGCCAAGCATCATGCGGTTGCACAGCAGTTGCTTGATGTAATCCATTTTAGGACCGGCGTTTTTACTGTCGTCCGTTTTTTTGTGGTCCATATCCACGACCGCGCCATTTTTCTCGATGTACTCCAGCTCTTCGCGGGACATACGAGGATGGTCAGTTGGGTTGTGGACAAATTTCACCCAAGCGAAGGTCAGCACAAAACCGATCACGCCCATCACGGTAAACACATGTTCCCAGCCCCAGGAAAAGGTCAGCCAGCCCAGTAGCGGCGAGAACAGCGCCAGAGAGAAGTATTGTGCGGAGTTAAAAATCGCCGAGGCCGTACCGCGCTCTTTTGCCGGGAACCAGGCCGCAACGATACGGGCGTTTGCCGGAAATGAAGGGGCTTCCGAGAAACCGAGCATAAAGCGCATGAAAAACATCGAAATCCCGGCCCAGGCGATCGGGAAAACATCGACAAAACCTTGCAGGAAGGTGAAGAGTGACCAGAAAAACAGGCTGTAGGTGTAGACTTTTTTCGAGCCGAAGCGGTCAAGCAGCCAGCCGCCAGGAATTTGCATCAGCAGGTAAGCCCAACCAAATGCCGAAAAGATGTAACCCATCGAGAGAGAATCAAGTTGCAGCTCTTTCGCAACCTCTGTCCCGGCAATGGACAGCGTAGCGCGGTCTGCATAGTTCACAGCAGTAACAATAAATATAATCAGCAAAATTAAATAACGGGTGGGTAAGCCCCGTTTTGTTTCAACGGCATGTTCAACAGTCATTTTAATTTCCTCGAGCACCGCTAACTTTAGAATATAATTATTTTGATGTTTTTTATCTGATTTTATTTAAGCACTCGAAACTAATATCAGATAATTGGCACTTAGTTTTTATTAGCCCTCAGTATAATCAGCGCCATGATGTCACACACTAGAGGGTTGCTCAATTTTAACCTTTAACAAAAAGAATAATTTGAGCATATGCACATACGCCTGGGCGCTAATGCACAGATCTTGCATTAGACAGCCCCGCCAGACGGGAGATCACAATAATAAGTGATGCAGATCACATTTTATTATTTAAACTCCTGACATTCTTATTTCAGCAAATGAGATTTTTATTTCTGATATTAATTACAGAATAAAGAATGGTTCCTCTTTTTATTGAGTAATGCATCGTACAGTTAGCTGGAGATTACTTAACAATGTCCGACATTGAAATTAGACAGCAACCGCCAGGGGCGTTTTATATTAAGGTACACGACACGGATAATGTCGCGATCATCGTTAATGACAATGGCTTAAAAGCGGGAACCCGTTTTCCGGATGGACTTGAGCTTATTGAACATATCCCGCAAGGCCATAAAGTTGCGCTGGTCGATATTCCCCATCACGGTGAAATCGTACGTTACGGCGAAGTGATTGGTTACGCTGTGCGCGACATTGCACGCGGTAGCTGGATTGATGAATCCACCGTTGAGCTGCCAAAAGCGCCGCCGCTGAATACGCTGCCGCTGGCGACCAAAGTCCCTGAGCCGCTGCCGCCGCTGGAAGGTTACACCTTTGAAGGCTACCGCAATGCGGACGGCAGCGTCGGCACCAAGAACCTGCTGGGCATCACCACCAGCGTGCATTGCGTGGCGGGCGTTGTCGATTATGTCGTGAAGATTATCGAACGCGATCTGCTGCCGAAATACCCGAATGTGGACGGCGTCGTCGGTCTGAACCATCTCTATGGCTGCGGCGTGGCGATTAACGCGCCGGCTGCGGTGATCCCGATTCGTACCATTCACAACCTCGCGCTGAACCCGAACTTTGGCGGTGAAGTGATGGTAATTGGTCTCGGTTGTGAAAAATTACAGCCGGAACGTCTGCTGCAAGGCACCGAAGATGTGCAGGCCATTCCGGTCGACAGCGCCAGCATTGTGCGTTTGCAGGATGAGCACCACGTGGGTTTCCGCTCGATGGTGGACGACATTCTGCAGGTGGCTGAACGCCACCTGGTGAAACTGAATCAGCGCAAACGCGAAACCTGCCCGGCGTCTGAACTGGTTGTCGGCATGCAGTGCGGCGGCAGTGATGCGTTTTCCGGCGTCACCGCTAACCCGGCGGTTGGCTTTGCGTCAGACCTGATTATTCGCTGCGGCGGCACAGTGATGTTCTCCGAAGTGACCGAAGTGCGCGACGCGATCCACTTATTGACGCCGCGCGCCATTAACGAAGAAGTGGGCAAACGCCTACTGGAAGAGATGGCCTGGTACGATAACTATCTCGATATGGGCAAGACCGACCGCAGCGCCAACCCTTCTCCGGGGAATAAAAAAGGCGGGCTGGCGAACGTGGTCGAGAAAGCGTTGGGATCCATCGCGAAATCCGGTAAGAGCGCCATTTCTGAAGTGCTCTCTCCTGGTCAGCGTCCGACCAAACGCGGCCTGATTTACGCCGCAACCCCCGCGAGCGACTTCGTGTGTGGTACTCAACAAGTCTCTTCCGGGATCACCTTACAAGTCTTCACCACCGGTCGCGGTACGCCTTACGGCCTGGTCGCGGTACCGGTGATTAAAATGGCGACGCGTACCGAACTGGCGAACCGCTGGTATGACTTAATGGATATCAACGCCGGGACGATCGCCACTGGCGAAGAGACGATTGAGGATGTGGGCTGGAAACTGTTCCACTTCATCCTGGATGTCGCTAGCGGCCGTAAGAAAACCTTCTCGGACCAATGGGGCTTGCATAACCAACTGGCGGTGTTTAACCCGGCTCCGGTGACCTGATTTTTATAAGAAAGCAGTAAACCTCAACCTTAAGCATGGCTCCGGCCATGCTTTTTTTTATTATTTCACCAGCAGCACGTCGATACCGCTTTTCTGCAAACCATGCAGGCTTTCCACCGGAATGCCTTCATCCGTAATGATCATATCAATGCGTTGCGTATCGATAATTTTGTGCAAACTCAAACGGTTAAACTTACTGGAATCAGTTACCACAATAATGCGCTCTGCGACTTCGCACATCCGTCGGTTCAGTCGCGCCTCATCTTCGTTATGTGTGCTGACGCCGCGTTCAAGATCGATAGCGTCGACGCCAAGAAAAAGGATGTCGAAATGGTAATTCTGTAATGATTGCTCCGCCTGATCGCCATAGAAAGACTGCGACTGACGGCGCAGGTGTCCGCCTGTCATCAGCAACTCAACCCCTTCAGCATCAAGCAATGCATTCGCGACGTTCATTCCATTCGTCATCACAATGACATCCTGATGTTGCTTCATCATGCGCGCAATTTCATACGTCGTGGTTCCCGAGTCGAGAATAACGCGATGCCCTGGCTTTATCATGTCAGCCGCCGCAAGCGCAATCCCCCGCTTCAACCCGGTATTTAATGCGCTTTTATCTTCAACAGAAGGCTCGGTTGCCGGTGCGTTACCGTCACAGATCAGTGCCCCGCCATAGGCGCGCACGGCAATTCCTTGTTTTTCCAGGAAAGCGAGATCGTTGCGGATTGTGACGGTAGACACACCAAAAAGAGTAGATAAATCATTAACCTGGACGCTTCCTTGCTGCCGTAGCCGCTGGATAATCTGCTCACGCCTTTCGCTCGTACCGATGGTGCGCTTTTCGGGTGAGGAACTGGTGCTGGCCATAAGAAATCCTTTATCTGAACTTTCGTTTCATTTCGATTTACTTATTAAACCTGACTTCATAAGGAATGCAAGCGTGAAATGGAAAGCTGCTCGCGGAAAGCATCGGCAAGAATCTTTCATTATGTTTGTTTTGTGAAACAGATCGGAAAAGCATTATCTTTCATTTTATTTTTAATGGAACATCCATCAGGATAAAAGGAAATGAAACGAAAGAATAAAACCTGTAAACGCTAAGAAGGAGAGGAAAGTGAAACATCTTACCGCGCTGATAAAGCACCACAAAGAGGGCGACAAGAAAGGGATCTACGCCGTTTGTTCTGCCCATCCGCTGGTGCTTGAAGCCGCTATCCGATTTGCCGCCGCTCATCACCACCCCTTACTCATCGAGGCGACATCCAATCAGGTCGATCAATTTGGCGGCTACACCGGCATGACACCGGCGCAGTTTCACGCTTTCGTTTGCCAGCTTGCCGATAAGCTGAACTTCCCACGCGCGCAGTTGATTTTGGGGGGCGATCATCTTGGCCCGAATCGCTGGCAAACCTTACCCGCATCCGACGCCATGTCGCATGCTGAAGAGCTGGTTAAGCATTACGTCACGGCGGGTTTCAAAAAAATCCATCTCGATTGCAGCATGTCATGCGCTGACGATCCCACGCCGCTTACCGATGAGATCGTAGCGTCACGCGCCGCAAGACTGGCACAGGTGGCCGAAGCGGCCTGTATCGAACAATCGGGCGAAAGCGATTTGGTTTACGTCATCGGCACTGAAGTTCCCGTCCCTGGTGGTGCCCATGAAACGCTGACCGAGCTTGCCGTTACCTCACCCGATGCCGCGCGCGCCACGTTACAGGCGCATCGCATCGCATTTGAACGCCTGGGGCTAAGCAACATCTGGCCACGCATCATCGCACTGGTGGTCCAGCCTGGCGTTGAATTCGATAACAGCCATGTCGTGGATTACCAGCCACATAAAGCCAGCGCCCTAAGCAAAATGGTGGAAGATCAGCCGACACTGGTGTTTGAAGCCCACTCCACGGATTACCAGACGCCTCAGGCACTGCGTCAGTTGGTTCACGATCACTTTGCTATTTTGAAAGTCGGCCCGGCGCTTACTTTCGCTCTGCGCGAGGCGCTGTTCGCCCTGGCGGCTATCGAAGAGGAACTGCTTCCCGCCCGCGCCTGTTCCGATCTTCGCCACGTGCTGGAAAATGTCATGCTCGACCGTCCTGAGTACTGGCAAAGCCACTATCACGGTGACAACCATGCCCGCCGCCTGGCGCGAGATTTTAGCTATTCAGACCGCGTGCGTTACTACTGGCCGGATAGCCAGATTGATGAATCTTACGCACGACTGGTACGTAACCTGGCCGACCAGACCATTCCACTTCCGCTCATCAGCCAGTACCTGCCGCTCCAGTACGCCAGAGTGCGTGAGCACAGGCTGAGCGCAACGCCCAACGCGCTGATTATTGATCACATCCAGGACGTGCTACGTCAGTACCACGCCGCCTGTCAGTGCGTTTCGTCTGATAACAATTAACAGGAAAACACTATTGAAAACATCGTGTTAAGCCGTATTAATGAACGCTTAATCCACGGCGAGGTCGGGGGGCTGTGGGTGGGATTTGCCGGGGCTAAACGGGTATTGGAGCCCAACGATGAGGTTGCCGACGATCCCGTACAACAAAATTTGATGGAAATGGTGCTGGCGGAAGGGATCGCCGTGCGCTTCTGGTCGCGGCAAAAAGCAGATCGCCAAAACAGTCTCTGTCAACGCCCGCGACATGGCAGCGTTCAATGCATTGCAAGCCAACGGCGTGGAGTGGCTGGTACAAGGTGTACCGACAGAGCCGCGCTGCATATCTTCACACTACGTTGAGGCTCTTTTATGGAAATCAGCTTGTTACAGTCTGTCGCGCTGGCTATTGTCGGTAAATTTGCACACTTTCTCTGAATTAAGGAGTCACGATGCTGGGAATTATTCTTTGTGGACACGGTGGTTTCGCCAGTGGAATGGCAAGGGCAATGACGCAAATTCTGGGTGAGCAGTCGCAATTTATCGCTATCGATTTTCCAGAAACCTCAACGACCGCCTTGCTGACAGAGCAACTGGAAGAGGCGGTCAACACGCTAAGTGGCAATGAGGGAGTGGTGTTTCTCACCGATCTTCTGGGCGGCACGCCATTTCGTGTCGCGTCCACTCTGGCGATGCAGCAGCCGAACCGTGAAGTCATTACCGGCACCAACCTGCAACTGCTGCTGGAAATGGCGCTTGAACGGGATGAATTAAGCTGTGAAGCGTTTCGCACACAAGCGCTTGAGTGCGGTCATCGTGGCCTGACAAGCCTCGCCGATGAACTCGGGCGTTGCCGCGACGAACAACAGATTGAAGAAGGGATCTGACAGATGAGATCGCGGTTAAGGCAATAACCCAGCCCCCTTTGTAGTCCTTTTCCCTGTCTGTTATTTGGGCATGGCGCGCTTATCACGCCATGCCTTTTCTTTCACTTTCACTTTCACTTTCACTTTCACTTTCACTTTTCAGCATCCTTTCTTTTGTTCATTTAAATTTCACTTCCTTTGCATTAACGATCACAATTTTCGATTTATTGTTATTTTCGCATTGATCTTTCACTTAACTTTCGTTACGTTTCATTTAACGAGAAATATATTCAATGAAACGAAATGAAAGGTTTCTTTCCGCTCACTTTCGTGACCGTGCATGACTAAGGAATATGCTATGAGTGAAATGCTTTCCGGGCGATCAAACACGTCAACCTGGACCGAACAAGAAATTCGTCAACAACCGGCGTGCTGGATTGCCTCGCTTGAAAATATCGATCGCCAGCGCGATGAGATTGATGCGTTTTTGCAGCCCGTTTTATCAATACAAAATATTAAAATTATTCTTACTGGCGCAGGGACGTCCGCCTTTATTGGCGACATTATTGGCCCCTGGCTTGCGCGCCACACCGGGAAAAATATTACCGCAGTACCAACCACCGACCTGGTCACCAACCCCACGGACTACCTTCAGGAAACGCAGCCGACGCTGCTGGTGTCCTTCGGGCGCTCTGGCAACAGCCCGGAAAGCGTCGCAGCCGTTAACCTGGCAGACCAGCTCGTCACGCAGTGTTATCACCTCGCTATCACCTGCAACGAAGCCGGTGCGTTATACCAGAATGCTGAAACCAGCAGCCACGGCAAGGCGCTGTTGATGCCTGCCGAAACGCACGATCGCGGCTTCGCCATGACCAGCAGCATCACCACTATGATGGCAAGCTGCCTTGCCCTCTTCGCGCCCGATGTCATTAGCACAGCGCGTTTTCGTGATATTGCCGCACGCTGCCAGCAAATCATCCACTCGCTCGGGGATTTCTCCGCCAACGTATTCGGGGATTTCCCCTTCAAACGCATCGTCTATCTCGGTAGCGGCGGGTTGCAGGGCGTAGCGAGAGAATCGGCGCTCAAAGTACTGGAATTAACCGCCGGCAAACTGGTCGCCTTTTACGATTCCCCTACTGGCTTTCGCCATGGCCCTAAATCGCTGATTGATAACGAAACACTGGTTGTCGTGTTTATGTCAAGCCACCCTTACACACGCCTCTACGATCGCGATCTGCTGGCAGAACTTCATCGTGAAAACCAGGCACTGCGTATTGTCTCGATCAGTGCAGCGGAAGAGCCCGCTATCACAGCCGAAACACATATTACGCTGCCCCCCGCCCGCGAATTTCTGGATGTCGAGCAGGCATTTTGTTTCCTGATGTACGCGCAGGTATTTGCCCTCACTCAATCGATAAAAGCCGGGATCGCCCCGGATACCCCGTCCCAGAGCGGGACGGTTAACCGGGTGGTGCAAGGTGTCGTCATTCATCCATGGCAGGAGGCATAATGAGCATTATCTCGACCAAATATCTTTTGCAGGACGCGCAGGCGAAAGGCTACGCCATCCCTGCGTTCAATATCCATAATGCTGAGACCATTCAGGCCATTCTTGAAGTTTGCCAGGAGATGCGTTCACCGGTGATCCTTGCTGGCACCCCTGGCACTTATAAACACATCGCCATAGAAGAGATCTACGCGCTGTGCGACGCCTACTCTGCCAGTTACCACATGCCTGTGGCGCTCCATCTGGACCATCACGAATCGCTGGATGATATCCGCCGGAAGGTCAATATCGGCGTGCGCAGTGCCATGATTGACGGCAGCCATCTCCCTTTCGACGAAAATGTGCGACTGGTTAAATCCGTGGTTGATTTCTGTCATAGCCAGGATTGCAGCGTCGAAGCGGAACTTGGGCGCCTTGGTGGCATGGAAGACGACATGAACGTTGACGAAGAAAGTACCTTTCTGACGTCACCGCAGGATGCCCAACGTTTCCTCGAATTAACCGGCGTTGACAGCCTCGCCGTCGCTATTGGTACGGCGCACGGCCTGTATACGAAACCGCCGAAACTCGACTTTCAGCGCCTTGCCGCTATTCGTAACGTGGTGGATGTTCCTCTGGTGCTGCACGGTGCCAGTGATGTGCCCGACGAATTTGTCCGTCGGGCGATTGAATTAGGCATATGTAAGGTCAACGTCGCGACGGAGCTGAAAATTGCATTCGCTGCGGCGGTGAGAAAATGGTTTGACGAAAACCCTGATGGTAACGATCCGCGCTACTACATGCGGGTCGGTATGGATGCGATGAAAGACGTTGTGAGAAGTAAGGTAACGGTCTGCGGTTCTGCCGACAGACTGGAGAAATAAGAAATTATTTTGGGCGCACTGATGCTGCCTTTACGTCGTTACTGGTTGAAAGCATTACTGGAATAAATATTAAAAAGGAACATATCCGTATTAATTAATGACAGGACAATAAGATGAGCTCACCGAATATTTTACTAACACGCATCGATAACCGTCTCGTCCATGGGCAGGTGGGCGTTACCTGGACGTCGGCTATCGGTGCCAATTTGCTTGTCGTCGTAGACGATGACGTCGCAAAAGACACCTTGCAGCAAAAACTGATGGGCATAACAGCAGAAACCTATGGCTTTGGTATCCGCTTCTTTTCGCTGGAAAAAACAATAAATATTCTCGATAAGGCTGCGCCTCATCAAAAAATTTTCCTCATCTGCCGCACGCCAGAAACGGTACGAAAACTGATTGAAGGCGGCGTGAAACTTGGCGACGTCAACGTCGGCAATATGCATTTTTCTGCGGGGAAAAAGCAGATAAGCAGCAAAGTCTATGTCAATGAACAGGACCTGGACGATCTGCGTTTTATCAAACATCACGGGGCCCATATTTTCATTCAGGATGTTCCCGGCGATTCAAAAACCGATATTCCCGACTGAGTTTTTCTGTCGGTAAACGATGCTAAACAACGCTCTCTGATGAGGCTGAAAAATGCATGAAATAACGCTAATACAGGGATTATCCCTGGCAGCTCTGGTTTTTATCCTCGGTATTGATTTCTGGCTGGAAGCATTATTCCTGTTCAGACCGATCATTGTTTGTACCCTGACAGGCGCAATCCTTGGGGACATTCATATCGGGTTAATTACCGGCGGCTTAACCGAACTCGCCTTTGCAGGCTTAACCCCGGCGGGCGGTGTACAACCGCCAAACCCGATTATGGCGGGCGTGATGACGACGGTTATCGCCTGGTCCACGGGTGTCGATGCCAAAACGGCAATCGGCCTTGGGCTGCCGTTTAGCCTGTTAATGCAGTACATCATTCTGTTCTTCTACTCGGCTTTCTCGTTATTTATGTCGAAGGCGGATAACTACGCCAGCACGGGCGATACCCGGGCTTTTGCGCGCCTTAACTGGCTCACCACGCTGATTGTCGCCTGTTCATACGCCATTATCGCGTTTCTGTGTACCTACATGGCACAGGGCGCAATGCAGGCGCTGGTGAAAGCAATGCCTGGCTGGCTGACACACGGCTTTGAAGTGGCGGGCGGCATTTTGCCAGCGGTCGGTTTCGGCTTGCTCTTACGCGTTATGTTCAAAGCGCAATACATTCCCTACCTGATCGCCGGGTTTCTGTTCGTCTGTTATATCCAGGTCAGCAACCTGCTGCCGGTTGCCGTTTTAGGTGCCGGTTTCGCAGTCTATGAATTCTTCAATGCGCGGGCGAAAAACCCGTCTCAGCCGCAGGTAGAAGGCAACCCCAGCGATAAAGAGGATTACAGCAATGGCATCTGAAATCAGTAAGAAAGATATCACCCGGTTAGGTTTCCGTTCGTCCGTGCTGCAAGCCAGTTTTAACTATGAAAGGATGCAGGCTGGCGGTTTTACCTGGGCAATGCTGCCGCTGCTGAAAAAGATTTATAAGGATGATAAAGACGGCTTAAGCGCGGCAATGAAAGACCATCTGGAATTTATTAATACCCACCCCAACCTGGTTGGTTTTTTGATGGGGCTGCTTATCTCAATGGAAGAGAAAGGGGAAAACCGCAGCACCATTAAGGGGTTAAAAGTTGCACTGTTTGGCCCTATTGCGGGGATTGGTGATGCCATTTTCTGGTTTACGCTGTTACCGATTATGGCGGGTATCTGCTCCTCTTTTGCCAGCCAGGGCAACCTGCTTGGCCCGATACTTTTCTTCGCGGTCTACCTGGCGATTTTCTTTTTGCGCGTCGGCTGGACACACGTCGGTTATTCTGTGGGCGTTAAAGCGATTGATAAAGTTCGTGAAAACTCACAAATGATCGCAAGATCGGCGACAATTCTGGGGATTACCGTTATCGGCGGTCTAATTGCCTCGTATGTGCATATCAATGTGGTCACCACCTTCCCCATTGATGAAACACACAGCGTCGCGCTACAAAAAGACTTTTTTGACAAGGTGTTCCCAAACATTTTGCCAATGGGGTATACGCTGCTGATGTATTACCTGCTGCGTGCGAAAAAGACTCACCCGGTGGTGCTGATTGCGGTGACATTTGTGCTGTCCATTATTGCCTCAGCGTTGGGTATTCTCTGACAGAGCTGGGGCGCATAACGACTGCGCCCCGGTCATCATGCGGCTTACTCTTGCTGATCCAGCGCGTACTTATACAGCGCATTTTTCTTCACGCCGTGGATTTCCGCCGCCAGCGCGGCCGCTTTTTTCAGCGGCAGTTCGGCTTGCAGCAGCGCCAATGTGCGTATTGCGTCGGCGGGCAACTCATCTTCCTGCGCCTTATGCCCTTCGACGATCAGCACCATCTCGCCTTTACGGCGGTTCTCATCCTCTTTTACCCATGCCAGCAACTCGCCCACCGGCGCGCCCTGGATGGTTTCCCAGGTTTTGGTCAGCTCGCGCGCCAGTACCACATAGCGGGATTCCCCCCACACGGCGACCATATCTTCCAGGCTTTCCAGCAGGCGGTGCGTGGATTCATAAAAAATCAGCGTACGGCTTTCGGTTTCCAGCGCTTTGAGCGTATCGCGACGCCCTTTCGATTTGGCGGGCAGAAAACCTTCGTAACAGAAACGATCCGACGGCAGCCCGGCGGCGCTTAACGCGGCAATGGCGGCGCACGGGCCAGGCAGCGGCACCACGCGGATACCAGCCTCGCGGCAGGTGCGCACCAGGTGGTAGCCCGGATCATTAATCAGCGGCGTTCCGGCGTCGGAGACCAGCGCAATGTTCTGCCCCTCCTTCAGCTTCGCCACCAGCGTTTCGGCTTTTTGCTGCTCATTATGGTCGTGAAGCGCAAACAAACGGGCATTAATGGCGAAGTGCTGGAGCAGTAAACCGGTGTGGCGGGTGTCTTCAGCGGCAATTAAATCAACGGCTTGTAACACGTTAAGCGCGCGCTGCGTAATATCAGCCAAATTCCCGATAGGAGTAGGTACAATATAGAGCTGACCTTGAGAATTCTCCGCCGATTCGTGTTGTTTCATTGTTTCATCCGTATTGCCGATTTAATATTGAGCATTGCGTAAAAATTATCACTGGATACAGTATGCTACCGTCAAGATTTCTACGTTCGAAAGCCACGCGCTGCCTGCCTGTGGTGCTCGCCGCCCTGCTGTTTGCAGGCTGCGGCACGCAATCGACAGACCAGAGCGCCTCGCATATGCAGGGCGAAGCCCAGGCCGATTCTGGCTATTACCTGCATCAGATGCAGCAAAGCACAGATGATAGCAAGACCAACTGGCAATTACTCGCCATTCGTGCACTGCTGAAAGAGGGAAAAACCCAGCAGGCCGGCGAACTGTTTGCCCAGTTGCCGCAGGATCTGAGCGATAACCAGCGTAAAGAACGCACGTTGCTCGCTGCCGAAATGAAACTGGCGCAGAAGGATTTTGCCGGTGCGAAAGCGCTACTCAACGAAATCGATCCCGCCGATCTTGAGCAAAACCAGCAAGCGCGTTACTGGCAAATTAGCATTTCCGCCTCGCAAGGCAAGCCTTCTCTGACGCTGCTGCGCGCGCTCATTGCCCAGCAACCGCTGTTGAGCAAACCGGAAGAGAAGCAGAAAAACATCGACGCCACCTGGCAAGCGCTGGCCTCCATGACACAAGATCAAGCCAGAGCGCTGGTGATCAACGCCGATGAAGTGACGCTGCAAGGCTGGCTCGACCTGCAACGCATGTGGTTCGATAACCGCAACGATCCCAATATGCTGAAAGCGGGCATTACCGACTGGCAAACGCGCTATCCGCAAAACCCGGCGGCGAAAATGCTGCCTACGCAGTTGTCGAACCTGCAAAACTTTAAACCGGCAGCAACCAACAAAATCGCGCTGCTGTTGCCGTTAAATGGCCAGGCGTCGGTGTTTAGCCGCGCTATCCAGCAAGGTTTTGAAGCGGCGAAAAACGGCATCGCCCCGGTTTCCGGCCCGGCGGTTCCGCAGCAAGTTGCGCAGGCCGCCACCGCAGCCGTTGTCAGCCCAGCAGACGCTAACGTGAATGATCTGACCAATGCTCCGGCGCAGCAAAATGCGGCTGCACCGGATGCACAACAAGCGCAAGCGCCGGATAGCGCAGCGCAAAGTGACGCAGCAGCAACGGATTCTGCCGCCACTGCTCAGCCGGATCCGGCAGCCACAACACCCACTCAGCCGACCGACGCCAATGCGACGCAACCGGTCGCTGCACCTGCCGTGACAGGCACGCCAGCGAACCCCGGTGCTGAGCTGAAAGTTTACGATACCAGCGCGCAGCCGATGGATCAGATCCTCAACCAGGTTCAGCAGGACGGAGCCAGCATCGTGGTAGGCCCGCTGTTGAAAAACAACGTTGAAGAGCTGATGCGCAGCAACACGTCGCTGAACGTACTGGCGCTCAACCAGCCGGAGCATGTCGAAAACCGCGCCAACATTTGTTACTTCGCCCTCTCGCCAGAGGATGAAGCTCACGACGCCGCACGCCATATTTTTGAGCAGGGCCGACACGCGCCGTTGCTGCTGGTGCCACGCAGCGCGTTGGGTGAACGCGTCAGTACCGCGTTTGCCGATGAGTGGAAAAAACTGGGCGGCGGCGTTGTGCTGGCACAGAAATTTGGCTCCACCGCTGAACTGCGTATGGGGCTGAACGGTCGCTCTGGCATCGCCCTGACCGGTAGCCCGGTCGCCTCCAGTCTGCCCCAGCAGCCAGGCGTGACGGTTGGCGGTCTGAATATTCCGGCTCCGCCGACCGATGCACAAATTAGCGGTAGCGGCAGCGTAGACGCGGTATATATCGTCGCTACGCAGGATGAAATCGCGTTAATTAAACCGATGATTACTCTGCGTACCGGCAGCCAGAGTGGCGTGATGCTGTACGCCAGCTCACGCAGCGCGCAGGGCGGTGCAGGCCCGGATTTCCGCCTTGAAATGGAAGGTCTGCAATTCAACGAAATCCCTATGCTTGCCGGGGCAAACCCGTCGCTGATGCAGCAAGCGCTGAAAAGCGTGAATAACGACTATTCGCTGGCGCGTCTGTACGCGATGGGCGCGGATGCCTGGTCGCTGGCGAATAACTTCTCGCAAATGCGTCAGGTGCCGGGTTTTGAACTGAACGGCAATACCGGCGATTTAACGGCTACACAAGACTGCGTGATCAACAGGAAGTTGTCATGGCTCAAATACCAACAGGGGCAAATCGTCCCGGCGAATTAAGCCGTAAGCAGACCGGCGACGTGTGGGAAGCGAAAGCACGTCGCCTGCTTGAAAGCAAAGGACTGCGCTTTATCGCCGCCAATGTGCACGAGCGCGGCGGTGAAATCGACCTGATAATGCGACACGGCAAGACCACCGTGTTTATTGAAGTGCGCTATCGAAAGTCGGCGCGTTTTGGCGGTGCGGCAAGCAGCGTCACCCGCGCCAAGCAAGCCAAACTGCTGCATACCGCGCAATTATGGCTGGCCCGGCACAATGGGAGTTTTGACACTGTGGATTGCCGGTTTGATGTGGTAGCCTTCACCGAAAATGATGTTGAGTGGATACCTAACGCTTTTAATGACCACTCATGATTGCTGAATGATAGGGAATACCGTGCTCGAACGAATTAAAGTCTGCTTTACGGAAAGCATTCAAACCCAAATTGCGGCGGCGGAAGCGCTACCTGATGCCATTTCCCGAGCAGCCATGACGATGGTTCACTCCCTGCTGAATGGCAACAAAATCCTCTGTTGTGGCAACGGCACATCTGCTGCCAACGCACAGCATTTTGCTGCCAGCATGATCAACCGTTTTGAAACAGAACGTCCTAGTTTACCTGCCATTGCACTTAATACCGATAATGTGGTCTTAACCGCGATAGCAAATGACCGTCTGCATGATGAAATTTATGCCAAGCAGGTTCGGGCGCTCGGCCATACCGGCGATATTCTGTTGGCCATTTCAACGCGTGGTAACAGTCGCGATATCGTTAAAGCCGTCGAAGCGGCGGTGACACGCGATATGTCGATCATTGCGTTGACGGGCTACGACGGTGGCGAGCTGGCGGGTCTGCTGGGGCCGCAGGATGTCGAAATTCGTATTCCTTCCCACCGCAGCGCGCGCATCCAGGAAATGCACATGCTGACGGTAAATTGCTTATGCGATCTGATTGATAACACGCTTTTTCCTCACCAGGATGATTAAGGAGTACACATGAAGGCATTTACGCCCCTCGCAGTCCTTATTTCCGCGCTGCTGTTACAGGGTTGTGTTGGCGCAGTGGTGGTAGGTTCCGCAGCCGTAGGCACAAAAGCCGCAACGGACCCGCGAACCGTCGGCACCCAGGTGGATGACAGCACGCTGGAGCTGCGCGTGAATAGCGCGCTGTCGAAAGATGAACAAATTAAGAAAGAAGCGCGTGTTAACGTCACCGCCTACCAGGGGAAAGTGCTGCTGACCGGCCAGGCACCGAATACCGATCTCTCTTCGCGGGCAAAACAGATTGCCGTTGGTGTGGAGGGGACAACCGAAGTCTTTAACGAGATCCGCCAGGGTCAGCCGATTGGTCTGGGTACAGCCTCTTCCGATACCTGGATAACGACCAAAGTTCGCTCGCAGTTGCTGAGCAGTGACCAGGTGAAATCGTCAAACGTGAAAGTGACAACGGAAAACGGTGAAGTGTTCCTGATGGGGCTGGTTACCGAGCGTGAAGGTCGGGCCGCCGCGGATATCGCCAGCCGCGTCAGCGGAGTGAAACACGTGACCACCGCCTTTACCCTGCTTAAATAAACTCGCTATCATGAAAAAGCCCGGTAAAACCGGGCTTTTTTTTCGCGCATTAGTTGGCTTACAGCAGCGCAATAATACCGGTCATCACTCCGCACAACGCCACCAGGCCACCGGTCAGCCACAGGGCTTTCGCCGGGAAAGATTTACGCAGCATAACGAGCGATGGCAGGCTAACCGCTGGCAGCGTGATCAGCAGCGCCAATGCAGGCGCCATGCCCATCCCCGCCAGCATCATGGTTTGCACAATCGGAATTTCTGCCGCTGTGGGGATAACAAACAGGCAACCGACAATCGCCATCGCAATCACCCACAGCAATGTGTTATCCACCGCGCCATCCGCATGCGGGAACAGCCAGACGCGCGCCGCACCGAGAACCAGCACCGCGAGGATATAGACCGGAATGGTGCTCCAGAACAGTTGCCACAATGCCTTGCCCCAACGCGCCATAAAGCTGCCCTGCTGCTCCGGCAAAGTGATCTCCACCGGCTCTGCCTGTTGCGGGCTATCTTTCACCAGCATCTGTACCAGCGTTGCCACGCCGAGCACGGTGACCAGACCGGCAACCAGACGGATTGCCGCGAAATGCCAGCCAAGCACAAACCCCATAAACACCAGCGTCGCTGGGTTCAGTAGCGGGTTGCCCATCCAGAACGCCAGCGCACCGCCCATGGAAACGCGCTGACGCCGCATCCCCGCGGCGACTGGCGCAGCACAGCAGGAGCACATCATACCAGGCAGAGAAAACAACGTACCGAAAAGGGTGCCGCTAAAGCGTTTTTGCCCCAGCGTACGCAGCAACCAGTCGCGCGGGATAAGCACCTGAATCAGCGAACCGAGCAGTACGCCGAGTACCGCCGCTTTCCAGACTGCGAGAAAATAGACCATGGCATAATCAAGCGCCGCCTGAAGCGGGCTGGAATCGGCCTGCGAAAGGATGGATTTACCGATGCTGTGTGTCTCGGCGGCAGTGAACGCTTTGCCGTAATAAGGCTGCCATTTCACATACCAAAGGCCCACGATAACAACAAGAAAGAACAGAGCGGGTTTCCACCATTGAACAGGTGTTGCCGCCTGAGGTGAAGACTGACCAGTCATAACATTCCCCGGGGATATATTTATAAGCCCGAGAATAGTACGCCGTGATAACTATTTTGCCAATGAGCTATCGGCAGCGATCGCGCGTAGCTGCGCGGATTTCACTATCCGGGTCGGCTGGCTCGCAGGCAAAAATGCCAGCGCCAGCATTGCACGGGCAACGTCGTGTGCGGGAATCGACTTCCAGTTACCCGGCAGCAGGCGGAAAAGCGGTGCCAGCAAAGATTCGTTCACCCGCGTTTTCTCCCGCTCACCCAGCAGCATGGAGGGGCGGACAATCGTCAGCGACGGCCACTGCTGGGCCATCAACGCATTTTCCATCTCACCTTTCACGTGGTTGTAGAAAAATGGCGAGCGCGCGTTTGCCCCCATTGAACTGACCACCAGCATTTGCGTGGCACCAAGACGCAGGCCGGTGATCGCGGTATCCACCACCAGCGTGTAATCGGCAAGCACAAACGCCTCTTTGCTCCCCGCCTCACGCCGGGTTGTGCCAAGGCAACAAAAAACCGTATCGATGGGTTCCGTCACCAGCGCTAGCGCATCACTGAGCTGGGGATCGTGCGGGTTCGTAACGCCGGAAATCCCCTGCAACGGGCGGCGAGTGGGCGCAACGATAGAGTCAATTCGCGGGTCGCTGTTCAGCAACCGCAACAAATGCCCGCCAACCAAACCAGTGGCACCAGTGATTAATACACGTTGCATCGTTTCCCCCTTTGCAGATGAATCTGTCTTGCAATGTCGGCCTGCTGGACCAGGCTTAGTGTTCTGGTGAGTTATCAGTATGCATAACTCCCTTTCTGAAGCCAAAACAACGGAGGAAGTATGAGCAAGAAAATTGCTGTCTTGATCACCGACGAGTTTGAAGATTCAGAATTCACCTCTCCGGCGCATGAATTTCGCAAAGCCGGCCATGAAGTGATCACAATTGAGAAACAGGCCGGGAAAACCATTCACGGCAAAAAGGGCGAAGCGGAAGTGGTGATTGATAAAGCCATTGATGAAGTGCGTCCGGCAGACTTCGACGCGCTGCTGCTACCGGGAGGCCACTCGCCTGACTATCTACGCGGCGACGATCGTTTTGTGACCTTCACGCGTGATTTCATCAGCGCCGGGAAACCGGTATTCGCCATTTGCCACGGCCCGCAGTTGCTGATCAGCGCCGATGCGATACGCGGACGCAAACTCACGGCGGTGAAGCCGATTGTGGTGGATGTGAAAAACGCCGGAGGTGAGTTCTACGATCAGGAAGTGGTTGTCGATAAAGATCAGTTGGTTACCAGCCGTACTCCCGATGATTTGCCGGCGTTTAATCGCGAAGCGTTGCGTTTACTGGGTGCCTGAATCACGGATCCAGTGCAGTTTTTTACCAAAGCCCAGCGTGTTGTCGGTGAACTTCAATTCATGAAGGCGAATTTCCCACATCGGGGCGGATAACATGCGGGCGACCGGAAAGCGACGATTGTAGTGCGCACGCAACGTCGCGCTCTCCTCGCCGTCAAGGCGGCGGATCTCACCGGTGAACTGCACGCCGCGAATCAACGCCACGGTTTTTGGCTGACCATTTACCGTGCCCGCGACCTGCGCTTTCAAGCCCGTCATCTGTGCATGGCGGGTTTGATCTTCGCTCAGGATATAAAACGCGACCGCGTGCGGGTCATAAAAATAGAACGCGTTCGCACACCATAACTCTCCCCTATTCGCCACGCACCAGGTCACGACATGTTGCTTCGCCAGCCAGCGATTAATGGCTGCAAGAGTCTCCATTTTTTCCCTTCCCCATGGTATTTTTCTTTCACATTAACATACTGAACATCGTCATGACGCCCTGGTTTCTTTATCTTATTCGTACCGCTGACAACATGCTCTACACCGGAATTACCACCGATGTCGCACGGCGTTTTATCCAGCATCAATCCGGAAAAGGCGCAAAAGCGCTACGTGGAAAAGGCGCACTGGCGTTGGCTTTTTCAGCCGAGGTGGGGGAAAGATCGCTGGCGCTGCGGCTGGAGTACCGCATTAAGCAGTTAACCAAGAGCCAGAAAGAGCGCCTCGTCGCCGGGGATGGTTCGTTTGAGGCGCTGCGGGAAAGCCTGTTATCTGTGACGGTTAAAAGCGATTGAAATGATCGCTGTATTCGACGAGGCCACTGACGCCATTGAACGCGTCATCCGCCAGGCGGTGGACTAAAAACGCCTCATGGCTTTCTGGCCAGCGACAGTGCAAATCATACTGCGCCGCCTTCTCAAACCCGAGACGGCTATAAAACGCAGGATCACCTAAGGTCACAACCGCCGCATAGCCAAACTCGTTGAGTGAGTCCAGCCCTTCATACACAAGCTGACGCGCAATACCCTGCCCGCGATACTGCTCATCAACGGCCAGCGGCGCAAGCCCGACCCATTGCAGCTCTTCACCTGCGACCGAGACCGGGCTAAACGCCACGTAGCCAATGACCTGGCCTTCATCATCAGTCGCAACAAATCCCAGCGTGATCAGCCCGTCTTCGCGCAGATCATGCACCAGCGACGCTTCCGCTTCGCCGCCAAAACTACGGCGCAGCAGCGCGTCGATACCAGGAGCATCAATGGGAATTTCAACTCTAATCAGCATGGCTCACCTACAGAAGGTTGTGTCGTTGCAGGCGGCGCTTGCAGGCCAGCCTCAACAAATTCCGCCAGCTGTAGCAGCATCACCCGCAGGGGTTTTGGCATCTGCTCCAGCTCAATGGCGTCCATCAGGTTTTTCACATACAGCCCAAGTTCCGTGTCGCCTTCAATCACCAGACGGCGCTGGAAAAACAGGGTATCGGGATCTTGCTTACGCGCAGCAATCATCAGCAAATCGCTGGCATCCGCGCTGAAGCTGACGTCCGCATCGGCAGATTCACGCACAATCATCTGCCCATCTTCAACAGAGGTATACCACGTCAGGCCAATATCCCGAACCTGGATACTTAACCAGCGGCCTTCGAGAAACTCAAGCTCTCCGTCCGCCAGCGCCTGTTGGAATTGCCAACGCAGCACCTGCTCCAACACCTGACGTTTGATGGCGAAAGGCGTCAGTTTAACCGGCACGCTCAGTAACGACGGGCCAACGTGAACAAGACGTGAGCGCAATTTATCCAACACGAGCTTTACTCCCTGAAATGATAATGACTGCTATTTTGCCACAATCGCCAAATGGCATAGCGGCACAAATCAACAATTACGAATAAACAGCGGGGGATTATTGGCGGCATCAATACGCATTTAACTGCCTCAAATCAAAAATTGTCGCTGACAGGTTAACTAAAATCCCAGTTCATTAACAACTTAGCGACCCCACGGGGTACATCCGGGCCATTGCGCCCCTGATTGCAGGATACACTATGGAGTTGCTCTGCCCTGCCGGAAACCTTCCGGCGCTGAAGGCGGCCATCGAAAACGGTGCCGACGCTGTGTACATCGGTCTGAAAGATGATACCAACGCCCGCCATTTCGCTGGTCTCAATTTTACCGAGAAGAAGCTTCAGGAAGCGGTCAGCTTTGTTCACCAACACCGCCGTAAGCTGCATATTGCCATTAATACGTTTGCGCATCCTGATGGTTATCAACGCTGGGAGCGCGCCGTCGATATGGCAGCGCAGATTGGTGCTGACGCGCTGATCCTGGCAGATTTAGCGATGCTCGAATATGCGGCTGAGCGCTATCCGCATATTGAGCGCCACGTCTCCGTTCAGGCTTCCGCGACCAACGAAGAGGCCATCCGTTTTTACCATCGCCACTTTGATGTGGCACGCGTGGTACTGCCGCGCGTGTTATCGATTCACCAGGTCAAACAGCTGGCGCGCGTCACGCCGGTGCCGCTGGAAGTGTTCGCTTTCGGCAGCCTGTGCATTATGGCGGAAGGGCGCTGCTATCTCTCTTCGTACCTGACTGGCGAATCGCCCAATACCGTGGGTGCCTGTTCTCCGGCGCGTTTTGTGCGCTGGCAGCAAACGCCGCAGGGGCTGGAATCCCGCCTTAACGAAGTGCTGATTGATCGCTATCAGGATGGCGAAAACGCCGGTTACCCGACCTTATGCAAAGGCCGCTATCTGGTGGATGGCGAGCGCTATCACGCGCTGGAAGAACCCACCAGCCTCAACACGCTGGAGCTGCTGCCCGAGTTGCTGGCCGCCAATATTGCCTCGGTAAAAATTGAGGGGCGTCAGCGCAGCCCGGCGTATGTCAGTCAGGTAGCAAAAGTTTGGCGTCAGGCAATCGACCGTTGCATGGCTTCGCCGCAAGACTTTGTACCGCAATCCGCCTGGATGGAAACGCTGGGTTCGATGTCGGAAGGCACCCAAACCACCCTCGGCGCGTATCACCGCAAATGGCAGTAGGAAAACCATGAAATATTCATTAGGGCCGGTGCTTTACTACTGGCCAAAAGAGACGCTGGAAGATTTTTACCGCCAGGCGGCCACCAGCCGTGCCGATGTGATTTATCTTGGCGAAGCCGTCTGCAGCAAGCGCCGCGCCACTAAAGTGGGCGACTGGCTGGATATGGCAAAAGCGTTGGCGGGTAGCGGCAAGCAGGTTGTACTTTCCACGTTAGCGCTGGTGCAGGCATCCTCCGAGCTGAACGAACTGAAGCGTTATGTTGATAACGGCGAGTTTCTACTCGAAGCCAGCGATCTGGGCGTGGTGAATATGTGCGCCGAGCGCAAGCTGCCGTTTGTCGCCGGGCATGCGCTCAACTGCTACAACGCGGTGACGCTGCGTTTACTGCTCAAGCAAGGCATGGTGCGCTGGTGCATGCCGGTTGAGCTTTCGCGCGACTGGCTGAAAAACTTACTCGATCAGTGTGATTCCCTGGGTATTCGCCAGCAGTTTGAAGTGGAAGTGTTGAGTTACGGTCATCTGCCGCTGGCTTACTCTGCGCGCTGCTTTACCGCCCGCTCCGAAGACCGCCCCAAAGATGAGTGTGAAACCTGCTGCATTAAATATCCAAACGGGCGCAGCATTCTTTCGCAAGAGAACCAGCAAGTCTTTGTGCTCAACGGCATTCAGACGATGAGTGGCTATGTCTACAACCTCGGCAATGAGCTGGCTTCAATGGATGGCCTTGTGGATATTGTGCGCCTGTCGCCGATGGGTAACGAGACATTTGCCATGCTCGAGGCGTTTCAGGCTAATGAAACCGGTGATACTCCGTTACCGCTGGCCACCAACAGTGACTGCAACGGCTACTGGCGCAGGCTGCCAGGGCTGGTGCTTCAACAGTAAAAAGCTCACTTTGTTAACAAGCATTGTCACAAGTTAATGCAGTATGAAAGTTGCAGCTTTTCTGGCCGGGCGCGGCACATTGCGCCAGGCTGGAAGAAGACCTTCAATCTGATGACCATGCTGTAGCAAAGTGAGTGTGTATGTCTGACAAAACGATCCCTTTTTCGGTGCTCGATCTCGCGCCGATCCCACAAAACTCCAGCGCTCGCGAGGCGTTTACCCATTCGCTGGATCTGGCGAAGCTGGCCGAACAGCGCGGTTATCATCGCTACTGGCTGGCCGAACACCACAATATGACCGGTATCGCCAGCGCGGCGACGTCGGTGCTGATTGGCTATCTGGCGGCGAATACGCAAACCCTGCATCTGGGTTCCGGCGGTGTGATGCTGCCAAACCACTCGCCGTTGGTGATTGCCGAGCAGTTCGGTACGCTGAATACGCTTTACCCTGGGCGCATCGATCTCGGCCTTGGTCGCGCTCCCGGCAGCGACCAGCGCACCATGATGGCATTGCGCCGTCATATGAGTGGTGATATCGATAATTTCCCGCGTGATGTCGCAGAGCTGGTGGACTGGTTTGACGCCCGCGATCCCAACCCGCACGTACGACCTGTGCCAGGCTATGGGGAAAAAATTCCCGTCTGGCTGCTGGGTTCGAGCCTGTATAGTGCGCAATTGGCCGCACAACTGGGCTTACCGTTTGCCTTTGCTTCGCATTTCGCGCCGGATATGTTGTTCCAGGCTTTGCATCTTTATCGCGCCAACTTTAAGGCTTCTGCGCGGCTGGAAAAACCGTATGCGATGGTGTGCATCAACATTGTCGCTGCCGACAGCAACCGCGATGCGGAATTTCTGTTTACTTCTATGCAGCAGGCGTTTGTGAAACTGCGCCGCGGCGAAAGCGCGCAACTACCGCCGCCGATCCCAAACATGGATCAGTTCTGGTCACCGTCGGAACAATATGGCGTGCAGCAGGCGCTGAGTATGTCGCTGGTGGGCGATAAAGCGAAAGTACGCCACGGGCTGGAGTCGATTCTGCGGGAAACGGATGCCGACGAAATTATGGTTAACGGGCAAATTTTTGATCACCAGGCGCGGCTTTACTCCTTTGAGCTGGCGATGCAGGTGAAAGAGGAACTGCTCGGTTAGCACCGATATCCTCCTCTCCCACAAGGGAGAGGAGAGGAAATGGCTACTGATAGACAGGTAGCAAATTGAAGCTGGAAAGCAGATGTACCACTGCATTGCCGATGCCAAACAGCAGGATCAAGACGATCATCGGCTTGCCACCCCAAACGCGAAACGTCGGGCTGCCAAAGCGCTTACGCGACGCGTTTGCCAGCAATGCCGGAACAATCGCCGCCCATACCGTTGCCGCTAAGCCTGCATAACCAATCGCATACAGAAAACCGTTCGGCCACAGTAAGCCACCGACAATCGGCGGCAAAAAGGTCAACAGTGCGGTTTTAAAACGTCCCAACGGGGAATCATCAAATTTGAACAGGTCCGCCAGGTAATCAAACAGTCCCAGCGTCACCCCGAGGAAGGAGCTGGCGACGGCAAAGTTTGAGAAGACAACCAGCAGTAGATCCAGGCTGCGGCTATTCAGCACGCCGCTCAGCGCCTGCACCAGCACATCGATATTCCCGCCTTTTGCCGCGATTTCAATAAATGCGGGACGAGAGATGTTGCCCATCGTAACCAGCAACCAAATAACATACAGCCCCAGCGCCAGCAACGTGCCGTAGACCAGGCAACGAATAATGGTGCGCGGATCTTTGCCATAGTATTTCATCAGGCTCGGCACATTGCCGTGGTAGCCAAACGAGGCCAGACAGAACGGCAGCGTCATCAACAGATAAGGCGTGTACGAAACATCGCTCTGCGCGACATTAAATAAGGTAGCTGGCTCTACATGCCCCAGCAGGCTGCCAAAGGTGAGGAAGAAGGTAATGACCTTCGCCCCCAACACAATCGCCGTCATCCGGCTGACAGCGTGCGTCGAGAGCCAGACGATAAACGCTACCAGCAGCGCAAAGGCAAACCCGGCCAGGCGCGGCGGGACATTCAGCGACATTTCGGCAAAGGTGTGGTGCAAAATAGAGCCGCTTGCCGAAATGTAGGCGTAAGTCAGGATATAGAGCACGAAGGCAATTGAGATACCGTTAACCAGGTTCCAGCCTTTACCCAACAGATCTTTAGTGATGGTATCGAAGCTCGCGCCGCTACGGTAATTAAGGTTGGCTTCAAGAATCATCAGCCCGGAGTGCAACATGCAAAACCAGGTAAAGACGAGCGCCAGCAATGACCAGAAGAACCACGCGCCGGACATCACCACCGGCAGAGAAAACATCCCTGCGCCAATGATTGTGCCGCCAATAATCACCACCCCGCCGAACAGCGAAGGGGAAGTTTGTGTGGTTGTCAGTGTCGACATCTGAATGATTCTCCTGTGATGAACAATGCCCGTAGTTCAGGCCGCTGCATTGTACCAGTACAGGAGTACATTTCGGATAAAAAAAGCCCCAATCTTTTCGATCGGGGCTGTATCTATTTCTTTACAGAGTGTAAAGCAGCTTATGCGTCGTTACGGCGACGCGGAGCGCTGTCGTCACGATCGCGGCGCGGTGCACGACGTTCGCCACCGAAACTACGACCTTCCTGACGCTCACCGCTTAAACGGCGACCTTCACCACGACCACCTTCACGGCGCTCACCACCGAAACCACCGCCACGACGTTCGCCGCCACCGCGACGTTCGCTACGCTCACGCGGCAGGGCATCACCCATCAACTGCATATTCATCGGTTTGTTGAGAATACGGGTGCGAGTGAAGTGCTGCAGAACTTCTCCAGGCATACCTTTCGGCAGCTCAATGGTGGAGTGAGTACCGAACAGCTTGATGTTACCGATATAACGGCTGCTGATGTCACCTTCGTTAGCGATAGCGCCAACGATATGACGGACTTCAACGCCATCATCACGGCCCACTTCAATGCGGTACAGTTCCATTTCGCCAACATCACGACGTTCGCGACGCGGACGATCTTCACCACTGCGTTCCGGACGATCACCACGCGGGGCACGATCATTACGATCGGCACGGCGTTCAAAACGCTCATCACGATCGCGGAATTCACGCTTAGGACGCATCGGCGCATCCGGCGGCAGGATCAGCGGACGTTCGCCCTGCGCCATTTTCAGCAGTGCAGCGGCCAGCGTTTCAATATCCATCTCTTCTTCAGCAGAAGGCTGGATTTTTGCCAGCAACGCGCGGTACTGATCCAGATCGCTGCTTTCCAGCTGCTGCTGAACTTTAGCGGCGAATTTTTCCAGACGGCGTTTGCCCAGCAGCTCTGCGTTCGGCAGTTCTACTTCCGGAATGGTCAGTTTCATCGTACGTTCGATATTGCGCAGCAGACGACGCTCGCGGTTCTCAACGAACAGCAGCGCACGGCCCGCACGACCCGCACGACCGGTACGACCGATGCGGTGAACGTAGGATTCGGAATCCATCGGGATATCGTAGTTAACGACCAGGCTGATACGCTCAACGTCCAGACCACGTGCCGCAACGTCTGTTGCGATCAGGATATCCAGACGACCGTCTTTCAGACGCTCCAGTGTTTGTTCACGCAGTGCCTGGTTCATGTCACCGTTCAGCGCGGCGCTGTTATAGCCACTGCGTTCCAGCGCTTCAGCCACTTCCAGCGTTGCGTTTTTGGTACGAACGAAAATGATCGCCGCATCAAAATCTTCCGCTTCCAGGAAGCGAACCAGTGCTTCGTTTTTACGCATGCCGTATGCAGTCCAGTAGCTCTGGCTGATGTCCGGACGAGTCGTCACGCTGGACTGAATACGCACTTCCTGCGGCTCTTTCATAAAGCGGCGGGTAATACGACGAATCGCTTCCGGCATGGTTGCAGAGAACAGAGCGGTCTGATGACCTTCCGGGATCTGCGCCATGATGGTTTCTACGTCTTCGATAAAGCCCATGCGCAGCATTTCGTCAGCTTCATCCAGCACCAGACCGCTCAGTTTAGAGAGATCCAGTGTGCCGCGTTTCAGGTGATCCAGCAGACGGCCCGGCGTACCGACGACGATCTGCGGCCCCTGGCGCAGCGCGCGCAACTGCACGTCATAACGTTGACCGCCGTAAAGAGCGACTACGTTCACGCCGTGCATATGTTTGGAGAAATCAGTCATTGCTTCAGCTACCTGAACCGCCAGTTCGCGGGTCGGAGCGAGCACAAGGATCTGCGGCGCACGCAGATCCGCATCGATGTTATGAAGCAGCGGTAAAGAGAATGCTGCAGTTTTACCGCTACCAGTCTGGGCCATACCCAGCACGTCACGACCGTTCAGCAGGTGCGGAATGCACTCAGCCTGGATCGGAGATGGTTTTTCGTAACCGAGATCGTTAAGGGCTTCAAGGATGGGAGCCTTCAGGCCCAGATCTGCAAAAGTGGTTTCGAATTCAGCCATGTAGTACAAGTGCCTCTATGTCATTGGCGGCCAGTCTACATAACTCATCGTGAAAAAAATTAGCAATTTTCATTGAAAAGTGTGAACCGGCTCAAAGTAGGTTGATTAACGAACAATGAAGCCCTCACCCGCGAAGGTGATGGCAATCAAAAAAAGATTACGGGCTGATATGTTCGTCAGCTATTGCTGGTCCGATTCTGCCAGGTCGTCATGCTCCTGGCCCAAGAGCGCTAATTCCAACAATGCGTAACGGTGCTCAACAAAATTATGAACGTTGTTGGCAACCGCTAGTTTGAACAGTGCCGTGGCGCTGTCCTTATCCCCCAGACTTAGGTAATACTTACCTAAATAGAAGTTGGTTTCACTGAGATGCTCAGCGAGCGAGGTGTTATCCGTTGCGTCTGCCTTCAGGCGATCCATTAACGTTGCTTCGCTAATGTCGCCGAGGTAGAACTCGACAATGTTCCATCCCCACTGTTCCTTGTCCGATTTTTCGAAGCGCTGTTTCAGTGCTTCTTTAGCCTGCTTCTCATTAAGCTTCCGCTCAACGATGTAAAGCCACAGACTCCGGAAAGGATCATTAGGATCGTCTTGATAAAACGCCAGCAGATCATCTTGCGCTAACTTGTCGCGACCGCCGTAATGCAGTGCGATCCCGCGATTCAAGTGCGCGTAGTTGTAAGTTGGATCAAGCTCAAGTACAGAATCAAACGCTTCATAGGCAGCATCAAAATTGCCTGCCTGCGTTAAATAAATGCCTAAGTAATTGAATACTTCCGGCATATCGGGTCGAATTGCCAGCGCTTGTGAAAAATCATTTCGCGCTAAAGCTCTCAAACCGAGGCTATCATACAACACTCCGCGCTCATATAAAAGCTGTGCGCGTTCGTCATCGGTTAAAGCCCGACTGGCAAGAATTTGTTCCATGCGCGCCAGAATCACTTCTTGCTGCAAAGTCGGTTGCAATGGCACCGCGAGGACTTCGCTCTTACGCCAGGCAGAGTTGCTGCATCCTGCCAGCGTTAAAGCTGTCGCAACGAAACACCAGCGCAAAAAAGGCTTCATTTCCCACTCCCGAAGACAACAATTGGATGAACGTCCTGTCCCCCGGCTGCAAACATGGCGTCCTGCCTGCTAATAAGCCCTCCGCTTTCGCGAAGGGCAAAGGCAACCTTACTCGCCCTGCTCTGCTTGCGGCGCTTCCGACGCTTCAGCAGGCTGAGTCTGCTCAGTCGCTTCTTTAATGCTCAGACGGATACGACCCTGACGGTCAACTTCCAGAACTTTGACCGGTACTTCCTGGCCCATCTGCAGATAATCGGTCACTTTCTCGACGCGTTTGTCCGCAATCTGAGAAATATGTACCAGACCTTCTTTACCGCCACCGATGGCAACAAACGCGCCAAAGTCAACGATACGGGTCACTTTACCGCTATAAACACGGCCCACTTCGATCTCAGCAGTAATCTCTTCAATACGGCGAATGGCATGTTTTGCTTTGTCACCGTCAGTTGCTGCGATTTTCACGGTACCATCATCTTCGATTTCGATGGTGGTGCCGGTTTCTTCGGTCAGCGCACGAATGACGGAACCGCCTTTACCGATCACGTCTTTGATCTTATCTGGATTAATTTTGATGGTATGGATACGCGGCGCAAATTCAGAGATATCACCACGCGGCGCGTTAATCGCCTGCTCCATTACACCCAGAATATGCAGACGAGCACCTTTCGCCTGGTTCAGCGCAACCTGCATGATTTCTTTGGTGATACCTTCAATTTTGATATCCATCTGCAGTGCAGAGATACCGTCGCGGGAGCCCGCAACTTTGAAGTCCATATCACCCAGGTGGTCTTCATCGCCCAGGATGTCAGAAAGAACAACAAAGTTGTCGCCTTCTTTCACCAGACCCATTGCGATACCCGCAACAGCGGCTTTCACCGGTACGCCTGCGTCCATCAGTGCCAGAGATGCACCACAAACGGAAGCCATAGAAGAAGAACCGTTAGATTCGGTGATTTCAGAAACTACGCGTACGGTGTACGGGAATTTATCTGCATCCGGCATTACTGCCAGCACGCCGCGTTTTGCCAGACGGCCGTGACCAATTTCACGACGTTTCGGCGAACCAACCATCCCGGTTTCCCCAACGGAGTACGGAGGGAAGTTGTAATGGAACAGGAAAGAGTCAGTGCGTTCGCCCATCAACTCGTCGATGATCTGCGCGTCACGTGCGGTACCCAGCGTTGCAGTAACCAGCGCCTGCGTTTCGCCACGAGTAAACAGTGCGGAACCGTGGGTGCGCGGCAGAACACCGGTACGAACGTCCAGACCACGGATCATATCTTTTTCGCGGCCATCGATACGCGGTTCGCCAGCCAGTACGCGGCTACGAACAACGTTTTTCTCGATAGCGTGCAGGATTTCGCCCAACTCGTTAGCATCCAGGGTTTCATCTTCTGCAACCAGCGCGGCGATGGTTTCTGATTTGATCACGTCAACCTGAGCATAACGCTCTTGTTTGTCAGTGATGCGATAAGCATCGCTCAAACGTGATTCTGCCAGCGCAGCAACGCGCGCGTTCAGCGCTTCGTTTACCGCTTCCGGCTGCCAGTCCCAACGCGGTTTGCCGGCTTCTTTTACCAGATCGTTGATGTTCTGGATAACAATCTGCTGCTGGTCGTGGCCAAACACCACGGCACCCAGCATCTGATCTTCGCTCAGCAGTTCCGCTTCGGATTCAACCATCAGAACGGCGGCTTCAGTACCGGCAACCACCAAGTCCAGCTTACTTGCTTTCAGCTCTTCCTGAGTCGGGTTCAGAACGTACTGGTCATTGATATAACCAACACGCGCGGCGCCAATCGGGCCATTGAACGGGATACCAGACAATGACAGCGCAGCGGAAGCACCGATCATGGCCACGATATCCGGGTTAACCTGTGGGTTAACGGAAACGACGGTAGCGATAACCTGCACTTCGTTCACGAAGCCTTCCGGGAACAGCGGGCGAACCGGGCGGTCAATCAGACGCGCGATCAGCGTTTCGCCTTCGCTCGGACGTCCTTCACGACGGAAGAAACCGCCAGGGATTTTACCTGCAGCGTAAGTACGCTCTTGATAGTTAACAGTCAGCGGGAAGAAGTCCTGACCTGGTTTTGCTTTTTTCTGGCCAACAACGGTCACGAATACTGCGGTGTCATCCATGCTTACCATTACGGCAGCAGTCGCCTGACGCGCCATCATGCCGGTTTCCAGCGTGACGGTATGTTGACCATACTGGAATTTACGAACGATCGGATTCAGCAAAGTTCTGTCCTTTCTTAATGAAAGTCAGCACACCGTTGGCATGCCGACAATTTAACCGAATCTTCATGCATCCTCGCGACTAATGACAACCCTAACCCGCCCATTGCGGATAAAGCCTCTCATTAGCCGCGCGAACCTCTGCAGTGAAGATCATACCTGGCAACAATACATTAGTTTACTGCCAATTGCTGCCGCCTGGTTGAAAAAAGGGGCCTTGTAGGCCCCTTCTTGAAACTCGCCAGACTTAGCGACGCAGACCCAGACGCTCGATCAGCGCGGTGTAGCGTGCAACGTCTTTACGTTTCAGATAGTCGAGCAGTTTACGACGCTGAGAAACCATACGCAGCAGACCACGACGGCTGTGGTGATCTTTTTTGTGCTCTGCAAAGTGACCCTGCAGGTGGTTAATCTGAGCAGTCAGCAGTGCAACCTGAACTTCGGTAGAACCGCTGTCGTTAGAACCACGACCAAACTCGGAAACGATTTTTGCTTTAGCTTCAACGCTTAGAGACATTTTGAACTCCAGTGATAAAAAAATGAGAAGGCGCCGATCTCTAATTCAGCAGCCTCAGGATTAACGCCGGGTGATGTTAAATACATAGCCCGGCGTTAAGCGGCAATATTCTACTCGTAGTCACGGTTTCCCGCAAGGTAAGCCCGTCATTGTGCAGGATACTCGACCACCAGACGACGCGGCGCAACACGTCCTTCGTCGTCCATTTCACCCATGCCAATGAATGTCGCGTCATCACCTTCAGTCACACGCACCAGCCCCGCTTTTGGCGCAGCGGATGCCCGAACCGGCTGACCGTTTTTGAAGTATGCCGCGACCACTGACGGAATATTAACCGCCGGAAAATCTGACGCCGGGCTGTCCATTGGCATCAATAGCGGATCCAGCAGTTGTGCCGCAGGGATTCCCTGTTGCTCGGCCTGCTCAACCCGTTCACGCAGCTGTTCGAGCGTCACCATGCGTTCTACAGGGTACTTGCTCACCGCCAGGCGACGCAGATAGATAACATGCGCACCGCAGCCAAGTTTCTCACCCAAATCATCAATGATGGTGCGGATGTAAGTCCCTTTTGAGCAGTGAATTTCCAGCTCAAGTTCATTGCCTTCATGGCGGATAAATAACAGCTCGTAAACGGTGATTGGGCGAGCTTCACGCGGAACCTCAATACCCTGACGCGCATACTCATAGAGCTTCTTTCCTTGGTATTTCAGGGCAGAGTACATCGACGGGACTTGCTGCGTATCTCCGCGAAAACTGTCCAGCGCAACGGCCAGTTGTTCGGCACTGAAGGTCAACGGACGTTCTTCAACGACTTGCCCATCCGCATCGGACGTATCGGTGCGCTGCCCAAGGCGGGCAATCACCCGATAACGTTTGTCTGAATCCAGCAAATATTGGGAAAACTTCGTCGCTTCCCCCAAGCAAATCGGCAGCATGCCGGTCGCCAGCGGATCAAGCGCTCCGGTGTGTCCGGCACGGTTGGCGTTATAAAGACGCTTAACTTTTTGCAGCACATCATTGCTGGAAGCGCCCTGCTGTTTATCGAGCAGCAGAACGCCATGCACGTCGCGACCGCGACGACGAGGACGACTCATCAGTCCTCCTTGCTGTCGTCCGGGTTCACACGACGTTCGTCATCGTGTTTCACCACGCTGGTCACCAGGTTGGACATGCGCATCCCTTCGACCAACGAGTTGTCGTAGAAGAACGTCAGTTCCGGCACGATACGCAAACGCATCGCTTTACCCAACAGAGAACGAATAAAACCAGAGGCATCCTGCAACGCTTTGATACCCGCTTTTACGGATGCTTCGTCTTTATCGTTAAGGAAGGTGACAAACACTTTGGCATAAGCCAGATCGCGGGAAACTTCGACACCAGAAACGGTGGTCATCATACCCAGACGCGGATCTTTAATTTCGCGCTGCAGGATAATCGCAATCTCTTTTTGCAGTTCCTGAGACACGCGCTGTGGGCGACCAAATTCTTTCGCCATAATAATTCTCCAGACTAAAAAGGGGCCGTAGCCCCTTTTAATATTTCTTGCCGGGAGGCGCTTCGCTTACCCGGCCAGCAATGTTCATCCACCGTCGATTTCGGCTGGCTACCAGCCGAAATCGAAGCGAATTACTCGATAGTACGTTGGATCTCAATGATCTCGAACACTTCGATCATATCGCCGGTGCGTACATCATTGTAGTTCTTAACGCCGATACCACATTCCATGCCGTTACGAACTTCGTTGACGTCATCTTTGAAGCGACGCAGGGATTCCAGTTCGCCTTCATAGATAACCACGTTGTCGCGCAGAACGCGGATCGGGTTGTGACGTTTAACCACACCTTCGGTAACCATACAGCCCGCGATCGCACCGAATTTCGGCGATTTGAACACATCGCGAACTTCCGCCAGACCGATGATCTGCTGTTTCAGTTCCGGAGAGAGCATACCACTCATTGCCGCTTTCACTTCGTCAATCAGGTTATAGATGACGGAGTAGTAGCGCAGATCCAAACCTTCCGCTTCGATCACGCGACGCGCAGAAGCGTCGGCACGAACGTTGAAGCCAACCAGAATCGCGTTAGATGCAGCAGCCAGCGTCGCATCGGTTTCGGTGATACCACCTACGCCAGAACCGATGATCTTCACTTTCACTTCGTCGGTAGACAGTTTCAGCAGAGAATCGGAGATGGCTTCGACAGAACCCTGAACATCGGCCTTCAGAACGATGTTCACTTCGTGAACTTCGCCTTCGGTCATGTTGGCAAACATGTTTTCCAGCTTGGATTTCTGCTGACGTGCCAGCTTAACTTCGCGGAATTTGCCCTGACGGTACAGAGCCACTTCACGCGCTTTCTTCTCGTCACGTACCACAGTCGCTTCATCACCCGCCGCCGGAACACCGGACAGACCGAGGATTTCCACCGGAATAGACGGACCAGCTTCTGTCACTTCACGGCCCAGTTCGTCACGCATCGCACGCACGCGGCCATATTCGAAGCCACACAGAACGATATCGCCTTTATGCAGCGTACCTTCACGCACCAGCACGGATGCCACCGGACCACGACCTTTATCCAGGAAGGATTCGATGACTACACCGCTCGCCATACCTTTACGTACAGCATGCAGCTCCAGAACTTCGGCCTGCAGCAGGATCGCATCCAGCAGCTCGTCAATACCGGTACCCGCTTTCGCGGAAACGTGAACGAACTGGCTTTCGCCGCCCCACTCTTCCGGAATGATGCCGTACTGAGAAAGTTCGTTTTTAACGCGATCCGGATCGGCTTCTGGCTTATCGATCTTGTTCACGGCAACCACTACCGGCACCTGCGCCGCTTTCGCGTGCTGGATAGCTTCGATAGTTTGCGGCATCACACCGTCATCGGCAGCAACAACCAGAACCACGATATCCGTCGCCTGAGCACCACGGGCACGCATTGCGGTAAACGCGGCGTGGCCAGGGGTATCCAGGAAGGTGATCATGCCATTGTCAGTTTCAACGTGGTAAGCACCAATGTGCTGAGTAATGCCGCCCGCTTCGCCAGAGGCCACTTTCGTTGAACGAATGTAGTCCAGCAGAGAGGTTTTACCGTGGTCAACGTGACCCATAATGGTCACAACCGGTGCGCGCGGTTCTACCGCAGCACCTGTATCACGGTCGCTCATTACCGCTTCTTCCAGCTCGTTTTCACGACGCAGGATAACTTTATGGCCCATCTCTTCAGCAACCAGTTGCGCAGTTTCCTGGTCAATAACCTGGTTGATGGTCGCCATCGCGCCCAGTTTCATCATCGCTTTGATGACCTGAGAGCCTTTAACCGCCATCTTGTTAGCCAGTTCGCCAACGGTCAGGGTTTCGCCGATCACAACGTCACGGTTAACCGCTTGTGCTGGCTTCTGGAAGCCCTGCTGCAGAGCAGAACCTTTGCGCTGGCGGCCGCCTTTACCACCACGAACCGCAGCACGCGCTTCTTCACGGTCAGCTTTGCTTTCAGCGTGTTTGTTACCTTTCTTCGGACGCGGCGCTTTAGCAGTGCGAGTACGACCACGACCACCTTCAACTTCACGGTCATTGTCATCTTCCGCCTGGCGGGCATGCTGGGAAGTGGTTACATGGTAGTCACCAGTAGTCTCTTCTTCTTCAGTTACCGGAGCCGTCCAGTTCGCTTCATTTTGTTCAGCCATACGACGAGCTTCTTCCGCTACGCGACGCGCATTTTCTTCCAGTTTACGACGAGCCTCTTCTTCCGCTTTGCGCTTGAGTTCTTGCGCTTCGGATTCACGGCGGGCTTTTTCCGCCTGGGCTGTCCTGGTCATTTCGTCAGATTGTTGGTTGCTCACTTTGCTATTTTCCGCAGCTTCGCGTTTTGCATTTTCAGCATTTCCGCGTTTAGCCTTTTCATCAGCTTCACGTTTCGCACGAGCTTCGGCATCACGTTTGGCTTTTTCCCCGGCTTCGCGCTCAGCGGCTTCCTCTGCTTCACGACGGGCCTTCTCTTCCGCTTCACGCATCGCCTCTTCTTCCGCAGCGAGACGTTCAGCCTCTTGTGGATCGCGTTTTACAAAGGTGCGTTTTTTACGGACTTCGATCTGCACCGATTTACTTTTCCCACCGGTGCCCTGAATATTTAATGTACTGCGCGTTTTGCGCTGCAGCGTCAGCTTGTCAGGCGAAGAACCGTGTTCACGGTTCAAATGCGCTAACAGCGTCTGCTTTTCTTGTGCCGTCACTGAGTCTTCAGCGGACTTGCGGATCCCTGCGTCAGCAAATTGCTGTACCAGGCGGTCCACAGAGGTTTGAATCTCAGCGGCCAGCGTTTTTACGGTTACATCTGTCATGCTGTTCCTTCCTGCTACAGTTTATTACGCTTCGTCGCCAAACCAGCAAATATTACGTGCGGCCATGATGAGCTCACCTGCTTTCTCATCGGTTAACCCTTCGATATCGCTCAGGTCATCCACACCTTGTTCAGCGAGGTCTTCCAGCGTACAAACACCACGAGCAGCCAGTTTGAAAGCCAGTGCGCGATCCAGACCTTCCAGGTTAAGCAGGTCTTCAGCCGGTTCTTTATTACCGAGACTTTCTTCCTGCGCCAGTGCCAGAGTGGTCAGCGCGTTTTTCGCACGATCACGCAGGGCTTCGACGGTGTCTTCATCCAGACCATCGATTTCCAGCAGCTCTTTGATTGGTACATAGGCCAGTTCTTCCAGCGTAGAGAAACCTTCTTCGACCAGAACGGTGGCGAAATCTTCGTCAATGTCCAGGTAACGGGTGAAGGTATCAATCGCTGCATGAGCCTCAGCCTGATGCTTGGACTGCAGATCCTCAACGGTCATGACGTTGAGTTCCCAGCCGCTCAGTTGAGACGCGAGGCGCACGTTCTGACCATTACGGCCGATAGCCTGCGCCAAGTTGCCTGCTTCAACGGCGATATCCATGGTGTGTTTATCTTCATCTACCACGATAGAAGCAACATCAGCCGGAGCCATTGCGTTGATAACGAACTGCGCCGGGTTATCGTCCCACAGCACAATATCAATACGCTCACCGCCGAGTTCCGTCGAGACAGCTTGCACACGTGCACCGCGCATACCCACGCAGGCGCCGACCGGATCGATACGCTTGTCGTTAGTCTTCACGGCGATTTTTGCACGGGAACCCGGATCGCGGGCTGCGGCTTTAATCTCGATGACTTCTTCGCCGATTTCCGGCACTTCAATGCGGAACAGTTCAATCAGCATTTCCGGTTTGGAACGGGTGACGAACAGTTGCGCTCCGCGCGCTTCCGGGCGTACAGCGTACAGCACACCGCGGATGCGGTCGCCCGGACGGAAGTTTTCACGCGGCAGCATATCTTCGCGCAGGATAACGGCTTCAGCGTTGTTGCCGAGATCCAGCGTGATGTTGTCGCGGTTCACTTTCTTCACCACACCGGTGATGATTTCACCTTCATGCTGGCGGAACTGATCGACCACCATTGCGCGCTCAGCTTCACGTACTTTTTGTACAATGACCTGTTTTGCGGTCTGGGTGGTGATACGGTCAAACGTGACGGATTCAATCTGATCTTCAACGTAGTCGTCGAGGTTCAGGCTCTCATCTTCGTAACGCGCTGCTTCGAGGGTGATTTCACGTGTCGGCTGCGTCACTTCTTCCACGATCAACCACCGACGGAACGTGTCGAAATCACCGCTTTTACGATCAATGCTTACGCGAACATCGATCTCTTGTTCATATTTTTTCTTGGTTGCTGTAGCCAGAGCACTTTCCAGCGCTTCAAAGATTTTTTCACGCGGAAGCGACTTTTCGTTAGAAACAGCTTCAACAACAGCCAAAATTTCTTTGTTCATCGGGGGCCTTTCACCTCAAATCCAGACTGTTAAAAGTGGGGGACCAGGTTCGCTTTTTGAATATTGCTCAATGCGAACACTTCATCTTTACCTTCGACCGTAACGGTGATCATCTCGCCATCGACATTTTTAATGATGCCCTGCCATTTACGACGGTTTTGAACCGCCATACGCAGAACCAGCGAGACTTCGTCGCCCTTAAAGCGCGCATAGTGCTCAGCCGCAAACAAAGGACGCTCAAGACCTGGTGAGGAAACCTCCAGGTTGTAAGCCACGGTAATCGGATCTTCAACATCCAGTACCGCACTGACCTGGTGGCTGACATCAGCGCAATCATCAACATTGATGCCATCTTCACTATCAATATAGATGCGCAGTGTAGATGTGCGACCGCGCACAAATTCGATGCCGACCAGTTCGTAGCCCAGTGCTTCAACCGGCGCCGTAATCATCTCTGTTAATTTTTGCTCTAATGTGGACAAGTCCACCCCCAAGACATAAAAAAAGGGCGTATAGCCCAGTTATTTCGTACTCAGATAACAAAAAACCCCGATAAATCGGGGCTTTAAAT
Source organism: Kosakonia sp. YIM B13571 (assembly GCF_042788095.1). Classification (NCBI taxonomy): domain Bacteria; kingdom Pseudomonadati; phylum Pseudomonadota; class Gammaproteobacteria; order Enterobacterales; family Enterobacteriaceae; genus Kosakonia; species Kosakonia sp. YIM B13571. Next base: position 6,249 of record NZ_JBHZPL010000013.1, on the reverse strand, counting down.
AACTGAACCCTATAGCCGCAACTGCGGCCTGGAGAACCTTCCATGAGTATTTTTTTCAAATCCGGCTGCGAAGGCGTTAAGTCTTCATAGTATATTTGAAAAAAAACACTTAGGGAAAGTGGTTGCGGGGGCCGGATTTGAACCGACGACCTTCGGGTTATGAGCCCGACGAGCTACCAGGCTGCTCCACCCCGCGCCTGAAACGTGGCAAATTCTACTCGCTTGAGTGCAAATTTGCAAATAATGCTGGGATTTGGTACCGAAGACGGGACGTAAAACCGGCCTGCAGTATATTGATAAACATACCGTTCTGTCAACTGTAGCGAGTTAGCGTCCTGTGCCTCTGACGTATGCAATTTTGTTGCGTATTATTTTTAAGCATGTAAACAGCACGGTTCGCCACTATTGCAATGAAAATTACACTCTTCTCTTCCGGTCATCGCCAAAAGATGATTAAATGAAAACTCACTTATTTTGCATAACCATTCACTAATTATTCTGGTCGGATGGCACAAAGAGTATGGCGTGGCTGTTAAGTCTCTCACCATCGGTCTATCAAGCAGGGATTTTTTTATGACGACGATTCTCAAGCATCTTCCCGCAGGTCAACGTATCGGCATCGCTTTCTCCGGCGGACTGGACACCAGCGCAGCACTGCTGTGGATGCGCCAAAAAGGCGCGGTGCCTTATGCATACACAGCGAACCTGGGTCAACCGGACGAGGATGACTATGACGCAATTCCCCGTCGCGCAAAGGAGTACGGTGCGGAAAATGCTCGCCTAATCGACTGCCGTAAACAGCTGGTCGCCGAAGGCATTGCAGCCATCCAGTGCGGTGCTTTTCATAATACGACGGGTGGTCTGACGTATTTTAACACCACGCCGCTGGGTCGTGCGGTGACTGGCACGATGCTAGTTGCGGCAATGAAAGAAGACGGTGTGAATATTTGGGGCGATGGCAGTACTTATAAAGGCAACGATATTGAGCGCTTCTATCGCTACGGCCTGCTGACTAACGCTGAGTTGCAAATCTATAAGCCATGGCTGGATACCGACTTTATTGATGAGCTGGGTGGTCGTCAGGAAATGTCCGAATTCATGGTCGCCTCTGGTTTCGACTACAAAATGTCGGCAGAAAAAGCCTACTCAACTGACTCCAACATGCTGGGCGCAACGCACGAAGCAAAAGATTTAGAGTTCCTCAATTCCAGCGTGAAGATTGTTAACCCAATCATGGGGGTTAAATTCTGGGACGAGAATGTAAAAGTCCAGGCGGAAGAAGTTACCGTACGTTTTGAGCGTGGTCATCCGGTCGCGCTCAACGGCAAAACCTTCACTGATGATGTTGAACTGATGCTGGAAGCCAATCGCATCGGTGGTCGTCACGGTCTGGGGATGAGCGATCAGATTGAGAACCGTATTATCGAAGCGAAAAGCCGCGGTATTTACGAAGCCCCAGGGATGGCACTGCTGCATATCGCTTACGAACGTCTGTTGACGGGTATCCACAACGAAGACACCATTGAGCAATATCACGCACATGGTCGCCAGCTTGGCCGCTTGCTGTACCAGGGACGCTGGTTCGATCCGCAAGCGCTGATGCTACGTGATTCACTGCAACGTTGGGTGGCGAGTGCCATCACCGGTGAAGTCACGCTGGAATTGCGTCGCGGTAATGATTACTCGATTCTGAATACCGTTTCCGACAATCTGACCTACAAAGCAGAGCGTCTGACAATGGAAAAAGGCGAGTCGGTGTTCTCGCCGGACGACCGTATCGGGCAGCTGACAATGCGTAATCTGGATATCACTGATACCCGTGAGAAGCTGTTCAACTACGTGCAAACTGGCCTGCTTTCAACCTCTGCCGGCAACGGCCTGCCGCAGGTAGAGAATCTGGAAAACGGCGAGAAAAAATAGTCGTTTTCGTATTCGTGCCTGCAACGCAGGCACGATTTATTCCACCGCCGCCGTACACACGCTATATATCTCGCGACCGGAAAGAGCCCCCAGAATTCAGTCTGCCTTAAGACACATTACTTCTCTACTGTGCTCGCAATCTGGCAGCGGACGGCACTGATAAACTGCACCTTTTTATTCTTATCCAGCCCGGAAGGAAGTACGCACTGTAGCGAGGGTAAACCGTTTTCCGCCTGTATGGTAAGCAAGCGATTAGCAACGCCCGTGTCCAGCGTCAGAACACCTTCCGCATTTACGATACTTCCGCCAACATCACTTCTGACGTAACGGTTTTTAACCGCCTTACCCTGCTCATCTTGCAACATGCCAACCAGCGTAAACGTCTTCACCGTTTTGACATTCACGTACTGCACGCTACCACGGCTCATCTGGACACTTTGGCGTTCAGGGAATACCTGCACACTGTCACTGCCCCGCGCGCTAAACTGAATGTCGCTTTTTTTCCACAGTTCAGCGGGCAAAATATTCCGGCCCGGTTTAAGGCTGGTCTCACTCATGCTGCCGGATGCCAAAATGCGGGTCTCGTTATCATCGGCATCCACATCAACAATCACAGCAGACTCCATACCGCTATTATTACCATTGACCGAAGCGACCTTACCGCCGCCGATAACCAACGCCTGGCTCAGGTTAGCACCGGCAGTATTGATTTTGCTCTGCAGCCCGCGTTGCGCATAGAAATTACCATTTACCCATGGTGTATCTATCGCCCCGTTACCGTTAAGCATGGTTTCAGCCGCATTCCAGGAAACCCCTCCACCTAAACTACGGATGGTCTCTTTTTCCGTTGGCTCCCACTGATACTGTAAGCTTGAATAGCTCTTCGCTTGTTCCATACCTGTGCTCAAGGAAACAGAGTGATCACTGGAAGGGGATAACGCAATCGACACGCTGAATGACACTCCGCGATCGCGGCGTTTATCGTTGAATCCTGGTCGATCGTACATGCCCAACCGAAAACTCATGCTACGGTCATAAAAGCGAGTTTGCGTTGATAACGCGACATCTGCGGCCACACCTTTACGCCACACCGTATCCATATATTGTGTGTTCAGAATCAACGATGAGGACCACGGCAACCTTGATGATAAAGACGCCCCCCATGTCTCCCCCTTCTGACGCGAACGAACCCGGTGGCCGTAAACATCGGTGAGGGTTGAACGCCAGAAAAAGCTGGCTGTGCCACCGGCGTACAAATTACGGTAATAACGGATGTCTGTATCCTGGTTAGCCTGGTGCTCCGAATTGCCGACAGTATATTGCGCAAGCAATCGGTCATTTTGCGAAAGCGTAATATTGGCTCGCGTTCGCACATGTCGATCTTTTGCTGTGGCTGCGCCAGTAAATGCCACGGTCGCCTGCGGATGAACCAATAACTCCAGGCCACCACCCATCGCGAAAGGGTTACCGTCTGCCGTATTCATATCACCCGTTGCCAGGGTACGGCGCTGCCCGCTCCACAGATTCATACGCCAGCGTTGGTTTGGATTGCTCCACCCCTGCAACTTGAAAATTTGCGCTTCCTGCGTGTCGACAACCTGGCCGTTCTCAATGATTTTGATGGTGATATCGTAAATACCAATAGGCAACGGACGAGTATCCAGCGCCTGCACTCCCGGCTGAAGTTGCTGGGTACGGATCATTTGTCCATTTCGCCAGACTTCCGCAATTGACTGGCTGCGCCCTGTAACGTAAACAGGCCAGGCGCTGACGCTATCGGAAGTCATAAGCAACGCATCAGAAGTTCCCCACATACCGCCAACAACCGTGTCGTAGCCAAACCCGGAAGCCTGCACGTTCCCGGTATCGCTGTCCGGAGTGAATAGTCCCAACCGGATAAAACTGCCCTGCAGCTCTTTTTGCGTAAAGAGTTGATAAAGACTGGAGCTGTTGTATTGGTAGCGACCACTTGTACCCGATGACTGAAATGCAGCCAGTTGGCTCCATCCACCAAGTGATGATGTGAGTGAGGAGTTGATCCCCCAACTACGCATTGCTGCAGCCTCAGAAAACGAGACATCATTATTCATGATTAGCCCAGCGGGCGTATCTTCAGGCACGGCAAGATAATTACCTGCAACCTGGCTGGTTTCGTAGTTGGTGGTATAAAGTTTTAACGCTGAGTTCTCCAGCGAATATTCTACCTGCATCAGCCCTGATGGGCAGGATACGGTACATTTCCCCACCGAAACGCCTTTACTGAGCAAATCCGACCAAACCGTATTGGTTTCTGGATCGCTGTTCTGTTGTTCTTCAATGATGCGGAGAAGTTTGATGTCACCATTCTCTTTAAGAGACACGCTGGCATCGAAAATGTAGTTGTCGTTCAGATATACCTGAACGACAACTTCAGAATTATAAAAATACCGCTTAAAATCTTCTGGCAATCCTTTCATGTTAGCAGCCAGTTGCATATCATTTGCCGAAACAATGAATGGAACAGCAGCAAGAAAGATTAATGATATTTTCATAATATTCAGTGACAAGCTTTTAAATGATTAAGCGAAAAGAATTAAGGAGTAACAATTTCTTCTTCGAAAATCATGGCAACCTGTCCGGTAAAATCACCCTGCACAGCGAGAGGCTGAGTGTCTTTCTGGCTAATACGCAGCATCGTACGTCCCCCCGCTTTTGCCGCAGTCGCATCGACTACAGTCTGCGCGGTATCACTTAATTCAACGCCGTTGAATTCCACTTTAAGCGGAATAGTGTCTGAGCCGTTAGACAAAATAGTCTCGCCATTAGAATCAGTATTCGTCAATGTTGCACGAATACCGCCAGAAATATTTTTATACTGAAATTGTTTCTCAAAATTTTTCAGTTTAGAGGTAGTAAGATCATATTCAATTTCCTGAGCTTGATGGATCCATCCACTTTCTACAGGTTCAATTTGAAAGTCATCACTAGGAATATGAGCGTAGACATCAATAGTATAGCTTTGCTGATTAACAGCCATTGCTGCTGTGCTACCGAACACGGATAAAGACAGAGCACTAGTGATTAAACAAACTTTCGCGATTTTATGAGATAACATGGCAAGTCCCTTAATTTGATATATAAAAAGCATGCTGCTTATTTACAACTTACTGCGTAATACTAGAAACGTAGTTTCTTTCGGTTTTCCCCTTCGATAAGGGTGAAATAGGTAGTACGCCCTTTACTTTTTTCTACTGCTTTGCTTTTACCCGGTAGTAGAAAAAGGCGCGTAGCGCTGCTGCACTCTGTACCAACTGAAGTGCAACTGCGAATATCTTCGAGAACAATCGTGGCATTGCCTTTGTTTGTTACCCGAATAACCTCAGGGAGTGACGATTCAACCTGAGTATTAAAAATCGGTTTCGACGGCTGCACAATAACCAACGTGCCATAGCCCGCCATTACATTCAGCCCGGCCGTTAATGCCTTTTTACGGTAATCAGCAACTTCTTTACCACTTAACCCGAAACCATCATCCTTTTGCGGAAGAACTGGGACAAATCGTACACGGTAATATTTTTCGACATTTCGGTCGCCCGGCCACATAAATCTAGCCGACTGAAAGCCGGATGGCGGAATAATCATACGCAGTGGTGTGACAATGAGTCTTTCTTTTTGCAAAGAATTACCAGAAACTTCTTTAACTGGCGACTCAACAACTTTCCCGCTTTTATGAATATTAACTTCCAGCATATCCACCCGGACAAATGCCGTTGACGACCCGGTATTATAAATACGCTTATTAATAGACTGAGATTCAGGTGACATAATGTCATACATGCTTCCTATTCCAATTTCAGGAAGCGCAAAAGCTGCAGACATTTTCAACCCAAAAATAAGAGCCAGAGAAAATGGAGCAATCTTTTTTAATAAATATACGCAATACATATTCGGTATCCAGACAACGCTAAAAACGAGGCAAAGATAATCACGCCTCGAAATTAAAGCAACCGAAGAGATGAAGATTAATAAATAATTAAAAACCGAATCTTGATCAATTTTACTCCTCAGACCAGTAAATAAATTTTTGATAATGACATATGTCAATGATTTTAAAGATTAATATAAAATTAATGCGTTTTTATCTTGCCCTTTAACTAGCCATTGTTAATGGCTAGCAGGATAGCGCCTTGCTCAGGACGATTTTCTTATATTAATCGTAGAATTAATAAGTTGTGAAGCAATTACCTTCTGAATACATAGAAAGGATTTGAGGTTTGAGGTTTGAGGTTTGAGGTTTGAGGTTTGAGGTTTGAGGTTTGAGGTTTGAGGTTTGAGGTTTGAGGTTTGAGG
>NZ_JBHZPL010000012.1:0-131192 GCF_042788095.1 Kosakonia sp. YIM B13571 | reverse complement strand
CTTCGCCCTTCGCCCTTCGCCCTTCGCCCTTCGCCCTTCGCCCTTCGCCCTTCGCCCTTCGCCCTTCGCCCTTCGCCCTTCGCCAGTCCAACTTCACCACAACAACGAGCCGAGAGGAATAAACCTTCTCACTACCCTCCCGTTATTTTATAAAACAAAGCCTGCTAATAATCCGTAAAATAGCAAAGCGACCATTCTTCATATATAATATTTTCTTAATCTGTTTTATCCCATCCAATAATGTTTAATCCGTCATATCGGTTAAAAGACCTATGACAATTAGCCTGTTTCTTTTTTTGCATTTCATTGAATACTTTGATGATTACCAGTCTCAATGGCGAACGCTATTACGTGGAGATAATGTATGCATGTACTCATGATTGACAAGCAGTCAATATTTATTGAAGGAATGGCATCAGTACTAACGCAATATATTCCGGAGGTAAAAGTTCGTGGGCTGAATAATCAAAATGATATTGATGATACGCTTAATGAATTTCCAGCTTCTTTAATTCTTCTTGATGGCGATGGTAATAAAACCTCGAGTCTGGAATTGCTGGATATCTTAGCCTGTCGGCATCCGAATATACCTGTTGTGATGCTGATGAATAAATGTCAGCCGACATTATTACGCTTATTTTTAAATCATCACGCGATGGCGTTTGTTCGACGTGATTCCCCACCGGAAACCATCGCTCAGACACTGCGTAGTGCATCGTTGGGGATGTTTTGTCTGCCGCAGGAGAGCATTACGCTGCTGGACAACGGGCAAAGCGCGCTAGCCCGCCTGAGCGAACGACAACGCGAAATTTTAAAACTGCTGGCCGCCGGGGAATCCAATAAACAAATTAGCCGTCATTTAAATATCAGTGCGGGTACAGTGAAAGCGCATCTGGAATCGATTTTCCGCCGTCTGAATGTGAATAATCGCACTCAGGCCGCGATGATGTATTCAGAAGAGTAGTCCTGATTATCTTTATTTGATTCGCGTCAGCGTATTTTCTTTTCCTGAGCTAAAAAGGAGCATTATGCATGGGCATAATGCTCCTGTCGTTTAACTTAATTTGTTGGATAACTTGTTTGTACGCGCCATTGTCCACCGTTATTCACTAAGCGGATAAACGCCTGCCGATTGTTGGCGATATTATAAAAAGCCCCATTGCCATACGCCCTGCCCACGTTCGCATTGCCATTCCCACCCAGCGCAATGGTGAAATTAACCGCTGCGGTATTGTTGGCCGCGCCAGCACAGAACGCCTGAATAGTGTTGCCGATAGAATTCCACGCCACATTCGCATCCGTCCATGTTGAGGCCGTATTCGTTTGCGGGCAGTTCGGTTGGTTAGCAACAGTGCGCTGCTGCAGCCACGCGTCAGCTTTACCGACATGGCAAGCCGTCATATGCCCACCGGCGTTATCCTGATTCTGCGCCCACTGTGTTGCAGTCAGGCCAACGCCGGGCTGGTTACAGGCCGGGCCAACATTAACTGCCATGGCTCCTGTTGAAAATAAAAACAGCGATACCGCAGCCATAGAAAGAATGCTGCGCGTTTTTACCCTATGTGAAAAAACAGAGTTTACAGACATAATCATCTCCTGCGAGTGGAATAAAGGAAGTACGAATTCGCAGATTCAAATTAACGTCAGCGTGAGTTGAATAATATTTGGCAACTGACCAGTACAGGAATGATAAATGGCCTGGGCCATTTCACGGAGCAGCAAAACAAATTTACTACTCCGTGTTAATTATTGTGCGGGCGTTTTCTTGCGCGGTGTGCGCGGGGCGGGTATTTTTTTAGCCGCGTCAACTTTTTTAGCGACCGGTGTCTTTTTCACCACGGCCGTTTTTTTACGTGTCGGTGTTTGGCTGGGTTTATCATCTTTGTGCATGGTGTGCCAAAAATAATAAATTGAGATTATCCCAATACCGACATCTTTTAATATCCAGAAAGGTAACTCCTGCGCCATTAAAATCACGTTAAACAACAGGTAGGGTAAATTCAAACAGCCCTGCACGGTAAAACCAAATGCCGTAATTAAAAGCCCAAGGCGATACCACAGCGGAATATCAAGCATGCGGCTGCTGAGTGCGCTAACAAAAATGATCACCGCAATCGCCACATCCACCAGTGTGATGGCCCAAAAAAGAAGTTTAAGCGTCATGATGGTTCCCCTGGTTTGCGTCGTGGCGCACGGCGACGCGGTACGGCTTTCACGCCGCGAGCCGCGCGTTTTAACTCACTGGCCACTTGCAAAATGTCATGCCCTTCGCGGCGGTTAAAGAAATTGGCCAGCCAGGCAATCATGCCGACACTTATCGCGCCAACAAAATAGCCAATGCCCATGGCGATATCGCTGTCTTTAAAGTTCATCCCCAGCCAGCGGGCAATAAACCCGCCGAGCGTAAAGGTGGTACTGACGCTAATCGCGCCAATGATTATTCCGGCGGCCAGGCGCCCGTGCTGATGCAGTTTTTTCGGCTGCCAGAAAAACGACACACTCAGCCCGCCGAACAATCCGGCGAGCGCGGCCAGCCCCTGGCTTAGCAATTGCAGTCCATCTGCGGCCATCGCATTCCCCTCCTGAACAAGCGGCCTCAACGAATAGGATGAGGCCGCAATAACGACTACTGACAAGGAGGAAGCGTGACGGTCGTGGCGTCGTTATCTGTAGTGAGATAACGCGTCGCGCTTTCCGGGCTGTAAATCAGGTGCTTGTTACTGCGCAGACCGCGTACGCTGTCAATATCCGCGCTGTACCACTTGCCTTTGCCCGGCAGCGGTTTACCGCTCCACGGGTCGCCGCCCAACTGCTTCTTGTTCAGCGCCCACACGCTCCACAGCGAGTCCTCCGCCTTGCCGCTCCAGCCCAGTTTGATGGCCTGATCGCGGGTGACGTAGTCCGCTGGCAGCACGTCATCGCGGTTCAGGGTTTTGAGCAGAGCCGTCAGTTTCTTGTCGTCCTGAACGGTTTTTTTATTGAGTTTTGCTAACTCTTGATTTGCCGCCTGCACCACCGCGCTGCACTGGGGAAGTTCTGCCCAGACCGGTTGGGTTAACAGCAAACCGACAAACGTAACTATCGGAAGATATCGTTTCATTTATTGCCTCCATGGCTTATCCGTTAATTGGCGCTAAAAACAGCGCACGTTCAGCATCGCGTCGACGCGTCAGCCCCGCCAGAATCTTGCCGCCAGCCTTGTTCCAGCGCGGCAGTTGATCCGCCGCCTCCTGATACTGGCCCTGGTTGAGCAGACGTAGCAATGTTGAGTTCTGCAGGTTACCAAGCCCGACGTTAAAGGCGAAAGCGACCAGCGCGTCGAACTGGTTCTGGTTGAGATCCACCGTCACATATTTATGAACACCGCGCTCGGTCATCCCGAGATCGGCGCGCAGCAGATCTTCCGCCTCCACTTTGCTCAGTGCCTGGGGGAAATTTTCATTGGGCAAAATCAAATGCCCGTAGCCGATAGTCCATTTACCTACCGCGTCGCGGTACTTCTCGAGGCTTAGCCCTTCGAAAGATTTAATGAGCGTCAGCCCGGCAGCGCCGGTGCTCAGGGGTTGATTAGCCATTGTCATCACTCCTGTCGGTTACTTGAGGGAGAACTTGTCGGGTGTACTCTTCGATAAGCCGCATCACGCTCTCCGGCGGCTCCAGTACGGTGAACTGCATTTCGATATCCACATGTCCGCTGTCGCGCCCGCTCGCTCCATGGCTCGGCGGCGACATGCTGACGTGAAAACGGCTGACCGCATCGTCAGGCGTGCCGGACATTGCGCTCTGCTGTTCCACCGCGTCAGTGCGCACGGTGAGAAACACTTTCATCTTTTCCAGCATCAGCCCGCGCGGTGTGGAAAGCGCCACCAGCGGCAATTTGAAGTGGTGCCGATCATCCAGCTCCATTTCGATGATTTTCGGCACCAGCCGCCCGTCGTCGCTGTGTTCAAAAAAAGGATCCAGCGCCTGCATGTACTGATGTGCAATCAGTTGGTTCGCCGCCGAGGCCGCATGCTGCATGCCGCGCGTGATATCCGCCAGCGTCACACCTGAAGTAGAGGGTGGCGTGCCGTCGCCCGGTGGCGGTGGCGGATCCTGCGGTGGATCGGCAGGCGGTAATCCGGCGATATCTTCTGGCGGCGGATCGGCAGGTGGCAGCCCGGCACTCTCCTCCGGTGGCGGTGGCGCGGGCGAATCTGCCTTTGGTTCAGCGCCACGGTTGCCGCGAAGCCAGTCTTTCATTGACATAGTGCGCTCCGTGAGAAATGAGGCTGCCAGGCAGCCTCAGGGTGGAGAGAGGAACATTACGCCGGCGCTTTTTCCGCTGCGGCAGGCGTTTCGGGGTAGGCATCAAGCTGTTTGGATTCCAGCTTTTTCGCCTCTGACGGCAAGATAGCCGGGCGTGTTGCGGCATCCGTCAGGAAATCAATCACGCGCATCAGAGCTTCCGGCGGTGGCTGACGTTTAACCTGGGTATGGATGCTGTACTTCGCACGGGTATCGCTGGAGCGGGTTTGCTGGGCTTTGTGCGAGACGCGACCGGTGATTTTCACGCTGAACGGCCCCCAGCCAACAGAGGCTTCCAGCGAGGCTTCCGCTTCGGTCTGGCTGTTGCTGGCTTCACTCTGGGAAACTTCCAGCTCGAAGTCGATGGTGCCCTCTTCGATGCTGATGTTAGGGTGGGAAATCGCCGCCAGCAGCGGGATGCGCATGGTCTTTTTCACCACGCCCTGGATAACGCCCTTGTCATCCACCACGGTTTCGTCGTAATCAAACTGCACCGACTCCGCCTTACCGTCCTTGATACACACCGAGAGCAGGAAGTCGGCGTACGCTTTACTCGCCTGCACCTGCGCTTTGATCATTGCCTGCAGTGGACCGCCAATCATGTGCTCCAGCGGCAGTGCATTAATGACCGATCCAATAAATTGTGAATCCATAATGCATACTCCTGTGGGTTATACGAAAACATCGCGTTGCGAATTCGCAAACCCACAGTAATAGAGGGAAGAGGACGAAAATATTGGCTGGATGGCGGTAAAAAACGGGGAAAATGGCCTAAGGCGCGCGTCCGGTTAAACAGGTTTTAAAAACAGCGCGCGCTCGGCTTCACGCCGCCTTGTCAGCCCTGCCAGCACTTTACCGCCCGCTTTGTTCCAGCGCAGGAACTGATCTGCTGCCTGTGCGTACTCCCCCTGGTTGAGCAGTTTAAGCAGTGTCGAACTCTGCAAATTGCCTGCCCCAAGGTTAAAGGTGAATGCTACCAGCGCATCAAACTGGTTCTGATTAAGCGCAACCGTCACCGCTTTGTGTACCCCGCGTTCGGTCATTAACAGATCGGTGCGAAGCAGCGCTTCGGCCTCGGCTTCGGTAATCGCGTGCGGAAATTTTTCATCCGGTAAGATCAAATGTCCGTAGCCAATGGTCCATTTACCGACGGCATCCTTGTATTTTTCCAGCCTAAGTCCTTCAAAAGATTTAATCAGCGCCAGACCGCCAGCGCCTGTACTTTGCGGTTGATTCGCCATAGTGGTTGCTCCTGGATTGTTGGTGGGTACAGCACCTTTTGAGGATGGTTCGGACACATCGTGTTGCAAAGTCACCGCACCAAAATAGCCGTATGGAAAATCCGAAAATAGTGGCCTGCGGCGTGCCATACACCGCCATGCATTAGCGAAACGGGCTTTCTATGCACACACAGGCTGCCGCAGAGTCTGCCGATGCCCTACACTTCATGCGTCTCCCTCTAAATCAAAGGAATCCATGATGAGCATCATTAAAAGTTACGCCGCACCGCAGGCTGGCGCCGCGCTGGAGTTGCAGGAGTATGACGCTGGCCCGCTGGCGGCGGAAGATGTTGAAGTGCAGGTGGATTACTGCGGGATCTGCCATTCGGATCTCTCCATGATCGATAACGAGTGGGGCTTCTCCCAGTACCCGCTGGTTGCCGGGCATGAAGTGATTGGCCGCGTGGTGGATCTGGGCAGCGCGGCACAAAGCAAAGGCCTGAAAATCGGCCAACGTGTGGGGATCGGCTGGACGGCGCGCAGCTGCGGTCACTGTGATGCCTGTATTGATGGCAATCAGATCAACTGCCAGCAAGGCGCAGTGCCAACCATTCTCAATCGTGGTGGCTTTGCCGACAAAATCCGCGCCGACTGGCAATGGGTGATCCCGCTGCCGGACAGCATTGATATCGAAACCGCCGGTCCGCTGTTATGCGGCGGCATTACCGTGTTTAAACCGCTGCTGATGCACAATATCACCGCCACCAGCCGCGTTGGCGTGATCGGTATCGGCGGGCTGGGCCATATCGCCATCAAACTGCTGCACGCGATGGGCTGCGAAGTGACGGCGTTTAGCTCGAATCCGGCAAAAGAGGCAGAAGTGCGCATTATGGGCGCGGACTACGTGGTGAACAGCCGCGATGTGGATGCGCTGAAAGCGCTGGCAGGTCAGTACGATTTGATCATCAACACGGTTAACGTCGATCTGAACTGGCAACCCTACTTTGAGGCACTGACCCACGGCGGGCATTTCCACACCGTTGGCGCAGTGCTGAAGCCACTCGAAGTCCCGGCCTTTACGTTGATCGCAGGCGATCGCAGCGTTTCCGGTTCCGCAACCGGTACGCCGTTTGAACTGCGTAAGCTGATGAAATTCGCCGGACGCGCCAAAGTGGCACCGACCACGGAGATGTTCCCAATGTCGCAGATTAACGAAGCGTTGCAGCACGTACGCGACGGCAAAGCCCGTTACCGCGTGGTGTTAAAAGCGGATTTCTGATGTGAAAAAGCCCGGCAATCTTGCCGGGCTTTGTTATTGTGCGACCCCGTATTGTTAACGCGACCAGCGCAGAGTTTGGGCGGCCGTAGTGTCTCTGGATTGACCTCTGACTGGCGGTTCTTTTACGGTTTTCGGTACGCCATTCAAAAGCGAAACCAAAGTCGCTTTCTCAGAAGTCGGGGTCTTACCTGCTAATAGCAGCAAACACTTCCGCAATAGCAACAGCCCCCGGATCGGTTACCCCGTCGAGATTCTCACTGTTCACATACGATGAGCGCCCGGCGCCTGCCTTTTGCATCGACGCCGTGCTGGCCGCACCGTTTTGCGCAGCGGCAACGGCGGCATCCAGCCCGCTATCGCGCAGCGCTTCAAGCGCCGGTTGCAGCGCGTCGATCAGCGTGCGATCGCCGAGATCCGCACCGCCGTAATGTTTCATCTGTTTCAGCCCCAGCAGTAACGCTTCCGGCAACGACGTGCCGTTGTGTACGGCCTGGCCTGCGGCAGTGAAGAAAATCGACATCAACACGCCACTGGACCCGCCCATCACTGTCGCCAGCCGCTCGCCAACCAGTTGCAGCAGCTGTGCGGTGTTGTTCAACGGCAGCGCATTTTGCTCCAGCAGACGTTTGATTTCCCGCGCCCCTTCGGCAAAAGTTGAGCCGGTATCACCGTCGCCCACTTTTGCATCCAGCGCGTTAAGCCGGTTTTCAAGGTCAATCAATGTATTAACCGCCGTGTTGACCAACGCTTTCACCTGCGGGTTGTCGGAAGGCTCAATCTCCAGCCCGTCATACACTGCGCTGTGCGACTGGATTTTCATCGGCGCGAACGGTACCGGCTTCTGCCAACCTACGGTCTGCACATCGGCGCAAATCGCCTGCTCGAATGTGTCGTTCAGGCGCAATACGGACAGCGAAAACCCTTTCATATCCAGCGAACTAACAATCGATGCGGGGCCAATCAGATAGGCGATTTGTTCTTTTAAGGCTGAGTGTGCCAGTTCTTTGGTCAGCAGCGCCATTTCCAGGGCCGAGACGCCGCCGAGGTTGTTGATCAGCACTGCTACACGATCATTACCCACCGCCGCTTTTAGCGGTTTAACCAGCGTATCGATCAGTGTCTTGCTGTTGTGCGTATCAACGGTAGTCGCGCCGGGTTCGCCGTGAATACCCAGTCCCAACTCAACTTTCCCGCGCTGAATGCGCCCCTCTTCGCTATCGCCGCCCGGCAGGTTGCAAGTCTCCATCGCCAGTCCGAGGCTGAAAACGTTGTCGCAGGCCTGCTGGGCAATATCGCGCACTTCGCTCAGCGACTTACCGTGTTCAGCGGCATGGCCCGCAATCTTGTGCACCAGCGCCGTACCGGCAATGCCGCGCGGCTGTTTGTTGTCCGGCAGTGCGATGTCATCTGCGACGATCACCATCTCCACCTTCAGGCCGTAGCGCTTGGCTTTCTCTGCCGCGAGGCCGAAGTTCAGCCGGTCACCGGTGTAGTTCTTCACAATCAGCAGGCAGCCGCGATCGCCGGTTACCGCCACAATCGCGTTCAGCACCGCATCCACGCTTGGCGAGGCGAACACATCACCGCAAACGGCAGCGGTGAGCATCCCTTTGCCGACGAACCCGGCATGCGCCGGTTCATGCCCGGAACCGCCGCCGGAAATCACCGCCACGCGGCTTTTATCCCAGTCGGCGCGAGCCACAATGCGAATAGCGGGATCGATATCGAGTCGAACGAGGTTGCCGTGTGGTGCAGAAATTACCAAACCTTCAATGGCATCATTGACCAGCTGTTTGCGGTCGTTGAAAAAGAATCTGGACATAATATTCCAAAAAGTTGTGAATCGTTTCTCAAGCATAGCCCGCACAGTGCGGGACGGGGTAAAGAACAGATTTTACTGAATGGGTTTACGGTGCTCTGCGGCCAAAATCCACCGCGTAGCCGCGCAGGTTGCGCAGCGTGTCGAGACGGTTGCCAAGCACAAGAACCCCGCTAATCGCCAGCACCAGCAGCACACCGTGCAAAGACAAGGCGGTACGCGAATCCAGCAGGAAGAACCCGGCGATGGCCGGAAGAGAAAACGCCATCCACAGGCTGCTCAGCGTGTTTTCCGCCGCGCTAAAACGGGCGAGCACCCGGTCTGCCTGTGACTCTTGCGGTGAACCGCGCCGCACGGTGCCGACCTGCTGTGCCAGCGTATCCGCTCGCTGAATCAGCCAATGAACCAGACTCAGCGCAATAACGGCTACCAGCAGTTCAAGCACCAGCACCGCGCTATCGCCGAGGAGGGAAAGCGCCCACTGCGCACTCAGCATCGCCACGGTAACAAGCGCACTCAACAAACAAGACACGATCATGACAGAGAGATGCGTCGCTGCACGTATCAACATGCGGTGCTCCTTGCAGAAAAAAGAAGAGAGGCCTCAGCCTCTCTTTTCAGGAATCAACTAGCTTTTTCGCATCATCAGCCACAGGCTAATCAGGAAAAAGCTGGCGCTCGGCAACAGTGCGCCAACCACTGGCGGAATGCCGTATACCAGCGTCAATGGGCCGAAAATCTGATCCAGCACGTAGAAGACGAAGCCGAAGCTGATGCCGGTGACAACACGTACGCCCATCGCCACGCTGCGCAGCGGCCCGAAAATAAACGACAGCGCCATTAGCATCATCACCGCCACGGATAGCGGCTGGAAGATTTTGCTCCACATATTGAGCTGATAGCGCCCGGAATCCTGGCCACTCGACTTGAGGTACTTCACGTAGTTATGCAAACCGCTGATGGAGAGCGCGTCCGGATCCAGCGCCACCACGCCGAGTTTGTCCGGCGTAAGGTTCGTTTTCCAGATGCCGCTCACGGTTTGCGCGCCGGTCACCTGTTTCGGATCCGTCAGGTTAGATTCATCAACTTGCGACAACCGCCAGATCTTCTCCTGCGGATCGAACTTCGCCGACGCGGCATAGCGCACCGACTGCAAACGGCGCTCTTTATTGAAGGCATAAATGCTCACGCCGCCGAGTTCATCGTCGCCTTTTACGCGCTCAATATAGATAAAGTTGCTGCCGTCTTTCGCCCACAAACCCGATTGTGTGGAGAGCAGCGAACCGCCATACATCGACTGTGCTCGCTGGTTGCGCGCCATTTGCTCACCCTGCGGCGCCACCCATTCGCCAATCGCCATGGTCAGTAACACCAGCGGGATGGCCGTTTTCATGACCGACAGCGCCACTTGCATGCGGGTGTAGCCGGAAGCCTGCATGACCACCAACTCACTGCGCTGCGCCAGCATGCCCAGCCCTAACAGCGCGCCAAGCAGCGCAGCCATCGGGAAGAAGATTTGAATATCTTTTGGGATGCTGAGAATGGTGTACATCCCCGCGCCCAGCGCGTCATAGCTCCCCTGCCCGGCTTTTTTCAACTGATCAACAAACTTGATAATGCCGGAGAGCGACACCAGCATGAACAGCGTCATCATGATGGTGGTGAAAATGGTTTTACCGATATAGCGGTCGAGTACGCCAAAAGCCTGCATTATACCGCTCCTTTACGCGTAAAACGGGCGCGAACCCGGCGCATTGGCACCGTATCCCACAAGTTCAGCACCACGGCCAGCGCGAAATAGGCCAGGTTTACCAGCCACATCCACACCAACGGATCCAGTTTGCCTTTCGCGCCGTTCGAACGCAGCGTGGTTTGCAGCAGGAAGAAGACCAGATAAAGCAGCATGGCGGGGAGCATCGACAACACGCGCCCCTGACGCGGGTTGACCACACTCAGCGGCACCACCATCAGCGCCATCATAAAGACCGTAAACACCAGCGTTAAGCGCCAGTGCAGTTCAGCGCGTGCGCGCGGCGTATCTGTTTTGAACAGCGTGCGCATGCCCATCTGTTCGGTATCCGACGGATCGAGCACCACCGCCTGGTGACCAATAATCGCCTGATAGTTCTGGAAATCCGTGATGCGGAAGTCACGCAGCAACGCGGTGCCTTCATAACGGGTGCCGGTATTGAGCGTCACCACCTGCGAGCCGTCTTTATGCTGCGAGAGATGCCCGGAATCCGCCAGCACCACAGACGGGCGAGCAGTACCTTTAGTGCGGATCTGCGCGAGGAAAACGTTGGTGAAGTTTTTGCCTTCAACACCTTCAATAAACAGCACCGAACTGCCATCCGTCGCCTGCTGGAATTGTCCCTGCGCCAGCGCTGCCATGCCTGGGTTCGCTTTCGCGTCTGCCAGCACTTGATCCTGATGGCGGGAAGACCACGGGCCTGCCCACATGACGTTGACTGCAGCGACAACCCCGGTGAACAACGCGAGGATCATCGCCGCTTTCACCAGCACCGAGCGGCTCAGGCCGCAAGCGTGCATCACGGTGATTTCACTTTCTGTGTAAAGTTTGCCCAGCGTCATCAGCAGGCCGAGGAACAGACTCAACGGCAGGATAAGCTGCGCCATTTCCGGCACGCCCAGCCCCAGCAGTGAGAGCACGAGGTTCGTAGGGATTTCGCCATCAGCGGCTGCGCCTAAAATCCTTACCAGTTTCTGACAAAAGAAAATCAGAAGCAGGATGAATAGGATCGCAAGCTGGCTTTTTAGCGTCTCCCGTACCAGATATCTTATGATTATCACTTTAAATACGCCCGTAAAAACCAGTATTTTTGCTGGAAAATAGCTTGTTTCATGGCTTAAACGTCATTTATTCTCTTGAGTCGTCGAAATGATCGCTAAGATTAATATACTCAGCGGATACGCGCGTAAGACCCGATTCTGACGTGCCGAAACCGAAGTAACATTAAGATTAACACGAAGTCACCGCAACAGCGGACACGAGTTACGAAAGCTTGCAATTCTATCCGTAGCCGCCGCCGTTGTCTTTAAGATTCAGGAGCGTAGTGCATGGAGTTCAGTGTAAAAAGCGGTAGCCCGGAGAAACAGCGGAGTGCCTGCATCGTTGTGGGCGTCTTTGAACCGCGCCGGCTCTCTCCGATCGCCGAGCAACTCGATAAAATCAGTGACGGCTACATCAGTGCGCTGCTGCGTCGTGGGGAACTGGAAGGCAAGCCGGGGCAGACTTTGCTGCTGCACCACGTACCGAATGTCCTCTCCGAACGTATTTTGCTGATTGGCTGCGGTAAAGAACGTGAACTGGACGAGCGCCAGTACAAGCAGGTGATTCAGAAAACCATTAACACGCTGAATGATACCGGCTCAATGGAAGCCGTCTGCTTCCTGACCGAACTGCATGTAAAAGGGCGTAATACTTACTGGAAAGTACGCCAGGCCGTTGAGACTGCGAAAGAGACCCTTTACAGCTTCGACCAACTGAAAACCAACAAAAGCGAGCCGCGTCGCCCGCTGCGTAAAATGGTGTTCAACGTGCCGACCCGCCGCGAGCTGACCAGCGGCGAGCGCGCTATTCAGCACGGTCTGGCGATTGCGGCTGGCATCAAAGCGGCGAAAGATCTCGGCAATATGCCGCCAAACATCTGTAACGCGGGCTACCTCGCGTCTCAGGCGCGTCAGTTAGCCGATACCTACAGCAAAAACGTGGTGACTCGCGTGATTGGCGAGCAGCAGATGCGCGAGCTGGGCATGCACTCGTACCTCGCGGTCGGCCAGGGTTCGCAGAACGAATCGCTGATGTCGGTGATTGAATACAAAGGCAACCCGGCAGAAGACGCGCGTCCAATCGTACTGGTGGGCAAAGGCCTGACGTTTGACTCCGGCGGTATCTCCATCAAACCAGCCGAAGGCATGGACGAGATGAAGTACGACATGTGCGGCGCCGCAGCGGTGTATGGCGTGATGCGCATGGTCGCCGAGCTGCAACTGCCGATCAACGTCATTGGCGTGCTGGCGGGTTGTGAAAACATGCCTGGCGGGCGCGCTTATCGTCCGGGCGACGTGCTGACCACCATGTCCGGCCAGACGGTAGAGGTGCTGAACACCGACGCCGAAGGCCGCCTGGTACTGTGCGACGTGCTGACTTACGTTGAGCGTTTCGAGCCGGAAGCGGTAATCGATGTTGCGACGCTGACCGGTGCGTGTGTGATTGCACTCGGCCACCACATCACCGGGCTGCTGTCGAACCACAACCCGCTGGCGCACGAGCTGATTGGCGCGTCCGAGCAGGCGGGCGATCGCGCGTGGCGTTTGCCGATGGCCGATGAGTACCAGGAACAGCTTGAGTCCAACTTCGCGGATATGGCGAACATAGGCGGCCGCCCTGGCGGCGCGATCACCGCCGGCTGCTTCCTTTCTCGCTTTGCCCGTAAGTACAACTGGGCGCACCTGGATATCGCCGGTACTGCATGGCGTTCTGGTAAAGCCAAAGGCGCAACTGGTCGTCCGGTGGCGCTACTGTCGCAGTTCCTGCTGAACCGCGCCGGGTTTAACGGCGAAGAGTAAGTGTCGTCAAGGCCGGATAGCGCGCTTATCCGGCCTGTACCCTCGCGCAATGCGGATGCTGTACCCGATGGATTTCGCATTGCGTCGCAGCGGCAGCCAGCAAAGAAGCAACGTGAAAGATGACGGATATAGCCTATGGATTTCGCGTTGCATCGCGGCGGCAACTGAGCAAATCCCCAGCAGCATAGATAACTATGTGACTGGGGTGCGCAAAGGAAGCCAACAAAGACGCGGCGTGAAAGACGACGGATACCGCGTTTAAATCCTCAACCAAAAGCCCCATATATGAAAAATGCAACGTTCTACCTTCTGGACAATGACAACGCCGCTGATGGCTTAAACGCCGTCGAACAACTGGTGTGTGAAATTGCCGCAGAACGTTGGCGTAACGGTAAACGCGTGCTGATTGCCTGTGCCGATGAACAACAAGCAATTCGACTGGATGAAGCGCTGTGGGCGCGCCCGGCGGAGAGCTTTGTGCCGCACAACCTGGCTGGCGAAGGACCACGCGGCGGTGCGCCGGTGGAGCTGGCCTGGCCACAAAAACGCAACAGCAGCCCGCGCGATATTTTGATCAGCCTGCGCGCGGAATTTGCAGATTTTGCCACCGCTTTCACAGAAGTGATAGACTTCGTTCCTCACGAAGATTCTCTGAAACAACTGGCGCGCGAACGCTATAAAGCGTACCGCATGGCTGGTTTCAACCTGAACACGGCAACCTGGAAATAATGGAAAAGACATACAACCCCAAAGATATCGAACAGCCGCTGTACGAGCAGTGGGAAAAGCAGGGCTATTTCAAACCGAACGGTGATGAAAGCCAGGAAAGCTTCTGCATCATGATCCCGCCGCCGAACGTCACCGGCAGTTTGCATATGGGCCACGCCTTCCAGCAGACCATCATGGACACCATGATCCGCTACCAGCGCATGCAGGGGAAAAACACCCTGTGGCAAGCGGGGACTGACCACGCGGGTATCGCCACCCAAATGGTGGTTGAGCGTAAAATTGCCGCCGAAGAGGGTAAAACCCGCCACGACTACGGTCGCGACGCCTTTATCGACAAAATCTGGCAGTGGAAAGCAGAATCCGGCGGTACCATTACCCGCCAGATGCGCCGTCTCGGTAACTCCGTAGACTGGGATCGTGAACGCTTCACCATGGACGAAGGCCTCTCCAACGCCGTAAAAGAAGTGTTCGTCCGCCTGTATAAAGAAGACTTAATTTACCGTGGCAAACGCCTGGTGAACTGGGATCCAAAACTGCGCACGGCGATTTCCGATCTGGAAGTGGAAAACCGCGAGTCGAAAGGCTCAATGTGGCATATCCGCTACCCGCTGGCCGACGGTGCGAAAACCGCCGACGGTAAAGATTACCTGGTGGTTGCCACCACGCGCCCGGAAACCCTGCTCGGTGATACCGGCGTGGCGGTGAACCCGGAAGATCCGCGCTACAAAGATCTGATTGGCAAATTCGTGGTGCTGCCGCTGGTGAACCGCCGCATTCCGATTGTGGGCGACGAACACGCCGACATGGAAAAAGGCACCGGCTGCGTGAAAATCACCCCGGCGCACGACTTTAACGACTATGAAGTCGGCCGTCGCCACAAACTGCCGATGATCAACATCCTGACCTTTGACGGTGATATCCGTGAAAGCGCACAGGTGTACGACACCAACGGCAACGAATCTGACGTTTATCCGGCGGATATCCCGGCTGAGTTCCAGAAGCTGGAGCGTTTTGCCGCGCGTAAAGCAATTGTCGCGGCTGTGGACGCACTTGGCCTGCTGGAAGAGATCAAACCGCACGACCTGACTGTTCCGTACGGCGATCGCGGCGGCGTGGTTATCGAACCGATGCTCACCGACCAGTGGTATGTGCGTGCCGATGTGCTGGCGAAACCGGCAGTGGAAGCCGTTGAAAATGGCGACATTCAGTTCGTGCCGAAACAGTACGAAAACATGTATTTCTCCTGGATGCGCGACATTCAGGACTGGTGTATCTCCCGTCAGCTGTGGTGGGGTCACCGCATTCCGGCGTGGTACGACAACGAAGGCAACGTTTATGTTGGCCGTAACGAAGACGAAGTGCGCCAGGAAAACAATCTGGCCGCCGATGTCGCCCTGCGCCAGGACGACGACGTACTGGATACCTGGTTCTCCTCCGCGCTGTGGACGTTCTCAACCCTCGGCTGGCCGGAAAACACCGACGCGCTGCGCCAGTTCCACCCGACCAGCGTGATGGTTTCCGGCTTTGACATTATCTTCTTCTGGATTGCGCGCATGATCATGATGACCATGCACTTCATCAAAGATGAAGACGGCAAGCCGCAGGTGCCGTTTAAAACCGTCTACATGACCGGTCTTATCCGCGATGATGAAGGCCAGAAAATGTCTAAATCCAAGGGCAACGTGATTGACCCGCTGGATATGGTTGACGGTATTTCGCTGGCAGATCTGCTGGAAAAACGCACCGGCAACATGATGCAGCCACAGCTGGCGGAGAAGATCCGCAAGCGCACCGAGAAACAGTTCCCGGACGGCATTGAACCGCACGGCACCGACGCCCTGCGTTTCACCCTCGCGGCGCTGGCTTCAACCGGCCGCGACATCAACTGGGATATGAAACGCCTGGAAGGTTACCGTAACTTCTGTAACAAGCTGTGGAACGCCAGCCGCTTTGTACTGATGAACACCGAAGATCAGGATTGCGGCTTCAACGGCGGTGAAATGGTGCTGTCACTGGCGGACCGCTGGATCCTGGCCGAATTCAACCAGACCATCAAAGCCTATCGTGACGCGCTGGATAACTTCCGTTTCGATATCGCGGCGGGCATTCTGTATGAGTTCACCTGGAACCAGTTCTGCGACTGGTATCTGGAGCTCACCAAACCGGTCATGAACGGTGGTTCTGAAGCGGAACTGCGCGGTACCCGCAACACGCTGGTTACCGTGCTGGAAAGTCTGCTGCGCCTTGCGCATCCGATCATTCCGTTTATCACCGAAACCATCTGGCAGCGCGTGAAAGTGCTGAAAGGTATTACCGCCGATACCATCATGCTGCAGCCGTTCCCGCAATACGACGCGGCGCAGGTGGATGAGAAAGCGCTGGCAGATACCGAGTGGCTGAAACAGGCGATCATCGCGGTACGTAATATTCGTGCTGAAATGAATATTGCGCCGGGTAAACCGCTGGAGCTGCTGCTGCGTAGCGCGAGCGAAGAGGCGAAGCGTCGTGTAAATGACAACCTGAGCTTCCTGCAAACACTGGCGCGTCTGGAGAGCATCACTGTCCTGCCTGCCAACGATAAAGGCCCGGTTTCAGTAACCAAAATCGTCGACGGCGCAGAATTGCTGATCCCAATGCTGGGTCTTATCGACAAAGACGCAGAGCTGGCACGTCTGGCGAAAGAAGTGGCGAAAGTTGAGCAGGAAATTGGCCGCATCGAAAGTAAGCTGGGCAACGAAGGTTTTGTGGCGCGCGCGCCACAAGCGGTAATTGCCAAAGAACGCGAGAAGCTGGATGGCTACGCGGAAGCAAAAGCGAAGCTAATTGAGCAGCAGGCGGTTATCGCCGCGCTGTAATCATCGCGCATAAAAAAAGCCGGGCAGCGATGCCCGGCTTTTTTATTTTCTGGCCTGATAAGGCATCATCGCCATCCGGCAAATTACAGCACCGCCGGGTAGAATGACAAGCCGCGAGCCAGCAGATTCGCCGGATCTTTCGCGGGCTGCACACCATGATCTTCCAGTGGCAATGCTTCAAGGTCGCCATGAACATGGGTATTTTCCAGCAGATAACGGGTCATACGCACTTTCGCCCACGGCCATGCCAGGAACAGCGTGACGCAGCACACAATCATATTGCTGATGGAAATCCAGAACATGCGGCCCATCGCCACCGTCGAAGAGAAACGAATGTTCCCTTCCAGTACCAGTTGCCCGTAAACGTAGGCGCGCAGTTTCACAAACGCGAAAAGGAAGCAGACAATCGCCCCGGCAATATAAATCAGGTAGCTCAGCGCTAATTTGCCATAAAGCGGCCCCATCATCAGCGCTAATTGCTCCGGATCGCCGCCCGCTGCATAAGCATATTCTGACATCGTAATGAATGACGGAATAATCATCACCATCACCAGCACAATAAACGGTACAAACAGCAGCATCGACAGCACCACAATGGTGATGCATTTTTTCATTGAAATTTCAGCCGAGAATTTCAGTTTGCCGTACTGCAAATTATTAATCAGCATGCCAAACCATTGCGCAGCATATACGCCCTGCATAATGGCAATACCCAGCAGTAATACCAATGTACCGATACCAATCATCACGGAAATAGCGCCATATGAGCCGCTACTTAATGCCGAAGTCACAAAGAGGGAGAACACTACCACCGAGGCGATAATAATCAACAGCGGGCAGCCCATCATCACCCACCAGGCGCGCAGAGGACTGGCGTAAAAATTAAACCGCACGCCGTTAATCTCTGTCATCAACATTTGATAACGCAGACCCTGAGTAATCAACCACGGGAAGAAAATCAGGAACAGGCCCATCATACAGAGCTGTAAAAGTACGTTCTGGTAGGCCACGTTAATAAAGAAAATCACATACAGCACTAACAGGCAGAGCCAGCCGACAAAAATAGAACGCCCGGTCGCATGATAAGAAAAACGCGCACCGCTAAGTTCAGTATTCTCATAAAAATAACGACGCGCGCGCACTAACGCCCACGGCAAATATAACCCCAGCGTTATTAAGGTCAGCAGAATATTGACCAGCCAAACCACGAAATAGCCCTTCCCGCTGCCCTGAAAGAGAAAATGGCGCACGGAAGCCGCCACGGAACCATGAGTTTCGGAAGTCATAACAATCCTTATCGTAAAAAAAGAAGCCAAGACAAATGCAGTCAACCACAACAATATTGCGAAATGGTTATCTCCACTATTAAGTCTAAATAGCTCCCGGTCAAAAAAATAGCGCCCAATATTCCTGGTCTTGCCAGAACGCCCTGGTAGTGGTATTAAGCAGGATCAGCTTATAACCCCAAAAACAGAGTGCAGAGATGAATGTGACCGCTCCGGTAGAGGTAAAAATGCGCCGGATTGCTGCCGCCGACAACGCAGCAATCGCATCTGTGATCCGCCAGGTATCTGCGGAATATGGCCTCACCGCCGATAAAGGCTACACCGTTGCCGACCCCGAACTGGATGAGCTCTATCAGTTATATAGCCGCCCGGGTTGCGCCTATTGGGTCGTGGAGCAAAACGGCGAAGTGGTGGGCGGCGGCGGCGTCGCGCCGCTGAAATGTAGCGAGCCGGACATCTGCGAACTGCAAAAAATGTACTTCCTCTCCAGCGCGCGTGGGCAAGGGTTGGCGAAGAAACTGGCGCAAATGGCGCTGGAACACGCCCGTGCGCAGGGTTTTAACCGCTGTTATCTGGAAACCACTGCTTTTCTGACCGACGCCATTGGGCTTTATGAACGCCTTGGCTTTGAGCATATCGACGGCCCGCTCGGCTGCACCGGCCACGTAGACTGCGAAGTGCGGATGCTGAAAACCCTGTAACCCCGAAGCATCCCGAGGCCTTACACCGGTACGCCGCTGTGAAAGCGGAACTCCGCATCCGGTGTTGAGATAAGCAATGCTTCCACTTCACCGAAATGGCGCACACGCGGGCTGATATCAGTGGTCGAAATCTGCTGCGCCAGCGCCAGGTAATCCTGATAGTGACGCGCTTCAGAGCGCAGCAACGACAGGTAAAATTTCTGCAAATCGTCGTCCAGCCACGGTGCCAGTGCTGCAAAACGCTCGCAGGAGCGCGCTTCAATATAAGCACCGCAGATTAACTTATCGACCAGTGTCAGTGGTTCATGAGTGCGAACCTCTTTGAGCATCCCTTTTGCATAACGGCTGGCGGTAATTTTCACGTAGGGAATGTTACGGGCGAGCATGGCTTCCCGCACCTGCCAGAAGTGGTGTAACTCCTCTTTGATCAACAGCACCATGCTATCAATCAGCGCCAGGCCCCAGGCATCGTCAGTTTGCGGCATCACACTTTTGCCAATCTGCTTATGCAGCGCGACAAAATCCGGCTCCGGCCCCTCGCGAAAAGTAAATTCTTCATAGGGTTTCAGCCACGCCAGTAGCGCGTCCGAACCGCTTTTATCCGCCACATAACGGCGCACCAGCAGCATGGCGGTTTGCGCCGCTTTCAGTTCGCACACCATATGATCGGTAAGCAGCAGCGGCAGCATTGATGGATCGCGCGCTTTGTCCAGCCAGGATTGCGGTGTCGGGCAGTGCAGAAAGTTTAAAACCGGGGAGAGTATTTGCGGGTAATCCATGATGGTTCCTTGCATTGCGGCAGCGAACGCTGCCGCAATATTTACTCAGTGACGAACACCGTCATCTTCTTCGTCGACGTAATCCTCGTCGTCATCGTCACTCTCTTCGCCGTTCGGGTCTTCGTAGTAAGTTCCCCAACCGTCGTATTCAACGTCGAATTTCTCAGCCAGGTTAAGCAGTTGTTCCACTTGGGCGTCGATCAGATCGGCGTTCAGCGCGCTTTCACTCAGTACGTCACAGCAGATAACCACTTCACCTTCGTCCAGTTCCAGCTCTTCCGGCTCTGTCACTTCGTAGCCCAGTTTAAAGGCTTCAACAGCGGCTTTTTCCAGCGTTTCGAAATCATCTGCCGACAGGTGATGCTCAATGGTATACAGCGCATCAGGATCGCTGCCATCTTCCAGCAATTCTTCAATAATCAAACGCGTCTCTTCGCGCTGTTCTTCCAGGTGTTCCGGGTTCGCCATGGCTCGTTCCTCATCAATGTGGCAGATACACTTATTGTCACACACCGCTGGCATTGCCTCCACTCCTCGCCGAAAAGATTTATAACACGGGGTTGCAAATGAATATTCATACATATAAATTGAATTTTAATTCAATAAGTGGCCTTCGCCATGTGAGGGAAATATGTCCGCGTTTTATCAAAAGCATTTTTTGAAACTGCTCGATTTTACACCTGCTGAAATCAATACCCTGCTGCAACTCGCCGCGCAGCTGAAAGCGGATAAGAAAAAAGGTCAGGAAGTCCAGAAACTTACCGGGAAAAATATCGCGCTCATCTTCGAAAAAGACTCAACCCGCACACGATGCTCTTTCGAAGTTGCCGCATATGATCAAGGTGCTCGCGTAACGTATCTCGGCCCAAGCGGCAGCCAAATCGGACATAAAGAATCAATAAAAGACACGGCGCGCGTACTGGGGCGCATGTACGACGGCATTCAATATCGTGGTTATGGCCAGGAGATTGTCGAAACGCTGGCGCAATACGCAGGCGTACCGGTGTGGAACGGTTTAACCACTGAATTCCACCCGACCCAATTGCTGGCCGACCTGCTGACCATGCGCGAGCACTTGCCGGGCAAGGCCTTTAACCAGATGAAATTGGTTTACGCCGGAGATGCGCGTAACAACATGGGCAACTCCATGCTGGAAGCCGCCGCGCTGATGGGTTTGGATCTACGTCTTGTCGCGCCAAAAGCCTGCTGGCCAGAAGCAAGCCTGGTAGCAGAATGCAAAGCGCTGGCGGTGAAAAACGGCGGTAACATTCTGCTGACGGAAGATATCGCCGTCGGCGTGAAGGACGCGGATTTCATTTACACCGATGTGTGGGTATCGATGGGCGAAGCGAAAGAGAAGTGGGCAGAGCGTATCGCGCTGCTGCGGCCTTACCAGGTCAACAGCAAAATGTTGTCGCTCACCGGTAACCCGCAGGTGAAATTCCTGCACTGCCTGCCCGCATTTCATGACGATAAGACCACGCTCGGCGAGAAAATGGCGGAAGAGTTTGGTCTGCACGGCGGCATGGAAGTGACTGACGAGGTATTTGAATCACCGGCAAGCATTGTGTTTGATCAGGCGGAAAACCGGATGCACACCATCAAAGCGGTGATGGTCGCCACCCTCAGCAAGTAACGCAATAAGCCCGGTCGCGCTGCGCCACCGGGCATCATGTTTACGCCATCAGCAGCTTCACGACAACTTTACGCACCTGCGCCGGCGCGTTTACCGCACACAGCGGTTTGTGAACTTCACCTGGGTAGAACACCACAAAATCCCCTTCGCTCAGTACCACCGTCTTTTCCTGCCCGCCTTCCGGCAAAAAGGCGATGTCTTTATCCGCCAGCCAGTCGGTGTCCGGCGCGCCCGCGGGCTGGGTGCTGAAGGTCATCCCTTCCTGGCCTTTCAGTACAATTTGAATATCCAGATAACGTGCGTGGTACTCGGCTCGACGCTCCGCAAATGGCTGGGTCATATCTTCGGATACCAAAAAGAACAGGCGGTTGCCGTCGATATCATGTTTGCCAGCGGGAGTCGCGTCGGTGACGTGCTGCTTAACGTGTTCAATAGCCTGGCGCAGCTCTTCCGGCAGCCAGGATTGTAAATTGTGAATATTGCCAACGATCATGGTGTAGCCCTCAACATAAAACATCGTTTCATTTTTAGCTTTTATACGAAAATTCACACTGCCATACCACCACTTTTTACCGGAGATTTGTTGCAATGCATGTTTATTGGAAAATATGTTATATGCCTGTTAAGACCGGGTAGTCTTTTATGCAGTAAATATGCATAAAGCCCAAACCGAAGCGCCAGCAATACGTGGTGACATACTGATAAAAAAGCAGTTATTTAAAAAAATTTTGCCCGATCACACTTTAGCACCCCATCAATTTGCGCATTCATTCACTGGTTATTTCCCTTTTTTGCCACCAGCAGAATCGTTCTATTCATTTTTTTGCATATCTATTCCACTCGTTACGATTAAAACTTATTAATCAATGCGTTACATATTCATATAAATTGATGAATAGCTACAAAACAATAACAACCATGAATAAGTTCAGCCATTAATGCGTAAGCATTCATCTTTATAATTAGGCTAATTCTCTATTCCCTGATGCGAATCATGCAATTGAACGGCGGCGATTTAATATCCCATTCGACGTGAGCGTAATCACACTATTAATTCTTACGGCTTCTACTATGAGCCATGAAATTAATCATCATTAACACGCAAAGAAATTAATCATATTTCATTGCGCGCCCCTTTTTATTCTGAAAAAAAGTTAAAGGAATAATTATGGAAAAGCACTACGTCGGTTCTGAAATAGGTCAATTGCGTAGCGTTATGCTGCACCGCCCCAATTTAAGCCTGAAACGGTTAACACCGTCGAATTGTCAGGAGCTGCTATTCGATGACGTATTATCGGTTGAACGCGCAGGGGAAGAGCATGACGCCTTTGCAAACACGCTGCGCGAGCAGGGTGTGGAAGTCCTGCTGTTGACCGATCTTCTGACACAAACGCTTGATATTGCAGAGGCAAAAGCCTGGCTGCTGGAAATCCAGATCTCTGATTATCGCCTTGGCCCAACCTTCGCCGCAGACGTACGCAGCTGGCTGGCGGATATGCCGCACCGTGAACTGGCACGGCGGCTCAGCGGTGGATTAACCTACGGTGAGATCCCGGCATTTATTAAAAATATGGTGGTGGATACCCACACGGCGAATGATTTTATTATGAAGCCGCTGCCCAACCATTTATTTACCCGTGACACGTCGTGCTGGATTTATAACGGCGTGTCGATTAATCCGATGGCCAAACCTGCCCGCCAGCGGGAAACGAATAATCTTCGCGCTGTTTATCGCTGGCATCCGGCATTCGCCGATGGCGATTTTATTAAATACTTTGGCGACGAGAATATTAATTACGATCACGCCACGCTGGAGGGTGGCGATGTATTAGTGATTGGTCGCGGCGCGGTATTAATTGGCCTGTCTGAACGGACTACACCGCAAGGCGTAGAATTTCTTGCCAATAGCCTGTTCAAACACCGCCAGGCTGAACGCGTTATCGTTGTTGAACTGCCGAAACACCGCTCCTGCATGCACCTCGACACGGTGATGACCCATATCGATATCGACACCTTCTCCGTTTACCCCGAAGTAGTGCGTAAAGATGCCCACTGCTGGACGCTCACCCCGGACGGGCGCGGCGGCCTGCAACGCACGCAGGAAAGCGACCTGCTACACGCCATCGAAAAAGCGCTCGGGATTGACCAGATCCGGCTTATCACCACCGGTGGCGACGCCTTTGAAGCTGAACGCGAACAGTGGAATGACGCCAACAACGTCCTCACGCTGCGCCCCGGCGTGGTTGTGGGCTACGAACGCAATATCTGGACCAACGAAAAATATGACAAAGCCGGGATCACCGTGCTGCCGATCCCCGGCGACGAACTGGGACGCGGGCGCGGCGGTGCGCGTTGCATGAGCTGTCCACTCGAACGCGACGGCATTTAAAGGAGCCATCATGGAAAGAAAACCCACGCTGGTTGTCGCCCTGGGTGGCAACGCGCTGCTGAAACGCGGTGAACCGCTGGAAGCGAATATCCAGCGCCAGAACATTGACCTTGCCGCGCACACTATCGCCGGGCTGACCGCGCAGTGGCGCGTGGTGCTGGTACACGGCAACGGGCCGCAGGTCGGCTTGCTGGCGCTGCAAAACAGCGCTTACGACAAAGTTACCCCTTACCCGCTCGATATTCTCGGCGCGGAAAGCCAGGGGATGATTGGCTACATGCTGCAACAGTCGCTGAAAAACAACCTGCCACAGCGCGAAGTCAGCGTCCTGCTCACACAAGTGGAAGTGGATGCCAGTGACCCGGCATTCAGCAACCCCAGCAAATACATCGGCCCGGTTTACAGCGAGGCGCAAGCCCAAACGCTGCAGCAGGAAAAAGGCTGGGTATTTAAGGCCGATGGTCGCTATTTCCGCCGCGTGGTGCCCTCCCCGCAACCCAAACGCATTGTCGAAAGCGACGCCATTAGCGCGCTGATAAACCGCGATCACCTGGTGATTTGCAACGGCGGCGGCGGCGTGCCGGTGGTGGAAAACGCCAACGGCTACCACGGCATCGAAGCGGTGATCGACAAAGATCTCTCGGCGGCGCTACTGGCGCGGCAAATCGAAGCCGACGCCCTGCTGATCCTGACCGATGCCGACGCGGTGTACCTCGACTGGGGCAAACCCACACAGCGCCCGCTGGCGCAAGTCACCCCGGACATGCTGCAAGGCATGCAGTTCGACGCAGGCTCAATGGGGCCAAAGGTCGCCGCTTGTCGCCAGTTTGTCGAGCAGTGTCACGGCATCGCGGGCATTGGCGCGCTGGCAGATGGCCCGGCCATTCTCGCCGGGGACAAAGGCACATTGATTCGTTACTGATTTAAAAAAGGAAATCTCATGAGCATCAACCTGAAAAACCGCAACTTTCTCAAACTGCTCGACTACACCCCGGCGGAGATCCAGTACCTGATCGATCTGGCTATTCAGCTAAAAGCAGACAAAAAAGCAGGGCGCGAGAAGAAAACGCTGGTTGGCAAAAACATCGCGCTGATTTTTGAAAAAACCTCCACCCGCACCCGCTGCGCGTTTGAAGTCGGCGCGTTCGATCAGGGCGCGCAGGTGACTTATCTCGGCCCAAGTGGTTCGCAGATTGGCCACAAAGAGTCGATGAAAGACACCGCTCGCGTACTGGGGCGCATGTATGACGGCATCGAATACCGTGGTTATGGCCAGCAGATTGTGGAAGAGCTGGGCGAATACGCGGGCGTGCCAGTGTGGAACGGGCTGACCAACGAGTTTCACCCGACGCAGATCCTCGCGGATCTGATGACCATGCTGGAGCACGCGCCGGGTAAACGTCTGCCGGATCTGCGCTTTGCCTATCTGGGCGATGCGCGCAACAACATGGGTAACTCGCTAATGGTCGGCGCGGCGAAGATGGGCATGGATATCCGCCTGGTGGCACCAAAATCCTTCTGGCCGGAGTCAGCACTGGTTGAACAGTGCCGCACCATCGCCCGTGAAACCGGCGCGCGCATCATGCTCACCGAGGACGTGGAAGAAGGTGTCCAGGGCGTCGATTTCCTCTACACCGATGTGTGGGTGTCGATGGGCGAGCCGAAAGAAGCGTGGTCCGAGCGCGTCAGCCTGATGAAACCCTACCAGGTAAACGGTGCGGTGGTGAAAGCCACCGGCAATCCGCAGGTGAAATTTATGCACTGCCTACCCGCGTTTCATAACGAGCACACCAAAGTGGGCGGCGAGATCGAAATGGCGTATGGCCTGAAAGGGCTGGAAGTCACCGAAGAGGTTTTCGAATCGCCTAACTCTATCGTTTTTGATGAAGCAGAAAACCGGATGCACACCATCAAAGCGGTGATGGTGGCAACCCTCGGCGACTAACCACTCCCCCGGCGCGCCGCGGGTGCGCCGGGGTTAAGGAGCACATCATGGGCAAGTTCAAATTCCCTTCCGCTTACACCATTCTCTTTTTGTTGATCGCCATTGTCGCCGCGCTCAGCTGGGTGATCCCCGCCGGGCAATACCAAATGGCAATGAACACAGCACTTGGCAAAGAAGTGCCGATTGCCGGTACTTATGCGCATGTCGCCGCGCATCCACAAGGGTTAATCGCAGTGATCATGGCGCCGATAAGTGGTCTTTACGATCCTGATACCGGCCAGGCAGGTGCAATCGATGTGGCGCTGTTTATTCTGATCATCGGCGGATTTCTTGGCATCGTCACCAAAACGGGCGCTATTGACGCCGGGATCGAGCGCGTAACGACACGTTTGCGTGGCCGTGAAGAGTGGATGATCCCGATCCTGATGGCGTTGTTTGCCGCAGGCGGCACCATCTACGGTATGGCGGAAGAGTCGCTGCCATTTTATACGCTGTTGGTTCCCGTGATGCTCGCCGCCCGTTTTGATCCGGTTGTCGCCGCCGCCACCGTGCTGCTCGGCGCAGGGATCGGCACACTCGGATCGACCATCAACCCCTTCGCCACGGTGATCGCCGCCAACGCCGCCGGGATCCCGTTTACCCACGGCATCCTCCTGCGTGTTGCACTGCTGGTGATTGGCTGGGTGATTTGCGTTGCCTGGGTGATGCGCTACGCCCGCAAAGTGCGCGCCAATCCGGCGCTGTCTATCGTCGCCGACAAACAGGACGAGGATCGGGCATTTTTCCTCGGCAATAAATCGCCGGAGATGCTCGAATTCACCCCGGTGCGCAAACTGATCCTGCTTATCTTCGCGCTGGCCTTTGTGGTGATGATTTACGGCGTGGCAGTGCTTGGCTGGTGGATGGCGCAGATTTCAGCAGTGTTTCTGGCAAGCGCCATCATCGTGGGTTTGATTGCCCGCATGAGCGAAGAGGAATTGACCTCAACATTTATCAACGGCGCGCGGGATCTGCTGGGCGTAGCGCTGATTATCGGCATTGCCCGCGGTATCGTAGTGATCATGGATAAAGGTATGATTACTCATACTATTTTGCACAGCGCCGAAGGCATGGTCAGCGGATTGTCCACCGTTGCATTTATCAACGTTATGTACTGGCTGGAAGTGGTGCTGTCGTTCCTCGTGCCCTCTTCTTCTGGTCTTGCAGTGCTGACGATGCCGATTATGGCGCCACTGGCCGATTTCGCTAACGTCAACCGTGAACTGGTCGTCACCGCGTACCAATCGGCTTCCGGCATTGTCAACCTGGTGACCCCCACGTCGGCAGTGGTGATGGGCGGGCTGGCTATCGCCCATGTTCCCTATGTGCGCTACCTGAAGTGGGTCGCACCATTGCTGGCGATACTGACGGTGGTGATCATGGTGGCACTCAGCCTTGGCGCTCTGCTGTAGCGCGCCGGGTGGCGCTTTGCTTACCCGGTCTGTGGATAATATACAGGCCCGGTAAGCATGGCGTTGCCGGGCGTTTTGTTTCGGCAACCAATACGGGAAAAGAGATGATGGAATATGGAGATTATTCACCGAAAGAGCAGCTACAACTGGCGGTCTGCCAACGCCTGATCAGCGAAAAAAGTTATCTTTCACAGGAGGAGATCCGCCGCGATTTGCAGTGCCACGGCTTCGACAGTATCAGCCAGTCCACCGTTTCCCGCCTGTTGAAACTGCTCGGTGTAATCAAAATTCGCAACGCCAAAGGACAAAAAATTTATTCGCTGAATCCGCAGTCACGCCCGGTGCCGGACGCGGCCCGCTCCGTCTCCGAAATGGTGGTTAGCGTTGAGCATAATAGCGAATTTATCCTTATTCACACCGTGGCGGGGTATGGCCGCGCAGTGGCACGAATTCTGGATTACCACCAGTTGCCGGAGATCCTCGGCGTGGTAGCAGGGAGCAGTATCGTCTGGGTCGCCCCGAGGATAGTGAAGCACACCGCGTTAGTGCATAAGCAAATTAATTATTTACTTAGAACGCATTAATATTCAAAGAGAACCGTTTGCATTGCGTAAAATGTGCATCAATCGCTTGATCCGCGAAAACAGCTGCGTATAATCCGGGACAATTTGCCGGGAGGAAGAATGGTCCAGTGTGTACGACAAACTGTCTTACCGCGTCTGAAAAAAGGCGCTGGCCTGCCGTTTTCCTTTCCCGTTGTAAACCCAATTCCACAGCCCCTCTATTGAGGGGCTTTTTTTTGCGCAGTCGTCAGGAGATAACCATGGCTAACCCGCTATATCAGAAACATATCATTTCCATAAACGATCTCAGCCGCGAAGAACTCGAACTGGTGCTAAATACCGCCGCACGCCTGAAGGCCAACCCGCAGCCGGAGTTGCTCAAGCATAAAGTGATCGCCAGTTGCTTCTTTGAAGCGTCCACCCGCACGCGTTTATCGTTTGAAACCTCCATGCACCGCCTCGGCGCGAGCGTGGTCGGTTTTTCCGACAGCAGCAACACGTCGCTGGGCAAAAAAGGCGAAACGCTGGCCGACACCATTTCGGTGATCAGCACCTATGTGGACGCGATTGTCATGCGCCATCCGCAAGAGGGCGCAGCGCGTCTGGCGACTGAGTTTTCCGGCGGCATTCCGGTGCTCAACGCTGGTGACGGCGCTAACCAGCATCCGACGCAAACGCTGCTCGACCTGTTCACCATTCAGGAAACACAAGGCCGCCTCCAGAATCTCAATATTGCGATGGTCGGCGACCTGAAATATGGCCGCACCGTGCATTCGCTGGCGCAGGCGCTGGCGAAATTCAGTGGCAACCGCTTCTACTTTATCGCCCCGGACGCGCTGGCGATGCCGCAGTACATTCTCGATATGCTGGACGAAAAAGGCATGGCCTGGAGTGTACACGCCAGCATCGAAGAGGTGATGACCGAGGTGGACATCCTCTATATGACACGCGTGCAGAAAGAGCGTCTGGACCCGTCGGAATACGCCAACGTCAAAGCGCAATTTGTCCTGCGCGCCAGCGATTTAACCAATGCGCGCAGCAATATGAAGGTGCTGCACCCGCTGCCGCGCGTGGATGAAATTACCACCGACGTGGATAAAACGCCGCACGCCTGGTATTTCCAGCAGGCCGGTAACGGCATCTTCGCCCGCCAGGCTCTGCTGGCGCTGGTTCTCAATCGCGATTTGGCGCTGTAAGGAGAAACGACAATGACACACGATAATAAACTGCAGGTCGAAGCCATCAAACGCGGCACCGTAATTGACCACATCCCGGCGCGCGTCGGGTTTAAATTGCTGACGCTGTTTAAGCTGACGGAAACCGATCAGCGCATCACCATCGGCCTGAATCTGCCGTCCGGCGAGATGGGGCGCAAAGATTTGATCAAGATCGAGAACACGTTTCTTACCGACGAGCAGGTAAACCAACTGGCGCTGTACGCACCGCAGGCCACGGTCAACCGTATCGACGAGTATGAAGTGGTGGGCAAATCGCGCCCGAGCCTGCCAGAGCGCATCACTGGTGTACTGGTGTGCCCGAACAGCAACTGCATCAGCCATGCAGAGCCGGTCGCCTCCAGCTTTGCGGTGAAAAAACGCGAAAGCGACATCGCGCTGAAGTGTAAGTATTGTGAGAAAGAGTTCTCACACCATGTGGTGCTGGCTAACTAATTGCGGTTGGTATTGCGTTTTTCCCTCCCTATAATGGGGCGGAACCTCAATACCGCTGTCATTCAGGAGTAATTATGACCAAAGTTATCGCCACGGAAAATGCGCCAGCAGCGATTGGCCCTTATGTTCAAGCTGTTGATCTTGGCAACATGATCCTGACCTCGGGTCAGATCCCGGTTGATCCGAAGACCGGTAGCGTCCCGGAAGATGTGGCGGCGCAAGCACGTCAGTCGCTGGACAACGTGAAAGCGATCGTTGAAGCGGCGGGTCTGAAAGTGGGCGACATCGTGAAAACCACCGTTTTCGTGAAAGATCTCAACGATTTCGCTACCGTTAACGCTACCTATGAAGCTTTTTTCAACGAACACAATGCCAGCTTCCCGGCGCGCTCCTGCGTAGAAGTGGCGCGTCTGCCAAAAGACGTAAAAATCGAGATTGAAGCCATCGCTGTTCGCCGTTAATCGCGGCTACGCGACAGATAAAAGGCAGCTTACGCTGCCTTTTTTATTGCCCACTTAAAGCGCAACCGGTTTTGGCTCTGCTCGCTTACCTTTAAATTTAAATCTCACAGGCTGCCAGTGGTTTCTTTTGAAGAAGTTGGTACACCCTTTCAGGGAATCAATTTATGAACGCTTATCACCCAAGCGTTCACCGATTGCGCGTGGCGCGCAGCAGTTTTTCCAGCGGATAGACCGCCGCGATCACCACTTCGTCCTGAATCTGCGCCGCGCTATCCAGCTCCCGCTGAATAGACGCAATCTCGCCATCATCCAGCGTCCCCTGACGCGCCACTAAATCCGTCAGCCGCAGCCCAATAGAAGCAAGCTTATCCACCTGCAAGATCACCGGTCGCATCGCTTTTAGCTGATAGTTGCTGTCGCTGAGCGCCAGCGCATCGCTGGTATTACCCTGCCAGCGGCTAAAGAGATGGCGCAGCGCCACGGCGCTGGTGCTGTCTTCCGCATCGCTCACCAGTCTGTCGACCCACTGGTTCATCTGGCGAACAGTGCTGCTCTCCGGTGCCAGCGCATCGGCAAAGCGGTTCAGCGGCTCGAACTGATGATAGTTACCGGACTGGAATTTCAGATGCTGGCGCGTGTAGTAGTGCGCCGGTTCGACAGCCTGGGCGAGGATTTGCAGCGGCAATGTATCGGCGCTGTTCGCAAGGCGGGTGAACTGCGCCAGTTGCTGGCTATGTTGTTGCAGGCCGACCGATACTGTCGACCAACTGTCCATTGCCTGCAAACGGCTGTACATGTTGTCGCTGTCGTTGACATCCTGCGCCGACCATAAGCGCTCCGCCACGGCAAACGCGCGCGGCCACAGTTTAATATCCAGCACCGGCGCGACCACGTTTTCCGCCCACAGCGCAGCTTCACCACCCAGTAAATTCGCCTGCTGGCTGGCGTCCGGCACGGCGGGTGCAATCCCTTTCGGCACCTCGTTTAGCCTTGCGCCGGTAACCGGATAACGTGCGTTACCCAGCAGGAAGTAACCGCCGAGTTTATCGTCGGCGAGGGTGATAACCGGGCGCGTTTCGCCCATCCACGTATCGACGACAAAACTCACCTGGCGATCGCTGCGCCAGTCGATATGCTGCACGGCGCGACGGGATTTGCCTTTGAAATCAATAAATCCGCGCCATCCACTTTCGCCTTTGACCAACGTAAACGTCCCTTCCACCGGGCTGCCTTTCAGGCGCGGCATCGAAAACGACCAGCTTTGCGCGCTGTCGTTATCGGCAATCACATCCACACCGTTTAATCCCTGCGGCACAATCTCATTGCGATAGTGATAGGCGGTGTACTGCGGCTGATCGAGGTAAAAACCGGTGGAGAGAATGCCTTTGTAACCCTGTTTTGCCACCTCGCCCAGCGCGTCCTGCCCCTGCCAGGACTGGATCAAAATGCTTTTGGGCAAATCAGGGTGGAAGATCTCATCCCAACCCACCATCTGGCGCTGATGTTTTTCGAGGATCGCCTCCAGCTTGCGGTTGAAATACGCCTGCAACGCATGGCTGTCGGCCAGTTTGTTATCACGCATAAATTGCTGGATCGCCGGGTTGTTTTTCCATTGCGTATCGTCCACTTCATCGCCGCCAATATGCAGATACGCATCCGGGAAGATCGCTGCCAGTTCGCTGATCATCGCTTCAGCAAAGGTGTAAGTCGCCACTTTTGTTGGATCCAGCACCGGTTTCAGCACGCCCCAGTGGCGCTCCATCTGATACGGCCCCGGCGCGCTCATCAGCTCCGGATAGGCAACAGCAATCGCTGAAGCGTGGCCCGGCATGTCGATTTCCGGCACCACGCGAATGCCGCGCGCCGTGGCGTAGCGCACCACATCGCGCATTTGTTCTTCGCTGTAAAAGAGGTCATCGCTAGCAAGCTGCGTCAATTTGGGGTAGCGCTTCGAGCTAAAACGCCAGCCCTGATCGTCGGTTAAATGCCAGTGCAGCACATTCAGTTTCGCCGCCGCCATACCGTCGAGCTGCCGTTTGATGTCCTCGACCGGCACAAAATGCCGCGCAGAATCGAGCAGCAAACCGCGCCACGGGAAGCGCGGCGAATCGTCAATGGTCACCCACGGCAAGGCGGTGTTTTCCGTGCCGTTTTGGATCAACTGGAGCAGCGTTTCTATGGCGCGCAGCGCACCAAAGCGGGTATTTGCGGCGATTTGAACGCCATTTGCATCGATCGTCAGCGTGTAGTGCTCATCGCTATCCAGCTTTGGCAGCGGTGCCACTTTTTTGGCGATAGTTATCGTAATGGTGGGATGTTGCGGTTTTTCCGCCTGCGGTTGCAGCGTCCAGCCGGTTTGCCGGGCGATGCGTTGGCGCAGCCGTGTAACGGCGTCGCCCAGATCGTCACCGCTGACGCTGATAGAGAGCGTGTCCGTCAATACCAGCGCCCCCTGCGTTGCCGGACGTTCAACCTTTGCAGGCCACGGCATCAGGGGCAAGTCGCCCGCGGGCGCAGCAAAAGCGGAAGAACCGAGCAGCAACCCGGCAGTTAACAGGCTGTAACGCAACATAAATGTTCCTTCAGACGACGTCAGGCGAGGGAAAACATTTTGTTAACATGCGCCCTCAGGAGCGTCAAGCGCGCCAGGCGACGGGGATCACAGCTTGCGGGAATTGAGAGAAATACCCGGCCTGCGCGCTAAGCACAGGTCGGGTTCAGGCGAATATTTACTGCCAACCGTAGCGGCGGCTATAGAATCCTTTCATCCACTGCGTGAGCGTCATGTAACCCGCCAGGATCGCCACCAGCCACGGGAAATACGTCAGCGGCAGCGCCTGCAATTGCAGATATTGCGCCAGCGGTGAGAACGGCAGCGCAATACCCACGCAGATCACCATCAGCGTCATCACCACCAGCGGCCAGGCGGCGCGGCTCTGAATAAACGGCACGCGGCGGGTGCGGATCATATGCACAATCAGCGTTTGCGACAGCAAACCAACCACAAACCAGCCGGACTGGAACAGGGTTTGTGCTTCCGGCACGTTGGCCTTAAACACCCACCACATCACGCAAAACGTCACGATGTCGAAGATCGAACTGATCGGGCCAAAGAAGATCATAAAGCGGCCCAGATCCGCCGGGTTCCAGCGCTGTGGCTTGGCGATCTGCTCGTCGTCGACGTTATCAAACGGGATCGCCACCTGCGATACGTCATACACCAGGTTCTGGATCAGCAAGTGCAGCGGCAACATCGGTAAAAACGGCAGAAACGCGCTCGCCACCAGCACACTGAAGACGTTACCGAAGTTGGAACTGGCAGTGATTTTGATGTATTTCAGCATGTTGGCGAAAGTGCGACGCCCTTCAATCACCCCCTCTTCCAGCACCATCAGGCTCTTTTCCAGCAAAATAATATCTGCCGCTTCGCGGGCGATATCTACGGCACCATCGACGGAAATACCGATGTCTGCTGCGCGCAGCGCCGGAGCGTCGTTGATGCCATCGCCCATAAAACCGACCACATGGCCTTCGCGTTTCAGCAGACGGACAATGCGCTCTTTATGCATCGGCGTCAGCCGGGCGAACAGCGTGATGTGCTTCGCCATTTGCGCCAGTTCGTCATCGCTCATGTGCTCAATTTCGCTGCCGGTCAGCGCATCACCTACTTCCAGCCCCACTTCGTGGCACACTTTCGCCGCCACCAGTTCGCTGTCACCGGTGAGGATTTTGACGGTGATACCGCTCGCTTTCAGCGCTTTTAACGCCGGTGCGGTCGTCTCTTTCGGCGGATCGAGGAACGCGATGTAGCCTTCAAGGATCAGATCCGACTCGTCAATACGCTGGTAGTCGCCGCTACGTGCCGGCAAATATTTGGTGGCAACCGCCACCACGCGTAGCCCCTGGCGGTTCAGCGTGCTAGTCACGCGTTCAATGCGGCGCAGCATGGTGTCATCCAGCGGGAAGATTTCGCCATTGAAGCGCACCTGCGAGCAGACGCTGAGGATTTCCGTCAGCGCGCCTTTGCAAATCAGTTGATGAACATCCGCCTGCTGCGCCACCACCACCGACATGCGGCGACGTTCGAAATCAAAGGGGATCTCATCCACTTTGCGCCAGCTCGCCGCCAGCGTCTGCGCCGCTTCCGCGTCCACACCTTCCAGTACAGCGGTATCCAGCAAGTTTTTCAGCCCGGTCTGGTAGTGGCTGTTCAGCCAGGCGCTGTGCAGCACCCGTTCGCTGACTTTACCGCTGATATCCGTGTGGTTTTCCAGCACGATTTTGTCCTGCGTCAGAGTGCCGGTTTTGTCGGTACAGAGGATATCCATCGCGCCAAAGTTCTGGATGGCGTCCAGATGCTTGACGATCACTTTCTGTTTCGACAGTTTCACCGCACCGCGCGCCAGCGTGGAGGTGACAATCATCGGCAACATTTCCGGCGTCAAACCCACGGCAACCGACAGCGCAAACAGCGCCGCTTCCCACCAGTCGCCTTTGGTAAAGCCATTGATCAGCAAGACGATCGGCGTCATCACCAGCATAAAGCGGATCAATAACATGCTGACGCGGCTGATGCCTTTCTGAAACGCATTCTGCTCGGTTTCTTGCTCACTGACACGCCCGGCCAGTTGACCAAACCAGGTATTGCCGCCCGTGGCGATGACTATCGCCTGCGCCGTGCCGCTCACCACATTGGTGCCCATAAAGCACAGGGTATCGGCTTCCAGCGGGTTACGTTGCGCCGCCTGGCGCGTTGTCGCCACTTTCTCTACCGGCAAGGACTCACCGGTAAGCGAGGCCTGAGCGACAAACAGATCCCGCGCCTGTACCACGCGCAGATCTGCCGGGATCATATCTCCCGCTGCCAGCTTGACGATATCGCCCGGCACTAACTGGTCGATCGGCAATTCGCACCAGCCATTTTCGCCCTTCTCATTCACTACGCGCAGTACCGTCGCGGTGTTGCTGACCATCGCTTTCAGCGCATCGGCCGCTTTGGTCGAGCGCGCCTCTTGCAGGAAATTAAGCAGAGTAGAGATCGCCACCATCAGCGCAATCACGCAGGCGGCAAAGAGATCTTCCGAAGCATAGGAAATAATGCCTAAGCAGGTCAGCAGCAAGTTAAACGGGTTGCGATAGCAAACCCACAGATGCACCCACCAGGGCGCAGGTTTCTGCGCCGGAATAAGGTTTTCGCCGTGCGCTGCCCGCGCCAGTTCCACTTCCTGCGGGTTCAACCCTTC
Organism: Kosakonia sp. YIM B13571; assembly: GCF_042788095.1. Classification (NCBI taxonomy): domain Bacteria; kingdom Pseudomonadati; phylum Pseudomonadota; class Gammaproteobacteria; order Enterobacterales; family Enterobacteriaceae; genus Kosakonia; species Kosakonia sp. YIM B13571. Next base: position 96,289 of record NZ_JBHZPL010000012.1, on the reverse strand, counting down.
CGGATGGCTGGCAAAAGTTTGCCAGAGCTTATCGTGTTCCATCGCGGCAATATTTAGGCAGCGCTCGCCCATCGAGACGGGGATACTGCCCTGGACGATATGTTGCACGCCGGGAAGCGGATCGCGCTGCACCAGACGATGCGGTAAATGGCGGTTGAGGCGAGCGAAAAGCTGCCGGGTAATGTTTTTCAGCATGATAATGTCCTTGCCCCCGCGTCACGCGGGTGCGATTTACAACTGGCGTAACAAAGCCGCGCCAACTGGCGTTTTTAATCGGACAGGGACGAAAATAACGTCGCTGCCTTACGCATCCGGTAAGGCAGCAAAAGCGGGCTTACCGGAAAAAGTATCTCCGTCGCGGGAGAGGGGTGGGATCGGGATCCATCTGGCCTCCGGTAAGGTGTGAAGAGCGAATCATAACGTAGCGGTATCATAGCTCCGCAGAATTAAACCAAACATATACGCACCATCAATTGGTAGCACAAAGTGCATAAACCAGACTTTGCTCATTGCTGGCGCTTGGAAGGGATGCAAAACTCCTCTATCCTGCAACCCGCCCCCATCAGGAAAGGATTGAAGTATGCAAAACCGGCTGACAATCAAAGACATCGCACGCTTAAGCGGAGTGGGCAAGTCCACTGTTTCCCGTGTGCTGAATAACGAAAGCGGCGTAAGCCAGCGCACACGCGAGCGGGTGGAAGCGGTGGTTAATCAGCACGGTTTCTCCCCTTCCCGTTCCGCGCGCGCCATGCGCGGGCAGAGCGATAAAGTGGTGGCGATTATCGTTTCGCGTCTGGATTCTCTCTCAGAAAACCTTGCTGTACAGACCATGCTTCCGGCGTTTTACGAACAGGGTTATGACCCGATTATGATGGAAAGCCAGTTCTCGGCGCAGTTAGTCGAAGAGCATTTGCAGATGCTGAGCCGCCGGAATATTGATGGTGTGGTGCTGTTTGGCTTTACCGGCGTCACCGAAAGTTTGCTCACTTCCTGGCAATCGTCACTGGTGCTGCTGGCGCGCGACGCCAGTGGTTTCGCCTCGGTCTGTTATGACGATGATGGCGCAATCCAGTTGTTAATGGAAAACCTTTACGCCCGTGGTCATCGCCATATCAGCTTTATTGGCGTACCGCACAGCGATGCCACGACTGGAAAACGCCGCCACGACGCATATATGGCGTTTTGTCAAAGACACCAGCTCGAACCGAAATTCGCTTTACCGGGCCTTGCCATGAAGCAAGGTTATGAACACGCCGCACACGTTTTAGCCCCTCACACTACCGCCTTGCTCTGCGCGACCGATACGCTGGCGCTTGGTGCCAGTAAATATTTGCAGGAACAGCGCATTGATACCGTTCAACTGGCCAGCGTCGGCAACACGCCGCTGATGAAGTTTCTGCATCCGGAAATTGTCACTGTCGATCCTGGTTACGCCGAAGCGGGTCGCCAGGCCGCCGCGCAATTAATAGAACAGGTCAATGGCCGCGCCACACCTCGTCAAATCGTGATCCCTGCCCACCTCGTTTAAGCCGCTTTATCGTTTATTGTGATCCTCGCCAAGTTTCGGGAACGTTCCCATTTTTAATTTTTTTGCCTGCGGTTACGCTTTGCCTCGGTCATGTTACGCATCATTTCTCCCCCCGAGGCACCAGGATGAGCAAAGTAAATCAATCAGATATCGAACAACTTATTACGCTGGTTGGCGGACGCGAAAACATCGCGACGGTCAGTCACTGTATTACCCGTTTGCGTTTTGTATTAAATAACCCGGCCGCCGCCGACCCAAAGGCGATTGACCAGCTACCGATGGTCAAAGGCTGTTTCACCAACGCCGGACAGTTCCAGGTGGTGATCGGCACCAATGTCGGCGACTACTACCAGGCGCTGCGCGCCGCCACCGGTCTGGCTCATGCGGATAAAGAGCAGGCCAAACAAGCAGCGCGACAAAATATGAAATGGCACGAGCGCTTAATCTCCCACTTCGCGGAAATCTTCTTCCCGCTGCTGCCCGCGCTGATTAGCGGCGGTTTGATCCTCGGTTTTCGCAATATTGTCGGCGATGTCCCGATGAGCAACGGCCAGACGCTGGTGCAGATATTTCCGCCATTGAAAACCGTGTATGACTTTCTCTGGCTGATTGGTGAAGCAGTCTTCTTCTATCTGCCGGTCGGTGTTTGTTGGTCAGCGGTGCGCAAAATGGGCGGAACGCCGATCCTTGGCATTATCCTCGGCGTGACGCTGGTTTCCCCGCAATTGATGAATGCTTATTTACTGGGTTCGCAAGTGCCGGAAGTGTGGAACTTTGGTTTGTTCAGCATCGCGAAAGTGGGTTACCAGGCGCAGGTGATCCCGGCGCTGCTGGCGGGCCTGGCGCTCGGCATGATTGAAACCCGTCTCAAAAAACTGATACCGGACTCCCTTTATCTGGTGATTGTCCCGGTGTGTTCGCTGATTCTGGCGGTATTCCTGGCGCACGCTTTTATCGGCCCGTTTGGCCGCATGATTGGTGACGGTGTGGCATGGGCGGTTCGCCATTTGATGACCGGCAGCTTCGCTCCTATCGGCGCGACACTGTTTGGTTTCCTCTATGCGCCACTGGTGATTACTGGTGTGCATCAAACCACGCTGGCTATCGACATGCAGATGATTCAGAACATGGGCGGTACGCCGGTGTGGCCGCTGATTGCTCTGTCAAACGTTGCGCAGGCGTCGGCGGTGGTGGGCATCATTATTTCCAGCCGTAAAGAGAATGAGCGTGAAATCTCGGTTCCGGCGGCTATCTCCGCGTTTCTCGGCGTAACCGAACCAGCCATGTATGGCATCAACCTGAAATACCGTTTCCCAATGCTGTGCGCGATGATCGGTTCCGGGCTTGCCGGGTTGTTGTGCGGGCTTAACGGCGTGCTGGCGAACGGGATTGGCGTGGCGGGTCTGCCGGGCTTTCTCTCGATTCAACCCGCTTTCTGGCAGATCTTTGCACTTGCTACAGCAGTAGCGGTTGTTATCCCGCTGGTGCTGACCTCCTTTGTTTATCAGCGTAAGTTCCGTCAAGGCACATTGCAGATTGTGTAATTTTTTGGGGCGCGTTTGCGCCCCTTCGTTTTCGCAGGAAATCATGATGAATACCCTTCCCCACTGGTGGCAAAACGGCGTTATCTACCAGATTTACCCAAAAAGTTTTCAGGACACCACCGGCACTGGCACCGGTGATTTACGCGGCGTGATTACGCGCCTCGACTACCTACAAACCCTCGGCGTCGACGCCATCTGGCTGACGCCATTTTATATTTCCCCGCAGGTGGATAACGGCTACGACGTGGCGAATTACACCGCCATCGATCCGCTTTACGGCACACTGGCAGACTTTGATGAGTTGGTCGCCCAGGCGCATCAGCGCGGTATCCGCCTGGTGCTGGATATGGTGTTCAACCACACCTCGACGCAGCATGCCTGGTTCCAGGCGTCGCAGGATCCGGCAAGCCCATACCGTTCTTTCTATATCTGGCGCGACGGCGAACCCGAAACGCCGCCAAATAACTGGCGATCGAAATTTGGCGGCAGCGCATGGCGCTGGCACAGCCAGAGCGGTCAGTACTATTTGCATCTGTTCGCGCCGGAGCAGGCCGATCTCAACTGGGAAAACCCGGCGGTACGCGACGAGCTGAAAAAAGTCTGCACGTTCTGGGCCGATCGTGGTGTCGACGGTTTGCGTCTCGATGTGGTGAATTTAATCTCGAAACAGCAGGATTTCCCCGACGATCACAGCGGTGACGGGCGACGCTTTTATACCGATGGCCCGCGTGCCCATGAATTTTTGCAAGAGATGAGCCGTGAGGTTTTTCGCCCGCGCGAGCTGATGACTGTCGGTGAGATGTCCTCTACCACGCTGGAACATTGCCAGCGCTACGGTGCGCTCGACGGCAACGAATTGTCGATGACGTTTAACTTCCACCATCTGAAAGTCGACTATCCCGACGGCGAAAAATGGTCGCTAGCAAAACCGGATTTTGTGGCATTGAAATCGCTGTTCCGCCACTGGCAACAAGGGATGCACAACGTGGCGTGGAATGCGCTGTTCTGGTGTAACCACGATCAACCGCGCATTGTGTCGCGCTTTGGCGATGAAGGTGTGCTGCGCGTACCCGCCGCCAAAATGCTGGCGCTGGTGCTGCACGGCATGCAGGGCACGCCGTACATTTATCAGGGCGAAGAGATCGGCATGACCAATCCGCATTTTGCGCGCATTACCGATTACCGCGATGTGGAAAGCCAGAATATGTTTGCCGAACTGCGTGCCGCCGGACGCGAGCCGGAAGAACTGCTGGCGATCCTCGCCAGTAAATCGCGCGATAACAGCCGCACGCCAATGCAGTGGACCGCCCGCAAAAACGCCGGTTTCACCACCGCCGATCCGTGGATTGGTCTGTGCGATAACTATCGGGAAATCAACGTCGAAAACGCGGTCAACGATAGCGATTCGGTGTTTTATACCTACCAGTCATTGATTCGCCTGCGTAAAAACTTGCCGATACTCAGTTGGGGCGATTATCAGGATCTGCTTCCCACTCACCCGCACTTATGGTGTTACCGCCGCCAGTGGCAGGGAGAAACGTTGTTGGTTATCGCCAACCTCAGCAATCAATTCCAGCCGTGGCGGCCAGAAAAATTACCGGGTGACTGGCAGATTGTCATCAGCAACTATGCAGAAGTTTCCCCAGCGCCGGGTGAAATGACCCTGCGACCGTTCGAAGCCGTTTGGTGGCATCAAAAATAAGCGTTTTTCACTTCCCTGGCGCAAAAAAACAGCAGGCATAAACCTGCTGTTTTTGTTGAATTTTTAGTCAAAACTTGAATGTCTAAATTTACATTTCCTCAGAGTGCCCGTCCTCTGCGCTGTCCGGTTTTTACTTTGTTCTGAGTCAATAAAAGCGCAAACATGTTTGATGCAAATCACTATATATAGAAATTAGAATGCACCCCGGCCCTATATGTTGTATTAATCGACTATTATTCGAACAAGCTGACCACCGCGAAAGCGATACACGCTGTGGATAACAAGGGCCAAGACGGGACGAACTTATTGGTTTTAGTAATGAATAACCAACCAGTCTGCGCGTCCTCATATTGTGGATAACCTGTTTTCTAAAATGGAGTGATCATGACACCGCATGTGATGAAACGAGACGGCTGTAAAGTGCCGTTCAACTCAGAGCGCATACAAGAAGCAATTTTGCGTGCAGCTAAAGCAGCGGGAGTCGATGACGCAGACTATTGCGCCACCGTCGCAGATGTTATTCGTCGTCAGATGCAGGGCCGATCGCAGGTCGATATTAGCGAAATCCAGACTGCCGTCGAAAACCAGTTGATGTCCGGGCCGTACAAGCAACTGGCGCGCGCCTACATTGAGTATCGCCACGACCGCGATATCGCTCGTGAGAAACGAGGCCGTCTGAACCAGGATATTCGCGGTCTTGTCGAGCAGACCAACTCAGCGCTGCTCAACGAGAACGCCAACAAAGACAGTAAAGTGATCCCGACCCAGCGCGATCTGCTGGCGGGAATTGTCGCCAAACACTACGCCCGCCAGCACTTGCTGCCGCGCGATGTGGTACTGGCGCACGAACGCGGTGAGATCCACTACCACGATCTCGACTATTCGCCGTTCTTCCCGATGTTCAACTGCATGCTGATCGATCTGAAGGGCATGCTGACCCACGGTTTCAAAATGGGCAACGCGGAGATTGAGCCGCCAAAATCGATCTCCACCGCCACGGCGGTCACCGCGCAGATCATCGCCCAGGTCGCCAGCCATATTTATGGCGGCACCACCATCAACCGTATCGACGAAGTGCTGGCACCGTTTGTCAGCGCCAGCTTCGAAAAACACCGCAGAGTCGCCAGCGAGTGGAACATCCCGGATGCCGATGGCTATGCGCACAGCCGCACCGAGAAAGAGTGTTACGACGCGTTCCAGTCGCTGGAGTATGAAGTTAACACCCTGCACACCGCGAATGGCCAGACACCGTTTGTCACCTTCGGTTTCGGGCTGGGCACCAGCTGGGAATCCCGCTTGATCCAGCAGTCGATCCTGCGTAACCGCATTGCAGGCTTGGGTAAAAACCGTAAAACTGCCGTGTTCCCGAAACTGGTGTTTGCCATCCGCGACGGCCTGAATCATAAGTTTGACGATCCGAACTACGACATCAAACAGCTGGCGCTGGAGTGCGCGAGCAAGCGCATGTACCCGGACATCCTCAATTACGATCAGGTCGTGAAAGTGACCGGTTCGTTTAAAACGCCGATGGGCTGCCGCAGCTTCCTTGGCGTGTATGAAGAGAACGGTGAACTAGTGCATGACGGGCGCAACAACCTCGGCGTAATCAGCCTTAACCTGCCGCGCATCGCGCTGGAAGCGAAAGGCGATGAAGCAGCGTTCTGGAAACTGCTGGACAGCCGCCTGCAACTGGCGAAAAAAGCGCTGATGACCCGTATCGCGCGCCTCGAAGGGGTGAAAGCCCGTGTTGCGCCAATCCTCTATATGGAAGGGGCTTGTGGTGTGCGCCTGAAAGCGGACGACGATATTGCACCCATCTTTAAAAACGGCCGCGCGTCGATTTCGCTGGGTTATATCGGCATTCACGAAACGATCAACGCACTGTCTGGCAATAAACACATCTACGACAGCGAAGCACTGCGCGCCAAAGGCGTGGCGATTGTTGAGCGCCTGCGCCAGGCGGTTGATCAGTGGAAAGAAGAAACAGGCTACGGTTTTAGCCTTTACAGCACGCCGAGCGAAAACTTGTGCGACCGCTTCTGCCGTATCGATACCGCTGATTTCGGCGTGGTGGAAGGGGTAACCGATAAAGGTTACTACACCAACAGCTTCCACCTTGATGTCGAGAAAAAGGTGAACCCGTACGACAAAATCGATTTCGAAGCGCCGTACCCGCCGTTAGCCAGCGGTGGCTTTATCTGCTACGGCGAATACCCGAACATTCAGCACAACCTGCGCGCACTGGAAGATGTCTGGGATTACAGCTACCAGCATGTGCCGTATTACGGCACCAACACGCCGATCGATGAGTGTTACGAGTGCGGTTTTACCGGCGAGTTCGAATGCACCAGCAAAGGCTTTACCTGCCCGAAATGCGGTAATCACGACGCGTCCCGCGTCTCCGTTACGCGCCGCGTTTGCGGCTATCTCGGCAGCCCGGACGCACGTCCGTTCAACGCTGGCAAACAGGAAGAAGTGAAACGCCGTGTGAAACACCTCGGCAACGGGCAAATCGGTTAACGCCCCTGTCGCCCGGTAAATGGCGTTTACCCGCGCCGGGCACACGGTCAGTGACGTTACCGTACCTGATTGCCCGATGGCGCTACGCTTATCGGGCCTACGTTTTCTGCCACTACAATTTCTGTCTGATACGTTTCCTCTAAGCAGTTGACGTTGTAGCAAGGCGGCAAACGAGTAAATCCCGGGGAGCTTACATAAGTAAGTGACCCGGGTGCGCGAGAGTAGCCAACGCAGCTACAGCGCCAAATGCGACGAGGAAACATGAATTACCATCAATACTACCCTGTCGACATCGTCAACGGCCCCGGCACGCGCTGCACGCTGTTCGTCTCCGGCTGCATACATGAATGCCCTGGTTGCTACAACAAAAGCACCTGGCGGCTGAACTCCGGCGTGCCGTTTACCAAAGAAATGGAAGATCGGATCATCGCTGATCTCAACGACACGCGCATCAAGCGCCAGGGGATTTCGCTCTCCGGCGGCGATCCGCTGCACCCGCAAAACGTGCCGGATATTTTAAAGCTGGTGACCCGCATCCGTGCCGAGTGCCCCGGCAAAGATATCTGGGTGTGGACCGGTTACAAAATGGACGAACTGAACGCCGCGCAGCGGGAAGTGGTCGAGTTGATCAACGTGCTGATCGACGGCAAATTCGTTCAGGATTTGAAAGACCCGATGCTTATCTGGCGCGGCAGCAGCAACCAGGTTGTGCACCACTTGCGTTGACCACATTAGAGCCGCTTGCTGGCATCCTGATAAGCGGCTGCTTTTTCGCGTTTACCGATAGACACAACGAATACCGTCACCACATGGTCGCTAACCTGATAAACCAACCGGTAGCCTGATGATCGCAATTTGATCTTGTAGCAATCCGGAAATTGATGCAGTCGGGCTTTTTCAATTCCTGGTTAAATCAGCACATCTGCCAGTTTCTTTTTGAACTGTGTTTTTACCGTGGCACCGAGTTTTTCCATTCTTTGTATGCGCGGGGATCAAACACCAGCTCATAATTCATCCAGATTAACCTTGATGCCTTTTTGCGGGTTCGCCAGCCGCTCCCGGACAATCTCCAGCAACGCCGATTCGTCCTCGCTCACCGTCACTGTTTTGATCGGCATACGCCCGTTTTCAGCGACATATTGAAACAGTAAGCGAACGGCTTCGGTTGAGGTGATATTGAGTTTTTCCAGCACGCGCCAGGCCTCTTCTTTGAGTTTGTCATCCAGTCGAACATTTAGCGTCGCCATTATGCCTCCGGTAAAAAGAGAATGTGTAATGCAATATAGCATTACATGCGCATTACACGCATTTATGGAAAGCCGCTCTCATTCTCGCTCTTTCAGTGCGACGAGATATATTCCGACGCTGAATGAGCCGGAGGAACAGCAAAACTGTTTTGCATACGTCTCACCTCCTCCGCAGGCGGTAAACCGAAGAGCCGTTTGAACTCGCGATTAAACTGTGACGGGCTTTCGTAACCGACTGCGTAACAGGCCGCTGCGGCAGTGAGTCGCTGGCGAACCATTAACATCCGCGCCTGGTGCAGTCGTACCGATTTCACATACTGCATTGGCGGCATCCGGGTTATCGCTTTGAAATGGCTGTGGAACGTCGGCACGCTCATTCCGGCTTGCTGAGCCAGTTGCGACAGCGTTAAGGGTTGAGCATAGGTCGCATGAATGTAACGCAGCGTTTTACCGATTTTACCGAACTGCCCCTGCAAGGCTAACGCGGCACGCATCGCATTGCTCTGTGCGCCGGTCAAAACGCGAAAATAGAGTTCTCGTACCCGCGCCGGACCCAGGATCGCCGCCTCAAGCGGGTTACCGAGCGTCTCCAGTAAACGCAGCACCGCCGCTTTCAGCGTCTCGTCCATCGGGCTGGAGATCATGCTTTGCGGCGCAGCGGGCTGTTGCGAAAAGCCGTGCTGTTCAATTTGCAGCATCACATCTGCGGCAACCTGAAAATCCAGATGCATGTAAATCGCCAGCAGCGGATGGTCTGCCGATGCATCCGTTTCCATCACAAAAGGCACAGGAACCGATACCGCCAGGTAGTGCTGCTCGTCATAAAGATAGATCTGCTGACCGAAATAACCTCGCTTGCTGCCCTGGCAGACAATCACAATGCCCGGATCGTACAGCACAGGCGTGCGGGACAGCGGGCGATCGGAACGCAGAATGCGCACATCTGCCAGCGCGGTCAGGTTGTACCCCTCCTGCGGGGCAAGTTCCATTAACCTCGCGATCATGTCAGACATCGCGCACCTCATAAGATCAGGCAATAAAAAGAGAAGATATGGCCTAAAAAACCAGCAGGCCAGAGAATACTATGCAGCTTCCATTTTTCATGGGAGTAGACGTTATGTCATCTGTAAAAACGATTTTCATCACCGGCGTCAGCAGCGGCTTTGGTCGTGCGCTGGCGCAGGAAGCACTGGCTGCGGGTCACAAAGTCATTGGTACGGTGCGCAACCGCGAAGCGCAGCAGGCATTTGAAGCCATCGAGCCGGGTCGGGCATTTGCCCGCCTGCTTGATGTCACCGACATTGCGCAAATCAATCACGTAATCGCAGAAGTTGAATCACGCATCGGGGCCATCGACGTGCTGGTAAATAACGCCGGTTACGGCCATGAAGGGATTATGGAAGAGTCCTCGCTTGCAGAGATGCGCCATCAATTCGACGTCAATGCGTTTGGTGCCGCAGCCATGATGAAAGCCGTGCTGCCCGGTATGCGCCAGCGCCGCAGCGGACGCATTATCAATATCACCTCGATGGGCGGTTTTATCACCATGCCAGGCATCGCCTGGTACTGCGGCAGTAAATTCGCGCTGGAAGGGATCAGCGAAACGTTAGGCAAAGAGGTGAAGCCTTTTGGTATCCACGTGACGGCAGTAGCACCGGGATCGTTTCGTACCGAGTGGGCCGGACGCTCAATGATCCGCACACCCCGCACCATTGCCGATTACGATGCGCTTTTTGATCCGATTCGCCAGGCGCGCGAGGAAAAAAGCGGAAAACAGCTCGGTGATACCGTCAAAGCGGCTCGCGCCATGCTGGCGATAATAGACAGCGACACACCGCCAGCGCACCTGCTGCTGGGCAGCGATGCGCTCAATCTGGTGCGTGAAAAACTGGCTGCACTCACCGCGGAGATTAACGCATGGGAGGCGCTTACCCGCTCAACCGATGGTTAACAAGACGGGGCGTGAAAGCGCCCCGGTATTGGCTCAAAACCGACTCAGCGACTCCATCGCCACGCTTTTAAACGAGGCGAAGTCCGCGCAGGTGCAAAGTCGCGCCGTTACGCGTTCGCGCAGGAAGGTGACGAAAATATCGTAGATCGCCATCGCCTCTTCATACTCGCTCTTGCTGATCGCCAGCAAGAAGATGACATGCGCGGTTTCATCCCCCCACGCAATACCCTGCGGAGCCAGCACGGTATAGACCACCGTTTTTTTCGCCAGCAGCCCCAGGGCGTGCGGCAACGCAATGCCCTCGCCGAGCAGCGTACTGACAATCGCTTCACGCTCGACCACCGAATCGAGAAACTCCGCATCGACAAAGCCTTCATCCTGCAATTGATGGCACAAAGTGTTGAACAGCGTTTGTTGATCCATCGCGCCGTCGATGATGCGGAAATGCGCGGCATCAAAGTACTTTTCCAGCATCCACGGGCGCGTTCTGTCTACCAGCACCAGCTTGCCGATCTGCTCCAGTTGATACTCGCTGGGAAACGGCGCAATGGTGACGACCGGCTTATCTTTTTCATTTACCCGCGCGGTGGAGATAACAAAATCCTCCGCGATACCTTCGCACTGCTCGTACTCTCGCAGCGTCACGGTGCGCGTCACCACAATCTGCGGGTATTTACGCGCCAGCACCGCTTCAATCATCCGCACCATCGCATTGCCGACATCGCACACCAGCAACACGCGCGGCTGGCGCTGATAACCCACGTTGTAATGGCGCTCAAGGCCGACACCAATATGCAGCACCAAAAAACCGATCTCGTTCTCGCTGATCACATACGGCGTGTATTTCCCCCAACTGGAGACCGCCGCCAGCGTCATATCCCACGCCATGGGATAGTGCTGTTTAATGTTATCCAGCAAGGGGTTAGGGATCATTATCTGGTAGCGCACGCGGGTGATCATGGTTTTGATATGCGTGAGCAGATCCGCATGCAACTGATCATCGTTTTGCAGGTTGTAGTTATAGTGCGTGTTGATGTAGCCAAGGATGTAGTTGACCAGCGTTTCGTCGTCATCGGCGCTGATGGCGCTGGGCGCAATCTCCTGCACGCGCCGCCCGGCGATATGCACCCGCAGCCAGTGCTCTTCCGCCGCCGCCAGCGGTTTTCCTGCCAGTTGTTGCAGCGCGACAGAGATGTCCCGCGCCGCCTCTTTCACACTTTCATCCCCATCTTCGGCGCTGAATTCAGAGAGTGGATAGCCCTCGCTGATGCGGCGAACCGCCACCGCGCAGTAAAGTCGGATAAAGAGATCGCCCTCATCCGTCAGGCGAATATGATGGCGGTTAAAACAGTCATGCAGAATGGTCGCCAGCGCCTCTGGCACACCCGGATTGAGCGCTTCTTCAGTGATCAGTGGATTATTCGCGTTCTGCTGCGCCAGTTCCCACAACAGATCCGTCAGACAGGCGCGCAGCGCCATTTCGCTGCCAAACAGTTTCATGCCGTGGCGCGGGCGGGTTTCCAGCGTCAGTCGGTAGCGGGAAAACCACTCCCGCACCTCGGTCATATCATTTTGCAGCGTGGCGCGGCTGACAAACCACTCATCCGCCAGATCTTCGAGCTTGAGTGAGAAAGCGGAAGTGAGAAAACGCACCACCAGGTAATGCACGCGCTCCGGCCCGCTGCGCGGAATACGCAGCGCGCGTGGGCGCGCCGCCTGCAAGCTTTGGTAAAGAGCAGCGTCATCAATTTTCAGTTGATACCCGCTGCCGCGCGTCAAAATAAACTGCGCCCCATGGTGCAACAGCAAGGCGTTCAGTGCGGTGATATCGGCCCGAACGGTACGCGTCGAGACCGATAAGCGCTGTGCCAGCTCATCCTGCGGTAGCGTCTCGTTTTGCAACATCATAAACAGTTGCGCCAAACGTTGGTTCGGGAATCGCACGTCGCTCTCCAGGCTTAAGGGTGAGATGAAATAACCATCTGGGATGGGCTGCCCACCGGTGTGTAGTCCGGCTCAAAATGCAGTTTCCCGTCGCGTTCCACGCGAAAACGGGTGATGTTATCGCTGCGCTGGTTCATCACGTATAGCCAGCGGCCATTGTCCGCCAGCGTTAATGTGCGCGGGTAATCACCGCGCGTCCAGACATCGTCCTGATGGGTTAGCGAACCATCCGCTTTCACCGTAAAGTGCGCGATGCTGTTATGCAACCGGTTGGCAACATACAGCTGCTTACCGTCACCGCTTAATACCGGCCCGGCGGCAAAGCTGGTGCCTTTGTACTCTTTCGGCAGTGCCGAAAAGGTTTTCCCCGGCTGCAACGTACCGGTAGTTTTATTCAACGTATAGTGCGTGAGCGTCGAGGCTTCTTCATTTATCAGCCACAGACCATCGCCTTGCGGCGTGAAAACAAAGTGACGCGGCCCGGCACCTTGCGAAGAGGCGCTAATAAAGGGTGGATCATTCGGCGTTAACGCGCCCGTTTTGCTATCAAACTGATACTGATAAATGCGATCCAGCCCCAGATCGGTGGAAAAGACGAACTTCCCGCTTGGATCGGCGGCGATCATATGCGCATGCGGGCCATTGTGATCGCTAATCGCAAAACTGCCTTCCACCGCTGCTTGCGGTTTTGCCGCTCCCGGCTCGCCCTGATCCTGACGCGTATCCACCGCCTCGCCGAGACTACCGTCCTCTTTCACCGGCAGCACGGCAATCGATCCGCTGACATAATTCGCCACCAGCAAATAGCGGCCATTTGGCGTCAGCGACAGATAAACCGGCCCGGCACCGCCGGACGCCACCTGGTTTAGCACACTCAACTCACCGTTATCGCCAATATGCAACGCCTGCACCGCGCCCTTTTCCACTTCGCTGGCGAGATAAAGCGTTTTGCCATCCCGCGCAACCGTCAGTTGCGCCGCATTCGGCAACGGGCTGACCAGCGTTTTATTACCCAGCGCGCCGGATTGCGGGTCGACGGTAAAACGGTACAACCCTTCACCATTCGGGTTGTAGGTTCCGACCCAGGCGTACTGCGTTTGTGCCATGGCGCTGGTCGCCAGTAAAGAAAGTGAAACGGTAAGCAGATGACGAGCGGTAAGCATGAGAGCTCCTTACGTGACGAGAGGGAGTTTCCCTCCCTTATCGGGAGGGAAGATTGTTTACTTCACCAACGTTTTGGTCATTTCCAGCAACAGGCGAACATCCGCCGGGCGCGTGTCACCACTCGCCTTATCAATAATCGAACTGTAAATATGCGGGATCACTTTGCGAACGCCCGCATCCAGCGCGATTTGCAGGATTTCACTGAAGTTTTGCAGATCGATTCCGCCGGTCGGCTCCAGCCAAAAATCATGGCGCGCACAGGCTTGCGCCACGGCGATAAATTCGTCGCGGCATTTCAGCCCGCCCATCGGGAAGTATTTAATGGAGCTGCCGCCCATGTCTTTTAACAGCGCAATGGCGGTTTCTACCGGCACAATGCCATCTGGCGCCTGGCTGCTCAGCGGCCCGGTGGAGATCTTCACCAGCCCTGGTGTGCCGGTTGGCGAGACCAGACCGTTAACCACCGTGTCGTTCTGCCCGAGCAGCGCGCGGCTGGTCGCCACGCCGGTGAACACCTGGTTAACGTGCTGCGGTTGTACTTCACGGGAGATGGCGCTCACCATGGCCGACTGGTTTGGATCGCCTGCGCCAAGACCAACGGAAAGTGCATTATCGATACGCGCCGCGTAGTCGCGCATATCCGCTACGGCAGTAGCGACATCCGGGTAGTTTTTTGACAGCACGCCCACCAGCACATGGCCTTCTGCGGCCTCGTAAATCGCGCTGGCGTTCTCTTTGCTTCCCGCCAGCACGTTCAGGCATACACGGTCGCGGTAAAAATTCGGCGTCAGTTTCATGCGTTCGATCCCTTGTTCAGTTCTTCGGCGATGCGGCGATAAATAATCGTCAGTTGTTCGGCGGTGACGCTGCGCACATCGGCTTCGATAATCCCTTCGTTGGCTTTATAACCACGGAAGTAAATGGCGTATTCCCCCTGTTTGAGGGCGCTGACCAGCTCGCCGGTGGCGATACCAGTAACGGCTTCATCAAATTTGATTTCGCTGCGGGCAATATCGCGCCCGGCGCTGTCCCATACTACGCGGGCGCTCACGCCTTTCAGCGTGTTTAACTGGTTGATGAACGGCGTCATTTTGGCGACCATCTCCGCGCCGCTCTCTTTGCTGGCAGAAAGATAGTGTTCAATGGCACAGGTCAGGCCGAGAATGCCCTCTTTGCCCACTTTCATCGCCCGGCCAATGCCCGCCGTCTGGCGTTTTACCCACTCCACGTACTGCGTTTTGCCGATCACCAGTCCGCTGGTTGGCCCTTCAATCGCTTTTGCGCCGCTGTAGATAACCAAGTCGGCGCCGGCACGGTAGTAGCACTGCAAATCCTCTTCCGCCGCCGCATCAACAATCAGCGGCAGGTTGTGTTTGCGCGCCACCACAGCGGCCTGCTCCACGCTGAGCATGCTTTTTTGTACACAGTGATGAGATTTGATAAAGAGGATTGCTGCCGTGCGCGGCGAGATCGCCGCCGCCAGTTGATCGGCGGAGCATTCATTGGCGTAACCGGCTTCCACCACTTTGCCACCGCCCAGCGCCACCATGGTGCCAACCGGTGCGCCAAAGTTAACGTTGTGCCCGCGCGGCAGCACGATTTCGTTGTTCTCAATCGGCGTGCTGTGCAGGTTTTCCAGCAGCCAGTCACTGTCGCGCACCAGCACCGCGGCGACGGACTGGGCAATCCCGGCCGACGCGCACGACACCACGGTCGCACCTTCAACCTCCAGCAGTTTCGCAATGTACTCGCCGGTTTTATTCACCAGGTCTTTCATTTCGAAGTAGTGATTCATGCCGCTTAATACGGCGTCGACCACTTCCGGGCGCGGCGTGGAAACGCCGAGAGCCGTCATGCGCCCGGAGGCGTTAATCACCTGTTTTAAATCGTACTTATCATAAATCGAAGGCATGTTCTGCACTCCCTTGTTCGGTCATATAGCCCTTGCCCGCGCGAATGGCAGCAAGCGGCGTGAGGATGTGTTCGGCCTGTAACGTCTCGTTTTCCGCATCGGTGAACAGCACCGGCTGGCGTTTCAGGTCGAAAATGGTCAGGTCTGCGTCGTAACCCACGGCAAGACGCCCTTTATGCTTCAGGCGCAGGCCATCGGCGGCGTGGTCGGTCACACAGGCGATCACCTGCGGCAGTGACATGCCAATGGCGAGGAATTTGGACATCACATTCGCCAGCGAGCGCACCGGGCCATCAATACGGTTGCGGCAGTAAATGTCGGAACTGATGGTCTGCGGCAGAATCCCCAGCGCAATAGCCTGCTGCGCCACCGCAAAGCTGAAGCTGGCGCTGCCGTGCCCGACATCAAGGCGCACACCGCGCGCAATGGCGCGAGTCACCGAGGCGCGCAGCTCGCCGGTTGGTGTCAGAATGCGGTTTGGCTTGCCGTTATAGCAGTGGGTAATGATGTCGCCGGAGGTCAGCAGCTCGGCAATTTCATCCAGATTTGGCGGGTTGTTGCCAATATGCACCATTAATGGCAAATCCCCGTTCTGTTGCTGGATGGCTTTGGCGCGTTGCAACGGCGTGATGCCGTTATCGCCAACCACGCTGCTGCTCATGCGCGCTTTCAGGCCGACAATAAAATCCGGGTGGCGTTTTATGGCCTCACGCGCGGCGTCGGCGTCGATATTATTCAGGTTCGCCAGCTCGTTTTGCGCAATCAGCCCAACGCGCGAGATGTTTAACAGCGCATAGACTTCCGTCGATGCCTTGCGGGTAATGGCATAAAAATCATCGATGTCGTCCGCGCCGGTGCTTCCGGCGTCAATCACCGTGGTGACGCCCGTCTGAATGCCGACGCTATCGGGCTCATCATGATAAATGGGCGAGTTCGGGTAACAGTGGACATGGGAGTCGATCCACCCGGCGCTGACGTAGTGTTCGCCGTGTAAATCCACGCGTTTTGCCGCCGGGCCGTCGATATCGCCAAGCACCGCGATTTTACCCGCCGCGATGGCGATATCCGTCACCGTGTCGTCAACCAGACGCGCCCGGCGCAGGAGTAAATCAAACATGCGTATCTCCAGGAGTAACGGGCGCCGCAGCGCCCGTGGGTGTCAGAGGGCTACCGGGAAAATGGAGCCCAGCAGCATCGCACCGAGGATCGCGCCCCCGGTGATTGGTTTCTGCCAGAGGTAAAACAGCAGCGCGCCCACCAGCGAACCAATGCCAATCGGAATGGAAGCCGTCATCGCGCTGAGGATAATCAACGGGCCAAGGAAGCGGCCGGAGGCGTTACCTGCGCCCATCATCACGTCGGCGCCGTAGGTGGAATCGCTCTGATTGATGGTGAACTTACGCGCCAGGATAATCAGGTAGCCAATTGCCAGGCCAATGATCAGCCCGGTTGCCAGCGAGGCAACAAAGTTCGCCACCGGGAAGACAAAGCCCGCGCCAAGCAGCAGCGCCGGAACGCCAAGGCCAACCCCGGTCTGGATAGCTCCACCGATATCCAGGATGCCAACCAGCGAACCTTCGATAATGCGGGCGAACAGAAAGCTCGCGCCAAACGCCGCTACCGCGCCGTAAACGCCGGTATCCATGCCGGAACGCAGCATCGAGACAAACGCCACTTCGTTAAACGCGCCAATGCCGTACAAGTAGTACATGTGTGTCCCGGCGAACACGCCGGAAGAGAGCAGGCCGACGAAAATCGGGAATGACCAGTCGGCGTACCAAAAGCCTTTATTCTGTTCCATCTCGGTTCCTTATTTGCCGCTGAGCGAGTTGTGAATAAGCGACAGCCAGTCCGGCGCGCTCAGGTGGAAGGACTCGATCATTTTCAGGTCAAAGCCGCGGAAGAACGCACTCAGCACAAACAGGGCGACAATGGCTGTCATCATCACTTTGGTGACACGGTTCCAGCCGCTCTCTTCCACGCCTTTACCAATCAGAATGCCCAGCACCAGGCCCGGTACGGCGTTGCCCATAATCAGCTGTGCCGCGCCGCCAAAGACGGTGGCCCAGAAACCGGATTTCTTGCCTGCATCAATCGCCGCCAGCCAGAAAATGACCGGCATCACCGTGTTGACCAGCAGGTTTGCTGCCGGAACCAGCACTTTCACTGCCGTTACCTGCAATGCCGCCGGAACGGAGGAGGCAGTCAGGTTGAGGAAGGTAACGACCACCATGCCGATAAGCCCACAGGCGATGGCCATCTTTTTCGGGTCATGCAGGGTTTCACCCACGTTGCGGTTTTTCACCATCAACGCAGCAGCACCCCAGTTCGGGATAATGCGATGGTCAACGTCCTGAGTGAACGATCCCGCCGCAACGGATGAGGCCCAGGCGTTAAAGAAGAAGCCCAGGCCAAAGGAGAAGTGCGAAGCCGGGTCCCCTTCGCAGGAGTTCAGCTCACCCAGTGTACGAAATGCGCCCATCCCTTGCGTGGTCGGCGCGTGGAACATGCGTGCAGCCCCTGCGCCCACACCGACGCCCACCAGGCCGCCGATAATGAGCGATTTTATTAGTATGATTAAGAACATCAGTCTGCCCTCTTCTACCCTGTGATACTGGCTCACGGGGTATGCGGTGAGTTATTGCGTGACGAAATCCACTTTATCGAGATTGATGGCGGTCACGTTGACGGTGACGTCCAGCTCCACGCTGTACGTGCGTCTTATCCGGCGCAAAAAGAGGAACAAAAACGCCTCTTTGCGCGTCGTTTCCTGCGCCTGAACAACCTGCACGTCCTGTGGCTCAATGCGCAGTAAAATGTGCGGCGATGTTTTCATCACCGCGGCCTGAACATGGTTCAGCGCATCGGCGAAGGCGCGCGCTTTCGCATCGCCCTTGCCGTTTACCCTGACCGTGGTGGTGAACTGTTCTTTCATGGTTATGCGCCGTATTTTTTCTGCCACGCCTGCACCAGACGCTCGCCTAACTCTTCTTTGTCCATAAAGCCAAAGCCCAGCACGTTGCAGCCTTCGTTAATTGCCGTCACGCCCTCTTCCACGGAACGCATGCCGTATTTGGCTTTGTAGCCATACTTGTTCTGCGCGGTGATAGCCCCCGCGCCGCCGCTGCCGCAAAAGGAGATACCAAAGGTGGCGTTTTCCGCTTTCATCACGTCGCCAAGCTTCATGTCCGCGGCTACGCCCGGCACGACAACCGCGCGGCCGCCCGCTTTTTCTACGCCTGCCGCCACTTTCTGGCCTTTACCCAGGCGGTCGCCAATCACTACGGTAATCTGTTCCATTTTTCGCTCCTTAAAGGTTGTCTTTCGCCACTTCGAAGTGCACCGACAGCAGCCAGGCTTCCTCTTCCGGAAGGTTGCCAAATGCCGCCACGATGTCGCGGGCAAGGCGCATTGATTCCGCCGAAATCTCATCGAACAAGCTGGCGTCCACTTCCGGCAGCGGCTCGCCAGTCACTGACCGGTGCGCCATGGCGCGAACATGAGAAGTCAGCATCTGTTGCTGCACTGCGTTCGGCGTGATGTTCTGAGCGCTGAGCAGGGCATACACCTGCTTCAGCATGCGTTCAGCGAGGGTTGCCGTTTGCGCAGCCTGCTCCGCGTCGTTTATTACCGCTCCGTTATTCACTCGTCGTACCCCGTTAATGGCTTCACAGTAAAACTAACGTTGCAGGTTAAGAGTTTGTAGCGAGGAGTTTTCCACTTCGAAGTGGAAACGCGGAGGGCTTTAGTGATCTGCGCCGCAAAATGAGGCCGTTCAGGGATTTTTCACTGTATAGGGGTCACAATTTTGACCAAAAGAGGCGGAAAATAGGCAGCGAAAAAGCACAAAAAAACAGCGAGTGAGAGGGGGAAAGTGTGAGGTGAATAAGGTTTACTTATTCCTGCCCGCCGTTCAGCGCCCGTAACAGATAATCCGTGAATGACGATACCAGCGGTAACAGCGGCCTACCGGGCAAATGTAATAAGTGCATCGGACGCGGCGGCGGTAAATAGCCCGGCAGCACGGCACACAGACGGCCTGCATCAATATCCCGCTGCAACATGATGTCGGCGTGCTGCACAATCCCCAGCCCGGCCAGCGCCGCCTGGCGAATCGCCTCGCCGGAATCCACCATCAGCCGCGGGGTAATTGGCACCTCTTGCTTGCCGTCCGGCCCTGCCAGTTGCCAGCTGTGATCGGAGCGCCATTGGCTAAAACTGATGCAGTGGTGCTGCGTTAACTCGTCCGGGGTTTCCGGCGTGCCGTGGCGGGCTAAATAGCCAGGCGATGCGGCGAGGATCATCTGGTAAGGGGCCAGCGGAATGGCAATCATCCCTTCATCATTAACAGAGCCGATGCGGATCGCGATCTGGAAACGCTCCTCAATCAGCGAGACTTTGCGATCGCCCAGCACCATTTCCGCATCCACACCGGGATATTGCTGTAAAAAACGCGACAAAATGGGGGTCAAAACATGGTTGCCCCAGACCACCGGCGCGCTGATGCGCAGCAGGCCAGAGACATTTTCATAGAGATGATTGGCTAACCCGTCCGCTTCGCGAACGGTGGCGAGGATTTGCAGACCGTACTGGTAAAAACGCTGACCGGCTTCGGTTAGCCCCTGGCGGCGCGTAGTGCGGTGCAGTAGCTTGCAGCCGGTGCGACGCTCGAGTTCACGCACATGTTTACCGACCATCGCTGGCGTGATGCCTAACGAGTCGGCGGCGGCGGTAAAACTGCCGAACCTGATGGTGCTGACAAACGACTCAACGCATTTGAGATAATCCATTTTTCACCCGCATTCTAAATCCACAGTATCAAATGAAGATAACAACACCCCATTTATCCGCAACAGGACGCGGGAAATAATAGCGCCATTATCGTTTAGTGGGTTCTTAATTATGCAATCGCTGGTTTTCAATGAATTTGGCGCATCGGACGTGCTCTACCTGCACAATCAACCTACGCCGCAGCCCGGCGCGGGCGAGTTGCTGGTCGACGTGTCTGCCGCCGGTCTGAATTTTGCGGATATCTATCGCCGCCAGGGTCGTTACCCACTGGCAGGAAGCGCGCCCTGGGTTGCCGGCTATGAAGGTGCCGGTCAGGTGATTGCCGTGGGTAGCGGTGTAAGCGGCTGGCAGCCGGGGGATCGCGTGGGTTTTGCCGATGTGCCACTGGCGCACGCCAGCCATATCGTGGTGGCGCAGGAACACGCCATCCACCTGCCTGACTGGCTTTCTGAAGCAGAGGCGGCGTCGATTCTGTTACAGGGTTTAACCGCCGATTATCTGTTGCATGATGTGTTACCGGTGGTCCCCGGCATGCGTGCCACCGTGCTGGCCGCCGCTGGCGGGGTGGGCAGCCTGCTGACGCAAATGCTGGTTCACCGGGGAGTGCAGGTGTTTGCCGTGGCCTCAAGTCAGGCCAAGCAAAGCCTCTGCCTGCGTAACGGCGCAGACGCCGCCGCTAATTACGACGCCTGGCCTGAACAGGTTCGCGCCTGGCATACGTCGGGTTGCGATATCGTGTTTGATTCCGTTGGCAGCACACTGCTACAAAGCCTGGATAGCCTGAAAGATGGCGGGCGCGTTGTGCTGTTCGGTATGTCCGGCGGTACGATCCCAGCGCCGGATCCGGCGCAATTTTTGTTGCGATCTACCGGTGTTATTGGTGCCGATCTGTGGACTTACCTGACATCACAGCACGAGCGACAGCGCCGCGCCGATCGGCTGTTTGCGTTGCTGAAAGCGGGGCATATCAAATTGCCGGAGGTGACATCTTTTCCGCTCTACCGGGGTAAAGAGGCGCATGACTTGCTGGAAAACAGAGGGTTTAGCGGGAAGGTGATTTTGATCCCCTGACCTTGCAGCGATACGTTATTAAAAAAGTGCATGAACTTCGCAGCGATGGGGTTGGGTCCCCGCTGAAATCGGCGAACCGAAGAGTGAATGGCAAGGTCTGGACGCCATGGATGGCGGCCAGAGGCGAAACGAGACAGGACGTCGAGTCGAGCCGACCGCAGACAGACGCTCGGGAGGTGAGCGTAGTGCGAAGCACCGATTTCCCGCGGGGTTGCGGGGATTGATAAGGGGGACGCAGTGTCCCCTTATCCCGTTCACAGCACGGGGGTTAATTAAAGTAACCCTTCTATTAATGAACGGAACCATTCCACCAAACTAAAAATAACTGATGCTGACAATGTTTACTCAACACGAGAGAGATTTAACAACAGATGAATTTGATCCCCTGACATAACGCGTTTTAAAAATGAAACAGCACCAGGGAAGCACACAATAAAAAGCGGACACCGGAAATTCCGGTCAAGAAGCTGAAGTAAAAAGCGGGGCAATTGCCCCGCTTCGTTTAACCTGATACCGAATTAACGGTATTTCTTGTGATACGTGTTGCGGGTATCAACAAACCCTTTAGCGGCGTCCTGCGCCTCTTTCACTTTGCCTTCGTTAGCCAGTTTCAGCGCGCCGTCGATCTGACCAACCAGCACATCAAAGCCGTGGCGGAAATCTTTCATCTCCGCGCTGTCTGCCGCTTTGCCTTCCAGTTTCGGCGGTGTCGCTTTTTGTGCATCTAATGCGGCGGTACGCATTTTGGTTAATGCATCTTTCATCTCGCCGGCGTCGCTGGTTTTCTGCACCACTTTGAGATTGTCATTCAGGGTGCCCATATCATCTTCAAGATCGGCGGCGAACACCGACGATCCAACAAACAACGATGATACAGCCAGGAGCGCTAACAGGTTTTTACGCATTGCTCACTTCCTTTTTTATTATTTACGCTAAAGGCGCAACTCTGTGCGCCACGGAGTTATTGTCCGGCGATTTTCATCTCCGGGAGTAATACTGAACCACACTGAATATTGCTACGGTGTTCGATATCGTCACCAACGGTAACGATATTACGCCACATATCTTTCAAATTTCCTGCAATAGTAATTTCGCTCACTGGATACTGGATTTCACCATTTTCTACCCAAAAACCGGACGCGCCGCGCGAATAATCGCCGGTAATGCCACTCACGCCCTGGCCCATTAGCTCGGTGACCACAAGCCCGGTACCCATCTCTTTCAGCATTTGCTCAAAGCTCAAACCGCGCCCGGCAATGCGCCAGTTATGGATACCGCCTGCATGCCCGGTGCTTTTCAGCCCCAGCTTACGCGCGGAGTAATTGGTCAGCAGCCACTGCATCAGCACGCCATCTTTGACGATATCGCGGCGTTCAGTACGCACACCTTCGCTGTCGAACGGTGAAGACGCCAGCCCTTTCAGCAGGTGCGGATGTTCTTCAATAGTCAGCCATTCAGGCAGAATTTGTTTGCCGAGATAATCCAGCAGGAACGTTGATTTGCGGTAGACAGAACCCCCGGCAATCGCGCCCACCAGGTGACCAAACAGGCCGGTCGCCACTTCGTGACCGAAAATCACCGGCGCTTTCATGGTCGGCAGCTTACACGGCGACAGGCGGGACAGCGTGCGCTTAGCACACTCTTCGCCGACCCACTCCGGCGTTTGCAGTTCGTTAATATCGCGGCTGATGGTGTAAGCGTAATCGCGCTCCATGTCGCCATTCTCTTCAGCAATCACGCAGCTCGACAAGGAGTGACGCGTTGAGCAGTAGCTTTGCAGCATGCCGTGGCTGTTGCCGAAGACTTTAATGCCGTAGTGGCTGTTGAAGCTGCCGCCTTCGGTATTATTAATGCGTTTATCCGCTTTCAGCGCCGCCTGTTCCGCGCGCGCGGCCCATTCAATGGCTTCATCGGGCGTCACTTCCGCCGGGTGGAACAAATCGAGATCCGGTGCCTCGAACGCCAGCAGATCTTTATCCGCAATACCTGCGTAAGGATCTGGCGAGGTGTAACGCGCGATATCAAGCGCCGCCTGCACGGTGCGGGCAATCGCTTCGGGGCTGAGATCGGTCGACGACGCGCTGCCTTTGCGGTTCTGGTGATAGACGGTTATCCCCAGCGCGCCATCGCTGTTAAATTCGACATTCTCCACTTCGCCGTAGCGCGTGCTAACGCCAATCCCGGTAGTTTTACTGACAGCCACTTCCGCACCGTCCGCTTTTCCGGCGGCTAATTCCAGCGCGGTGGAAACCGCCTCTTCCAGCGTTTTGCGTTGTTGTGCAACTTGTGTGATTACTTTCATCGCCAATGCCATAATTAAGGGAGAGAATCTTTGAAGTCTAACAGAGAACCGTTTTTCAGTGCGCGCCTTAACTGGTAACATTAGCCTCTTTTTTAAGGAGCCTGAGATGACAAAGCAGCCCGACGACTGGCTCGACGACGTGCCCGGTGATGATATTGAAGACGAAGATGATGAGATCATCTGGGTCAGTAAGAGTGAAATTAAGCGCGATGCTGAAGAGTTAAAGCAGCTCGGCGCGGAAATGGTCGATCTTGGCAAAAACGCGCTGGATAAACTCCCGCTCGACCAGGATCTGCGCGACGCCATTGAATTGGCGCAGCGCATTAAGAAAGAGGGTCGCCGCCGTCAGTTGCAGTTGATCGGTAAAATGCTGCGTCAGCGCGATGTCGATCCGATTCGCCAGGCGCTGGATAAGCTGAAAAACCGCCACAACCAGCAAGTTGCTTTTTTCCACAAACTGGAGCAGATCCGCGATCGCCTGATTGAAGAGGGTGATGATGCGGTGCCAGAGGTGCTGAACCTGTGGCCGGACGCTGACCGCCAGCAGCTACGTTCGCTCATCCGTAATGCGAAGAAAGAGAAAGAAGGTAACAAACCGCCGAAATCCGCGCGTTTAATCTTCCAGTTTCTGCGTGAACTGGCCGAAACCAGCGAACAGTAATCGCACTGTGCTAACCCTCTCCTGCGGGAGAGGGCTTTTCCCGCTTCCCCTTTCTTCTTCATTTATTACCTCATTAATGCTTGCATGATTTTAGCTGAATCGTTAAAGCTAAAATCATCCACCATCACATATTTCTCGCCTCTATAGCTTTCATTTCATAGATAAATGCGATCAATACGCGCTTTTTACGTTCTCTTTAGCGCTCATTTTCACCAAATGAAACAGATCACATTTTCTCTGCTGCGCAAAACGTAGATTTCAGCCGTGGTACAGATAATCGATTCAGCTAAAAAGGACGAAATAATGAAAAAAACAGTAATGCTTTCCGCACTTGCCCTGCTTGTATCCGGCCAAGTGATGGCGAAAACCTGGGTGCTGACAAGTGCTGAAGGCGGTATTGAGCAGGGAAACTGGCGGATCAGCAGCGATCAGCTGAACATCAAAGACCAGCAGTTCAGCATTGAACAGGTGGTGCTGCACGGCGGTAAACAAGAAGGCAGCAAAGTCATTAAATTGAGCAGTAAAAACGGCCTGACTATCGCGCTGAGCCCGACACGCGGCATGAACTTGCTCTATGCCGACGGTTTTGGCGTACATATGGGCTGGAGCTCACCGGTAAAAGAGGTAGTGAACCCGGCATTTATCAACCTGGAAAGCCGTAACGGCCTCGGCTGGCTGGAAGGTTTCAACGAAATGGTGGTGCGCTGCGGTTACGAATGGACCGGCCATCCGGTAACAGCAGACGGGCAGATTTACACCCTGCACGGCAAAGCGGGCAACACGCCTGCTTCGCAGGTTTCCGTCGATGTCAGCGAAACCGCGCCGTATGAAATTCGCATTCGCGGGTTAGTGAAAGAGAGCACTTTTAAAAAAGCGGATCTGCAAACGGAAATGGAACTGCGCTACATTCCCGGCAGCAACAGTTTCAGTCTGCATGACGTGCTGACCAACCACGCTGACTACCCGCACGATTACCAGATCATCTACCACAGCAACTTCAGCAAGCCGATTCTTGAGCAGGGCGCGCGCTTTATTACGCCGTATGAAAACGTCAGCCCGTTCAATGATTACGCCAAAAAGGGGCTGAAAGAGTGGCAAACTTACGCCGGGCCGACCAAAGGTTTCGACGAAATGGTGTTTAATATCAAGCCGCTGGCCGATGCCAGCAAACAGACTGTCGCGGCATTGCTGAACAAAGCCGGGGACAAAGGCGTGGCGATTAGCTACAACACCGAACAGTTGCCGGTGCTGACGCTGTGGAAAAATACCGATACGGAAAAACAGGGTTACGTGACCGGTATCGAGCCGGGCACCAGCTACGCCTATCCGGTGACCATTGAACGCGAGCAAAAACGCGTGAAACAGCTACAACCAGGCCAGAGCACCCGCTTCGATTTAACCTATACGCTGCTGCACAACAGCGGCCAGGTAGCTGAAGTAGAGAAACGCGTGCAGGAAATTCAGGGCAGCAAAACGCCGCAGTCCATTGAAACGCCAATGGCGAAAGAGTAACGCACAGGCATAAAAAAACCGCGCCAGGTTTCGGGCGCGGTTTTTTATTTTGCTTATTTCAATCAGGCGTTTTCAGCAGCGAGCTGCGCTTTTTTCGCCAGTCCATCGAGCAGTTTCTGGTGGATCCCGCCAAATCCGCCGTTACTCATCACCAGAATGTGATCGCCCGGCTGCGCGCTTTTGACAATCATATCCGCCAGCGTATCGATATCCGCACTCCAGTGCGCAGGCTGCACGCAGGCATCCACCACTTCCGCCACTTGCCAGGGAATATGCGGCGGTTGCAGCAGATACACCTCGTCAGCGCGTCCCAGCGACGGGGCCAGATCGTCTTTGCAGATGCCCATTTTCATGGTGTTTGAGCGAGGCTCCAGCACGGCGATGATTTTCGCGGTGCCGCCCACTTTACCGCGCAGCGCAGCGAGGGTTGCCAGGATTGCTGTCGGGTGATGAGCAAAATCGTCATACACCGTAACACCATTGGCTTCGCCACGCAGTTCCAGGCGACGGCGCGCGTTGATAAAAGAGTCCAGCGCCTTCGCCGCATCTGCCGGGGCAACACCGACATGGCGCGCGGCGGCAATCGCCATCAGGCCATTATGCATGTTGTGTTCGCCCACCAAACCCCAGTTCACCTGACCGACGCGTTCGTTATCCAGCCACACTTCCCAGTTGGAGGCGTCGGTGTTCAGTTTTTTCGCCTGCCAGTGGCCCTGCTCGCCCACCAGTTCCTGCTCGCTCCAGCAGCCCATCGCCATCGTCTGTTTCAGGTTGATGTCGTTTTCTGGCCAGATGATTTTCCCCTGCCCCGGCACGATACGCACCAGGTGGTGGAACTGTTTCTGGATCGCTTTCAGGTCGTCGAAAATATCCGCGTGGTCAAACTCAAGGTTATTGAGCACCAGCGTACGCGGGCAGTAATGGACAAATTTGGAACGTTTGTCGAAGAAGGCGCAGTCATATTCATCGGCTTCAATCACGAAGAACGGACTTTCGCCCAGGCGCGCAGAAACGTCAAAGTTGCCCGGAACGCCGCCAATCACAAAACCCGGTTTATAGCCGCAGGCTTCAAGGATCCAGGTCGCCATGCCGGCGGTAGTGGTTTTACCATGCGTACCGGCAATGGCGACAACCCAACGGTCGCGCAGCACAAAGTCATGCAGCCATTGCGGGCCAGACATAAACGGAATGTTCTTTTCCAGCACCGCTTCCACACACGGGTTACCGCGCTTCATCACGTTGCCGATGATGACCAAATCCGGCGCGGGAGAGAGCTGGCTTGCGTCATAACCTTCAATCAGTTCAATCCCTTGATTCTCAAGCAGCGTGCTCATTGGCGGATAGACACTGTCGTCCGAGCCCGTTACCTGGTGTCCCAGCGAGCGCGCCAGCATTGCCAGCCCGCCCATGAAAGTGCCACAAATCCCCAAAATATGAATGCGCATTCGTCATTATCCTTTCCTAAACTGGCGCACATTTTACCCATATGTTTAACCGCAGAGAAATGCATTTCAGGATAATCCGTATGTAGCTGGCGCGATTCACCTGTGCGCGGACTTTTGAATGTTTGTTAGTATTGTTGCATGACCTTCGCGTTTTCGTTTGCGAAAGCTCTGGCTGTTACGGTATCAGCTGTTTAATATCCGGAACTTGCTGTGAGCAGCAACCTGAAAACCACAGGCTACAATCGCTTTACTCCATCATGAAAAATGCAGGGAAAGTGTTATGAAAACGTTAGGTGAATTTATTGTCGAAAAGCAGCATGAGTTCTCGCATGCAACGGGTGAACTGACTGCTTTGCTGTCGGCGATAAAACTGGGCGCCAAGATCATTCATCGTGATATCAATAAGGCCGGCCTGGTCGATATCCTGGGTGCAAGCGGTGCTGAAAACGTGCAGGGCGAGGAGCAACAAAAACTCGACCTGTTCGCGAATGAAAAACTGAAAGCCGCACTCCGCGCCCGCGATATCGTGGCTGGGATCGCCTCTGAAGAAGAAGATGAGATCGTCGTTTTCGAAGGCTGTGAACACGCGAAATATGTGGTGCTGATGGATCCTCTGGATGGTTCCTCCAACATCGACGTTAACGTCTCCGTCGGGACAATTTTCTCCATCTATCGCCGCGTAACGCCAGTCGGCACGTCGGTGACCATGGAAGACTTCCTGCAACCGGGCAACAAGCAAGTCGCCGCTGGTTATGTGGTCTACGGTTCGTCCACCATGCTGGTTTACACCACCGGCTGCGGCGTACACGCCTTCACTTACGATCCGTCACTCGGCGTGTTCTGCCTGAGCCAGGAGCGTATGCGTTTCCCGGAGCGTGGCAACACTTACTCCATTAACGAAGGCAACTACATCAAATTCCCGCAGGGTGTGAAGAAATACCTGAAGTTCTGCCAGGAAGAAGATAAAGCGACCAACCGCCCTTACACCACGCGCTACATCGGTTCGCTGGTGGCGGATTTCCACCGTAACCTGCTGAAAGGCGGGATTTACCTCTACCCAAGCACCGCCAGCCACCCGGAAGGGAAACTGCGCT
Source organism: Kosakonia sp. YIM B13571 (assembly GCF_042788095.1). Taxonomy (NCBI): domain Bacteria; kingdom Pseudomonadati; phylum Pseudomonadota; class Gammaproteobacteria; order Enterobacterales; family Enterobacteriaceae; genus Kosakonia; species Kosakonia sp. YIM B13571. The sequence goes on along the minus strand of NZ_JBHZPL010000012.1, from coordinate 67,901 downwards.
TGCTGTACGAATGCAACCCGATGGCTTTCCTCGCTGAACAAGCGGGCGGTAAAGCCAGCGACGGCAAAAACCGTATTCTGGATATCCAACCGGGAAGTCTACACCAGCGCCGTCCGTTCTTTGTCGGCAACGAACATATGGTGGATGACGTAGAACGCTATCTGCGTGAGTTCCCGGACGCCTAATCGGCCGAGGAAAATGAGAAAAGCGCCACAATCGTGGCGCTTTTTTTTAGCGAACGAACGTGCGTTTTACGCGCACGGATACCAGGAAATAGGGGATCCAAATCGCCGCGCTTACGGCATTACGCAGCAACGGCTTAACGTTATCGTAGACGTAAGGCAGATCCATAAACTGATGTGCCAGCACTAAATCCATCCCGTAAAACGCAAGCCAAAGCAGCAGAAAACCGATGTAACAACGCGGAAGCTGACGCTTTTTTCGAAAGAACAGGCTCGAAACGAACAATGTGTAGGCAAACATCGCCACAAAGAAAACCAGTTCGAAAATAAGCAGCCCTTTCTGCCCTGCGACGAACGCGCCGTCGTTCTCCATCAGTTCCTGGACGGTCGTGTTGATTGATACAACAATCGTCAGCAGAGAGAGCACCAGCGAGATCGCCGGCACAAACAGCCAGCCGCGAATTTTTTTAAACTCGCGCGCCTCGCACTCCGCGCAGAAATCACTCTCTTTCAGCGCGTCCTTATCGCATTGAATACACGTTCCCATGTTGTTGCCTTTTGTTATCCCTGTGCCTGTAAACGGAATGAAGCCATTGCCTGCAACAGCTCGCGCGACTGCTCTTCCAGCGAACGGGTCGCTGCAGAAGATTGCTGCACCAGCGCCGCGTTTTGCTGCGCGGTTTCATCCATCTGGCTAACGGCGATATTCACCTGCTCAATACCGCGGCTCTGCTCCTGCGATGCATTGGCGATTTCGCGCATGAGTTTGGTCATTCGCAACACTTCTTCGGCGATTTCGTCCATCGTTTCACCGGCCTGCATCGCCAGATCGCTGCCTTCAGAAACCTGCGCTTGAGAGCTGCTGATAAGCGTCCGAATCTCTTTCGCTGACTCGGCGCTGCGGCTGGCAAGGTTACGCACTTCGCCAGCAACCACCGCAAAACCGCGCCCTTGTTCACCCGCTCGGGCGGCTTCAACGGCGGCGTTCAGTGCCAGGATATTGGTCTGGAAAGCAATGGCGTCAATTACGCTAAGAATGTCGGCGATACGATCGGAACTGGTAGAGATATCGCGCATTTTTTCAATAACATAGCAGACCATTTCGCTGCCGCGATCGGCGGTATCGGAAACGGTCTTCGCCAGTTTGTGCGCCTGCTCGGCGTTGTCGGCATTGAGTTTCACCGTGGCGGTGATCTGCTCCATGCTGGCTGCGGTTTGCTCCAGCGATGTGGCGGTAGATTCCGTACGCTGCGACAAATCGACGTTGCCCGCCGCTAACTCACGACTGCCGGTATCAATTTGTGAACTGGCATCGCGCACGCGGGTGACCGAACCCACCAGTGACTGACGCATCTCTTCGATGGCCGCATTCAGCCGATTAAATTCTTTGCTACTGACGTCGGTTTTCAGGTAGGTCAAATCCCCTGCCGCCACCTGTTCCAGCTGCTGAATAGAGGTATCCAGCGGCTTCAGCAGCAAATGGCGCAGCGCCAGCCAGGCCAACACAATAATCCCGGCCACCAGCAATGCCACCACCAGAATCAGCAGCATAACGCCGTTTTTACTGCTCTGAACGGCGCTCACTTCCGCTTTGCCGCGCACTTCGCTCCATTTCTGGAATGCCTGCATGTCGTTGTCGAACTGGCGGGAGATAGGGATCAGTTTGTTTTCCAGCAGGTCGTAGTAGGCATCTGCACTCTGTTGGTTTAGCGCATCCTGCATCGGTTTAATGCCCTGATTGACATAGTCGCCGTAGCTTTTCGCCAACGCCGCCAGCAGCGCAGACCCTTGCTCGTCATCGACACCTGCGTTGATGACACCAGCAAGCGATTGCTCACCGTGTTCAATTTCGCCATTGATCATTTTCACCGATTTAGCTGCATCATCCAGCAAACCGACTTCCATCATGCGAACGGCCTGGCCCGCTTCATTACGCGCGCGCAGAATCAGCGTGTAGCCTTCACTCAGGCGCGCCATCTTTTCGCCCTGAAGTTGGCTAATTCGCTCCAGCGATGAGGAACTTTTATTAAGTGCATAAACTCCGATGCCACTGACGAGCAGCAGGAGAAGCGTCATAACAGCCAGTAAAGAAAGTAAACCAGTACGGATCGAAAGCGTTTTAAGCATGATGTGAATCCCGGTAGCAGCGATACTTTTTGGCGTAAATTAAGCCGATTCGTCAGTTATCGACCGCTACCGGAATTACTTTAGGGAAAAATAGCCATTTCAATATGTTATTACTTTGTTGCCGTTGTGCTAACGCGCGTAACAGGTGAGTTTTGGCGGTTCTCCCACAGTACGATTAAGCCACGTTGCAACGCGATAAAAATAAACAACAGAATGCCGATGGCAATCTTTGTCCACCAGGAGCTGAGCGTGCCGTCGAAGTTAATGTAGGTCTGAATAAGCCCCTGAATACCCACACCAAACAGCGTGCCGAGCACCGTGCCGACACCGCCGCTAAGCAATGTACCGCCAATCACCACCGAGGCGATGGCATCCAGTTCAACCCCAACGCCCGCCAGCGCGTAACCCGCCTGGGTGTAAATGGAGAAGACAATCCCCGCCAGCGTCGCAAGCCCAGTGGAAAGCATATAGATACGAATAGTGGTGCTACGCGTTGAGATACCCATCAGATTCGCGGAAGTGGCATTACCGCCAATGGCGTAAACTTCGTTGCCAAAGCGAGTGCGGTGCGCGAGGAAAATACCGATCACCACCACGAATAGCATCAGCAGCCCCATCGCGCTCAAACGCCCGCCGCCGGGGATCATCCACGCCAGGCTCGAGAGCGAATCATAAATGGGGTGATTAATCGGAATCGACTCTTCCGACAGCAGGTAGCTGACGCCGCGCAGGAAAAACATTCCTGCCAGGGTAATGATAAACGCCGGGATTTTTAACGCGTCGATCAAAAGCCCCATAAACGCGCCAAACGCGGTGCCCATCAGCAAAATCAACGGGAACGCCAGCAGCGGCGAGATACCCCAGTCGCCAATGGCTTTCGCCAGAAAAACCCCAGTGAAGGCGATTACCGAGCCGACGGATAAATCAATGCCGCCGGAGAGGATCACAAAGGTCATACCGACGGCGATAATCCCCAGAAAGGCATTATCCGTCAGGATGTTACAAATCACTCGCGTCGACGCAAAACCGGGGAACTGCGTCAGGCAGTAGAGATAGCCGAGCACAAACACGCCCAGCGTTATCATCAGCGGTAAATTACGTTTTATCATGACCGCGTACTCCTTTAATCAGCGCGATAAAGCGCGGCGACTGAACAATCAGTACGCACATCACCACCACCGCTTTCACCACCTGGTTGAGTTCCGGCTGGAAACCGGAGAGCAAAATACCTGTGTTCATACCCTGAATAATCAGCGCGCCCACCACCGACAGCACAAGGTTAAAGCGCCCGCCCATCAGCGAACCGCCACCGATAACCACCGCCAGAATCGCGTCCAGTTCAAGCCACAGCCCGGCGTTGTTGGCATCCGCCCCGCGAATGTCCGCCGCGACAATCACCCCGGCTATCGCCGCGCAAACACCGCTCAGCACATAAGCCAGCATCACCACTACGCGCGTATTCACGCCGGCGTTTTTCGCCGCACGAATGTTGATGCCCACCGCTTCAATAAACATACCGAGGGCGGTTTTGCGGGTGAACAGCCAGAACAACACCAGCGTCACCAGTGCGATAATCACCGGTGTCGGAAACAGCAGCAGCGAACCGCTGCCCAGCCATGCCAGCGACGGGGCGTTAAAGGTGACAATCTGCCCGGAGGTGATCAACTGCGCGACACCGCGCCCGGCGACCATCAAAATCAGCGTGGCGACAAACGGTTGGATCTTCAAAATCGCCACCAGAATACCGTTCCACAACCCGGCCAGCACGCCGGTACCAAGCGCCGCCAGCAGCACTACCGTCAGGCTGTGCCCGGCGACCGTTAACGACGCGGCCGTCGCCCCGGCAATTGCCATCACCGCGCCGACCGACAGATCGATACCGCCAGTGGCAATCACCAGCGTCATACCAATCGCCAGCAGCGCCACCGGCGCAGCGCGGTTAAGAATGTCTATCGGGCTGCCGAACAGGCGACCATCCTGTAACACCACCTGATAAAAATGCGGCGCGACCAGGCTATCCACCACCAACACCAGCAGCAGAGCAATCAGCTGCGGCGTTCCGGTCGGCCAGTTAAAACGGCGCTTTGGCGGCGTCGTTTGGCCAAGTGATTGAGGCATCACACTTTACTCCTTACGCCGCAATGGCATTCATGATCGCCGGAACGGACAACTCAGCGAGCGGGATCTCCGCCACCTGTTTACGATCGCGCATGATAATCACCCGATCCGCATAGCCAACTAACTCTTCCAGCTCGGAGGAGATAACCAGCAATGCAAGGCCATCGGCACAGAGGGTTTCTATCAGGCGAATGATCTCCGCATGCGCGCCCACATCGATACCGCGCGTCGGCTCATCGAGGATCAGGAATTGCGGGCGCGTCAGCAACCAGCGCGAAAGCAATACTTTCTGTTGGTTGCCGCCGGAAAGAAACTCAATCGGCTGCTCGGCGCTCGGTGTGCGGATGCCAAGCTGGCGAATAAAGCGCTCAGCAATGGCGTTCTGCTCTTTGCGCGGGATTGGCCGTAGCCAGCCGCGCTGCGCCTGCAACGCCAGCACGATATTTTCCCGCACCGACGCGGCGGCAATAATGCCGTCGGTTTTCCGGTCTTCCGGGCAAAAGCCGATGCCCAGACACGAAGCCTGGTGCGGAGAACGCAAAGATTGCGGCTTGCCTTTGATGGTCGCGCTGCCGCTGTCGGCAGGTTTGATGCCAAAAATCACTTCAGCGGTTTCGGTGCGCCCCGAACCTAACAAGCCAGCCAGACCGACAATTTCACCGGGGCGCACTTCCAGATCGAACGGGGCGATCACCCCTTTTTTGCCGTAACCATTGAACGCCGCCACCGGTTTTTCACTCAGCAACGTGCGCCCGGCGCGTTGCAGCGCGTTACTTTCCAGCTCACGGCCCAACATCATTTTGACTAGCTCGATTTGCGGCAACTCGCTGGTAGGTTTGCAACCCACAAATCCGCCGTTGCGCAGCACGGTGATACGGTCGCTAACGTCATACACTTGATCCAGAAAGTGGGTGACGAAGATCAGGCTGACGCCCTGATCGCGCAACTGGCGCATCAGGGTAAACAGCATCTCCACTTCCTGGGTATCGAGGCTGGCGGTGGGTTCATCAAGGATCAACACTTTGGCGGAGAGATCGATGGCGCGGCAAATTGCCACAATCTGCTGCATCGCCACCGAATAGCGGTTGAGCGGCTCGCGCACATCCAGCGAGAAACCGTAGGATTCCATCAGTTCAGCCGCGCGCGTTTCCATCTCTTTACGACGCAATAAACCAAAACGTCGGGGTTCGCGGCCAATAAATAGGTTATCTGCCACCGACATATTCGGCAGCAGGTTGACTTCCTGGTACACCGTCCCGATGCCGAGTTGTTGCGCATGGGCAGTATTTTTCGGATTGATTTGCTGGCCTTCCAGCCAGATGGCGCCTTTATCGGCGTGGTAAACGCCGGTTAACGCTTTGATTAGCGTCGATTTCCCCGCGCCGTTCTCCCCGAGCAGGGCCATGATTTCGCCGCGGCGCAGGCTGAAATCCACGTTATCGAGCGCTTTTACGCCGGGAAAGAATTTACTTAAGCCTTCGGTACGCAGGATTTCCTGGTGTGCTTCCGCGTTCATTGTTGACCCCTTACACATTTACCCTCTCCCCGCCGGGGAGAGGGTTTTTGCGACTCAGTAACCCATGTTTTTCTTTTTCTCTAACTCCTCTTTCGCCGTAGCCGGCAGATAGAGTGTCGATTTGGTAATGGTCAACTTCGGCGGCAGGGTGCCGTCTTTTTTGAATTTCTCCAGCGCGTCGAACGCCGGGCCAGCCATGTTTGGTGTCAGCTCGACGCTGGCGTTTGCTTCGCCGTCGATCATCGCTTTGTAGATATCCGGCACGCCGTCGATAGAGCCGGTCAAAATGTCTTTGCCCGGTTTCAGGCCCGCTTCTTTGATAGCCTGAATCGCACCGATCACCATGTCATCGTTGTGGGCGTAAACCATGCAAATATTTTTGCCGTTGTTTTCCGCCTTGATGAAACTCTCCATCACCTCTTTACCTTTACTGCGGGTAAAGTCACCAGACTGAGAACGGATGATTTTGATGTTAGAGGCTTTCGAAATGGCTTCGGCAAACCCTTTTTTACGATCGATAGCCACGCTCGCACCCACAGTGCCTTGCAGCTCAACGACGTTACACGGTTTGCCCGCAACGGTTTTCACCAGCCATTCGCCAATCAACTTACCTTCAAGGATGTTGTCGGCGGTGACGGTAGTCATATAAAGCGACTTGTCTTTGACATCAATGGAGCGGTCGAGCAAGAACACCGGGATTTTGGCGTCTTTGGCTTCTTTCAGCACAGGCTCCCAGCCTGTCGCCACCACCGGCGCGATAAAGATAGCGTCAACGCCCTGAGCGATGAAGGAACGTACCGCTTTGAGTTGGTTTTCCTGTTTCTGCTGACCGTCAGCAATTTTCAGCGTAATGCCACGCTTGCTGGCTTCGCTTTTCGCGACGTTGGTTTCAGCGGCTCGCCAGCCGGATTCAGATCCGACCTGCGAAAATCCTACGGTTAACGGGGCGGCCATCGCCATAGACGACATGGCTGCCGAAACTGCTGTGACAAGAAGTAAGCGCTTCCACATAAGAGCATCCTCGAGGGTTATTGTTGGCTACAACTTCGCCTGCGGGAAAACTATAGACAATCGAGGATGTAACAGAATGCGTTACATCACAAATCGGAAAAGTGAATGAATTGTTGATGACCAGTTGCGATCTGGCGCGCGAAAAGCGCCGTTTTAATTCACCTCTTTTATCCATTGAAATTGCAGAAATTTACTGCAGGACAACGTGAACGGAGTTTCGCTGTAATCGGTTACATAAAATTATTGATTATGCTGCTATGGTTATGGATAAAACTGTCAAAAATAAGTGTCAGTAAGCGTCTGAAAATGTGTGAGCACGTTAAAACAGCCCAAGACATTCACCGCCAGTTGGCTATAATACCCGGCACTTGTTTGCCACACATTTTAAAGGAAACAAACATGAGCTTACTGAACGTCCCGGCGGGTAAAGATCTGCCAGAAGATATCTACGTTGTTATCGAAATTCCGGCTAACGCTGACCCGATCAAATACGAAGTCGACAAAGAAAGCGGCGCGCTGTTCGTTGACCGTTTCATGTCCACCGCGATGTTCTATCCGTGCAACTACGGTTATATCAACCACACCCTTTCGCTGGATGGTGACCCGGTGGATGTGCTGGTGCCGACGCCGTACCCGCTGGAGCCAGGCTCTGTGATCCGCTGCCGCCCGGTTGGCGTGCTGAAAATGACCGACGAGTCTGGCGAAGATGCCAAACTGGTTGCCGTTCCGCACACCAAACTGAGCAAAGAGTACGATCACATTAAAGATGTGAACGACCTGCCGGAACTGCTGAAAGCACAGATCACGCACTTCTTCGAGCACTACAAAGATCTCGAAAAAGGCAAATGGGTGAAAGTGGACGGCTGGGACAACGCTGAAGCGGCTAAAGCAGAGATCATTGCCTCTTTCGAGCGCGCAGCGAAGAAATAATCCGCTTTATCTGAAAAAAGCCCTGGTATGCGTTATGCAGCCAGGGCTTTTTTTCGCCTTGGCTTTATGGGCTGTCGGCTTAATGACCGCGCTGCCTGATCCAGGCGACAAAATGGCTGAAATGGGATAAGCGGAGCGCGCTTTGGCAAACTCTTACGCTGGACGGGCTTTATGCCGCCAGGCAGAAAGCATCAACACAATAACTGTGCTCAGCACCCATTCCGGGAGGAGATAGTCGTGGGTGATATCCACGCTAACGCCTTGCGGTATTTGCGGCGCCAGCAGGAATTTATGTCCCGCAACAAACAGGCTAAACAGGGCCACATTCCCCAGCGCGATTCCCAGGCTCCTTGCCACAATCCTCTGCGCTGAAAAACGCTGCCGGGCATTTTGTCGCAACATCAAAGCCAGCATCAGCAGGCCCGAAAAAGCAAATAGCAAACCATTAATCAGCGTCGCCAGCATTGTGGCGGAAACGGAGGTCGCTATCAGGTCGGTACTCCCCCAGAAAAAATGGAGAAAAGGGTAATAAGTGAGGTAGCCAAAACTAAAAAGGCCTGCCAGCAGCAGCGCTGCGGCAAGCCCCCAGGCTGTCTTACGTAACATTCTTCTCGTCCTTACTTTGCTAAAAAGAAAAACCGCGCCAGCGGCGCGGTTCTCCAGGACTGATTATTTCTGGTACTGCTCGCGGTCAAGCCAGTTACCGCTCTCGATCAAGGTTTTTCCCTCAACCGAACGCTGGTAAACATACATCCAGGCGCTGCCATAAGGCGTCTGGATCAACTGGCGTTTATACTCGCCGCCCGCAGTGCGCAAAGCGTCCAGCTCACCGAGCGTTGCTGCGTCGATGCGATAAACTTCACCCTTGACGCTTCCTTCACCGGCTACTGCACCCGGATAGTGCCCCAGACTATACAGCTGATGATTTTCGACACAAAAGTCCCCCAGCCACTGAGCATTGGTCATCCAGTGGCTGTTGCCTTGCTTGCGTCGTAAACTGCCGTAGACAAATATTCGCATTGCTAAAACTCAAACTGATAGAGCAAATCAAGTGCCTGATCTACGCCAGACACCGCTTCAAGATACAGCTTAGGCATCAGGCGATAACGTAACGTGAGAGTCGCCAGTGAGTCAAAAATTCCTACACCATATTTTACTTGTAGACCCGGTAGCACATAGCCGCTAACCACCACCTGCGAGGAGTCGCCGACGCCCTGGGTGTCCAGCGCCAGATTGCTGACGCCAAAAGTCTCGCCGATTTTACCCACAACCTGACCACTTTGTGCAACCCCTAAGCCAATCAGCATGGAAGTCATCGCCGCGCTGTCGCTCTGTTCGCTCTCCAGCCCCTGGCCACGAAGCAGGTACGAGAGCGCTTCTTGTTGCGACATCGCCGGGTCGGAGAAGATCTCTGCTTTCGGCTCATCGGCGGTGCCGGTGACGCGAACACCGGCAATCACATCGTTCGCGGTGGATTCTGGATTGCGAATCGCTTCGATATTCAGCATCGGCTGATCCGGCGGCCCGGAGAATAACAGCTCGCCTTTACGCACCAGCAAATCCTGGCCGTAAGCATGGAAACGCCCTTCCGGGATGTTGATCTGCCCGTTGAGCCCAAGCCCCTGCTTATCCTGTGCCACTTTCAGATCGCCCGTCAGCCGCGCTTTCAGGCCGAATGCATCCAACCGCACGTTATTGCCGACATGCACGGTCAGATTGCTGTTGATCGGAATCGACGCGCTTTTTGGCTGCTCAGGCTGCAAGTCGTTATTCAGCATCACTTCATCGCTGGAGACGCCAACCGCGCTTTCCGGTAAGTCATGCACCACGATGCGCGCCCACGGTACATCCACGTTGCCATCCAGCGTAAACAGGCTTGGCGTCGCTTCGAATACCACATCCGGCGAGACATCGAGACGCACCATCGGCGGCACGGTAATACGCACTTTGCTGCCTTTCGCCGCCACGCGGGCGCGCCAGTTATCGATTTGGCTCCAGTCGGCATCGCCGCTCAGGTTGATCTGCCCCTGCCCGGTACGCACCACGCCCTGCAAGGTTGAGCTCATGCCGTTGAAATTCATTGCCAGCTGGCTGGGCTGCATATCAAACGGCATAAAGTTGCCATCAATGTCCAGCCCGTTAAGCCCCAATTGCCCGAACAACTGCGGGCTTTGCACGTTGCCGCCAAGACGTAAACTAGCATTCAACGTGCCCGCCGCTTTCTCGCCGCGGCTGAAAATGGCGTTCACCATCGCCAGCGAGAAGTTGCGAATATTCACGTTGCCGCCCAGATTGCGCCGCCCTTGCGGATCGGTAACTTGCACCTGGCCATCGAACTGACCGTTATTGGTCAGGCGAATCAGCCAGCCGAGATCGGCCCGGTTATCGCGCAGTTTTGCGTTGAGATTGAGGGTATCAAACGCGAGCGGCAGCGGCGCGTCGTTCACCACCTGCGTCACTTTCACGCCGCGCCCGGAGAGCGTCACTTCACCCTGCGGTAGCCCCTCTTTGGTGGCGTCCCAGCTGACATCCGCTTTACCGCTGAACACACCGCTTGCTTGCGTGGTTTCCGGCATAAAGGGTTTCAGCATCGCAAGGTCGAAGCGGTTAAGGTTAACCACCGCCCGGCCTTCTGCGCCCGCATCAATGGTTTGCGGAATGCAGAGTTCGGCGTTCGGGTTCAACCAGCAGTGCGGGCCGATCGCGATTTTCTGTTCCTGATTGCGGTAATCCAGCGTGACCGGGCGATTAATCGACCACGGGCCAACCGGCGTGGCAAAGCGGGTATCGCTCAGTGTCCCTTGCCAGCGCTGCTGCTGGCGGTCAAAACTGCCCGCCAGGTTAAGCTGCCCAGAAACCGGCTCGCCCTGCACGCGCAACTGGAGTTTGTGCTGTTGCTCATTGCCATCTGCCGCCAGCGTCACAAGGCTGAGGTTCACCCTAGGCTGGGCAATGCGTTCCACGCGCACGTTCAGTTTGCCGCCAATCTGGTCGCTGGATTTCACATCGCCTTCCACGCGCACGCGGGCCACGGAAAGCGCCTGCCAGCGCAGGTTATTCGCAGTAATATCCGCCAGCGCCTGCGGCGCATCCACCGTACCGCGAATTTTCACCAGCCCTTTTGCTGTGCCGCCCAGACCCGGCAGCGCGTTATTCAGCCCAGGCGCATCAATCGTGGCATCCAGGTTGAGATCTTTAACGCCCAGCTCGCCTTTGATATCGGCGCTATTTTTCCCCAGTTCCAGGTGCAAGCCGGGAATCGTCCACTGCAAGTAGCTGTTGCCTTTAAGCTGCCCGTCGACGTTGACCTTGTTTTGCTTCACGTTGCCGCTCAGCTTCAGCTCCGGCACATCCATTTGCCAGCTACCACCGTACAGGCTGCCGCGCGTTTTGATCAGGCCGTTCAGTTTTGACGGCCATTCCGGAAATGCTTTCGCCGTGTCGATGCCGTTGAGCGTCAACTCCCCGCGCCAGCTGATGGCCTGTTGCCAGTCGAGCAGCGCTTTCAACTCGGTTTTACCCTCCAGCGCAGCGATCACCAGTTTATCAAGGCTCAGTTGCTGCTCGTTGCCCCTGGCATCCAGCGTAATGGTCGCAGGTGGCACATCCTGACCTTTCACCGCCGTGCGAAACGCCAGCGTATAGTCGGTCATTTTGCCGGTGAGTTTCAGATTCAGGTCATCGGCCTGGTACTGTTTTTCCCCGGTAAACGGCCAGTAAAGCTGCTTACTGGTTATCTCCAGATTCAGCGGCAAACCGGCTTCGGCCAGTTGGGTTTGCGCGCGCAAATCCATGTCGACCGGACCGGAAAGGTTCACGCCAACGTCGAGTTGCTTACGCATTTCGCCGCCGACTTTCAGTTTCACCTTCTCGCCTTTCAGCGGATCGATATTCAGCGTGGTATTGAGCGTAATATCCACCGGCCAGGTATCACGCAACTGGGCGCTACCGGTGGCGCGCACCTGCCCCTGGTTGGAATCCACATCCAGCGCATCGAGCTTCATCTGTCCGTCGATACTGCTCACTTTCAGCAATAAGCTGCGCACCAGAATGTCGGTATCGCCGGTGAGACGCAGTTGTTCGCCGCGAAACTCTTCAATATTGAGGTTGAGCGGCAGGTGAACATCGGTCATTTCCGGCAGCAGCGGCTTTTCAAACAGCGCTTTCAGCGTTTCGCCGAGCGGTTTTTCCTGCGGCTGCGGATTCTGGATTTTCGGTTCAACGACCTCTTTTTGCGCCACATCGGCCACTTTCGGCAGGGCAATCAGCAGCCCTTGTAGCAACGTCGGTTTCAGCGTCAGGTTTTTCTCCTGCCAGTTCAAACCGGTGGTGAAATCCATTACCGAGACGGTGGTGTCGTCGATTTTGATGTTTACATTGTTGAGCGCCACCCGGCTAAGCGTTATCGGGTAGGGTGTAGAGAGGTTCAGCTGCCCGCTTTCTTCCTCTTTTACCGGTGCGGCGGGCGGCATTTTTTTGCTGTCGATAACGACATTGATATCTTTCAACGACAGATCATTCACGCACAGGCTGCTGTCGCGCAGGCAGCCGAGCTTAACCGCCAGATGTACTTCGCCGGCGTTAACCGCTACGCCCGGCTGGGTAAAACGGATATTTTTTAGCGTGAGATCGCGCCAGCCGCCGGTCACCTGGCTAATTTCCAGCCCCGGCACCCAGCGGTTGGCCGCTTTAAATAACAGATGCAACCCACTGGTGGTACCCACCAGAAAGACTACGGTGCCCAGCACCAGCAGGATAAACACCAGGACGCCGAGGCTGATTTTCTTCCATAAACTCATAATTCCGGCCCCAACCCGATGTAAAACTGTAATCCGTGCTCTTCTTTATCGCCGACCGGCACCGCGAAATCGAGCTTAATGGGCCCAACCGGCGATTCCCAGCGTACGCCGACGCCCGCGCCGGTTTTCACATTACTGCGGCGGATATCGCTCACCGCTTCGCCGCTATCAACAAATGCCGCGCCCCACCATTTGCCGGTAACGTTGTATTGATACTCCAGCGAACCGGTAGCCAGCTTGGACGCACCAATCAGCTTGCCGCTGTCATTTTTAGGGGCGATAGATTTGTATTTGTAGCCGCGAATACTGCGATCGCCCCCGGCGAAGAAGCGCAGATCCGGTGGCACGCGATCAAAATCCCCGGTTTCGATCCAGCCCAGATTGCCGCGCATCACAAAACGGTGGCGATCATAAAGGGTGCGGATCCAGACGTTTTGCGCCTGCAACACCAGGAAGTCGACATCCGATCCCCAGGCGGTGTTGGAGTAATCCACCGAGTAGCGCTGCGAATCACCCCAGGTGGGCATCAGACCGCCGCGCGAGCGGGTACGGCTGATCATCACGCCAGGGTAAAGCAGCATGGTGGTGTTGGTGACATTCGCCTGCGTAAAGTGATCGAGGCTCCAGCGCAGATTGATAGCGCGCTGCCAGCCGCTGGAGAGATCCCAATAGCGCGACAGCGCGAGCGTGGTGGAATCCGCTTCGGTGTCGTTCAGATCGGTACGTTTAAAGCCGCCCTGCACCAGGTAATATTGTTCAAGTGGGTTTTTCAGCAGCGGCATCTTATAGCTGAAATCGAGCTGCTGTTCCGGCGCGGAGATACTGGTGCTGGTGGTCAGGCTGTGACCGTAGGAGTTCATCCACGGCTTTTTCCATGTAGCCTTGACGCGCGGCCCGACGTCGGTCGAGTAACCCACCCCGGTTTCAATGGTGTTTTCCGTGCGCGGTGACACCACGCCTTTAAGCGGCAACACTTTGGTTTTTCGCGCTTTATCGAACTCTGGCGCAACAACCACCGAATTAAACCAGCCGGTGGCAGAAAGGCGGCGATTCAGCTCTGCCAGATCCTGCGTCTGGTAATAATCCCCTTCGTGGAAAGGCACCAGGTTTTGCAGATATTCGTCGCGGATTTGCGAGCCTTCAAACGTCACCGTACCAAAGCGGTAACGCTGGCCGCTGTCGTAATCGATATCCCAAAACGCCTGGCGGCGCTCAAGCGCGATACCCAACTGGCTTTTAATGAATTGACTGTCGAAGTAGCCTTTACGCAGCGCCACGCTGGTGAGCGATTTTTTGAAATTGTCGTAATCGTTATGGTGCAACACCGTGCCGATAGCGGGGCGTTTTTTGAGTAAGTCGAGGTAATCACTGTCCGTACGCGCGCCGCCGCGCAGGATCACGCTATTGCCGCCAATGCGCACCGGCTCACCGGCTTGCACACGCGCAATCAGCACCTGACGCCCTTTCGCCGGCGGTGGGCGCAGTTCGAAATCGATGGTGGGTTCGTAGTAGCCTAAGGCTTTTAACCCTTCACGAATGGCGTCATCCACACGCGCCTGGAAACGGCGGTCCGGGGTGACTTCATCGCTTTCAATGGTGGACAACTGGGCGCGCACATTTTTTTGTAGCTCCCCGGTGAGCCCTTCCAGTTGCAATCGCACATTGGCGGCGAAAGCCGTTTCACTCACCAGCAACAAAGCAGCAAAACATAACAGACGGATCTTTGGCACGTTCTCTCCTGAATATCCTTGTTCCCACCCCTGGAAGGAAACGTAAGCGCAGCTCCGCGCTGAGCCAGGTTTTGCCTTGCGACAGAACACAAGCCGATAAAAACCCGTTAACACAGGTTGAAAAGCAGACGACTACCCCAAAATTTCTTATGTTTAAATCTAGTCTGATTTATGGCGTTTATTGTGTTAAAACACAGGCCGCAACACAACCCTAACCGCAATTAGCCCCTCCGGGAGGTATTACCGTGAGTCTGTTCGATAAAAAAGAGCTTGTTTCTCAGTCAGATGCTTTGCCCGGACGCAACACGCCAATGCCGGTAGCCAGTTTACATGCTGTTAACGAGCATTCAATGAGTCATGTTCCGGAAGGGATGGAAGTCGCCTTGTTTGCCATGGGCTGTTTCTGGGGCGTGGAGCGCCTGTTCTGGCAACGAGAAGGCGTCTACAGTACTGCCGCTGGTTATACCGGGGGTTACACGCCGAACCCGACCTACCGCGAAGTGTGCTCCGGTCTGACCGGTCACGCGGAGGCGGTGCGCGTGGTATATGACCCGAATGTCGTGAGTTATGAAAAACTGCTGCAGGTTTTCTGGGAAAACCACGATCCGGCGCAGGGCATGCGCCAGGGCAATGATTCGGGTACCCAGTACCGTTCGGGGATTTACCCGCTGACGCAGGAACAAAGCGACGCCGCACAAGCCAGCCTCGCACGCTTCCAGGAGGCGATGCGCAGCGCAGGCGACGCGCGCCAGGTAACGACTGAGATCAAAACCGCGACGCCGTTTTATTACGCGGAAGATGAGCATCAACAATATCTGTATAAAAACCCGCACGGCTACTGCGGTATCGGCGGGATTGGTGTTTGTTTGCCACCGCAGCTTAACCTTTAAAAAGCAGCTGAGTTTATCACCGAAAAACGGCGCAAATTAAGCCTCTGGTAGCCTGCAACAGGCTTACGCTATACTACCCCTCGAAATTGCCGGTCCACTGCTTCGGGCCGGCTTTCATTGTGTTTACCACATGGATTTTCAAAAACCCTTCCGAGGATCCGGTTAATAACTGGATAAATTATGTTAAACAGTATCTTAGTCATACTCTGTCTGATCGCGGTAAGTGCGTTTTTCTCGTTGTCCGAGATCTCACTCGCCGCATCGCGAAAAATTAAACTCAAACTGCTTGCCGATGAAGGCAACATCAACGCCCAACGTATTTTGAAAATGCAGGAAACACCTGGCATGTTCTTTACGGTGGTGCAAATTGGCCTTAACGCCGTCGCCATCCTTGGCGGTATCGTCGGCGACGCGGCATTCTCCCCTGTTTTTCACAACATATTGATCAATGTGGTTTCCGCGGAGCTTGCCGAACAACTCAGCTTTATTATCTCTTTCTCGCTGGTGACCGGGTTATTCATTCTTTTCGCCGACCTGACACCGAAACGCATCGGTATGATTGCGCCTGAAGCCGTGGCTTTGCGTATCATCAACCCGATGCGCTTCTGCTTATTTGTTTTCCGCCCGCTGGTCTGGTTTTTCAACGGCCTGGCCAACGTCATTTTCCGCATCTTCAAACTGCCGATGGCGCGTAAAGATGACATCACCTCTGACGATATTTACGCGGTTGTGGAAGCCGGTGCGTTAGCCGGGGTGCTGCGTAAGCAGGAACACGAACTGATTGAGAACGTGTTTGAACTGGAATCGCGCACGGTGCCGTCGTCAATGACCTCGCGCGAAAACGTCATTTGGTTCGATCTGCATGAAGATGAGCAGAGCCTGAAAAATAAAGTGTCGGAGCATCCGCATTCGAAGTTTCTGGTCTGTAAAGATGATATCGACCATATCGTTGGCTATGTCGATTCCAAAGATCTGCTGAACCGCGTGCTGGCAAACCAGAGCATGGCACTTAACAGCGGCGTGCAGATCCGCAATACGCTGATTGTCCCGGACACGTTAACGCTCTCTGAAGCGCTGGAAAGTTTCAAAGCTGCCGGTGAAGACTTCGCGGTGATCATGAACGAATACGCGCTGGTAGTAGGCGTTATCACGCTTAACGATGTGATGACCACGCTGATGGGCGATCTGATCGGTCAGGGCCTGGAAGAGATGATCGTCGCGCGTGATGAAAACTCATGGCTAATTGATGGCGGTACGCCGATTGATGACGTGATGCGCGTGCTGGATATTGATGAATTCCCGCAGTCTGGCAATTATGAAACCATCGGCGGCTTTATGATGTTTATGCTGCGTAAAATCCCGAAACGCACCGATGCGGTGAAGTTTTCCGGCTACAAATTCGAAGTGGTGGACATTGATAACTACCGCATCGATCAGTTGCTGGTGACCCGTATTGATACCCGCGCTACGGTGCTGACACCGAAGCTGCCGGATGCCGACAATAAAGGCGCGGCGTAATCTGCTGCAGAAATGTCAACGGCCCCTTTGGGGCCGTTTTTTATAGTATTTAAACTACTGCATAGCACAACTATTAAGCCATCTCGGTTTGCAGACGCAGAACCTGGCGGTTAACTTCAGACATGACAGACAGATGCTGTTTGTCTTTCACTTTCGGGATAAGGATTTTGCCCTTGTCGAACTCGAAAGCGCCAACGTCCTTGATATACAACCGTCCACGAAACAGGATTTTTACGTATTTAGCCACCTGAAGTGGGTTGTAACGCTGGAAAATTTTCATTCTTGTATCTCCTGTGAAACATTACGCTCTTGCGGTTCCACAATCGGACCAACGTAGATGAGCGCAAATTTTAATGCCCAATGACTATAGTTCAGAACCTAACCGATACATAGTGTGAATAACTTTATTTACCTTTTGATGACAATTATTCAGAATATTCTTTTAAACACCTTACTCTGCGCAGTATAAGCCCACATTTTTTCACGGTTATGTGCGTTCGCCCGCAAACTGGCATCCAGATTGCGGGAAAAACGTATTGATCGCATTTATGATTAAAACGCGAGCCCAAGTGGTCGGATCACCTGCACAAACACAAGAGATAATAAGGAAACGCTATGACCCTACGTAACATCCTGGCAGCGACATGCCTGTTACTGCCGCTGGTTGCTTCAGCCCATAATTTTGAAAACAACCAACGCGTGCCGCCTGTGGGCATAGCCGACAGAGGGGAGTTGATACTGGATAACGACAAGTTTAGCTATAAAAAATGGAATAGCGCCCAACTTCCAGGCAAAGTGCGAGTGGTGCAGCATATTGCCGGTCGAACCTCGGCAAAAGAGAAGAATGCCGCGCTGATTGAAGCGATCAAATCCGCGAAACTGCCGCACGATAAGTACCAAACCACCACCATCGTTAACACCGACGACGCGATTCCCGGCAGCGCGATGTTTGTGCGCAGCAGCATCGAAAGCAATAAGAAGCTCTACCCGTGGTCACAATTTATTGTGGATAGCGAAGGCGTAACGCGTAAAGCCTGGAAACTGGACGAGGAGAGCTCGGCGATTGTAGTGCTGGATAAAGACGGGCGCGTACAGTACGCAAAAGATGGCGGTTTGAGTCAGCAAGAGGTGCAGCAGGTAATCGACCTGCTGCACAAGCTGCTCAATCAGTAGAGCGAAACCCGAAAGCCGGGGTTGAGGAAGGATTCACGCGGGGTGTAATCCAGTGTGCGCCCCTGCCAGTCGTGAACATGCGCCCCGGCGGCGACCGCCACCGCGTGGCCTGCGGCGGTGTCCCAGACGTTGGTCGGCCCAAAGCGCGGGTAAAGCTGCGCTTTGCCTTCCGCCACCAGACAAAACTTCAGCGAGGAGCCAATCGCGGTGGTCTGGTGTTCGCCAAGATGCTGCAAATACTCTTTCAGTTCATCGTCCGCATGCGAACGGCTGACGACCACCAGCGGCGGGCGCGCATCTCGCACCTGAATTTGCTGGTGATGACCTGCTTCCTCTTTCCAGGCTTTGCCTTCTGCGGCGGAATACATCACTTGCAGCACCGGGGCGTAAACCACGCCGAGCACCGGTTTTCCGTTCTCAACCAAGGCAATATTGACGGTAAACTCACCATTGCGCTTAATAAACTCTTTGGTGCCATCCAGCGGATCCACCAGCCAGTAACGCCCCCATGTTTGGCGAACCTCCCAGCCGGGTGGATCTTCTTCCGATAGCACCGGAATCTCCGGCGTCAGCGCCTGTAAGCCGCGCACAATCACTCCGTGCGCGGCAATATCTGCGGCCGTCACCGGCGAGTCATCGACTTTGCTGGTGACCTCCATCGGTTTATGACCATCATAAACCTGCATAATGGCGTCGCCCGCTTCGCGCGCGAGTTGGCAAATTGCATCTAACATTTTCCACCTCTTCTGTTCAGTGGTTTGTAACTCATTGTTTTACTTATATCGTATTGCTGCGGAATCTGCCATCTGTGATAGCGATTGCGTTTTCTTTGCGCGCTTTTATGGCAGTATTCACAATTCTGTAAGCAACAAAATGTACATAACACTTTCTTTTGTGGCTTAGATCGAAAAAGGATGCCTCTGATGATTAAGTTTAGTGCAACGCTTCTGGCCACGCTGATTGCGGCCAGCGTGCAGGCTGCAACGGTGGATTTACGTATTCTGGAAACCACTGATTTGCATAGCAACATGATGGATTTTGATTACTACAAAGACACGGCGACGGAAAAATTCGGACTGGTACGCACCGCCAGCTTAATCAACGCCGCCCGTCATGAAGTCAAAAACAGCGTGCTGGTGGATAACGGAGACTTAATCCAGGGCAGCCCGCTGGGCGATTATATGGCGGCGAAAGGGCTGAAAGCCGGGGAAGTTCACCCGGTCTATAAAGCGATGAACACCCTTGATTACGCCGTCGGTAACCTGGGCAACCACGAATTCAATTACGGTCTGGATTACCTGCACAAAGCACTGGCGGGCGCGAAATTCCCGTATGTGAACGCCAATATTATTGATGCGAAAAGCAAAAAGCCGCTGTTCACACCTTACTTAATCAAAGAGACGCCAGTCACCGACAGCGAAGGCAAAACGCACACGCTGCGCATCGGTTATATCGGCTTTGTGCCGCCGCAAATCATGGTCTGGGATAAAGCTAACCTGAGCGGCAAAGTGACGGTGAACGACATCACCGAAACCGCACGTAAATATGTGCCGGAAATGCGCGCCAAAGGGGCGGATTTGGTGGTCGTTGTCGCACACTCCGGGCTGTCGGCGGAGCCATATCAGTCGATGGCGGAAAACTCCGTTTATTACCTCAGCGAAGTGCCAGGCGTGGACGCGATCCTGTTTGGTCACGCCCATGCCGTCTTCCCGAGTAAAGATTTCGCATCGATAAAAGGCGCAGATATCAAAAAAGGAACATTGAATGGCATTCCTTCAGTGATGCCGGGCATGTGGGGCGATCATCTTGGCGTGGTCGATCTGGTGCTGAACAATGATTCTGGCAAATGGCAGGTGCGCGAATCCAAAGCCGAAGCGCGCCCTATTTATGACGCGGCGGCGAAAAAAGCTCTCGTTGGCGAAGACAGCAAGCTGGTGCAGATCCTCAAACACGATCATGACGCCACCCGAGAATTTGTCGGCAAACCGATCGGCAAATCCGCCGACAACATGTACAGCTATCTGGCGCTGGTGCAGGACGATCCGACCGTGCAAGTGGTGAACAACGCGCAGAAAGCCTATGTTGAACACTTTATTCAGGGCGATCCGGATCTGGCAAAACTGCCGGTGCTTTCCGCCGCCGCGCCGTTTAAAGTGGGTGGTCGCAAGAATGATCCCGCCAGTTATGTCGAAGTGGAAAAAGGCCAGCTCACCTTCCGCAATGCCGCCGATTTGTACCTCTACCCGAACACGCTGGTGGTGGTGAAAGCAACGGGCAAAGAGGTAAAAGAGTGGCTGGAGTGCTCCGCCGGTCAGTTTAACCAGATCGATCCACACAGCGACAAGCCGCAAAGCCTGATCAACTGGGATGGCTTTCGCACCTATAACTTCGATGTGATTGACGGCGTGAACTACCAGATTGATGTCACGCAGCCAGCGCGCTACGACGGCGAATGCCAGAGCGTTAACCCGCAGGCTGAGCGTATTAAAAATCTGACCTTTAACGGCAAACCGATTGATCCGAACGCGGTGTTCCTCGTTGCGACCAATAACTACCGCGCCTACGGCGGCAAATTTGCCGGTACGGGCGACAGCCATATTGCCTTTGCCTCGCCGGATGAAAACCGGGCCGTGCTGGCGAAATGGATAAGCGATGAAACCCAACGCGCGGGCGAAATTCATCCTGCCGCCGACAATAACTGGCAACTGGCACCGATCCACAGCGACACGAAGCTGGATATTCGTTTTGAAACTGCGCCTACAGACAAAGCCGCCGCGTTTATCAAAGACAAAGCCCGCTACCCGATGGCGAAAGTCGCTACCGACGAGATCGGATTTGCTATCTATAACCTTCAGTTAAACAAGTAGTTATTCAACCAACGCCTGCTGGCCTTCCCGTTCATCGCGGAAGGCCAGCACCTGCGGAATATTCAGTTCTATCCAGTCCGCCAGTGCGGCGACCTTCTCGCTCACCTGTTCACCCAGCGGGGTCAGGCTATACTCGACATGCGGCGGCACAACCGGGTAAGCGACGCGGTTGATAAAGCCATCCTGCTCCAGCCATTGCAGGCTCTGCGCCAGCATCTTTTCACTGACGCCACCCATTTTGCGGCGCAGATCGCTAAAACGGTGGGTGCCATCACGCAGCGCCACCAGGATCAATACGCCCCAGCGGCTGGTGACGTGTTTCAGAACATCCCGCGAGGGACACTGCTCGGCAAACAGGTTGCCGTTGCGAACCTGTTCACTCAATGTTTGCGGCCGGGATTGCGTTTTCATACTTACCTTTTTGTACGTACTTACTAAAAGTTAGTTAAGGTGTTAGCGTACCACAACACTCATCGAGCACCGAAGGAGAATACCCATGATCGCACTCACCGGCGCAACCGGCCAACTGGGCCAGTTTGTGGTAGAAGAACTGCTGAAAACCGTGGCGGCAAAAGAAATTGTCGCGATCGTTCGTAACCCGGCGAAAGCCGAAGCGCTCAGCAAACAAGGCGTGCTGGTACGCCAGGCTGATTATGGCGACCAGGCAGCGTTAACCCAGGCGCTGGCGGGCGTGAACAAACTGCTGCTGATCTCCAGCAGCGAAGTGGGCCAGCGCGCCACGCAACACCGCAATGTGATTAACGCCACCAAAGCCGCCGGAGTGAAATTCATCGCTTACACCAGCCTGCTGCACGCGGATAAATCCCCGCTTGGTCTGCATGTTGAGCACGTTGAAACCGAGAAAATGCTCGCCGATTCCGGCATTCCTTATGCTCTGCTGCGTAACGGCTGGTACAGCGAAAACTACCTGGCAAGCGCGCCAGCGGCACTGGCGCACGGGGTATTTATTGGCGCAGCCGGTGACGGCAAAATCGCCTCCGCCACCCGCGCCGATTACGCTGCCGCTGCCGCACGCGTGATAAGCGAAGAGGGGCATGCAGGTAAAGTCTATGAACTGGCCGGTGATAACGGCTGGACGCTCACTGAACTGGCCGCGCTACTCAGCAAAGCCAGCGGTAAAAACGTGGTTTACCAGAACCTGAGCGAAGACGATTTCGCCGCCGCGCTGAAAGAAGTTGGTCTGCCAGACTGGCTCGCCAACATGCTGGCGGATTCCGACGCGGGCGCCGCCAAAGGTGGCCTGTTTGATGACAGCAAAACGCTCAGCAAATTGATTGGTCGCCCGACGACGTCGATTGAGAAGAGCGTCAACGACCTTCTGTAAAGGTTACAAAGTGGTTAATTTTTGTAGCCTCCCGCCGGGCCATCCCTAATAATGAAGGGATGACCGGTGTGGAGAGAGACAGTGGAAGGCGTACCCGAGCAGTTTACTGATGAGCGAGATTGCGCGCGCTTTCGCCACCTGGCGTTACTGCCAGGGGTTGAGTTGTATCACGCGCATATCTCCCGCTATGCCTTTGAACCGCACACCCATGAAGCGTTTGGCATTGGCGCGATCGAAGCCGGAGCTGAACGCTTTCGTTATCGCGGCACACAGTATGTCGCGCCGGTGCATTCTGTGGTCACCATGAACCCTGACGAGCTGCACACCGGCGAAGCGGAAACCGCCGACGGCTGGCGCTATCGCATGGTCTATCTCGAACCGGATTTGCTGGAAGAGGTCACCGGGATCCGCCACTGGTGGTTTAGCGATGTCATGCGTCACGATCCGTTGCGCACCCGGCAAATCTGCACGCAGATCCACGGCTTGTGGCACACCGACGATCCGCTGGCGCAACAAGGGATTTTGCTGGATCTTATCGATACATTTCGCCCGCTGGCCCACCATGCGCCGCAGCGCCCGGAAGGCGCACACCGGTTTGAGCGCGTACGCGATTACCTGCATGACAACTATATGCACAGCCTGACGCTCGACGAACTGGCGAAAGTGGCGGCGCTCAGCCCGTACCATTTTCAACGCCAGTTCAAGGCGCATTTTCATGTCACCCCGCACCAGATGCTGATGGCGATCCGCCTGTGGCGCGCCAAATCATTCCTGACCCAGGGCATGCCCGCTGCCGATGTCGCCGCCGTTACCGGCCTTACCGATCAGTCACATCTGACCCGCGCGTTTACGCACCGCTACGGCATCACGCCGGTGCGCTACCAAAAGCAGGTCACGCGCCGTTAATGCGCAATCTCATACAATATTCCCACGCGTTGCTCTCCTACACTGTCCGCTGCCAATGTAAACGTAGGTGAAAAGATGATTAGTGGCGTGTTGTATGCCCTGCTTGCCGGGCTGTTGTGGGGGCTTATTTTTGTCGGCCCGTTAATCGTGCCGGATTACCCGGCGGCGCTGCAATCCACCGGGCGCTATCTGGCGCTGGGGATTATCGCCTTGCCGCTGGCGTGGCTGGGCCGCGCACGGCTGCGCCAGCTTACGCGCAGCGACTGGTTCACAGCCTTATGGCTGACAGTCATGGGTAACCTTATCTATTACGTCTGCCTGGCAAGCGCCATTCAGCGCACGGGCGCGCCGGTGTCGACGATGATTATCGCCACGCTGCCGGTGGTGATCCCGGTGTGCGCCAACCTGCTCTACAGCCAGCGTGACGGCAAACTCGCATGGCGAAAGCTTGCTCCCGCGTTACTGTGCATTGCGCTTGGCTTAGGCTGCGTGAATATCGTCGAACTACGCCAGGGCCTGCCCAATTTCAGCGGGTGGCGCTACGGTTCCGGTATTGTGCTGGCTTTCACCTCGGTCGCTTGCTGGGCCTGGTATGCGCTGCGCAATGCCCGCTGGCTGCGGGAAAACCCCGACAAAAACCCGATGATGTGGGCCACGGCGCAAGCGCTGGTGACGCTACCGGTTTCACTGGTGGGTTACCTTGCGGCGTGTCTGTGGCTTGGTGTGCAGCAACCCGATTTCACCCTGCCCTTCGGCCCACGTCCGCTGGTGTTTATCACGCTGATGTTCACCATTGCGGTGCTCTGCTCGTGGGTGGGTGCATTGTGCTGGAACATTGCCTGTCAGCGGCTTCCAACGGTAATTGTTGGCCCACTGATCGTCTTTGAAACGCTGGCCGGGCTGCTCTATACCTTTCTGCTGCGCCAAAGTCTGCCGCCGCTACTCACCTTCTGCGGCATTGTCTTATTGGTTGGCGGCGTGCTAATGGCAGTGCTGTCGAAGCCGGAAAAAGCCAGCGTCACCGCGCTGAGTGCAGAGTAAAAGCCGCCTTCACATGCGTTTCGCACCGACAAGTATGACAAAAACCGTAAAAAAGCGTCTACCCGTGCCGTGAGAGTGAATACTAAGACACCCAGACACAACCAAAACCCGCGAGAAAAACGTTTCAACATATGGTGTTCAGTGAGCCGTAAAAAACCATCTACATAGCAGATGGCAATGTCTGCGCCCGGCGAACGAAAAGCCTTAATAAACTGTCCAGGCCTGTTCTGAACGATTTAAATCCAAAGACAACAAAACCTGTTGCTGACCACCTCCACCGGAGGTGGTGTTCAAATGGGTATAAAAAAACCCGGCTTATGCCGGGTTTCAAGAGATCGGTTCAACCGTTATCAGAACGTTTCCCAGTTGGCTTCGCTGATGTTCTCGGTTGCTTTGGTCTGCGGTTTGCTGGCTGGCGTTATCAGCGCAGGACGGCGTGCGCTGCGCGTACGGTTGACCTTAAATACCGCCACCGTTTCAGTCAGGCGTGCGGCCTGCTCTTCCAGTGCCGCAGCCGCAGCGGCGGACTCTTCCACCAGTGAGGCGTTCTGCTGAGTAACGCGGTCCATCTCAGCAACGGCCTGGCCTACCTGATCGATACCACGGCTCTGCTCGTCAGACGCGGAAGAGATTTCGCCCATGATGTCGGTCACGCGCGTGACTGCGCTGACGATTTCAGCCATGGTTTCCCCGGCTTCATGCACCAGTGCTGCCCCTGCATTGACGCGATTACTTGAATCTTCAATCAGCCCTTTAATCTCTTTTGCTGCCTGCGCACTGCGCTGCGCCAGGGTACGCACTTCGCCCGCGACGACTGCAAAGCCACGGCCTTGTTCGCCCGCGCGTGCCGCTTCAACAGCGGCGTTCAGCGCCAGAATGTTGGTCTGGAAAGCGATACCGTCAATCACGTTAGTGATCTGCGCGATTTTGCTGGAACTGTTGGCAATCTCATCCATGGTACGCACCACACCATCAACCACGTCACCGCCTTTCTTCGCAGTACCGGATGCATTCAGTGCCAGTTGTGTCGCCTGGCGGGCGTTGTCGGCGTTCTGTTTCACCGTGGCGGTGAGCTGTTCCATGCTGGCGGCGGTCTCTTCCAGAGAAGCGGCCTGCTGCTCAGTGCGCGAAGAGAGATCGTTGCTGCCAGCGGAAATTTCACCCGCACCGGTGTAAATGGTGTCTGCGCCATCGCGCACTACACTCACGGTTTTCACCAGCGACTGCTGCATTTCCTGTACATTCTGCGCCAGCAGCGCCATTTCATTTTTGCCTTCAGCATCTATGTCATGCGTCAAATCACCGGTCGCGATATGACGAATATGCCCCATCACCTCATGCAACGGCTTCAACAGGACGCGCTGCATTGCAACCCAGCTCATGATAATCACCACCAGCACGACCAGCATCACGGTGCCGAGGATCCATAAAATACGCTGATAATCCTGTTCGTTCTGGCTGATCCCTTCGCTCGCCAGGACGGTTTGCGCATCACGCCACGCACGATAACTTTTCTGCATGGCAACTTGTTTCGCTTCGGCATTCTGACGGAACATATCTTCCAGGTTGCCCGCCAGCAGCAGGCGGTTCATTTCCGTCAACGTGGCATGGTAAACGCCGTACTGGGTTTCCAGATCTTTAGACAAGTTCGGATCCAACCCCGGTGTGTCCGGGATCGCTTTGTACTTCTCGAAATGCTTTTGCGCCTCGTTGAGCAAGTTGGTCGCATTGCTTGCCAGCTCGCTGAGTTGCCCACCATTAATCTGGCTGGCGGTGCTGCTTTGCAGACGTAACATGCCGCGGTTGAGCGTCACACGCGCCTGGTTGAGGCTGATCCAGGCATCGGTAAATTCGGAAACGTTCTGGCTGGAAACCTGGGAAACATTGAAGTTGTTTTTATCGTTATTAAGCGCACTGATGAACACGCCAGCGGAGATCAGCTGCATTGCACCAAGTACCAGTAAAACCATGATTAATAAAGTAATAACTTTTATTCTTTTAAACATTGTAAGCCTTTATAGCGTGCAGGATATTGTCTGGAGTTTTGGTATCGGCAGCAGCGCGGAGTTGTTTAATTGTGATGCAGGTCGCAATCCAGTAATTTCCAATAAAAACACCTGTATTCAACATGTTAAATCCGTAAGATTTTTTGTGATGAATATCACATTTTTTCGCAAAAGAAAGGAATAAGGCAATTCCCGCTGCCCCAAAAGGGGTATATCATCGCCTTAAAGATGTATTTAAAATACAACTTATAAATTCTACATGAGGTAACTGCTATGGCTTTCCGCGATCAACCCCTGGGTGAGCTGGCGCTCTCTATCCCCCGCGCCTCCGCACTGTTCCGTAAATATGATATGGATTACTGCTGCGGCGGTAAGCAGACACTGGGACGTTCTGCGGCACGCAAGGAGCTGGATATTGACGTCATCGAAGCCGAGCTGGCGACGCTTGCCGAGCAGCCGATTGAAAAAGACTGGCGCGTGGCGGGGCTGGCGGAAATCATTGACCACATTATCGTGCGTTACCATGACCGCCACCGCGAACAACTGCCGGAACTGATCCTGCAAGCCACCAAAGTTGAGCGCGTCCACGCCGATAAACCGAACGTGCCGCGCGGCCTAACCAAATACCTGACCATGCTGCACCAGGAGCTTTCCAGCCATATGATGAAAGAGGAGCAGATCCTGTTCCCGATGATCAAACAGGGCATGGGTTCGCAGGCAATGGGGCCGATAAGCGTCATGGAGAGTGAGCATGATGAAGCAGGCGAACTGCTGGAAGTGATCAAACACATCACCAATAACGTCACGCCGCCACCAGAAGCCTGCACCACCTGGAAGGCGATGTATAACGGTATCAATACGTTGATTGACGATCTAATGGAGCACATCAGTCTGGAAAACAACAATCTGTTCCCGCGTGCCCTCGCTGGTGAATAAATAAAGGCGCCCGAGAGCGCCTTGATTCATGGAAGTTTAGAGCCGCCGCGCGGCTCTTTTTTTATGGCTGGCGGTTAGCCAAACGCTTTTTGCCGGCGTACAGCCAACCTGCGCCCAACACCACAAACCACAACGGCGTCACGATCAGTGCCTGGCGGGTATCCGCTTCCAGCGTCAGCAGCACCAACACAAAGGCGAAGAACGCCATGCACACCCAGCACATCATTTTACCCAGCGGCATTTTATAGTTCGACTTTTCATGCAACTGCGGGCGCTGCTTACGGTACACCAGGTACGAGCAGAGGATGATCGTCCAGACGAACATAAACAGGATCGCCGACACGGTGGTGATCATGGTGAACGCAGCAATCGCGCTCGGATTGACGTACAGCATCACCACGCCACCCAGCAGGCAGATGCAGGAGAAGGTCAGCCCTTTTGCCGGTACCGCGCGTTTAGAGAGCTTGGCAAACGCTTTTGGCGCCACGCCATCCTGCGCCAGACCGAACAGCATCCGGCTGGTAGAGAATACGCCGCTGTTGGCGGAAGAAGCCGCCGATGTCAGCACCACGAAGTTAATAATGCTCGCCGCCGCCGGAATGCCAACCAGCACGAACAGCTCAACAAATGGGCTCTTATCCGGCACCACAGAGCGCCATGGCGTCACTGACATGATCACAATCAGCGCGAAAACGTAGAACATAATGATGCGCACCGGAATCGAGTTGATGGCGCGCGGCAGGGATTTCTCCGGATCTTTGGTCTCCGCTGCGGTCGTACCGACCAGCTCAATCCCCACAAAGGCAAACACCGCAATCTGGAAGCCAGCAAAGAACCCACTGATACCTTTCGGGAACCAGCCGCCGTCATTCCACAGATGCGAGAAAGAGGCCTCAACACCGGTCGGGGATTTAAAGTGCATCAACACCATCACCACACCCACGATAATCAGCGCGACAATAGCGACGATTTTGATCATCGCAAACCAGAACTCCATCTCGCCGAACATTTTTACCGTCGCGAGATTGAGGCTCAGCAGCACGACGACAACGGCCAGCGCCGCTACCCAATCGGCAAGTCCAGGGAACCAGAACTGCGCGTAAGCCGTGATGGCGACGACATCCGCCATACCGGTTACCACCCAGCAAAACCAGTATGTCCAGCCGGTAAAATACCCCGCCCACGGCCCTAACAGGTCGGCGGCGAAGTCGCTAAAGGATTTGTATTCGAGATTCGACAGCAGTAATTCACCCATGGCGCGCATGACGAAAAACAGCATAAAGCCGATGATCATATAAACAAAAATGATCGACGGACCGGCGAGGCTGATGGTTTTCCCGGAGCCCATAAACAACCCGGTACCGATGGCGCCGCCAATGGCGATGAGCTGAATATGCCGGTTTGTGAGATTTCGCCGTAGCGACTGTTCAGTCGAAGCCTGTTCGTCGGCCACGACTTTAACCTGATCTACCATGTTGTATTCCTGTCTGTGTTGTTGGGGCTCTACTGGCCTTTTTTAGTTGCGTGTTCCGCCCTTGTATGGACGCAAAGATATTAGGTAAGAATCGGCGGGATGAATACTCGGAATTAAAAACAATGTTAAATATTTGTTTAAAGTGAGTGTCATATCACTCAGGTAACGCGAAATAGCTCACAAAAATACACCCGATTGCGCCATTTGCAAGATAATCTATTGGTATTGGTTTTATTAACAAACGATCAGCGCAGCGGGCACAGCCTCTTCCCTGACGGGAAGAGGCATTCATGCGGGAAATTACAGGATTTCCAGCAGTTCCACTTCAAATACCAGCGTGCTGAACGGCGGAATAGATGCACCAGCGCCGCGCTCGCCATACGCGAGGTTATGAGGAATCGTCAGTTCCCATTTGGAACCCACCGGCATCAGCGTCAGGGCTTCGATCCAGCCAGCAATCACGCCGTTAACCGGGAACTCAGCCGGTTCGCCGCGCGCGACGGAGCTGTCGAACACGCTGCCATCAATCAGTTTACCGGTGTAATGCACGCGCACACGGTCGGTACGTGCCGGGATAGCGCCTTCGCCCTGGGTGATAACGCGGAATTGCAGACCGGATTCGGTGCTGTTCACGCCTTCACGCTCGCGGTTTTCTTCCAGATATTTCACGCCTTCCGCCGCCATCTCTTCGAAACGGGAACGACGCACTGCGTCGGCACGCTCGTGAATTTCACGCAGCGCGCGGTGGACAACATCTACCGGAACAGCGGGTTGTTTGCCTTCCAGTGCATCTGCAATACCTGCGACCAGCGCTTCCGGTAACAGCCCCTCTAACCCGGATTCGCTCAGCTGCTGTCCTACCTGCAAACCAATGCCGTAGCTGGCTTGCGCTTCGATCGTGTCAAAAGTTGGGGTTGTCATGGGTTTTCCTTTCATCGCTTTTTAAGGTAGCGCGCAGCATAACAGCCGCACTGCACCGGGTAAAACTTTGTCGCAGGAAAGATGACAAATCGCAGGGAAAGGGAAAGAATACAGCAAGTAAGATTTATCCCGAATTGCGGTCACAAAATGCAGCTTTTTGTCGACTTTCAGGCAGTTAAAAACAGCGCTCGCCGCGGTTGCGGGATAAAGTGTATATACTCAACGAGACAGGACTTTAAATGACGCGGAGCAGGAGGAAAGCCATGCCCGGGCGATTTGAACTGAAACCTACCCTGGTGAAAATCTGGCATGCCCCGGAGCATTTTCGCCTGATGGACCCGCTCCCGCCATTGCACCGTCGCGGCCTGATCCTCGCGACTTTGCTGGTGATTATCGGTTTTCTGTTACCGTCAACTGACGACAGCAACCGTTCAACAGCGCCAACCGGTACACGTGAAGCGCAACTCAATCTTCCCACCGCTTCACAGCCGCAACCTTCCGCAACTGAGCCAACGCCGCCGCAGGTGGTGAGTGAGCCGCAGCAGACCGCGCCGAGTGCGGAAGAGTCCGTACAACAGCAGCAACCAGTAGAGCAACAGCAACCGCGCCAGCATGTAGCGCAGAACACGCTGCCCTCTTCCAGCGGAATCGAACAGCAGTGGCGCGCTTACCGCGTTGAAGAGGGGAAAACGCTGGCGCAACTGTTCCGCGACCACAACCTGCCGCCAACCGATGTCTATGCAATGGCAAAAGTGGAAGGTGATGGTAAACCGCTCAGCAGCCTGCAAAGCGGCCAGATGGTGAAAATCCGCCAGAACGCCAACGGCGTAGTGACCGGGTTAACCATTGAAACCGGCGGTCAGCCGGTGCTGTTTACCCGCCAGCCGGACGGCAGCTTTATCCGCGCGCGTTGATGCACTGTGCCGGGTACACGTTACCCGGCTCGTTTGTTAACCCACCAGATCCCTGAGCAGACCAGCACCAGTGCGACCGCGTATTTGATATCGAGGATGTTCTCCCCAAGGAAAATAGCGGAGAGCACCGTACCGGCAACTGGTATCACGAAATTGAACGGCGCAATCATACTCACGCGATTCACTTTCAACAGCATGCTCCACAGGGCGAACGCCACCGACGACAGCAGCGTAAGATAGCCGAGGATCGCCACTGCGCTGAGGCTATGCACTTCCAGCGTTCCGCCCGATAGATAGCCGCCAACCAGCAGAGCAACACCGCCGATAGCCAGCTGCCAACCGGTCATCACCGTGGGATCGACCGTCTGGGAAATACGTTTGCCATACAGCGTGGCGGCAGAGAGGATAAACGCCGCCAGCACAATGAAACCGTCGCCGTTCCAGACAAAAACAAAATCACGCATACCGCTGTGGAAGTTCACCAGCATGACGCCGGCAAAGCCCAAAATGCAGCCGAGGCTTTTGTTGTAGCTGAGCTTGTCGTTTTGATAGATGAAATGCGCCAACAGCACGCTAAAGAAGGTGCCGGTCGCATTCATGATCGACCCGTTTACGCCAGTGGTATAAGCAAGACCGATATAGAAGAAGGTGTATTGCAGGGTCGTTTGCGTTAACCCGAGCACCGTCAGTTGCCCAAACTGCATAGCCGATAGTCTGCCGATCGGTTTGCGCTGCGCCAACGCGAACAGCAGCAACAACACGCCTGCGAACAGGAAACGATAACCGGCAAATACCACTTTTGAGGGGATGTCGTCGGTGGCAATGTGAAAGAGTTCGTAGCCGTTTTTAATGGCCGGGTAGGAGCTACCCCAGAGCAGACAACAGAGCGTGGCGCAGGCGTAAGCCACATTTCGGCGGGCAAAAACGGGTGTGGGCAAAGCGGTTTCCATGACAAATCTCAAAGATAAAATTGCGTTTCAATTATTATCTGAGGATGCCTAAGAAATATCCACCCTGCAAGGAACAATGACCATTTCTGGTAGTGCTAAAAAGCAAAACGCCGGCACAAAGCCGGCGTTTCATTTCCCGTCGTATTTCGAGTTACAGATGCGTTGGCTGCATTCGCTCATCCCAGTCACTTAGTTATCTAAGCTCCTGGGATTCACTCACTTGCCGCCTTCCTGCAAGCCCGAACTACTTAGGGACATCGCTGTGAGTAACGAATTACTCAGCAACAACGTTTACAGTCAGTTTAGCGAATACTTCGCTGTGAACCTGGAAGTCCACTTCGTGCTCACCGGTAGTACGCAGAACGCCGTTCGGCAGACGAACTTCGCTCTTCGCCACTTTAACGCCAGCTGCAGTTACAGCGTCAGCGATATCGCGGGTACCGATGGAACCGAACAGTTTACCTTCGTCGCCTGCTTTAGACGCGATGGTAACAGAGCCCAGTGCATTGATGCTTTCAGCGCGAGCGTTAGCAGCCGCCAGAACGTCAGCCAGTTTGGCTTCCAGTTCAGCGCGACGTGCTTCGAAATATTCAACGTTTTTCTTGGTAGCTGGAACAGCTTTGCCCTGCGGTACCAGGAAGTTACGAGCGTAACCCGCTTTAACGTTAACCTGATCGCCCAGGCTACCCAGGTTTGCTACTTTATCAAGCAGAATAACTTGCATTACCTTATCCTCTTAAAGTCGTTAATAGACAGCGGCCAATTACTGATGACGATCAGTGTATGGCAGCAGGGACAGGTAGCGAGCGCGCTTGATGCAGCGAGCCAGCTGACGCTGGTATTTCGCACGAGTACCGGTAATACGGCTCGGGACGATTTTACCGCTTTCGGTAATGTAGTTTTTCAACGTTGCGATATCTTTGTAATCAATCTCAACAACGCCTTCCGCTGTGAAACGGCAGAACTTGCGACGACGGAAATAACGTGCCATTTGGCTAGTCTCCAGAATCTATCAATTCAATCTGCTCGGCATGCAGAACCATTTTGCTCAAGCCGTTCTTTGCCTTGTGGCAACTGATGAACCCCTGAACAGTTACTGCGCTGCCGACCGTTATACTGTGAGTAATGGCCTGGTTCTCCTGCCCGCTGATTATTACAGGCATTTGGCACCACGCCTGCCGGTGAAAACCGGCTTCCTCCTGCACAGAACGGTGCTCAAGCACGAACTGGCAGTGAGGAATTCCTGACGGGCTGACCTTACGAAGCGGCGCCCTGCACACTGTGCCGGACAACACCAGGCGGTTGGCCATCAGTAATTACTCTTCAGAATCCCCAGCATCTGCATCATCTGAGGTTTCATTTGCGAAATCATCGCGACGTTCACGACGCTCGTCTTTCGCTTTAACCATCGGAGATGCTTCAGTAACAGCGTGTTTAGTACGCATAACCATGCTGCGGATAACGGCATCGTTGAAGCGGAAGTTTGTTTCCAGCTCATCGATAACTTCCTGCGGAGCTTCAACGTTCAGCAGAACGTAGTGTGCTTTGTGCAGTTTGTTAATCGGGTAAGCCAGCTGACGGCGGCCCCAGTCTTCCAGACGGTGGATCGTACCTTCTGCTGCAGTGATTGCACCAGTGTAACGTTCGATCATACCCGGAACCTGTTCGCTCTGGTCAGGATGGACCATAAAAACGATTTCGTAATGACGCATCGAATTGCTCCTTACGGATTATTCAGCCTCCTGTCTGGGTCAGCCGAATCCCGGGGAGGCAAGGAACGTGATTAAAGGTCGGCTGAAAAATTGACGCGCCATAATACTGGTCTACCCAAACAAACTCAAGGCTATTACGCAAATAATTCGCACTAAGCGCAAAGATAAGTGAGTAAGGCGAATTAAAATTAATCACAACGCATTACGGCATTTTTTTGAATGACTGCATCAGAAATGGTCGCGATACCTTCTCGGGCTAACGCGTAAACTTTAAACAGGCCTCAAATATAAGGAGGAGAGATGTTGAGAAATTAAAAAATGACGCATTATCGGAGCATAACATCATGAAATACATCGCAATATTATTAACAACCTTGCTGCTTAGCGCCAATGCCGCAGCGGCAATTAAACTCAACAACCAGCAAGCCCGCAACATGGACGATGTGCATAGCTTAGGCGTTATCTATATCAATCATAACTTCGCCACCGAGCATGAAGCGGACGAGGCGCTCAATGACGAGGCCGACGCGCGCAGCGCAAAATATTACCGTGCAGAACTTACTCATGAGCCGGGGAGCAACGGCAACCTGCACGTCAGCGCGTTTATCTACCGCTAATTACACGTTTTACAGGCCAGTCCCTCTTGCAATTGCGGCCCCGGCATTGGGGCCGCACTCCGACGTGAGAATTCTTTTCTTATTCCCCTTATCAAACTCCTTTCCGGCAGGTTTAATAGCGCTCTGGCTGCGGTGATGGAAAGTTACGAGGAAAGTCATGCTCAAGCGGTTTTCAACGTTAGGTCGCATACCTGCGGGGGTCTGGGTATTAGGCGGCGTCAGTATGTTGATGGATATTTCATCGGAGATGATCCACAGCCTGCTGCCGCTGTTTATGGCAACGACGCTCGGCACAAGCGTCGTGATTATTGGCCTGATTGAAGGGCTGGCGGAAGCGACGGCGCTAATGGTGAAAGTCTTTTCCGGCATGGTCAGCGACTACATCGGCAAACGTAAAGGGCTGGCGCTGCTGGGTTATGGCATGGGCGCATTAAGCAAGCCGCTGTTTGCGCTGGCCTCGACATCCGGCCTGGTGTTTGGCGCTCGCATGATGGACCGGCTTGGCAAAGGCATTCGCGGCGCGCCGCGCGATGCGCTGGTTGCCGATGTCACCCCGGCTGAAATCCGCGGTGCGGCGTTTGGGCTACGTCAGTCGCTGGACACCATTGGTGCATTCCTCGGGCCATTGCTGGCGGTCGCATTGATGCTGCTATGGAATGACAACTTCCAGGCCGTGTTCTGGATCGCGGTGATCCCCGGTGTTCTGGCGGTCGCGTTGCTGTTCTTTGGCCTGCACGAGCCGAAAACACCCATCACCCAAAAGCGCACCAATCCCATTCGCCGTGAAAATCTCAAACAGCTAAGCCGTGCATATTGGTGGGTGGTGGCGCTCGGCTTTATCTTCACCCTTGCCCGCTTTAGCGAAGCATTTTTGGTGCTGCGCGCCCAGCAGATGGAAATCCCACTGGCCACCATTCCGCTGGTGATGGTTGCCATGAACCTGGTCTACTCGGTCACCGCGTATCCGTTTGGCAAATTGTCGGACCGTATCAGCCATAGCCGGTTATTACAGTTAGGCCTGGTGGTGCTGATCTTCGCAGATATAGCGCTGGCGCTCAGCCAGCACTGGAGCACGCTGCTGCTCGGTGTCGCCTTGTGGGGCGTGCATATGGGCATGACGCAAGGCTTACTCGCGACCATGGTTGCCGATACCGCACCGGCAGAACTGCGCGGCACAGCATTCGGCATGTTCAATCTGATTAGCGGCGTTGCGCTGCTGCTGGCGAGCCTCGGCGCCGGGTTTTTGTGGGAAAGCCACGGCGCGGCGTCAACCTTCTGGGCGGGTGCCATCATCTGCGTTCTTGCGCTGGTGATTATCCGCCTTCGCCGAACGGCTTAAAGGTAACGACTAAAAAAGTCCGTTGTCGCACTCAAGGCTTGCGGGGTAATACGATGCGTTACCCCGGCTTCCCACTGATAAGTGAGATGCGCGTCCAGCCCCTCTTCTTGCAAAGCTTGCTGTAAACGGAACGATTCCGCCGCTGGCACCACATCATCCTGCTCGCCGTGCCACAGCAGCAGGGGGCGATCGGCAATGTGCGCCAGTTGCGTACTGACATCCCACCGTGAGAGCGGAGCAATTATTGTGTCGAATTCACGCTGCTGTTCCGGCGTCGTCACGGCCAACGGCGGGAAAAGCGTGCGCGCAAGCGAGGTGAAATAGCCGGACCCCATCAGGCTTGCGACGCAGCGCACTTCCGGATGCTGGGTCATAATGCCCAGCGCAGTCATTGCGCCCATCGACGCGCCGCCGACCGCCAGCCGCTGATTATCAATTAATTCAAGGTGCTCCAGCGCGTCGCGCAGCACGGTGAATTCTTCAATATTGCCCTGCAAAATTTGCCAAAACTGGTGTAAACGCCGTTCCACATCACCACTAAAGCGCGCGCCATGATCCGGTGCGTCTGGCATAACCACGCGAAAACCGGCTTGCGCCAGCGCCACGGCAAAGTAGCTGTAGACCAGCTTTGACGAGGTGAAGCCGTGATAAAACACGACACAAGGCAGCGGTTTGGCGCGTTTTCCCGCCGGGAAGGCATGCAGCGTTTCGACACCTGCAAATTGTTCAACCTGAAGTTCAATCATCACTCCCTCCTTGATCTATAGTGCTGGTATGCCACTGGCGACAAGGTGGCGCAAGTCCGATTTCGCATGAGCATCTGACGACGGTGAGAGATAGATTACGCTTTCAAAACACTTTCATTCGAAATTAGTGCTCGGGATAACATTTCGGGAACATTCCCCCAAACGGAAATTCACCAGGAACTACACTATGGCAATCAGGAGAGATGAGAAAACCATGCGTGCTTTACCGTGCTTACTGTTCGCCTTGTTATTAAGCGGCTGCGCAGTGCTGGAAGGTAAGCCGCAATCTGCACCGCCGGTTAGCGACCATCCGCAGGAAATCCGCCGTAATCAAACGCAGGATCTTCGCGAGATTGGTGCCGTTAGCGTAACGGTACTGGGTTCTCCCATGGACGTGGAAGACGCAATCAAAGCCAAAGCCGTGGCCGCCGGCGCCAATTATTACGTCATCATCATGATGGATGACACCATAATTCCCGGTCGTTGGTTCGGACGCGCCCTGCTGTACAAACAGTAGCGAGGCGTTGATTTTCAGGACATTTACATTGCTTTGCGTCCATTGATGTTCTCCTGTGCACAATAGGATTTTTCGAATCCGTTGCGCGAAAGGAAGCCCTGCAAACAATCGGGGTAACGTAAAATGGAGCTGACTATGAAACGATCTCTTGCCTTAAACTCACTGTTGCTTTCTACCGGTTTGCTAAATACAACAGCGCAGCCTGCAGAGTTCGCCAGCGCTGACTGCGTGACGGGATTAAACGAAATCGGTCTCATCTCCGTCAATAATGTCTCAGGGAGCCTACAGGATGTGGAGCGGGTTATCGCGTTAAAAGCAGATGAACAGGGAGCCTCCTGGTATCGCATTGTGCGAATGCAGGAAGATCAACAAGTTGACAACTGGCGAGTGCAGGCCATTTTGTACGCCTGAGCCGCTGGAAAAAGCCACCTAAATTGGGTGGCTTTTTTATGCCCCTACAATCATTAAGATTATGTTATCGTAAGGATACACCAATGTAACATTTTGTTACATTGACAAACTAAATGTTATCGTAATTGTGCCGTTGAAGGAGCCTCATACACAGAACAACGGACAAATTATGAGCGCCTTTTTTCGTCGCGCCGGTCTCGGTGCAAAATTGTCACTTCTGACTGGCGCAAGCGTTGCAACGCTTTTCCTTTTATTCACTTTTCTGATGAGCAATAAAGCCAGCCAACAGCTGGAAACGCTGGCCATGGAAGACTTGCACAGCCAATCCAGCGGAGTGGTGGATATGGTTGAAATGTTCAACAGTAGTCTCAGTGATGAGGTGGAGAGCTACACGCGCTTGTTCAGCAGTTTTCTGCCACAGCCGCTCGCGGTTGATCCCCAGCAGCGCCGTGAGATTAACGGTATTGATGTACCGCTCTTCAAAGGCGGCGATACCGAACTGCATAACAACAATGCTATCCCGGACGATTTCCTCAACCGTACAGGTGCTATCGCTACGCTATTCGTGCGCGGCGGTGACGACTTTGTGCGCGTCGCCACATCACTGCGCAAAGAGAATGGCGATCGCGCCATCGGCACTAAGCTGGATAAAGCCAGCCCGGCATTTGCGCCAGTAATGAAAGGTGAAGTCTATCGCGGGCTGGCGATGCTGTTTGGCAAACGCTACATCACCCAATACCAACCGGTAAAAGACGCCAGCGGCAACACCATTGCCATTCTGTTTGTTGGCGTCGATATCACCCGTTCGTGGGAGGTGATGCGCAATAAAATTCTGGGTCGAAAGCTGGGTGAAAGCGGCCATTTCTTCGTGCTTGATCGCAACGAAGGCAAGAACTACGGCAACTATCTGTTCCACGATACCGAGGAAGGCAAACGCCCGCAGTGGGATGAAAAAGATCTGCAAACCCTGCTGACAAACAACAGCGGTACGCTGGCGCGCCAGAGCGCAGACGGCCGCGAACTGCTGATGTCTTACACCGCACTGCCCGGCTGGAACTGGACAGTAGTGGGCGAAGTCGACAAAGCCGTACTGCTGCGCGATGTCACCACCATGCGTAACCAGTTCCTGCTGGCTGGCGTGGTAGTTTCCCTGCTGTTCGCCGTGCTGTTTGTCGTTATCATTCGCCGCTGGCTCAGCCGCCCGCTGCGTAACGTTATTGAACTCGCTCAGCAGTATTCGGCAGGCGACCTGCGCGCCACGCTGGTGGTTGATCGTCATGATGAAGTGGGTCAGTTGATCGAGGCCATTAACGGCATTGGCGATGGGTTACACAAGATTGTGTTACAGGTGCGCGAATCCGCCGCCGAAATTAACCTCGGCACCAACGCGTTGGCCGCTGACAGCGGCGAGATCAGCGAGCAGATCAATAAGCAGGCCAGCAGCGTGGAGGAAACCTCCGCCAGCATGGAGCAGCTTGCCGCCACCGTGCAGCAAAACGCAGCCAACATGGAACAGACGCAAAGCCTGGTGAATGAAACTACCGACGCGGTGCAAAAAGGCGGCAAAACCGTCGATCACTCAGTGGCGACAATGGAAGACATTCGCGCAGCATCGCAGCGTATTGCCGACATTACCCACGTGATTGAATCCATCGCTTTCCAGACCAATATCCTCGCGCTGAACGCCGCGGTGGAAGCTGCGCGTGCGGGCGAACACGGCAAAGGGTTTGCCGTGGTTGCTCAGGAAGTTCGTGCCCTGGCCGCGCGCAGTGCCAACGCGGTAAAAGAGATTGAAGCGCTGATTGGCGATACGCTGAAAAAAGTGGGCGAAGGACATTCCCAGTCAGAAGCCACGCGCGTTGCCATGCAATCGATCATCAGCCACATGGATCAGATCAACCAGTTGGTGCATGAAATCAACCATGCTTCCCGCGAACAATCAGCGGGAATCAACCAGGTTAACCTTGCGATGACGCACATTGGCGATGCCACGCATGTCAACGCCGGGCGCGTTTCGCAAAGTGAGGAAACCGCCCGCACGCTGCGGGAAAAAGGCGCACACCTGAGTGAGCTGGTAAGCCTGTTCCGCCTGAAGATGGATTAATTTGCCGCACCCGTGGCGCGTAGCAGCAGGTCGTTTTGTACCTGCTCGCCAATCGGCGACGTGCCACGGGTATCCAGCATCATCTGGCACCACGCCTGCGCCATCGGCGGCGACGCGTGGCGCAGCATTTGCGCCCCTGTTCCCAGCCGCCAGAGCAGCTGCGTTATCTCCCTTCCCTGCGTTTCATCTGGTCTGCGTAGCCGCTGTTGTAGCTGCCGCCATGCGCGATCAAAATGGCGATCCTGCCCTTTCACCGCCGCAAAATCGTTACTGAGCAAATCCACTATGCCCGGCTGTTTGCCCAGCACGCGCAGCACGTCCAGGCACATGACGTTGCCGGAGCCTTCCCAGATGCTATTGACCGGCATCTCGCGGTACAGGCGCGGTAATTCGCTCTCTTCGCAATAACCGATACCGCCAAGCACTTCCATCGCTTCGCCGACAAACGGGATCCCGCCCTTACAAACTGCAAATTTAGCCACCGGCGTAAACAGGCGTGCAAAGAGCGCTTCTTGCTCATTGCGGCGGCTGTCCCATGCGCGGGCAAGGCGAAACAGCATGGCGGTTTGCCCCTCCAGTTCCAGCGCCATCCGGCTCAGAACATGACGCATAAGCGGCTGATCGACCAGATTTTTGCCAAACGCCTGTCGCCGGTGCGCATGATACAGCGCAACGGAGAAAGCCCGGCGCATCAGCCCATGGCTCCCCAGCGCACAATCAAAGCGCGTCAGCCCGCCCATTTTGAGGATCTGCCGCACGCCATCGCCCTCTTCGCCAAGCAACCAGCCGCTGGCATCGCAAAACTCCGCTTCGCTACTGGCATTGGAGCGGTTACCGAGTTTCTCTTTCAGGCGTTCAAGCCGCACACCATTACGTTGGCCGTCAGGCAGAAAACGCGGCACAAAAAAGCAAGAGAGTCCGCCTTTGGCCTGCGCCAGCACCAAATGCGCATCGCTTTGCGGCACGGAAAAGAACCATTTGTGCCCCACCAGCCGATATTCATCACCGTTTTTTTCCGCTCGGGTGGTGTTGCTCAATACATCCGTTCCGCCCTGTTTTTCGGTCATTCCCATACCGATGAGCAGGCCGCGTTTCTGATTGCCCGGCGCTAAATGAGGATCGTAACGATCGCTTAGCAGCGGTTTTAACCATTCATGAAAAGGTTTCGGCAATGCCTGTTGCAGCAGTGGCGTCGCGGCGAAGGTCATGGTGATGGGGCACAGCGTGCCGGATTCTACCTGGGCGTGCAGCACAAACCGGGCTGCACGCGCGACAAAAGAACCGACGCGCGCCTCCTCTTCCCAGGCCAGGTTATGTACCCGGTTGGCGCACAACCCCTGCATCAACAAGTGCCAGGCAGGGTGGAAACGCACATCATCCAGCCGTTCGCCGGTGGTGTCATAGCGCAGCAGCTCCGGAGGATTGGCGTTGGCTAATCTTCCCAGCTCCAGCGATTCCGCCGCACCCAATTGTTGGCCAATGCTGGCGAGCAGCTCGGCGTCCCAGGCCGCGCCTTCGCGCATTACCGCCTCACACAGGGGACGATCAGAGAGAAAAAGATTGCTGTTTTTTAACGGGATCGGTTGGTTAAAAACGGTATGAGTCTGCCAGTGCATCGTGTGTCCCTCCTTCAATGGCAATGAAGATAAGTATGGACAGCCT
The DNA here is from genome assembly GCF_042788095.1 of Kosakonia sp. YIM B13571. Taxonomy (NCBI): domain Bacteria; kingdom Pseudomonadati; phylum Pseudomonadota; class Gammaproteobacteria; order Enterobacterales; family Enterobacteriaceae; genus Kosakonia; species Kosakonia sp. YIM B13571. The sequence continues at coordinate 27,439 of NZ_JBHZPL010000012.1, read as the reverse complement.
GCGCGAACGCTGCATGGGAGTGGGCTCACAAGGCCGCGATTTGGCGACAATCATTCGTGAAACGGCTCACACAATATAAGAATAATATATTTCATGAATAAGATTATTGATGAATAATTTATTCTCACCTTGCCAAAGAGAATCCCAATGCCAGCTTCCCAACGTGCACCGAATGCGCACAAGCGCGCTTTAATTGCAGGCTCGATCGGCAACTTTATCGAGTGGTACGAATTCGCGGTCTACGGCTTTCTCGCGACCGTTATTGCGAAGAATTTCTTTCAACTCTCGGGCGAAACGGGGCTGACCAGCCTGATCCTGACTTACGCCTCCTTTGCCGTCGCCTTTTTCTTTCGCCCGCTGGGGGCAATGGTGTTCGGCCGTATCGGTGACCGGATTGGTCGCAAACCGACACTGATCATCGTGCTGGTGATGATGACGCTGGCTACTGCCGCAATTGGTCTTGTCCCGGTGTACGCCAGCATTGGCATCGCCGCGCCGCTCATCATCACCGGTTTGCGCATTTTGCAGGGTTTGTTTGCCGGGGGCGAATACGGTGGCGCAGTATCGCTGATGACGGAGTTCGCGCCGCGCGGCAAACGCGGGCTGTATGGCGCATGGCAATCTTTTACCGTGGCGCTGGGGCTGCTGGCAGGTGCCGGAATTGTGGCGCTGCTTTCCGCGTTGCTGACGCCAGAAGCACTGCATGACTGGGGCTGGCGCATCCCCTTCTTCCTTGCGCTGCCGATGGGCGTTGTCGCGCTGTGGCTTCGGGTGAGCATGGAAGAGACGCCTAGTTTTGTGCAACAGCAGGCGCACCCCGTTGCCGAACGCGCCCGGCTCAACGACACGTTTAAAGCCATCTTTATGGGTATTGGCCGGGTGATGGTGTGGTCTGCCGCCGGTTATACCTACCTTGTTATCATGCCCGCGTATTTACAGTCGGCGCTGCACACGGGCTTTAATCAGGCACTACTGATTGCGGTGATATCCAATATTGGCTTTGCGCTGACGATTATTCCCTCCGGCATCCTGAGCGATCGCATCGGGCGTCGCGCGGTGATGGTGATTGCCACTGCGCTGCTACTGATCCTGGCATTGCCGTTGCTGAAAATCTTGCAGGCGGAATCAAGCACGCTGGCGATAAAAGCGGTGGTGGTGCTAGTGGCAGGCGGGTTGGTCGGTATGCTGGCAGGGCCAGGTCCGGCGATGCTTGCGGAGATGTTTCCAACCCGCGTGCGCTATACCGGGCTTGGGCTGGCGTATTCGCTGTCGAACGCGCTTTTCTCCGGCTGCGCGGGGTTAATCATCACCGGTCTTATCAAAGAGACGGGCAATGTCGACATCCCGGCCTATTACGTAATGGCAACGGCGCTGGTCAGCATTGTGGCGCTGATGACGCTCAAAAAAGATGACCATTTGCGCTCGCTCGAAGAGTAACGTTCGTTGCCCGGCAGCGTTGCGCTTGCCGGGCGGTGCATTACCCGGCGATGTAATGCGGCACAAACCGCGACGTATCTTTGGTAATCAGGGTGCAATCTTCGCGGATGCCCATGCCAACGGCTTCATCGTCTACCACCCAACTGCCAATCAGCGTGTAGCTGTCGCCAAAGCGCGGCAGCGGCTGAAAAGCCTGGTAGATCATCGGTTCTTCACCGTAGTCGCCCTCTTCATGGTCAATCACGTTATGCGCCCCGTCGAAGAGGGTGACATTGCCACCTTCGCGGGAAAACAGCGGTTTGCGCACATAGCTCGTTCCCGCCGCGATTTGTGGTTTTTCCCCGTCAAACCAGGCGGGCAGTAGGTTCGGATGATTGGGGAAGTAACGCCACAGCAGCGGCAATAGCCCCTTATTGCTGAGCACGCTTTTCCACAACGGTTCCAGCCACTGCTCGCGGCGTTTACACAGCAATGGGCCGTTTTCGTCGCGCATCATCCATTCGAGTGGGTAGAGCTTAAACACCTGGCGAATGACGTTATCATCCAGATCCGTCAATACACCGCCCAGCCCCAACCCAACATCTTCGATATAAATAAACCGCGTATCGAGGCCAGCCTGGCGGGCGCAATCCTCAAGATAGAGCACCGTGCCGCGATCTTCCTCGGTTCCTTTACAGCAGCAGAAGTAGAGCGGATTACGGCTCTGGATTTCGGCGAAACGGGCAATCAACTTGTCCTGAATGGCATTGTACTGATCGGCGTCGCGCGGGAGCGTACCGTTACGCCGCGCATCCTCCATCCACAGCCACTGGAAGTAAGCCGATTCGTACAGCGACGTCGGCGTATCGGCGTTGTATTCGAGCAATTTCACCGGGTCTTTGCCGCACCAGACGAAATCCATCCGCCCGTAGAGCGACGGATCGCGGTTACGCCAGCTTTCGGCAATCGCATCCCAGTACAGCGGCGGGATCGCCAGTTGGCGAAGGATCGCCTCGTCCGCCACGGCGCGATCCACTACCTCAAGGCACATTTGATGCAGTTCAGCGGTCGGCTTTTCAATCTGCTCTTCAATCTGGCGCAGCGTAAAGCGGTAAGCGCGACTCTCATCCCAGTAAACTTCGTTATCAATGATATGGAAGTCAAAACCGTGGTCGTGGGCGATCCGCTCAAGGTCCGGGCGCACAGCAACATCATGACGCAGCATCGTTAGCCTCCCCAGCTTCCGCGCGCGCTGGAAGAGCGCCCAAAACCGCCACGTGATGAGGTGGTTGCCTTTTTGGTGGTGTAGCCATAATGGCTGCTCGCACTGCTGGTTCCACCGGAGCGCCAGCTGTAATCTCCGTCGCGGTTGCGCCACACCGGGCGGGAAGCGTAGGTACTTCCGCCGCTGCTGTAGCTGTATTGCTCATCCCGGTCTTTACGCAAGGCTTTACTGAGCAGAAAACCACTGAGCACTGGCATCCAGCGCTGGCCAATATTGTCGTAGTAGCAATTATCGTATTGCTGTACGCAATACGGCTGCGACATATTGCGCGGGATCTCTTGCTCAAAGTTCATGCGCGCATTATTCCACGCATCGTTACACACCTGCGCGGTGTTACCGTCGTCAACACAATCCTGCTGCGAGGTGTAATACACCCCGTCACCGTCGTTATCGTCTTTATGATCGTTGCAGCCTTTTAAAGCAAAAAAAGCTGCGCCACCCATAATCGCCAGCGTCAGGTACTGCCCGCTTTTACGCTCTTTCGGCTGGGTGAAAATGGGCCGCCGGGCGCGGTTCTGCGCAGGCGAAAGGATAGGATTTTTTTGCCGATTTGATCGCTTTCTGGCCATGATGTTCCATTACCACGTCATGCAGGCAGCATTAAAAATCCCGCCCGCCAGTGCCGCCGCACCCATAAATAACCCGGCGGCAGTATCGCTATTAATTATCTTGTCACTCAGTTTCGGCATATAAAGACGAACACCGCCGTAAACAAGTAATTGCACCACCAGCGCAATAACACCCCAGATGAGATAATCCGGAATACTCACCGAGTTAATGGCAGCACTCGAGAGCGGAATAATATAGCCCAGCAGCGAACCACTAAACGCTAACGAGGCGGCGACATTGTTCTCTTTAATTAATCGCCATTCATCGTGTGGGGTAATGCGCGTATAAACAAAAAGAAAACAGAGCACCATCGCAATGCCAATAAAGAAATAAGAGCAAAACGCCAGTAGCGATCCCAGAATATGCATGTCTACTCCCATAATTAACCAATGACCTTTAAGGATGTCAGGGGAATATCCACCCCCAGCGCGCGCGAGTAGATCCACTCCGGCTGGTTTTGCGCATTAAAGGTCTCTTCGCCGTTTAACAGCAAATATTCGAACACGTCAGTGGTGACTTCGCGCTGGTACGCCATCATAAAATTGTGCACTTCCCAGCTTGCGCCAGCGTGGTTGTTGACGGTTTCCAGCGTATAAACCGGTTCGATATCGCCCCGCTCTTCAGCGTTAAACACGCGCTGCCACTGGCAATCGCGCCAACGTAGCGCGGGCTGCCCCATCGCTTTTGCGCTCAGCATATCGCGCCAGGCTTTTTCACCGGAAACCCCCGCGCTCTCTTCATACACAAACAGTTTGATGTCATCAATGTTGTGCGTTTCCAGGCCACCGGAGGTGCTGATTTGCAGGAACTCATCGCCCGTTGTGTAGTAGCGATGAATCATGCATCCGGCGCCGAGATCGAACGACCCGCACGCGCCAATGGTGTACTCTTCGCCGGGAAGCTGAACCAGCAAATCGTCTTCGCACAGGCGGAACAGCAGCGTATCGATGGTGAAACCCGCGTGCAGATGCAACCCAAGCGGCCCTCTTACCGGGGCCGCCGCATCAGGCCGCCCCAGCAGATTTTTCAGAAAAGAGAGCATCACGGTTTTTGTTGCTGTTGCAGACGCGCCAGCACATCCTGTGCAGAGGTTTTATCACTGCCGCCAATACCTGCCTGCGCCAGTTTTTCATCAAGATCGCGCCCGTCTGCCACTTTCTCAAGCTGCGTTGCCGCGTCCAGTCGGGCCTGGCGTTCAGCCTGACGCGCCTGCAGGCGTTTCAGGGACTCTGCCGCCGTTGCCACATTGTTGGACGCGCCCACGGTAGAGGTGGTGACAGCCTGTTGTGCGCGCTGCATCGCATCGGTGGCTTTAATCACTTCCAGTTGCTGCTCAAACTGCTCAATACGTTGCGCGGTGGCGGTCACCGCTTTTTCAACGGCATCGCGCGACCTTTCAAGGTTCGCCAGCACTTGCTCTTCCGCCGCAAGGGTATTTTCCAGACGGGCGATTTCGCTGGCGACTTCATTCAGCAAACCGGCGTCCACATTTTTCGCCATCGCTTCCAGCGCGCGGGCTTCGAGGCTTTCCTTACGTTCGCGTAAATCGTTGAGTTTGTCGTTGCTCAACTTAACGCGTGCCAGCAGGTCGACGCGGGATTTACCTGCTTTATCCAGCTCAGCGCGCGCGTCGCGGATATGCTGCTCCAGCATGCGCACACCCTGCGTCTCTTCAATCGACTCTTCCGCCTGAGCAATAAAGGATTTACCCAGCGTAAACAGGCTTTTTAAAATTCCCATACAACCACTCCCTGACAATGTTATTGGGCAAAATCATCGGTTAATTCAGCAAGATCCAGCGCGTTTTGCGCAAGCGTGGAGATTTCCAGCAGGATATCGTCAAGCGAGGAGTTAAGCGACAGCGCGCCGAAGGCAACATAATACTCTTCCCCACCGACAGGCGAGATGCCAACAGAAGATAAAGGTAAGAGTTTTTGATTGCGCAGCAGGAAAACGTTAAAAGCATCCTGCTGTTTAATTTCACTTAAAGGACAAATATAGGTTTCAATAATTATCTGCCGGGAAGTCAGTAACAGATTTAATTGCAAATCGCCGTAGTCATCCAGCTTGATAATTAACGCATCGGCTTCATGTTGAATAGTTAAATTAAGCGTCGTTGATTGCAATAATGCCGCGCTCAGTGTCTCTACAGTCCATGCCATTATTTATACCCTGATTATTCCATCGCAATAAAAGTAAAAAAGAGAAAATATCTGCCGGCAAATTCTACCAGTCTTCAGAGCAAAAAAAACCACCCGAATAAGGGTGGTTTTACCGGTCGTTAGAAGCCTAAAGTGCGCGCTGGCGCACCGCTTCAAACAGGCAGATGCCGGTAGCTACCGAAACGTTGAGCGACGATACGCTGCCCGCCATTGGAATGCTGATCAACTCATCACAATGCTCACGCGTCAGACGGCGCATACCCTCGCCTTCCGCGCCCATGACCAGCGCCATGCGCCCGGTCATTTTGCTCTGGAACAGTGTATGATCCGCTTCGCCCGCCGTCCCGACAATCCAGATGTTTTCCTCCTGCAACACGCGCATGGTGCGCGCCAAGTTGGTCACGCGGATCAACGGTACGTTCTCTGCTGCACCGCAAGCGACTTTTTTCGCCGTGGCATTCAGTTGGGCGGATTTATCCTTCGGCACGATCACCGCATGCACACCCGCCGCGTCTGCGCTACGCAAACACGCGCCCAGGTTGTGCGGATCGGTTACACCGTCCAGGATCAAGAAGAAGGGTTGATCGAGGCTGGCTATCAGATCCGGCAGATCATTTTCCTGATACTGACGCCCCGGTTTCACGCGTGCAATGATCCCCTGGTGCACCGCGCCTTCGCTTTTTTCGTCCAGATACTGGCGGTTCGCCACCTGGATCACCACGCCTTGTGCTTCCAGCGCGTGGATCAGCGGCAGGAGACGTTTGTCTTCGCGGCCTTTAAGAATAAACACTTCCTGAAAACGCTCCGGGGCGCGCTCCAGCAGGGCCTGCACCGCATGGATGCCGTAAATCATTTCACTCATTGATGGTACTCATTTGGGGCGGTTTCGCCGCGTTATGTGGGCCGTGACACTCATCACTTGCGCTCATTATAACCGACACGCGCCGCAGAAAGTACCTCCGCTAACTCAGGTGCCGCTTTGCCTCCAGCCGGACGCGGTGCAGCACGTGTTGCTTGATCTCGCTGTATTGCGGATGACCCGCAATCGTTTCAATATCGCGTTCGCGACCAAACGGCAGCGTAATCTCTTCAACTATTTTGCCTGGGCGCGCCGACATAATCAGAATGCGGTCGGCGAGAAACAGCGCCTCTTCCACATCATGCGTGACGAAAAGCAGCGTGGTGCGGGTTTCCAGCCAGGCGTCACGCAGTAACTCCTGCATCATCAGGCGCGTTTGGGCATCAAGCGCGCCAAACGGTTCATCCAACAGCAGCACATCCGGCCCTGGCAGCCATGCGCGCGCCAGCGCCACACGCTGTTTCATGCCGCCGGAAAGCTGCCACGCCGCGTGGTGTTCAAACCCTTTCAGGCCAACTCGCGCCAGCCAGTCCAGCGCCTGAGCATTGACCTCTTCTTTGCGATGTTTGCCAAGCCGTGGACCGAAGGTGACGTTATCCAGCACCGATAACCACGGAAACAAATTCGGTTGCTGAAAAATCATCCCCCGTGATGGTCCGGGTTGCTGCACCGCTTTGCCGCCCGCCAGCACCTGCCCGCTATCCGGGCGAGTAAAACCAGCCACCAGGTTAAGAATGGTGGATTTACCGCAGCCCGACGGGCCAAGCAGTACGACAAATTCCCCCGGCGACAGCGCCAGCGAGATATCCTCCAGCACAGTAAACGGCTGCGGTTTTGCCGCGAAGGTTAGCGACACTTTTTCCAGTGCGATATGCGCAGTCATCACTCTTTTCCCGCCCAGGGCACCAACCAGCGTTGCAGCCCCAATAGTAGTAAATCCAGTAGATAGCCAATGCCGCCCAGCAGCAGAATGCCGAGCATGACGATATCCGTACGTAAGTAAGAACTGGCGTTTATTACCATCCAGCCCAGGCCTGAACTGGCGGCGACCATTTCGGCGGCAATCAACGACGTCCAGCCAATGCCGATAGAAAGCCGCACAGTGGTAAACAGTTCCGGCAGCGCATCCGGCAGCACCACTCGCAGGAAGATCTGCCCTTTTGATGCGCCGAGCGTTTGCGCCACACGAATTCGCGCGCGCCCAATGCGTTCCACCGCCGCGCTCGCGCCAACCACCACGCTCAAAAACGTGGCGATGAAAATCAGAAAGAATTTCGACGCTTCACCAATCCCCAGCCAGACAACTGCCAGCGGGATAAGGGCGATTTTCGGCAGCGGGCGCAGAAACTGCACAAACGGGTTAAGCACGGCGGAGAGACCCTCGGATAAGCCCATCAGCAAGCCCAGCGGAATGCCGATGATAATGGCGACCGAAAAAGCGCCAAGCGCGCGCGCCAGGCTAACCGCGATATGTTGCCACAGCGGTACCTGGCGGTAGCCATCGGCCAGTAACTCTTCGGCGGTCAACCCAATGTCCGTTAGCGATGGCAGCAGGAGCGGATCGACCCACTGCCGGGTGGCCGCTATCTGCCAGAGCGCAAAGAAAACCGCCACCGACAGCACGCTGATGGCGATATGTTGACGCAATTTCATTTTGCCGTTGCCGCCGCATCACGAATGTAACGGGAGTCGATAGCGTTGTCCCAGTTGGCTGGAATATCGCGTTTGCGGATTTCGCCGATCCCGGCAAGGAAGTTAGAAGTTTTGCTCAGCGCTTTGCCGATACCGCTGTCGCTGGTTTGCGTCCCGTTACCCAACCAGGCCGCCGTACCCTGCTCGCTCAGCGTCGGGTACTCCAGCCCGCCAAGCGTATTCGCTGCGGTTGTGACCGGCGCACCAACCTCTTTCGCCACAATGGCGGCGGCACGTTCCGGATCCTTTTTAAATTCATCCACTTTCTGCTGATGAACGCGCAGGAAGGCGGTCACCGCTTCTGGATACTGTTCAGCAAAGGCTTTACGCACGACGTAGTTGTTGTAAATCAGGTAGCCGTCTTTCTGGAGATCTTTGGTGGCGAAGACCTGATGCCCACCGGATGATTCCAGCTCTTGCGCAAACGGCGCCCAGACATAACCCGCATCGATGTCGCCACGTTTCCAGGCCGCCACCATTTCTGCCGGGCGCAGCGGCAGCAGCGTGATTTTGCTGCGGTCGAGTTTATTGACGCTGATCGCCGCTTCCAGCGCATACTGCGCCGTGGAATTCGGCGGGTAGGCTACGCGTTTGCCTTCGATATCGCGAAGTTGATGAATACCCTCTTTGCCAATTAAGCGTTCGTAACTGGCAATCACACCGGAAACGCCAATAATTTCGACGGGTAATTTCCGCACAATACCGGCGGTCGCCGGACTGGAACCGAAATTGGCAATATCGATGGCGTTGCTGGCGAAATAATTTAATGCATCCGCGCCGGAGGCGAATTGCACCCACTGCACTTTGCTGTTTAATGCTTTATCCAGTGAGCCGTCGGCTTTCGCCAGCATTAATACCTGCGAACCGCCGCTGTATGCGACGCGGACTTCTGTTGGTGTTGCTGCGAAGCTGGCGTTGGCCCATAAGCTACCCGCTGCCAGTAATAAGCAGAGACTTTTTTTCATTTTATTTAACCTTTGATTTAATTAGCGCTGAAACACTATATCGGGCGGTTGTCGTTTTATTTATTCAAATTATTGCATTAGGTATGCGTGAAATAAGAATCACGATATTCCAGCCAATAGTGGGCACAGCGTTGCGCCAGCAATTGCGCCGGATCGTGGGAAAGGTCAAGCACAGGAGAATTCACCGCACGCAGAGCCACCGGCACTTCAGTACAGGCCAACAGCAACTGCTCAGCACCACGCGCCAGCAATGCCTCGGCCAGAAGCGCAAGCCGTTCCCCGCCTTCGCTTACCGCTCCGCGTTTTACCGCGTAACAGCCAGGGACAAACCACTGCTGTAGTTCCTCTGTGGAAGGCTGCAGCACATCAATGCCCTGCGCCGCCAGCCCGCGCTGATACCAGCCGGCGTCCAGCGTGCCCTGGGTGGCAATCAGCCCTACTCGCTGCGGCTTTTTCGGCAGGCTCAGCAGATGCTCAACGGTGGCATCGACAATATGCAGTAGCGGCGCGGCGCTGGCGCGGCTCAACGCTTCAAACCAGTGATGCGCCGTATTACACGGGATGGCAATGTGGCTGGCTCCGGCCTGATTCAGCTTTTCGATGCCGTGCAATAACTGCGGCAGTGGCGAAGGACCAAGCCCGGCAAGGGCTTTTTGCCGATCGGCAACTTGCGGCACATTCCAGACCACCGAAGGCAATTGCTGCTGATCGCTCTGCGCCGGAGTTGCCACCAGCAATTGATGCTGAAAATCGAGGGTGGCGAGCGGCCCCATGCCGCCCAGCACACCGAGCAAAAAGGGCTTAGCCACGGTGATGCGCTTCCAGCACCTGACGATAGCCAAACAGCCCGGCAGAACCGCCAGTATGAACAAAGACCACGTTTTCATCACGACCAAAGTGGCCTTTATGGATCAGGTCGATAAGCCCGGCCGCACCTTTGCCGGAGTATACCGGGTCAAGCAAGATACCTTCGTGGCGGGCGAACAGCGTCAGCGCTTCCAGCATTCCTTCGGTTGGCAGACCGTAACCCTCCCCCACGTAATCGCTGTTAGCCACCACGGCTTCTCGCGGTAATTCACCGCTAACCCCCAGCAGTTCACGGGTGCGCGACGCCAGATTCCATACGTTCTCTTCCTGCTTCGCTTTTGGCGCGCGCACGCTGATACCGAGTACAGGGATCTGGCTATTAGTCGCCGTTAAACCGGCAACAAGCCCTGCTTGCGTGCCGGTGCTGCCGGTGGCATGCACCACGCTGTCGATGCGCAAGCGTAACTGGGATGACTGGAACAACAGTTCTTCGGCGCAGGCGACATAACCGAGCGCGCCGATGGGGTTGGAACCGCCGCCGGGAATGACATACGGGTTATGCCCCTGTTCGCGCAGCTGTTGCGCCAGCTCTTCCATCGCGTTCTGCATATCGGTGCCGCCCGGCAAATGGGCGATAATCTCACCGCCCAGCAGGTCATCCAGCAAAATATTGCCGGAACGCTGATACGCCTCGCCAAAATCAGGCACGCGCTTTTCCAGCAACACTTTGGTTGGCAAACCGAGCTTTGCTGCCCCGGCAATGGTCTGACGAACATGATTGGATTGTGTTGCACCCTGGGTGATGATCACATCGGCTTTTTTCGCCAACGCATCCGCCAGTAAAAATTCCAGTTTGCGCGTTTTATTTCCGCCGGTAGCAAGCCCGGTTGCGTCATCGCGTTTAATCCATAATTTAGGGCCGCCGAGTAAAGCGGTTAAATTTTCCAGCGGCTCTAATGGCGTGGGGAAATGCCCTAAAGACAGACGAGGGAAACGGGCCAGATGCATAATCGCTCCTTGCAAAATAGGCAGATGCCGAAGCGATAATGCTCCGGTTTTAATTGGATGAATTAAGGATGGATATTCACTATATAGATCTGCGTGCGCGGGCTAACGATAAATACCAAATATCAATGTGCAGGAAATAACTAAGACATATAAAAAAGCCCTTCACAAGGAAGGGCTTCGCAATACTACTGGTCGGTTTTCTTTTTCGCCGCGCGTTTTGCTTTGGTCGCGGCGGCGATTTTTTGTGTTTTCGCCGACGGCTTTTTGGCTTTTTTCGAATTCCCTTTTCCGCCTTCACTCCGGAAAGCACTGTCTGGCTCGAAATTCACTTTTTTGTTCATCTGGCGGCGCGGCGGCTTTTTAGCAGAGCCGTTTTTGCCTGGCGTACCTTTCTTCGCTTTTTCACGCTCGGTTTTACCCACGTTACGCGGGCTGCGTTCGCTGGAGATCAGCGAGAAGTCGATCTTACGCTCATCCATATTGACCGCTTCGACTTTCACCTGCACCCGGTCACCGAGGCGATAAGTTTGTCCACCGGATTCGCCAATCAGGCGCTGGCCGATCTGATCAAAGCGGTAATAGTCGTTATCCAGCGAGGAGACATGCACCAGCCCGTCGATAAACAGATCATCGAGACGTACGAAGAAACCAAAGCCAGTAACACTGGCGATAACGCCAGGGAAAGTGTTACCAACCTGATCCTGCATAAAGTCGCATTTCAGCCAGTCCGAAACATCACGAGTGGCTTCATCAGCGCGGCGTTCGGTCATCGAACAGTGTTGCCCCAGTTGCAGCACCTCTTCCATGCTGTAGTGCCAGCCGCCGGTTTCGGTGCTGTTGCCCTTCAGCCCCTGCTCTTTTGCCAGTAAATATTTAATGGCGCGGTGCAGCGATAAGTCCGGATAGCGGCGAATCGGCGAAGTGAAGTGCGCGTAAGATTGCAGCGCCAGGCCGAAGTGCCCACGGTTTTCCGGATCATAAATCGCCTGTTTCATCGAGCGCAGCAGCATGGTTTGCAGCATTTCGTGATCCGGACGATCGGCAATCGATTCCAGTAGCTCGGCGTAGTCGCGCGGCTCCGGTTTGTTACCGCCCGGCAGCTCCAGACCCAGCTCAGCAAGCACGGAACGGAACGCAGTGATCGCATCGGTGGTCGGTTTATCGTGAATACGGAACAGGGCCGGCTCGTTGGCTTTCTCCACAAAACGCGCCGCGGAGATGTTGGCGAGGATCATGCACTCTTCAATTAGCTTGTGCGCATCGTTACGCTGAGTCTGCTCAATACGCTCAATGCGACGCTCGGCGTTGAAGATAAACTTCGCTTCTTCGCTCTCAAACGAGATGCCACCGCGCTCAGCACGCGCCTGATCGAGCACTTTATACAGGTTATGCAGCTCTTCGATGTGTTTCACCAGCGGCGCATACTGCTCACGCAGTTCCTGATCGCCTTGCAGCATATGCCACACTTTGGTGTACGTCAGACGCGCATGGGAACTCATTACTGCTTCGTAGAATTTAAAGCCGGTTAAGCGCCCTTTTGTGGAAATGGTCATTTCACAGACCATGCACAGGCGATCCACTTGCGGGTTCAGCGAGCACAAGCCGTTCGACAACACTTCCGGCAACATCGGCACCACTTGCGACGGGAAATAAACCGACGTGCCACGGTTGCGGGCTTCGTTATCAAGTGCAGTGCCGTGACGCACGTAGTAGCTCACATCGGCAATCGCCACCCATAAGCGCCAGCCGCCACCGCGTTTCTTCTCGCAGAAAACGGCATCGTCAAAGTCGCGGGCGTCTTCGCCATCAATGGTCACCAGCGGTAGATCGCGCAAATCCACGCGTCCCACTTTGGCTTCTTCCGGCACTTGCTCTTTTAGTCCGGCGACCTGTTTCTCTACTTCTGGCGGCCACTGATACGGGATTTCATGGGTGCGCAGTGCCATATCGACAGCCATGCCGGTACCCATATTGTCGCCCAGCACCTCGACGACTTTACCGATCGCTTTGGTGCGGCGAGTTGGACGTTGCGTCAGCTCAACGACTACCACAAAGCCCATGCGCGCACCCATAACCTCTTCAGGCGGGATAAGAATATCGAAACTCATGCGGCTATCATCCGGCACGACAAAACCGACGCCTGCGTCAGTAAAGTAGCGGCCGACGATCTGCCCGGTTTTCGGCACCAGCACACGTACGATGCGCGCTTCACGGCGGCCTTTGCGATCGGCACCCAGCGGTTGCGCCAGCACCTGATCACCGTGAATACACATTTTCATCTGCTCGCTGGAGAGATAAAGATCGTCTTTGCGACCTTCAACGCGCAGAAAACCATAGCCGTCGCGGTGACCAATCACCACGCCTTTGAGTAGATCGAGACGTTCCGGTAAGGCGTAACATTGACGGCGGGTAAAGACTAATTGCCCGTCGCGCTCCATGGCGCGCAGACGGCGGCGCAGCGCTTCTTGCTGCTCTTCACCTTCGATATTGAGTTCGATAGCCAGTTCGTCCCGGTTGGCAGGTTTTTCGCGTTTGGCTAAGTGATCGAGGATGAATTCGCGGCTGGGAATGGGGTTGGTATATTTTTCAGATTCGCGTTCGAGGAAAGGATCTTGTGACATTGCGGTTCCTCCATTGTCAGCTCTGGTGGAAATTTTCGTCATTCCACCAGCAATAATTTGTAAAGCGGTTGATTCTCTTCAACCAAATCGGCCAGCGTATAGTTATCCAGCTCTTTGAGAAAACTTTGCACGGCTTTAGCAAGCGCCTTTTTCAGGCGACAGGCACTGGTAATGTGACAAAACTCGCTGCTGCAATTGACCAGCGCCAACGGCTCCAGCGAGCGGACAACATCACCGATACGAATATCCTGCGCGGGTTTCCCCAAGCGGATCCCACCGTTTTTCCCCCGCACGGCCGCGACGTAGCCTTCACGGCTCAGCTGATTGATTATCTTGACCATATGATTACGGGACACGCCATACGTTTCTGTGACTTCAGTAATGTTGGTCATTTGTCCTGCCGGCAGCGACGCCATGTAAATCAAGGCCCGCAAACCGTAATCGGTAAAGCTTGTTAACTGCACATCAACCTCATAAAAGGGAAAAGATGAGATACCCGCAGGTATTGACACTATTGATGATAAACCAGCCACCAGTCAGGTCGCTAATTTATTTGAATGGAAGGGTGAAAAAAGCGAAGAAAAAGGGCGCGATTTACGCGCCCTTGAACACTATTACGCGTCGAACGGATCGCGCAGGATCATGGTTTCAGTACGATCCGGCCCGGTGGAGATAATGTCGATCGGCACACCGGTAAGTTCTTCAATGCGTTTGATGTAATTCAGCGCCGCCTGCGGCAGACCGCTGCGATCTTTTACACCAAAGGTCGATTCAGACCAGCCAGGCATGGTTTCGTAAATCGGCTCGATACCTTCCCAGTTATCAGCCGCCAGCGGCGTGGTGGTCACTTCGCGGCCATCCGGCATGCGGTAAGCAACGCAGATTTTCACCTCTTTCAGACCGTCCAGCACGTCCAGCTTGGTCAGGCAGAAGCCAGACAGGGAGTTGATCTGCACTGCGCGGCGCACAGCAACCGCGTCCAGCCAGCCAGTACGACGACGACGACCAGTCGTTGCGCCATATTCGTTACCCTGCTTGCAGAGGAACTCACCGATATCATCGAACAACTCGGTCGGGAACGGGCCTGCGCCCACACGCGTGGAGTAAGCTTTGATGATGCCGAGTACGTAATCCACGTAACGCGGGCCAAGACCAGAACCGGTCGCTACACCACCAGCGGTAGTGTTGGAGGAGGTCACGTACGGATAGGTACCGTGATCGATATCCAGCAGCGTACCCTGTGCGCCTTCGAACATCACGAAATCGCCGCGTTTACGCGCTTGATCCAGCAGATCGGAAACGTCCACAACCATTGCCGTCAGGATGTCGGCAATCGCCATGACATCATCCAGCACTTTCTGGTAGTCAACCGCTTCCACTTTGTAGAAATTCACCAACTGGAAGTTGTGATATTCCATCACTTCTTTCAGTTTGTCGGCGAAAGTGGCTTTATCGAACAAATCTCCAACGCGCAGACCGCGACGAGCAACTTTATCTTCGTATGCCGGGCCAATACCGCGACCGGTAGTACCGATAGCTTTCGCACCGCGCGCTTTTTCACGCGCCACGTCCAGCGCCACATGATAATCAAGGATTAACGGGCATGCTTCAGAGAGCAGCAGACGTTCGCGAACCGGGATACCACGGTCTTCCAGTTCTTTCATCTCTTTCATCAGCGCAGCGGGAGACAGCACAACGCCGTTACCGATAATGCTGGTGACGTTTTCGCGAAGAATGCCTGATGGAATAAGATGGAGGACGGTTTTTTCACCGTTGATTACGAGAGTATGGCCTGCGTTGTGACCGCCCTGGTAACGTACAACATATTTAGCCCGTTCAGTCAGAAGATCAACGATCTTCCCTTTACCTTCGTCACCCCATTGGGTGCCCAGTACGACGACGTTGTTACCCATTTTTCAAAATCACCGTTTGCTTAAAAATGGATTCTACCACCGCTTTTTTTCAGATTCAGCACTTTTTCTGTGCAAAAATGCCCAAAGAACGCCTGATTTCCCTCAGCCAATCGTTTTCCTCAACATGTAGTAGATAACGACACCCGCGACCACAAGCCCACCGCCAAATCGACGCAAAAGATGGTCCGGCAACAGGCTCAGAGAGGCAATCATACGCCGCCAGGCACGCGGATAAAGCATCGGCCCAAGCCCTTCCAGTACCAAAACCAGCGCCAGAGCGAGCCAGATTGTCGAATTCATTGCTGATCCTTATAAACACAAAACCACCGCCGGGAAAGGCGGTGGTTTTTACGATGAAAACCGCAGGTTATCTTAACGGGTCGCGGAAGTCGGCGTCTTCATGTAGCGGAAGAAATCGCTATCCGGGCTGAGCACCATCACATCCTGGTTGCTCTGGAAGCTGCTTTCATATGCACGCAGGCTGCGAATAAAGGCATAGAAGTCCGGATCCTGGCTGAATGCATCAGCAAACAGTTTCGCCGCTTCAGCATCACCCTCACCGCGCAGAATACGTCCCTGGCGCTCAGATTCTGCGAGCGTTTTAGTAACTTCGTAATCCGCTGTGGCACGGAGTTTTTCCGCTTCTTCCTGACCCTGTGAACGGTGGCGACGGGCAACCGCTTCACGCTCGGCGCGCATACGGTTGTAAATCGCATCCGACACTTCAGTCGGCAGGTTGATCTGCTTAATACGCACATCAACCACTTCAATACCTAACGCCGCCATACTGTTCGGGTTGATAACCGGCACTTTACCGTTGGTTTCAGCCTGAACTCGCTCAGCCGCTTTCGCGATGGCGTCATCGGCAGCAGGCGTCGACACTTCGTCTTCTGTACCCGCAGAACCCGAATTCAGCGCATCGCGTACTTCGAGCGTCAAACGACCGCGAGAATCGGTAACGATGTCTTTTACGTCCAGACGACCGATTTCAGAGCGCAGACGGTCAGAGAACTTACGTTTCAGCAGAACTTCCGCCTGGGAGACGTCACCGCCGCCGGTCGCCAGATAATAACGACTGAAATCGCTGATACGCCATTTGATGTAGGAGTCGACGATCAGGTCTTTTTTCTCTTTGGTCACAAAGCGGTCTGCCTGGTTATCCATCGTCTGGATACGCGCGTCAAGCAGCTTAACCGACTCAATAAACGGCAATTTGAAATGCAGGCCCGGCGCATAAACCAACGGCTTGTTTTCATCATCACGCAGCACTTTACCAAAGCGCAGCGAGATCCCGCGCTCGCCTTCTTTCACCACAAAAATAGAGGTGTAGAGCACTACCAGCACGATGATGATGATCGCGATAACTGATTTACGCATCGTTATTCCCCCTGACGCTGGTAGTCGTTACGCTGCGCGTTCACGCGGCGTTGGTCCATGATATCTCCCGCAGACGTTGCGGGGGCGCTGTTTGCGCTGCTACCGGAGCTGGACGCTGGCGGCAGGCGCAGCAAGTTATTTGCGCCACTGTTGTCACTCTTTGCCGCAGGCGCGGCGTTGCCGCCTTTCAGCATCTGATCCAGCGGCAGAACCATCAGGTTGCCACCTTTATCGTTAACCAGCACTTTGCGGGTATGGCTCAGCACTTTTTCCATGGTTTCGATATACAGACGCTCACGGGTAATTTCCGGTGCAGCTTTGTATTCCGGCAGGAGCTTAGCAAAGCGCGCCACTTCACCCTGTGCTTCCAGGATAGTTTGCGTTTTATACGCGCGCGCCTCTTCGAGGATACGCTGCGCCTGACCGTTCGCGCGCGGCTGAACTTCGTTGGTATAAGCTTCGGCTTCACGGATGTACTGCTGCTCGTTTTCACGGGCGGCAATTGCATCATCAAACGCAGCTTTCACCTCTTCCGGCGGACGAGCAGCCTGGAAGTTAACGTCTAACAAGGTAATCCCCATGTTATACGGACGAATGGTCTCTTCCAGCTCACGCTGGGTATCGCTACGAATAACGGTACGGCCTTCGGTCAGAATACGATCCATAGTGTATTTACCGATAACGCCGCGCAGCGCGCTGTCCGTGGCCTGACGCAGGCTGTCGTCGGCGCTGGTAACGCTAAACAGATAGCGCTCAGGATCGGTGACGCGGTACTGCACGTTCATTTCAACGCGCACGACGTTTTCATCAGACGTCAACATCACGCCAGATGCCGCCAGTTCACGAACGGATTCCACGTTTACTGGGGTCACGTTATCGATAAAGGTCGGTTTCCAGTTCAAACCCGGTTCGACCAAATGGCTGAACTTGCCAAAGCGAGTTACAACACCACGTTCCGCTTCTTTAATGGTGTAGAACCCGGTCGCAGCCCATATAATAACGATCGCGGCGGCAACGATACCCACAACGCGCCCGCCAACCTGGCCGCGCGGGCCTGAGGAACCTGGATTACCACCGGTTCCTTTACCACCGCCCAGACCACCGAGTTTCTTACTCAGTTTACGGAAAATATCATCCAGATCAGGTGGCCCCTGATCGCGACCGCCTTTGTTTCCATTTCCCTCAGAGTTGCCGCCTGGTTTGCTGCTTCCCCACGGGTCGCGGTCCTGTCCGTTGTTACCGGGCTGATTCCACGCCATGTATGTGCTCCATATTTATTTGCGGTGTATACCCGGCCTTTGGCGGGCACCCCCAAAGGGGAAAAACCTTCAGACTGCCGGTCAAACGACGTACTCTTCGAGTGCCGGTTCTTGTTTACAGAGTCGACGCCAGTCGACGATCGGCATACGCACCTGCATACCTACGCTGCCATCGTCTTCCATCCACTCTTTTTCTATTGCCTGAAGCTGGTAAAACCGACTTCTCAGACGCCCTTCCTGCGGAGGTAATCGCAGCGTATGCTGCGCCACCTCACCCGCAAGGCGCTCCGTCAAAGCCTGGAATAACAGTGGTACACCAACCCCTGTCTGCGCAGAAAGCCAGACACGGATCGGTTTGTTTTCTTCATCCCGGTCGATACGCGGTTCAAAATCGTCCAGCACATCGATTTTGTTCATCACCAACAGCGTTGAGATATCGTGCGCGTCGATCTCTTCCAGCACGGTGTTCACTGCCTCGATGTTTTCCTGCACTCGCACATCGGCGGCATCAATCACATGCAGCAATAGTGTCGCCTGGCGCGTCTCCTGCAAGGTTGCTTTAAACGCGGCAACCAAATCGTGTGGCAAGTGGCGAATAAACCCTACCGTATCTGCCAGTACCGTTTCGCCGACATCTGCGACATCAATACGACGCAGGGTCGGATCGAGGGTGGCGAACAATTGATCGGCCGCGTAAACCTGCGCTTCCGTTATCTGGTTAAACAGCGTGGATTTACCGGCGTTGGTGTATCCCACCAGCGAGACCGTTGGAATATCGGCTTTCGTGCGAGAACGACGCCCCTGCTCACGCTGCTTTTCAACCTTTTCGAGGCGCGAAAGGATCTGAGTAATGCGATTACGCAACAAACGACGGTCGGTTTCGAGCTGGGTTTCACCCGGACCGCGCAAACCAATGCCGCCCTTTTGTCGTTCAAGGTGGGTCCAGCCACGCACAAGGCGTGTCGCCAGATGGCGCAACTGCGCCAGCTCAACTTGCAATTTCCCCTCATGCGTACGCGCACGTTGGGCAAAAATATCTAATATCAAACCCGTGCGATCGATTACACGACATTCGCACAGTCTCTCCAGGTTACGTTCCTGGGCTGGGGTTAGCGCATGATCAAAGAGCACAACAGAAGCACCCGCAGATTTTACGGCATCCGCAATTTCAACTGCTTTACCTTCACCAACAAAATATTTTGGATGCGGTGCTTTACGGCTACCGGTAATCACCTGCATTGCTTCGACACCGGCGGAAGAGACCAGAGATTCAAACTCCTGGAGGTCTTCCATATCTTTGTCTTGCGAAAAATAGATGTGTACCAGTACCGCCTGCTCACCGGCGTCATAACGGTCAAACAAGCGTAAACCCTCATAAAATACCAGCGGGGAACACAGCTTTACTGGCTCCCCGATCTGGAAAATCAGCCGTCAACCTTACTCGGTCTCTTCGCCTTCCTGCTGTGCAGAGCCCTGCGCGTTGCTACCGTGATGGTAGTTACTGCTGGTACCGCCGCCGGCATTGTTGCTGTGATGAGAAACCGGACGAGATGGAACAACAGTTGAAATCGCGTGCTTATAGACCATCTGACTGACCGTGTTTTTCAACAGGATCACGAACTGATCGAAAGACTCAATTTGCCCTTGCAGCTTAATACCATTCACCAAATAAATTGAAACTGGAACACGTTCCCGACGCAGTGCGTTCAGGAACGGATCTTGTAAAGATTGCCCCTTAGCCATTCTATCTTTTCCTTATATGCTTGTTTTGTACTTAGAACCCGTAAGTTCTGAAAACTGCGTAAAAATTTGCGCGCCATACGACTTAATTGTACACATTCACCCTGCGATAGCACTAACAACCTGTAGCACGTCACGGTAAGACTTTTCTGGCTTTTCACTCTCTAGCCAGTGAACGCCATCCCAGCCCCGCAACCAGGTTATCTGCCGCTTGGCTAACTGCCTCGTCGCGCAAATACCTCGATAAACCATTTCATCGTATGAAATTTCGCCTTCAATGTATGACCACATCTGGCGGTATCCCACACAACGAATGGAAGGCATATCCGTATGCAAATCACCGCGAGCAAAAAGCGCCCGCACTTCTGCTTCAAAACCTGAAGCCAACATCTGATGAAAACGCTGCTCGATTCGTTGATGGAGCAGTTCACGGCTCGCCGGGGCGATGGCGAACTGATGCACCTGGTAAGGCAGAGCGTCTCCTGACGTTTGCGTCAGATCCGTTAAAGTTTTACCCGAAATGAAAAAAACTTCCAGTGCCCGGGAAAGCCTTTGCGGATCATTTGGATGAATCCGCGCTGCCGCAACGGGGTCGATCTCCCGTAACTGCTGATGCAACGCTTCCCATCCACGCTCTGCCGCCTGTTTTTCAATATCTGCTCGCACTTGCGCGTCTGCTGACGGCAGGGGCGATAAACCTTCCAGCAGCGCCTTAAAATAGAGCATCGTACCGCCAACCAGCAGAGGAATACGCCCTGCATCGGTTATCTCTTTCATCTGGACCAGCGCATCGCGGCGAAAATCAGCAGCGGAATACGCTAACGCCGGATCGAGAATATCCAACAACCGATGTGGCGCAGCTTGTAGCTCTTCCGCGCTCGGCTTGGCGGTACCAATATCCATTCCACGATAAATAAGGGCTGAATCTACGCTTATCAACTCTACTGGCAAAACTTTACGAAGCTCAATAGCTAATGCAGTTTTGCCGGAGGCCGTCGGCCCCATCAAAAAAATAGCCTTCGGCAGGCCAGCCTTACTCACTTCACTCATTTTTCAGGGCGTTCATCGCCGTTTGTAAATCAACAGGTTGTAATAAACCATCCGGCGGGGTCTTCACCAGATGCGGACAAAGCCGTTCAACATCGGCAAGCAGGGTTATCGCCTGCGCCACACTCCATTGGGGATGTTCACTCGCCAGTTGGCGCGCCAGCCAGTGAGCAATATTCACCGCATCAATGCTTGTCTGCTGCGCCAGGTAGCCTATCAGAGCGGGAATCAAGATTTGTAAATTTTGTTGGCGCAAGGGTAAAGGCACTGCGCGAATGGTCACGTGTTGGCCATCGGGAACAAATTCGATGCCCATTTCCGCAAGCACTGTCTGGGCACGCTTCAATACCGCGCTCTCTTGCGCTGAGATTTTTAAACGCACCGGAATTAACAACGGCTGACCGCAGGCAGGCGCGTGGTCAGGCGACAGCTGTGCATGGCGCAACCAGCGTTCAGCAACCGGCAGCGCCAGTAACGCCAGTTTTCCGTCACGCTCAAGTAGCGCGAAGTGCGGTGCAATAAGCGTCAATACACGACCGAAACTCTGGCTGTGCCCGTCCAATGCCGGAGCTGCGGGCTTCGATTTTTCAGCTTTACGCTCAGCAACGGGAGTTTCCAGCAATTGCCGATAGAGCGCCCCTTGCTGTTTCTGATAACCCGGCTGCGCGTTTGGCCACGGCTGAGCACCTGCGGTACTGTTACGCGCGCCCTCAGACGGGGCAGGAGAAGATGTTGAAAAACGCGGCGCTTGCGGCTCGCGAGCAATTAAAGGTTCGGCAAACTGGTTACGCCCTGCCGCCACGCGATTTTCCGGCAGCGCCCTTGGGCCAGGATCTTCAGAAAGCGGTAGCGGTGTTTCCATCTGCTGTTGCAGCACACTCACCACGCCCTGGTAGATGAAATCATGCACCAGGCGCGACTGATGAAAACGCACTTCATGTTTTGCTGGATGCACATTCACATCCACTTGATGCGGATCGATTTCCAGATAGAGCACAAACGCTGGCTGCTGATCCGCACCCAGCTTATCTTCACACGCTTGGCGAATGGCGTGATTGATCAGCCGATCGCGCATCATGCGGCCATTGACATAGCAATATTGGATTTCAGCGAAAGCACTGGAAGTCGTTTTGGGATCGGCCACCCAGCCGCGTAACGCTAAGTCACCATGCTGCCACTCAATGGCCAGCGCCTGCTCTAAAAATGCCGTACCGCAAATAGCGCCAAGGCGGCGCTCTTTCTGTCCCCCTTCAGCAACGGCACGGTACTGACGCACCAGTTTACCGTTGTGGTTGAGGTTAAGGGTGACATCAAAACGCGCTAGCGCGATGCGGCGGATCACTTCATCAATATGGCCGAACTCGGTTTTTTCCGTGCGCATAAATTTGCGCCGCGCCGGCGTGTTGTAAAACAGATCCAACACTTCGAGCGTCGTGCCCACCGGGTGCGCAGCGGGTTTCACCGTCACCGCCATCTCGCGCCCTTCGGCGTAAGCCTGCCAGGCTTCTTGCTGTTCGGCCGTGCGGGAAGTCAATGTTAAGCGGGAAACAGAGCTGATACTCGCCAGCGCTTCACCGCGAAAACCGAGGCTAATGATCGCTTCCAGGTCATCCAGAGAAGCGATTTTGCTGGTAGCGTGACGCGCCAGCGCCAGCGCCAGCTCCTCTTTTTTGATGCCAACACCGTTATCACGGATACGAATCAATTTTGCGCCGCCGCGTTCGATATCGATATCAATACGCGTAGCGCCAGCATCAAGGCTGTTTTCCACTAACTCTTTCACCACCGACGCAGGGCGCTCAACCACTTCGCCCGCAGCGATCTGGTTCGCAAGCTGTGGCGGTAAAACCTGTATCGGCATGAAAAAATCCTTAGTTGAGCAGCCCGTTAGCAGATGAGCCCGCGCTGGCAGTTTGCCCGCCGCTCTGCGGTGCGGATTGCAACGGATGTGCGAGGAAATAGTTACGCAACCCACCGTAAATCGCTTCGGCAATTTGCTGCTGGTAGTCATCGCTTCCCAGTAGCCGCTCTTCGCTACTGTTACTGATAAAACCGGTTTCTACCAGCACAGACGGAATATCCGGCGAGCGTAGAACGCCAAGGCTGGCATGTTCCGGGCGGCGTTTATGCAATGCACCGATGCGCTGAAGCTGGCTGAGCATACTGGTGGCGACATCATAGCCGACACGCTGGGAATGGCCGAACTGTAAATCCAGCACCGCCTGGCTCAGATAAGGGTCAGACTGGCTATTTGCCAGTACATCACCCGCACCGCCGAGCAGCTCGGACTGTTTCTCATGCTGCTCCAGCCAGCCTGCCATTTCACTGTTTGCACGGCGGTTCGACAGCACCCATACCGACGCACCCGTCGCATCACGGTTAGGCGCAGCATCTGCATGAATCGAAACAAGAAAGTTTGCATTCTGCTTACGCGCCACGTCTGAGCGGCCCATCACCGAAATAAAGTAATCACCATCGCGCGTCATGACCGGTTTGAACATGGGATCACCATTCAGTAACGCCCGCAGTTTCCGTGCGATAGAGATAGTGACGTTTTTCTCCTGCGTTCCACCTGCGCCAATCGCGCCGGGATCCTGGCCGCCGTGCCCGGCATCGATGGCAATCACTACTTTATCGCCAGAAGCCGCACGCGACTGCACCGCAGGCCGCGTGATGGTGTTACTGCTGGTGACGCTGGTGATGCGATCGTTTTCGCCTTTAAACGGATTACGCCCCGGAGCCGTTTGTTGCGGCATAGCCGCCGGGGTTTCGGCTCGTTTCACCACTACTTTTGGCGGCGGTGGAGGCGGAGGAACGTCGGCGTCGATAGTAAAGACCACCGTGTAGCCCGCACCGCTTTGCTGTTTCACGGCGCGAGTTTTACCGTTCTGCGTCAGATCCACCACCAACCGAATCGACTGGTTATCCTGCGCGGTACCGGCCCGAATGCTTCTCACCAGATTGTTGCCACTGAACTGCAGCGGCAATCCCTGAATCACGCCGGTCTGTTTAATATCCAGCGCAACGCTGCGTTTACCCTGCTGAGAAAACGAATAGTCAGGATCGCCCATGAAACTGAAGGTAATACGCGCCTGGCTATCGCCATTCGACACCTGAATATCCGCTAAACTCGCCGCACTCACCTGCGTACACAACAGTAACAACGCGAGTGCCAACCAACTTTTCACGCGACAGATCATTCCGTCATCCTTCCGGTTAACCGGCCATACGTGCCAGTAACGAATCGCCAGATGAGGATACAGCGCTAATGCGCGCCTCACGCCCCTGCGCCTGATAATCTAAATGGATTTCGACATCCGGGTCAGGCAGTACACCCGCACCTTGTTGCGGCCACTCGACCAGGCAAATCGCATCGTTGGCAAAATAATCACGGATCCCCATAAATTCCAGCTCCTCCGGGTCCGCAAGGCGGTACAAATCGAAGTGATACACCATTAATTTATCGAGCGTGTAAGGTTCAACCAGTGTGTAAGTCGGGCTTTTGACGTTGCCGTTATGGCCTAAAGCCTGCAGAAATCCCCGGCTAAAGGTGGTTTTACCTGCACCAAGATCGCCATATAAATAAATCACTGTCGCGCCGTCGCAGGCCTGCGCCACACGCTTGCCGAGATCCAGTGTTGATTGCTCGTCAGGTAAAGGAATAACTCGATTAATCATCTTCTGTTTCAATTACATCCGGGTTAACAACACGCAACAGCGTGCTAAAAAGATCGGTTGCCAGCATACCGCGCTGGCCGTACTGTGCCGCGAGGCGGTCGGCTGCCGCGCCGTGCGCGACACATCCGGCGCAGGCCGCATCATACAGACTCAATTTTTGCCCCAGTAGCGAACCAATAATGCCTGACAGCACATCGCCCATTCCGCCACTTGCCATCCCGGCGTTACCGGCATCAATAATGCCCGTTTCGCCTTCGTCGCTCGCGATAACCGTACCCGCACCTTTCAGCACGACAACACCTGCGTAACGTTGTACCAGACGCCGGGCGGAAAGTAAGCGGTCGCTTTCAATTTCCGCCACGCTACAGTTAAGCAAGCGAGCGGCTTCGCCGGGGTGTGGCGTTAAAACGCGATTGTGACGTTTATCGGGATTGATTGCCAGAAGGTTCAGCGCATCCGCATCCCATAACATCGGTTTGCGAAAATTTTCCACTTTCTGTAGCGCCTTTTTACCCCACTCCTGTTGCCCAAGACCGGGGCCGATGACCACCACATCCGCCCATTCAAGGCTCTCATCCAGTGACTCGGCGGTGAGTTCGTGCACCATCAACTCCGGGCGCGCGGTAATAATGGGCGGGATATTCTCACTACGCGTCAGTACCCGCACCAGGCCTGCGCCTGCGCGCAACGCGGCCTCTCCCGCCATGCGCACCGCGCCTGCCGTTCCGCGATCGCCGCCGATAATCACCAGCCGCCCGAAATCGCCTTTATGCGAAGTAGGACGCCGTGGCGTAAACCACTGGGTAAGCAGGCTGGCATCAAAACGGGAAATAGACGTTTGCTGGGCTGAAAGCCAGGCGTCCAACCCCAGCGCATGGTGATGTAATTGACCAACCACATCACGCGCTTTGCCCGTTAGCAAACCGGGTTTAAGGGCGATAAACGTTACCGTATGACGCGCCTGCATCACCGCACCAGCGGCCGCACCGGTTTGCGCATTCAGGCCAGAGGGAATATCCAGCGCCAGCACGGGAGCCAGGTGAGCATTGGCATGATCAATAAGCGCCGCCACATCATCGCGCGGCGCACTGGTAAGCCCGGTACCAAGCAGCCCATCAATAATGAGATCAACCTGTTCCGGCCACAAAACGTCAGCCGCATGGATCTCGCCGCCCGCGTTCAGCCATGCATCGCGTGCCTGTGCTGCCTCTTCCGGCAGCGGTTTGTTGCCTTCCAGCGCCAGCAACGTCACGGAAAGCCCCGCCGCTGCGGCTAAACGCGCCACCACATAGCCGTCGCCACCGTTATTGCCGTGGCCGCAAAGCACGAGCCAGCAGCGCGCATCAGGAAACTGTTCCCGCGCAATGTTGAACGCCGCTTCTCCCGCGCGCTGCATCAGTTCATAAAGCGTAATGCCGAGGCTATCTGCCGCCTCTTTTTCAGCGCACCTGAGGTCCTCAGCAGGCCAGACAGAGTGTGGTATACTTGCTGCGATTTTCTTCATTGTATGGTCCGTCATGTCAGAACCCCTCGATCTCAATCATTTAGCGCAACAAATCAAACAGTGGGGCACTGAACTGGGTTTTCAGCAGGTCGGTATTACCGATACCGATCTCAGCGCCAGCGAACCTGCGCTACAGGCATGGCTGGATAAACAATATCACGGTGAGATGGAGTGGATGGCGCGTCACGATATGATGCGCGCCCGCCCCCACGAGCTTCTCCCCGGCACGCTGCGCGTTATCAGCGTGCGAATGAACTACCTTCCCGCACAAGCGGCCTTTGCCAGCACGTTGAAAAACCCGGCGCTCGGGTATGTCAGCCGTTATGCGCTGGGTCGCGATTACCATAAGCTGCTGCGTAATCGATTAAAAAAACTCGGCGAGATGATCCAGCAGCAATGTGCTTCGCTGAATTTTAGACCTTTTGTCGATTCTGCGCCCATTCTTGAACGCCCGCTGGCGGAAAAAGCCGGGCTTGGCTGGACAGGTAAGCACTCACTCATCTTGAGCCGAGACGCAGGCTCGTTCTTTTTCCTCGGCGAGTTATTGGTCGATTTACCGCTGCCCATCGACCAACCGGTAGAAGAAGGCTGTGGCCGCTGTGTGGCCTGCATGACCATCTGCCCGACCGGCGCGATTGTCGAACCTTACACGGTTGATGCCCGGCGCTGCATTTCTTATCTCACCATTGAACTGGAAGGCGCTATCCCTGAAGAGTTTCGTCCGCTGATAGGCAACCGTATCTACGGCTGCGACGATTGTCAGTTGATCTGCCCGTGGAACCGCTTCTCTCAGCTAACCGACGAAGAGGATTTTAGCCCGCGTAAAGCGCTACACGCCCCAGAGTTGATTGAACTGTTCAGCTGGACCGAGGCGTATTTTTTGAAAGTCACTGAGGGTTCGGCCATCCGCCGCATTGGTCATTTGCGCTGGCTGAGAAATATCGCCGTTGCGCTGGGGAATGCGCCGTGGGATGCAGCCAATATTCAGGCACTGGAGCAACGAATTGGTGAGCACCCACTTCTCGACGAACACATACAGTGGGCGATTGCGCAGCAAATTGAGAAGCGTAATGCCTGCAAAGTGGAAGTACAAACGTCGAAAAAACAACGGCTGGTGCGGGTGGTTGAAAAAGGGCTGCCGCGCGATGCCTGAGCCATCCACAGCTTGTGTATAAAATTAAAAACACATTACGATTCAACGTTCACAAAATCGTCAAGCGATCGCGTTAACAGTTTGAAATGTTATTTTCTTATTTATTTTCAATAAATTAAAATAAAACCGTTTGCTTATTGAAGTAATCGTTGTATTGCGAATGAAAGGCTCGCCTGTGGATAAGTCTGTTCACAAACGTTTAGCGAAGACAATAAAAAACGTCCCCAACGAGGAAACCCGCTGTGGATAATTTATTGGATTTGAAAATTTGGAGCGGGAAACGAGACTCGAACTCGCGACCCCGACCTTGGCAAGGTCGTGCTCTACCAACTGAGCTATTCCCG
>NZ_JBHZPL010000011.1:0-143238 GCF_042788095.1 Kosakonia sp. YIM B13571 | reverse complement strand
AGTGGAGGCGCATTATAGGGAGTTAATTTCCGCTGACAACCCCTAATTTCAAAAAACTTTTCAACCGTCTCTTTTTTGCGCAAAACAGCCCTAAGGCACCAGTTTTTCGAGCTTTTTGAAACCATAGCGCTGCAAAACGGGCAACAATTGCGCAGTCTCTGGGGTTAACGCCATGCAATAAGCAATATTCTCATCAGAAGATTTCGCATCCGGCGCTTCGTGTTCAAGCAACCAGGCAGTACGTCGCGCAATTGCCGCGCCTGAATCGATCAAACGCGTCCCTTCCGGCAACACTTGCAACAACTCTTCTTGCAGTAAAGGAAAGTGCGTACATCCCAGTACCACCGTATCCGGTGGCTCTTTCATGCGCAGCCATGGGCGAAGGATATGTCGCAGCTCATCCAGCGAGACCGTTTCACCATGCAATTTCGCTTCCGCCAATACAACCAGCTCCGCCGAACCCAGCATTTCAATCCGGCACTCATTCGCGAAACGCGAAATCAGCTCATGTGTATAAGGGCGCTTCACCGTACCCCGCGTTGCCAGCAGCCCTACCACACCGTTTGCTGTTAGACGCGCGGCGGGTTTAATGGCCGGCACCACTCCAACAACAGGGAAGGAAAACTTATCCCGCAGCGCGGGCAACGAGACGGTACTCGCCGTATTACAGGCGATAACGGCCAACGCGAGGGGGTATTGGGCCTGAACGGCGGTAACGATCTCGACAACACGCTCAACAATAAACGCTTCGCTTTTCTCGCCATAGGGGAAAGCGACATTGTCAAACGCGTAGATGTAATGCAGATCCGGCAGGAGATGCCGGATCTCATCATAAACGGATAACCCACCGACGCCGGAGTCAAACACCAGCACGGTGGGACGCGCGTCAGAAGGTGTAGCTGCCAGACAAGGTGTATTCCCGTCCTGCAGTTTGGTAGCCATATGCTGTCTCGTACTCTTTATCGAACAGGTTGGCGATTTTACCACGAACTGTTAAATGAGAGGTCACAGGATATGAGGCAGAAAAATCAACCGTACTATAACTTGGCAAAATACGTTGCTCAGGATTATAGGTTGACGTGCGGTTGTCATAGCGCTTACCGAAGTACTCCCAGGCCAGATCCATATCGACGTTGAATACGGACCAGTCAAGCTGGTATTTCGCCTGGCGCTTCGCACGACGCGGCAGCACTTCATTGGTTTCATCATCACGCGGGTCAATATATTGCAGCGTCACGCGATGCGAGAAAATGCCGGTATCGACGCTTCCCGTCCACTCAAGGCCTTTAATGGTGGCTGAGTTGATGTTGTAGTAAGCCGTATCGCTGTAGGTGATCAGGTTTTCAATCTCATAGCGATAGGCAGACAAACGCCAGTCCAGCGGGCCGGTTAAGCCTTCAATACCCGCTTCCCACTGTTTGGACTCTTCCGGCTTCAGATTCGGGTTAGAAGCGATACCAAAACGCTTCGCGCCAAACTGCTGACCTAAAGAAGGTGCCAGGAAGCCGGTGCCGTAAGAAACGGTCAGACGGTAATTCTCAACGAATTCCCAGCCTGCAGCGGTCTGCCAGGTGCCATGCCAGCCGAATTCATCATCTTTATCTTCACGGCCCGAGGCTTCCAGCGTGACATCGCCAAACTGCTGCATCCCGTTCAGGTACAAGCCCGTGTTCTCACGGTCATAGGCATCGCGCGTCGTTTTATTTGATGAAACCAGGCGCTCCTGCTTCCAGTCGACGCCCGCGCCAACAGAACCTTTGCCCACATCAACGTTGTTGCCCCACTGAATGTATCGCTGCTCCATATCATCCAGCGTGGTGCCATCGTTATAACGGCCATAAATGCTGCTGTAGTTGTAGTCTTTGCTTTTCTGGTAGCTGGCCAGCAGCTGGGACGAGTAGATCCCCTGCGCGAAATTCAGCCCGGTATCCCAACCCTGTACAAACAGCTGGCGCTCATCAGCGCTGTAGTCTGCTGAGAACGGCGCGCTGCCGAGGTCATAATCCACGTTGTTGCTAAAGTTGTAGCCGCGAAAGAAGCCGTCAACGTTGTCGTTGAACTTGTGTTGCAGGCTGCCCCAGAACGTTTTGTTGCGGTAGCCATCGCGATCTTCGTCATGATCCCAGGTTGAGCCGGGCTGCACGTTAAAACCGCGCGTGCTGGTATAAGAACCCGCCGCCGTCGCCACGGTGTCGCCAAAGCGCTGACGAAGCGTGCCGTCATACGTCTGGTAGCCCTTCGAGCCAACGCCGGCATTGATTTGCGATTTCTCATTGCCGGTCATGGTAATGACGTTAACCACGCCGCCAATCGCCCCGGAGCCATACACGGCAGAGCGCGGCCCGCGAATATATTCAACGCGTTGTACTAAAGAGAGCGGGATTTGATTCAGCTCGGGATCATTGGAAATCCCGGAGCGCGCAACCGGTACGCCATCAATCAGCAGCAGCAAGTGTTTCGCTTCTGTACCGCGCACATAAACCGAGGCGGTTTGACCTAACCCGCCGTTTTGCGCGATATCAACCCCTGGCAGGCGACGCAGCACATCAACCAGTGAGCGCGACTGCCAGCGATCGATGTCCTCACGCGTAACCACTTCAGTCGGTGCAAGCACCGTCTTAGCCGGTTGTTGAAAACGATTTGCTGTCACCACCAAATTGTCTGAGCTGCTATCTTGCGCCCAGCCGGAAAAAGCTGTGACGGAGAGCGCCGTCAGCAGCGAAGCTTTTTTAATCATTGTGAAAGCATCCACAAAAGAGTAAGGATGCCGCAGGTTCCATCAATAGCACGCGATGATGTCAACCAGATGCGACGTATACCGGCAGGTCTTCGGGCTTGGAGGTACATCAAGAAAGCGACTTCCCACCCAACAGGCAGTGTCTGCTCTCTCACCTTGATCCTTACCGCTGCGCGTCAGCCCCAGATTCTCACTGGATTCCCTTTTAACTCACAGGACCGGAACAGGGATGCTACATTCGGTAACATATGGATGTCCAGACTGCTAACGGACTATTTAGCTCACATCCGGGGCTGGACATCGCCTGAGCAATGCCTACAATCCCCGCGTTATTCTTAATCACTCAGGAAGCATGATGACCCCCGAACACCTGCCGACAGAACAGTACGAAGCCCAGCTGGCCGAAAAAGTGGTGCGTCTGCAATCGATGATGACGCCTTTTTCCGCGCCGCTTCCGGAGGTGTTCCGCTCACCGGTCAGCCATTACCGTATGCGCGCCGAGTTCCGCATCTGGCATGACGGTGACGATCTCTACCACATTATTTTCGATCAGCAGACTAAGTCCCGCATCCGGGTCGACAGCTTCCCGGCGGCGAGCGAACTGATTAACCAATTAATGACGGTAATGATCGAGGCGATACGCGGGAATAAAACGCTGCGCCATAAGCTGTTCCAGATTGACTACCTGAGCACCATGAGCAACCAGGCGATTGTCACTCTGCTCTACCACAAAAAACTGGATGACGAATGGCAAACAGAAGCGATGCAGTTGCGCGACGCGCTGCGCGCGCAGAACCTGAATGTGCAATTGATTGGCCGCGCGACCAAAACCAAAATCGAGCTGGATCAGGATTTTGTCGACGAGCGTCTGCCGGTCGGTGGCAGAGAGATGATCTACCGTCAGGTGGAGAACAGCTTTACACAGCCTAACGCGGCTATGAACATTCAGATGCTGGAATGGGCACTGGATGTCACGCGTCACTCCACTGGCGATCTGCTGGAGTTGTACTGCGGCAACGGCAACTTCTCGCTGGCGCTGGCGCGCAATTTCGATCGTGTGCTGGCCACCGAGATCGCCAAGCCATCCGTGGCGGCAGCGCAATACAATATCGCGGCTAACCACATCGATAACGTGCAAATTATCCGCATGTCCGCCGAAGAATTTACTCAGGCGATGAATGGCGTGCGCGCATTTAACCGTCTGCAAGGTATCGATCTTGCGAGCTACCAGTGCGAAACGATTTTCGTCGATCCGCCGCGCAGCGGGCTGGATGCGGAAACCGAGAAAATGGTGCAGGCTTATCCGCGTATTTTGTATATCTCTTGCAACCCGGAAACGCTGTGTAAAAACCTGCAAACGTTGAGCCAGACACACGATATTTCACGTCTGGCGCTGTTCGATCAATTCCCCTATACGCACCACATGGAGTGCGGCGTACTGCTTACGCGTAAAAACAAATAACGTTATTCACGCCATATAAAATACTGCGACTCCATTTAACGGTTGGCCTGTGAACCAGGCCAACAGAATAATAGCGGTAAGATGTAAATTATTGCCGCCCGCAAATATTAATTTATCAGACAAGTTACTATTAAGGATCGTGATCGCGTTAACATTATCTCGCGACAACTTGTGAATTTTCTGAGGTTATATTTATATCACTGAGGGTGTTTTGTCATGATATAAAAATCTCAGCCCTGAACGAAACAGGGCTGGAATGTAATGCGTTTTAAGGGTTATTTATCGGCAATAAAATGGTCGTCATCACCCACCGGAATATAAACGCGCACCCACTCTTTACCGTCGACGATATCCCAGCTGTGACCTTCGCCCGCCGTGTCTGCCGCAATCAGAACAGTGCCGGGTTCGATGATGAAGGTTGAGCCATCGCTAACCTTGAACTTCAGTTTACCTTTCATCGTCACCACGTATTGCTTCTTCGGTGCCGGATGCACCCCTTTCTGCCACTCTTCGAACGTATTACTAAAATAGAGATTTTGCGAAGAGAGCTTTGCCAGCGAGGGAACCGAACCTTTGATAAAAGCAGAGTGGTTATCTTGCGTATTAATGAGCTTTACCGCCGGAATACGATGTTCGCTCCCGTTCGTTTTTGGGGTATCCGCGAATCCGGCTACCGAAATAACGAAACCGGCAGTGGCTAACAGAAGTTGTGTTATTTTTTTCATGAGGATGTCCAGAGTTAATTTTAGCCTGCAGCCTGGATCAAGAGATCGTCAAGCAACGGAATAAAATGCCGAAACAGTACATCAGATGAAATGTGTTTTGCCGTAGATTTTTTTAATTAATAAATTATTGATGAATTCTGGCAGGGCTTTATTTTGGATGGGAACAACCCAGGGATTTATACTTTTCAACTTTCAATGCATTGAGGATGAAAACGCCCTCCCGGCGAGAGGGCATTTAACACTTACTCGGAGGCTTCGTGTTTGCGGCCGCGCAGACGAAAACCAATCCAGAAAACCAGCACCACCGACAACACGGCAGGCAGGAAGTTAGAACCGATATCCGGATACTCCGCGCGTACCACTGTGCTGTAAAGCAGCACACCGAGGATAAAACACGCGGCGGCAAGGCCTGGCAGCCCCACCGGCATAGTGCGGTTTTGATAGCGCTGATGCAGGCAGTACACCGTTAGCACCAGCGAAATAATCGGGAATATGGAAAACGGTACAATAGAACTGAACACGGCAGAAAACGTGCCGTTAATCGATAAGCCAGCGATCAGCGCCAGCAACAACGTACCTTTATCTTGACCAGACTGTTTCATTACTCATCCTTCACTCGTCGGTTGATGCGCCAGTTTTTCCTGTTCACGGCGATACCAGTAATACGCGCCTTTTGAAATCATGCGCAATTGTAGTACCAGTCGCTCTTCTAATTGCCTGCGTTGTTCCGTCCCCACATCCAGCGCTTCAGCACCGGCGTTGAAAACAATTGTCACCATCGCTTCGGCTTGCGCTTCGGTGAACGCTCGCGGCATATGGTTTTCGAGTTCAAGGTAGTCGGCAAGTTCCGCAATAAAATGTTGGATCTCCCGTGCCACCGCCGCTCGGAAGGCCGCAGACGTTCCAGAACGTTCCCGCAGCAGGAGCTGAAAAGCATTGGGGTTATTGCCGATAAATTCCATAAATGTGGAAACTGACGTGCGGATCACGCTACCGCCTTTAGCAATACGCTGGCGCGCCTGACGCATCAGTTGGCGCAGCATTAACCCGCTTTCATCCACCATGGTCAGCCCGAGCTCGTCCACATCCCGGAAATGACGATAAAAAGACGTTGGCGCAATACCCGCCTCACGGGCGACTTCCCGCAGGCTCAGGCTGGCGAAGCTACGCTCCGCGCTGAGTTGGCTAAATGCGGCTTCGATCAGCGAACGCCGCGTTCTCTCTTTTTGTTGCGCTCTTACACCCATCACGATGTTTGAATCCTTCCAGGGGCCCGCTGGCACTATACCAGAGAATAAATCCGATTCGATTGTACTGGATTGTGACTGATTGTTTACGCGCAGTTTCTTCTTTTTCGTAGCAAAAGAGCACAACGATAATTGGGTTACCGCCGCTTTGATGTTAGTCTTATGTTGCTTTTATGTATAAGAACAGGTAAGCCTTACCATGCCACATTCCTACGATTATGATGCAATAGTAATAGGCTCCGGCCCCGGCGGCGAAGGCGCAGCCATGGGCCTGGTTAAACAAGGAGCACGGGTCGCGGTTGTTGAGCGTTACCATAATGTCGGCGGCGGCTGTACGCATTGGGGCACTATCCCCTCAAAAGCGTTGCGCCACGCCGTTAGCCGTATTATCGAATTCAACCAGAACCCGCTCTACAGTGACCATACTCGCCTTCTCCGCTCCTCTTTCGCCGATATCCTGAACCATGCTGAAAGCGTGATTAATCAGCAAACGCGCATGCGTCAGGGCTTTTATGAGCGTAACCGTTGCGAAATCTTAGAAGGCAATGCCCATTTTATTGATGACCACACACTGGCGCTGGAGTGTCACGACGGGACAGTCGAAACCATCACCGCCGAAAAATTCGTTATCGCCTGCGGCTCACGCCCCTATCGCCCTGCTGATGTCGATTTCGCCCATCCGCGCGTCTACGACAGCGACTCAATTCTTGATATGCACCACGAACCCCGCCATGTGATCATCTATGGAGCTGGGGTGATCGGTTGCGAATACGCATCGATCTTCCGTGGTATGAACGTCAAAGTGGATCTGATCAACACCCGCGATCGCCTGTTGGCGTTCCTTGATCAGGAGATGTCGGACTCACTCTCTTATCACTTCTGGAATAGCGGTGTCGTTATCCGCCATAACGAAGAGTATGAGCGTATTGAGCCGCTGGACGACGGGGTGATTATGCACCTGAAATCCGGCAAAAAACTGAAAGCCGACTGCCTGCTCTATGCCAATGGCCGTACCGGTAACACCGACAGCCTGCAACTGGCGAACATTGGCCTTGAAGCAGATGGGCGCGGTCAGTTGAAAGTTAACAGCATGTACCAGACCGCACTGCCGCACGTCTATGCAGTGGGTGATGTGATTGGTTACCCAAGCCTGGCATCAGCGGCTTACGATCAGGGCCGCATTGCCGCACAAGCAATGATCAAAGGCGAAGCCACAGCACATCTGATTGAAGATATTCCAACCGGGATTTATACCATTCCGGAGATCAGTTCCGTGGGCAAAACCGAACAGCAGCTCACCGCTATGAAAGTGCCGTATGAAGTGGGTCGCGCGCAGTTTAAGCACCTGGCGCGGGCGCAGATTGTTGGTATGAATGTCGGTACGCTGAAGATTCTGTTCCACCGCGAAACCAAAGAGATTTTGGGGATCCACTGCTTTGGCGAGCGCGCGGCCGAAATTATTCATATCGGCCAGGCGATTATGGAGCAGAAAGGCGGCGGTAACACCATTGAGTACTTCGTTAACACCACCTTTAACTACCCAACCATGGCGGAAGCCTATCGGGTAGCGGCGCTAAATGGCTTAAACCGCCTGTTTTAACGCCGTGTCGAAATGGCCATCCATCGCACCACGGATGGCCTCTGCCAGCTGCTCATAGCGGTTGCGCAGCGGCGAGCCTGGGCGATACACCAGCCCAACCGTGCGTTTCGGCTCAGGTTTGATACACGGCAGATACACCACGCCATCGCGTTTACGCTCTCGCGGAACGGAAAGCGCAGGCAGCAGCGTGATGCCACTCCCGGCAGCCACCATATTGCGCAGCGTTTCCAGGCTGGTTGCGCGGAAATGCGTATCTTCGTCCGCACCCGCTTCGAAGCAGAAACCCATCGCCTGGTCACGCAGGCAGTGCCCGTCTTCCAGCATCAGCAGCTTTTCGCCCGCCAGGTCGCCCATCGGCACGCATTCACGGTTCGCCCACGGGTGATCTTCATAAATCGCCAGCATCATCGGCTCATCGTACAGCGGCACCTCAATAAAGGCTTCGCTCTCTTTCACCAGCGCCAGGATCGCACAGTCGAGCTTGCCACTGTCCAGCTGTGCCAACAGTTGATGCGTCTGCGCTTCATGCAGATACATTTCCAGTTTCGGGAAGGTCTGGTGCAGCAGCGGAATGATATGCGGCAGCAGGTAAGGTCCAACGGTTGGGATCAAACCAATATGCAGCGGGCCGGACATCGCTTCCCCCTGCTGGCTTGCCATTTCCTTCAGCACTTTGACCTCGCGCAGCACGGTGCGCGCCTGATCCACCAGCAACAAACCCGCCTGGGTGAACAGCACTTTGCGGCTGGTACGCTCCAGCAGCATCACACCAAGTTCATCTTCCAGTTTACGGATCTGCCCACTCAGCGTGGGCTGGCTGACGTGGCAGGAATCGGCTGCACGGCGAAAATGGCGGTGTTCGGCTAACGCCACCAGGTACTCAAGATCACGAATATTCATTATTCATCCTCCGTCGCCACGATAGTTCATGGCGATAGATAGCATAGCAACGAACGATTATCCCTATCAAGCATTCTGTTCAATAATTGGCACCAGAAACGAAGCGGTGCCTCACTTACCCCGTGATGAGACAACTGACTCTGCTTCTCTCTGAACAACTAAAGCCAACGTGAACGTTTTGCGGACCTGAGAGTCCGCTTTTTTTTTTGCATAAAAAAGCCCGGCGTAAAGCCAGGCTCCTGTTTGCAAACAGCGCCGCGCTTATACCAATCGCGCCTTCGCATCCGCAATCGCCTGCGCTACCTGCACCGGTGACACACCGCCTTTCGCCGCGCGTTTATCAAGGCAGGATTGCAGGGACAGAATCGGGTAAACATCGTCGCCAATCACATCGCTGAATTTTTGCAGATCGGCAAGCGGCAGATCTTCCAGCGGCTTGCCCTGCCGAATCGCTTCTACCACTGCTTCCCCAACAATATGATGTGCTTCGCGAAACGGTACGCCTTTCGCGACAAGGTAATCCGCCAACTCAGTGGCATTGGCGTAACCCTGCTGCGCCGCTTCCTGGCAGCGCGGGCGTTTCACTTGAATACCATCCAGCACCAGCGCCGCCATGTGCAGGCAGTCAAGCCAGGTGTCGAGCGCGTCGAACAGCCCTTCTTTGTCTTCCTGCATGTCTTTGTTGTACGCCAGCGGCAAACCTTTTAGCGTCATCATCATGCCGGTAAGCGCGCCCTGCACACGGCCGCACTTACCGCGGATCAGCTCCAGCGCATCCGGGTTTTTCTTTTGCGGCATCAGCGAAGAACCCGAGGTCACGCGGTCAGAAAGCTCAACAAACGCCGCTTCGCCGGAGTTAAAGAAAATCAGGTCTTCGGCAAAGCGCGACAGATGCACCATGCCGATTGAAGCGTCAGAGAGCAGTTCCAGCACGTGGTCGCGGTCGGACACACTGTCCAGGCTATTGCGGGTTGCCGAGGCAAAACCCAGCCAGCCGGCTAACTGCTCACGGTCGATTTCATAAGCCGTTCCCGCCAGCGCGCCGCTGCCCAGCGGACTGACATCCAGGCGTTTCAGCGTATCCTGCAAGCGGCTTTCATCCCGCGCCAGCATCTCGACGTAGGCCAGCGACCAGTGCGCGAACGTCACCGGCTGCGCGCGTTGCAGGTGCGTGTAACCGGGCATGACTGCGTCCTGGTTATTTTCCGCCGTCACCACCAGCGCGCTCTGCAACTGGCGATTCGCCAGCAGCAATTCACTGATGGTGTCTTTACACCACAGCTTCAGATCGGTAGCGACCTGGTCATTACGGCTGCGCCCGGTGTGCAGTTTTTTGCCCAGTTGGCCAACCTTATCAATAAGCTTACCTTCCACCCAGCTGTGAATATCTTCCGCATCGCTTTGCAGGATCTGTTGCGGGTTGGCGCGAACCTCTTCCAGCAGATTGTTCAGCGCCTCTTCCAGTTGCTGCTGCTCAGCCGCTGTCAGTACGCCAACGGTTACCAACGCTTTGGACCAGGCCACAGAGCCAACGATATCCTGCTCCGCCAGGCGATAGTCAAAGCGCAAAGAGTCGTTGAACTGTTTGAACCGTTGATCCGCTGCCTGAGTAAAACGCCCGCCCCAAAGTGCCATAGTTTGCTTCCTTCTCTTTATTCGTTTTGCCGGATGGCGCTACGCCTGCCCGACCTATATAAATTGTTGTGTCGTTACGCCAGAATGCGGGTGCCAATTGGCGTGCCGTTAAACAGCGCGGGGAGCTGCTCGGCATGACGCCAGGAAGCAATATCTACCGGCCGGCCCAGCGTACGCGCCGCATCCAGCGCTGCATTTACCTTCACGATCATGCCATCGGTGATGATGCCCTGTGCAATCAATTGCTCCGCTTTCGCCGCTGTCATCTCGGCAATACGCTGGCCTTTACCATCCAAAATACCGCTGACATCAGACAGCAGGATCAGATCCGCACCCAGCGTTGCGGCCAGCGCAGTTGCCGCCTGATCGGCGTTCACGTTCATCAGCTCACCTTCATCAGTGACGCCGATGGAGCTGATCACCGGTAAGAAACCGCCATCAAGCAGTGCATTAATCAGTTTCGGTGAACCCGGCTGAGCCAGGCCCACATGCCCAAGCTCTTCATCCAACTGTGTCACTTTCACGCTGTCACCATCGCCAAGAAACAAGCCAACAGAGGCAATATGGTGTTTCTTCGCCCACGCTAGCAGGGTTTTGTTGGCCGTACCGGCCAGCGCACCGGTGATGATGTCAATCTGATCCGCCGGGGTCACGCGCAGGCCGTTTTTCTTCTTCACCGGCAGATTAAGCTGTTTCATCAGCTCATCCACCACGCAGCCGCCACCGTGGACAATCACTAACGGGCGCTGATGAGATTCACGATATTGCACCAGTGCCGTAAACAAACGCTCCAGCGCTTCCTCGCTATCCAGCAGTACGCCACCGAGCTTAATAATTAATGGATTCATCATCACGCCTGTTCAATTAAATAAGGGACTGGGTTTCAGCATAGCCAAAACGAATATTCGCGCACTGTACTGCCTGCGCCGCCGCGCCTTTCAGCAGGTTATCTTCCGTGGCGACGACAATCAGGTGCTCATCTTGTACCGCAAAACCGATATCGCAGAATGGCAGGCCAACCACGTTTTTCAACGCCGGAACGCCTTTGTCGTATAAACGTACCAGCGGTTTGCTGTCGTAGGCTTGCTTGAACACATCTGCTACCTGCGCGTGGGTCACGCCCGGTTGCAAACGGCAAGTAATGGTTTCGAGGATGCCACGCGGGAAGCTCGCCAGGTGCGGGGTGAAAATCACACTCGCGCCAAGATGTGTGGCGATTTCCGGATGGTGCCGATGGTTGAAAACGCCGTAAGGTTGCAGGCTCACTTCGCAGAAACTGTTAGAAAGCGCCGCTTTGCGCCCCGCGCCGCTTACGCCGCTGGTTGCGTTGATCACCGGCCACTGGTTCAGATCCAGCAGCCCGGCGTCGATCAGCGGTTTTAACGACAGTTGCGCCGCCGTCGGGTAGCAACCCGGCACGGCAATTAACTGCGCTTCTTTCAATTTGTCATGGTTCCACTCCGCCAGCCCATACACCGCCTGTGCCAGCAGATCGGCGTGCTGATGGGTGAAACCGTAGAATTTTTCGTAAAACGCGGGATCGTTAACGCGGAAGGCGCCCGAGAGATCGAACACCACACATCCCGCCGCCAGGCAGGTTGGTGCCAGATCGTGGCTGACTTCATGGGCGGTCGCAAGGAAAACAATATCCACGCCATCCAGGAAATCGCCAATATCGGACATCGGCTGTAACGGGAGATCAACAATGCCTTTCAACTGCGGATGTAAATCAGAGATACATTTTCCTGCATCATTACTTTGCGCAGAAACCGTCAAAGCGGTTATGTTCATATGAGGATGGCGATTTACATAGGTCACTAGCTCTGCACCAGCATAACCGCTGGCACCCACAATTAATGTGTTCAACATTGGGGCGGTTTACCTTCTTACGTCATGTGTGCCAGGGAAAGACTCGGCATCAATCCCGCGTCGCTGAGCAAAGTCGCCGCATGGGTTCCCTTACGCTCAACATTATTGTATTTTTATTCACATTTAGTGCATGAATATTGATACTATCACGAACTCAGGTATGTCAACAATGAAAATGAATTTGCCACCATTTATCGAGATCTACCGCGCCCTGATAGCCACACCGTCGATCAGCGCGACGGAAGAAGCGCTGGATCAGAGTAATGCGTCTTTAATCAATTTGCTGGCAGGATGGTTTGGCGACCTCGGTTTCACGGTTGAAGTGCAGCCGGTCCCCGGCACCCGCAATAAATTCAATATGCTCGCCAGTGCCGGAACCGGTGCGGGTGGCCTGTTACTGACCGGTCACACCGACACGGTGCCGTTTGATGACGGGCGCTGGACGCGCGACCCGTTCACGCTGACCGAGCATGAAAACAAACTCTACGGCCTGGGCACTGCTGACATGAAAGGCTTTTTCGCCTTTATTCTTGATGCGCTGCGTGACGTCGATGTGACAAAACTGAGCAAGCCGTTGTATGTACTCGCCACCGCCGATGAAGAAACCAGCATGGCCGGTGCACGCTATTTCTCCGAGAACACACAGTTGCGCCCGGACTGCGCCATTATTGGCGAACCGACCTCGCTGCAACCGGTGCGTGCGCATAAAGGCCATATCTCCAATGCGATTCGCATTCTTGGTCAATCGGGCCACTCCAGCGATCCGGCGCGCGGCGTCAACGCCATCGAACTGATGCACGATGCTATCGGCCATATTTTGCAACTGCGCGACAGCCTGAAAGAGCGTTATCACTATGACGCGTTCACCGTGCCATATCCCACGTTAAACCTTGGGCATATTCACGGTGGTGATGCGGCAAACCGTATCTGCGCCTGTTGCGAACTGCATATGGATATTCGCCCGCTGCCGGGCATGACGCTTAACGATCTCAATGGGCTGTTAAATGATGCGCTGGAGCCGGTAAGTTCCCGCTGGCCGGGTCGTTTGACCATTTCCGAACTGCACCCGCCGATTCCGGGATACGAATGCCCGCCGGATCACCAACTGGTAGAAGTGGTAGAAAAACTGCTCGGCGTCGAAACCGAAGTGGTGAACTACTGCACCGAAGCGCCTTTTATTCAGACGCTTTGCCCGACGCTGGTGCTGGGGCCAGGGTCTATCAACCAGGCACACCAGCCGGATGAATACCTGGAAACCCGCTTTATTAAACCCACGCGCGAACTTATCACCCAGGTTGTTCATCATTTCTGCTGGCACTGACGTGATTTTCGCTTTTTTACCCCCTCGTATGAGGGGGTTTTTATGTGCGGAAAAGCGTGACAATTGTCACGATCCCATAAGCAATACTTATTGGACACGATGCGAATTAAATTTCGTAAATTGTCGGCATTTATTCGTTTGCTGAAGCGATTTCGCAACAATTGACGCGGTGGGTTTTACGTGGCTTTATAAAAGACGGTGTCTTATATCTGCTCAATGACAGGTATAACAAAATAAAATGAGATGGGGTGTCTGGGGTAACATGAACGAACAATATTCCGCTTTGCGTAGTAATGTCAGTATGCTCGGCAAACTGCTGGGAGATACCATCAAGGATGCACTGGGCGAGAACATTCTCGACCGGGTAGAAACAATCCGTAAGCTGTCCAAATCTTCTCGCGCCGGTAATGAAGCCAACCGTCAGGAGCTGCTCACCACCTTGCAGAATCTGTCCAATGACGAACTGCTGCCGGTAGCGCGCGCGTTTAGCCAGTTTCTGAACCTTGCTAACACCGCTGAGCAATACCATAGCATTTCAGCGAAAGGTGAAGCGGCCAGCAACCCGGAAGTGATTGCCCAGACCATCAGAAAGCTGAAAGACCAACCTCATCTCAACGAAACCACCATTATTAAAGCGATTGAATCGCTGTCGCTAGAGCTGGTGCTGACTGCGCACCCGACCGAAATCACTCGCCGTACGCTGATCCACAAAATGGTGGAAGTGAATAACTGCTTAAAGCAGTTGGATAACAGCGATATTGCCGATTATGAACGCCACCAGCTGATGCGCCGACTGCGCCAGTTGATCGCCCAGTCCTGGCATACCGACGAAATCCGCAGAAACCGCCCAAGCCCGGTAGATGAAGCCAAATGGGGCTTTGCGGTAGTGGAAAACAGCCTGTGGGAAGGCGTGCCAAACTATCTGCGCGAGCTGAACGAACAGCTGGAAGAGAACCTCAATTACAAACTGCCAGTGGATTTTGTTCCGGTGCGCTTTACCTCGTGGATGGGCGGCGACCGTGACGGCAACCCGAACGTTACCGCCGATATCACCCGCCATGTCCTGCTGCTCAGCCGCTGGAAAGCAACCGATCTGTTCCTGAAAGATGTTCAGTTGCTGATTTCCGAACTGTCGATGGTGGAGTGTACCGACGAGCTGCGCGAACTGGCGGGCGCGGAAGGCGCGCGCGAACCGTATCGCTACCTGATGAAGAAGCTGCGCGGCGATCTGATGGCAACCCAGGCCTGGCTGGAAGCACGCCTGAAAGGCCAGAAATTACCGAAACCTGCCGGGCTGCTGACGCAAAATGAGCAGCTGTGGGAACCGCTCTACGCCTGTTATAAATCGTTGCAGGCCTGCGGCATGGGCATTATCGCCAACGGCGAGCTGCTCGATACATTACGCCGCGTGAAGAGTTTCGGCGTGCCGCTGGTGCGTATCGACATTCGCCAGGAGAGCACCCGCCATACAGAAGCGCTGGGCGAACTGACGCGTTACCTGGGCATTGGCGACTATGAAAGCTGGTCTGAAGCCGATAAACAGGCATTCCTGATCCGTGAACTGAATTCCAAACGTCCGCTGTTGCCGCGCCAGTGGGAACCAAGCGAAGAGACGCGCGAAGTGCTGGACACCTGCCGGGTGATCGCCGAAGCGCCGCGTGGATCCATCGCCGCGTATGTGATCTCAATGGCGAAGACGCCGTCCGATGTACTGGCGGTTCACCTGCTACTGAAAGAAGCCGGTATCGGCTTTGCTCTGCCGGTCGCACCACTGTTTGAAACCCTTGATGACCTGAATAACGCCGATGATGTAATGACCCAGTTACTGAATATCGACTGGTATCGCGGCTTTATTCAGGGCAAACAGATGGTCATGATTGGCTACTCCGACTCGGCGAAAGACGCGGGTGTGATGGCAGCCTCCTGGGCGCAATATCAGGCGCAGGATGCGTTAATCAAAACCTGCGAGAAAGCCGGTATTGAGCTGACCCTGTTCCACGGTCGCGGCGGCTCTATTGGCCGTGGTGGCGCACCGGCCCACGCCGCGCTGCTCTCGCAACCGCCAGGCAGCCTGAAAGGCGGCTTACGCGTTACCGAACAGGGCGAAATGATTCGCTTCAAATACGGTCTGCCGGAAGTCACCATCAGCAGCTTGTCGCTCTATACCAGCGCCATCATGGAAGCCAACCTGCTGCCGCCGCCGGAGCCCAAAACCGAATGGCGCCATATTATGGACGAGCTGTCGGATATCTCCTGCGATATGTACCGTGGCTATGTGCGTGAAAACAAAGATTTCGTACCGTACTTCCGTTCCGCCACGCCGGAGCAGGAACTGGGCAAACTGCCGCTGGGTTCTCGTCCGGCGAAGCGTCGCCCGACCGGCGGTGTTGAATCGCTGCGCGCGATCCCGTGGATCTTCGCCTGGACGCAAAACCGCCTGATGCTGCCAGCCTGGCTGGGCGCGGGTGCGGCATTGCAGAAAGTGGTGGAAGATGGCAAACAGAGCGAGCTGGAAGCCATGTGCCGCGACTGGCCATTCTTCTCCACCCGCCTTGGCATGCTGGAAATGGTGTTCTCCAAAGCCGACCTGTGGCTGGCGGAATATTACGATCAGCGCCTGGTGAAACCTGAGTTGTGGGCGCTGGGTAGCGAACTGCGCAAGCTGCTGGAAGCGGATATCAACGTGGTGCTGGCCATCGCCAACGATTCGCACTTAATGGCAGATCTGCCGTGGATCGCCGAATCTATCCAGCTGCGTAATATCTATACCGACCCGCTGAACGTGTTGCAGGCCGAGTTGCTGCACCGCTCGCGCCTCTCGGAAGAAGAAGGCAAAGAGCCGGATCACCGCGTTGAGCAAGCGCTGATGGTCACGATCGCCGGGGTGGCGGCGGGTATGCGTAATACCGGCTAATTTATCTGTTCTCGCAAAAGGCCACACTGGTTGTGGCCTTTTTTGATCCTGCCAGTTAAGGTTGTCCCTTCGCCAGCAACCAAAGGGACACCATGAGTCTCGATGTCAGCCATCTTATCTCGCGCCTGATAAACGGCCCGGCTCCGCTACGGCAGATATGCTTTGCGGGCGTGACCGGAACCGCACCTGCGCAGGCCTGCCAGGTGGATTTTCCTCGCCTGGAGATAGTGCTGGAGGGAACGGTGACCGACACGGGGATCAACGGCGAAACCACGCGGATGTCGCAGCACGACGTACTATACGTTCCTGCGGGCAGCTGGAATCACCCGCAATGGCAACTACCGGCCACCACCTTAAGCGTGCTGTTTGGCAAGCAACAGCTCAGTTTTAACGTCACGCAGTGGGATGGTGCCATGCTGCAAAACATGGCGAAACAACATGTTGCGCGCCGCGGCCCGCGTGTCGGCTCCTTCCTGCTACAGACGCTGCATGAAATGCAGATGCAGCCGCACGAACAGCAAACCGCGCGCCTGATCGTCACTACTCTGCTCAGCCATTGTAATGACTTGCTCGGCAGCCAGATCCAAACCGCGTCGCGCAGTCAGGCGCTGTTCGAAGCTGTTCGTGAATATATCGACGAAAATTATGCTTTGCCGCTCACGCGCGAATCGGTGGCGCAGGCGTTTTATATCTCACCCAATTACCTGTCGCACCTGTTTCAGAAAACCGGTTCTGTCGGCTTCAATGAATATCTTACTCATACCCGGCTGGAGCACGCCAAAACGCTGCTCAAAGGGTACGATTTAAAAGTGAAAGAAGTGGCGCACAGCTGCGGGTTTGTTGACAGCAACTACTTCTGCCGCCTGTTTCGTAAAAACACGGAACGCTCACCCTCGGAATATCGCCAGCAATATCACAGCCATCTCAGCGAAAAATCCCCGCTGGACGAATAACGCCAAAACTGGATTTTTGTACGTTAAAAATACCCTGCTTGTTTCAACGACTCTCTACAACACCTTTTTTCATCAGCAATCACGTAACTTGTGAGCCGGCTCGCACTTTGCTCTCTCGATCACATTTGTCCAGTATTTGGCAGATTTGTTATATGGCGGGAACA
Source organism: Kosakonia sp. YIM B13571 (assembly GCF_042788095.1). Lineage (NCBI taxonomy): Bacteria > Pseudomonadati > Pseudomonadota > Gammaproteobacteria > Enterobacterales > Enterobacteriaceae > Kosakonia > Kosakonia sp. YIM B13571. Next base: position 125,711 of record NZ_JBHZPL010000011.1, on the reverse strand, counting down.
CAACCCGCGCTCTTATGCTGTGTGCAGAAACGCTCTATGAGGAAGCATGATGGAACTGTATCTGGACACCGCAAACGTCGCGGAAGTGGAGCGCCTGGCGCGGATTTACCCGCTGGCGGGCGTAACCACCAATCCAAGCATTATCGCTGCCGGTAAAGACTCCCTCTGGGATGTATTGCCACGCCTGCAACGCGTTATTGGCCCACAGGGAACGCTGTTTGCCCAGGTGATGAGCCGCGAAGCCGATGGCATGGTGGCGGAGGCCAAACGCCTCAATAATGCCGTACCGGATATCGTGGTTAAAATCCCGGTGACAGCTGAGGGTCTCGCCGCCATCAAGCAATTGAAAAAAGAGGGCATTGTCACGCTGGGCACAGCAGTTTACAGCGCCACGCAAGGGCTGCTTGCCGCACTGGCGGGCGCGAAATATGTCGCTCCTTATGTTAACCGCGTCGATGCGCAGGGCGGAGACGGGATCCGCATGGTGCAGGAATTGCAAACCCTGCTGCAACTGCATGCGCCGGAAAGCAAAGTGCTGGCCGCGAGTTTTAAAACGCCACGCCAGGCACTGGAGTGTTTGCTGGTCGGGTGCGAAGCGATCACGCTCCCATTAGATGTAGCGCAACAAATGCTCAACACGCCCGCAGTAGAGTCAGCTATTGAGAAGTTTGAACAGGACTGGAAAACAGCTTTTGGCAACCTCAACCTGTAAGGAGGCAGTATATGGACCGCATCATCCAGTCGCCGGGCAAGTATATCCAGGGTGCAGACGTTATCACCCGCCTCGGTGACTATCTCAAACCGCTGGCCGATCGCTGGCTGGTGGTCGGTGACAAATTTGTTCTCGGTTTTGCGCAGGAAACGCTGCAAAAAAGTCTGGTGGATGCCGGGCTGGCCTGCGAAATCGCGCCGTTCGGCGGCGAATGTTCACAAAATGAAATTGACCGACTGCGCGGTGTGGCAGAAAGCGCCCGCTGTGGTGCGGTGCTCGGCATCGGCGGCGGCAAAACGCTGGATACCGCTAAAGCGCTGGCGCATTTCATGCACGTGCCGGTGGCCATTGCCCCCACTATCGCATCGACCGATGCGCCCTGTAGCGCGTTATCGGTTATCTACACCGACAGCGGCGAGTTCGATCGTTATTTGCTGCTGCCCAACAACCCGGATCGGGTGATTGTCGATACCAAAATCGTCGCCGGTGCGCCAGCGCGTTTGCTGGCGGCAGGGATTGGCGATGCGCTCTCTACCTGGTTTGAAGCGCGTGCTTGTTCACGCAGTGGCGCAAAAACGATGGCGGGAGGTCAGTGTACCCAATCCGCTCTCGCGCTGGCGGAGCTGTGTTACAACACGCTGCTTGAAGAGGGTGAAAAAGCGATGTTCGCCGCCGAGCAACATGTTGTGACGCCTGCGCTGGAGCGCGTGGTGGAAGCCAATACCTACCTGAGCGGCGTCGGCTTTGAGAGCGGTGGTCTGGCGGCAGCACACGCCATTCATAACGGCATCACGGCGATCCCGGAGGCACATCATTACTATCACGGCGAAAAAGTGGCGTTTGGTACCTTAACCCAGTTAGTGCTGGAAAATGCACCGCTGGAAGAGATCGAAACGGTCGCGGCGCTGTGCCATACCGTTGGCTTACCGATTACGCTGGCACAACTGGGCATCAAAACCGATATTCCGGCAAAAATGCACATCGTGGCACAGGCTGCCTGTGCACAAGGGGAAACCATTCATAATATGCCGGGCGGTGCGACACCGGATCAGGTCTATGCCGCGCTGCTGGTTGCCGACCAGTACGGGAAACGGTTCCTGGAGGAGTGGGAATAGCATTCGATTTTATAGAAAGCGGCATTGATTACGCGTACCAAAACCCTTAAAAGAAGTCTCGGCCAGTCCTGTGAGAGGTAAATTCAAAGACAATGCAGAGCCAAAATCTGTTGATAACCAGCCCACAGGACGTGGTTTTCAGTTAGCCATAAAAAAGCCGGATCGCGATCCGGCTTTTCTTTTTTACATTTACACTCCCGGACGAACACCCAGCGTGTGGCAAATGGCGTAACTCATTTCGGCGCGGTTCAGCGTATAGAAGTGGAAATCTTTCACCCCTTCGCGGCTTAAAATTTTCACCATATCCATGGCGATATTTGCGCCCACCAGCTTGCGGGTTTCCGCGTCGTCATCCAGGCCGTCGAACATTTGCGACATCCACGCCGGAATACGCACATTGGTCATATCGGCAAATTTTTTCGCCTGCTTAAAATTCGAAACCGGCAGGATACCCGGCACGATCTCAACATCAATACCGGTTGCCGCACAGCGATCGCGAAAACGCAGGTAGCTTTCCACATCGAAAAAGAACTGGGTAATCGCGCGGCTCGCGCCCGCATCTACTTTCCGCTTCAGGTTCAACAGATCGGCCTGCGCGCTTTTCGCTTCCGGGTGAACTTCCGGGTAAGCGGCGACGGAGATATCAAAATCCGCGACCTCTTTTAACAGCGTCACCAGATCGGCAGCGTACATGTCCGGCTTGCCGCCACCCGGTGGTAAATCACCGCGCAATGCCACAATGTGGCGAATGCCGTTGTTCCAGTAATCCTGCGCGATAGTGCGCAACTCGTCACGCGTGGCATCAATGCAGGTCAAATGCGGCACCGCTTCCAGCCCGGTGCGGTCTTTGATGCCTTTAATGATGCTGTGTGTGCGATCGCGCTCGCCCGAGTTTGCACCATAAGTCACCGAAACAAATTTCGGCTTCAGGCTGCTTAAACGATCGATGGAGTGCCATAAGGTCTGTTCCATTTCACTGGTGCGCGGCGGGAAAAATTCAAAGGAAACATTAATCTGGCCGTGAACTTCCGCCAGGCTCTGGTTCAGGGCTTCCCGCTGGTTGGCGTGAAAAAAGCTCATACCTTACCTCATCAATCACATGTCATTGTCTATTGTCTTGTGAACTTCTATACGTTTAGACGTCCAGATGTAAAAATGACGGAAAACGATCGGGGCGTCAACAGGAAAATCACCATTCTGTGTGAGGAATGTTCAGCGAAGATGAAAAAAGTTCATGATGCAGCAGAAGCATCCTCTCCCTGTTCAGAGAGAGGATAAGAGAAAGGGGCTACAGTAACTGTGCGAGGCGATTGATATCCGACTGGATAGCACCGGCGGTCACATCACGACCCGCACCAGGCCCGCGGATCACCAGCGGGTTATCGCGGTACCAGCGGCTTTCAATGGCGAAGACATTATCCCCCGGCAAAACCGCCGCCAGCGGGTGTTCCGCCCGAACGGCCTCAACGCCGACGCGCGCTTTACCGTTGGCATCGAAACGCGCCACATAACGCAGCACCAGCCCCATTTCACGGGCAGCTTCCAGGCGTTGCACCATCTGGTCATTCAGCTCGTCACCGTTTTCAAAGAAGTGATCGACCGATCCCTCTTCGCAACCCGCAGGTACTAAAGACTCCACGCGCACCTGGTCTGGTTCGATATCGTAACCCGCCTCGCGGGCGAGGATCACCAGCTTGCGCATCACATCTTTGCCGGAAAGATCAACGCGTGGATCCGGCTCGGTCAACCCTTGCTGCCAGGCCTGATCCACTAAATCGGTAAACGGCACGGAACCGTCGAATTGCAGGAACAGCCAGGAGAGCGTACCGGAGAAAATCCCGCTGATCGCCAGAATCGCATCACCGCTTTCACGCAGGTCGCGCACGGTATGATTCACCGGCAGACCTGCACCAACAGTCGCGTTATACAACCAGCGGCGACCGGTTTTTTCGAACGCATCGTGGATCTGACGATACTTATCGGTCGTGCTGGCTCCGGCCAGTTTGTTGGCGCTGATCACATGGAAGCCGTGGCTGGCGAAATCCAGATACTGCTCCGCTAGCTGCGAGCTTGCGGTGACGTCCAGCACCACCAGATCGTCGTACGGATGGGCGCGCATCCACAAAAACAGCGACTCCTCATCCTGCTCTACTGCTTCATCGTTAAAGAACGCCAGCGCGCGGCTGGCATCCAGTCCGTCATAACTCAGCAAACTGCGGCGGCTATCCACCACGCCCGCCAGCACAAATTCAAAACCGGTACGCGCCGACAACGCGCTCTGCTCGCGCGAGAACAACTCCAGCCAGCGGGAACCAATATTACCTTTGCCAAACAGCACCAGACCAATGCGTTTTTCTGCGCGGAACAGCGATTGATGCAGCCCCTGAATCAGGCTTTCCGTTGGGCCAACGCGCAGAACGGCAACCAGGCTAATGCCTTCGTCAGATTGCCAGATAAACTCCACCGGCTGGCCTTTAAGCTGCTGCCAGAAACGGTGACTGTGCAACGGGTTACGACACACGCCCGCTCCCACCATTGCTACCAGCGCCAGCCCCTGGCGCAAACGCAATTCACCCGGCAAACCGGCTTCATCAAGCAGTTTAAAGACGCTATCGACAACTTCTGAGGTGTAGCACAGTTGCAATAAGTTGCGGTCAGCATGGGCGCCAACCGCCAGTGGGCGCACCTGCGCGCGCTTAAGAATCAGATCAATCTCTTTGTGCGCCAGCTTAAAGTCCTGCCCGGACGGCACCAGAAATTCAATCAGGCAAACATCATCATGGCTGGTGACAATCCGCGCCCCGGTGCCGGAAGCCAGCACACGTTCAATGCGTGTCGACCCCTGTTCTGGGTTGTAACTACAGCGCAATTGCAGATCGATATTACTGCCGGAGACGGGCTGCAATGTACGCGCATGCAACACCGGTGCCGCCAGACGCGCCAGCTCGCTGGCTTCATCAAGGCGCAGCAGCGGCAGCAGACAAGCATCTTTGACTTTACGCGGGTCCGCGCTGTAAACGCCCGCCACATCACTCCAGATGGTTACGCGGGAGACATCGCCCAGCGCGCCAATTTGCGTTGCCGAGTAATCCGAGCCGTTACGCCCCAACAGCACGGTTTCGCCGGCTTCGTTGCGGCTGATAAAGCCGGTCACGACGATACGTTTACCCGGATACTGCGCCAGTTGTTGTTGCAGCAGAGGATAAGACGCGCCTTCATTCACCTGCGGTTGCGCCGAGCGTTCTGCACGCAGGAAATCGCGGGCATCCAGCCAGGCGGCATCCAGACCCTGCTGATTCAGCAAGGCGGACATTAAACGCGCCGACCAGATTTCACCATGGCCGACCACTTCGGCGTAAACCGCGTCGGTGATGCCGCCATCCAGCAGCACCGCGAGGTGTTCAAGATCGTGAATAAACTCGCTGGTCAGACCGTCTGCAATCGCTGCGGGCAACAGCCCGTTGATTAAATCAGTCTGGTAACGACGCAGCGATTGTTGAACCTGATGCGCAGAAAGCCTGTCAGTCTGGCTCAACTTCAGCCAGTTGATCAGCTGGTTGGTGGTGCTGCCTGCGGCCGAGACAACCATCATGTCGCCAGGTTGTGAATACTCCGCCATGATCCCTGCGACGCGCAGGTAACATTTCACATCCGCCAGACTACTCCCACCAAATTTGTGCAGTTGACGAGCCTTCGTCCCTGCCTGCGCAATCACACTCATGTTTACCCCTCAGCTGCGACCCGGAAGCCATTTTCCAGATCGGCAATTAGATCTTCACTGTCTTCAATACCGGCTGAGATACGCAATAGCGTCTCAGAAATTCCCGCTGCGGCGCGCGCTTCGGGCGCCATGCCTGCGTGAGTCATTGTCGCGGCGTGGGAGATTAAACTTTCAACCCCGCCTAATGATTCCGCCAGCGTAAACAACGATAGACCACTTAAGAAACGACGCAGCGTTTGTTCGTCGCCATCCAGCTCAAAACTTAACATTGCGCCAAAGCCTTTTTGTTGACGCGCAGCAATCTCATGCCCCTGATTATGCGGCAGAGATGGGTGGTACAGCTTTTTCACCAACGGCTGTTTTTGCAGGAAATCGACAATCGCTTGTGCGTTACGCTGCGCCACTTCCATGCGCGGCGACAACGTACGCAGACCGCGCAACAGCAGATAACTGTCGAAGGCGCTGCCGGTGACGCCAATATTATTCGCCCACCATGCCAGTTCGGTGACAGTGGCCTCATCTTTCGCAATCACCACGCCCGCCACCACATCGGAATGGCCGTTGAGGTATTTGGTGCAGGAGTGCAGCACCAAATCCGCGCCCAGCGCCAGCGGGTTCTGCAATGCCGGGCTCAGGAACGTGTTATCCACCACGCTGATTGCGCCAGCTTCACGCGCAAGCTGGCAGATTTTCGCGATATCCACAACGCGCAACAACGGGTTGCTTGGGCTTTCGACCAGCACCAGCTTCGGTTGTTCCGCTAACGCCGCTTTCAATGCCTGCTCATCGCCCTGGTCAACAAATTTCACCCGGTAGCAACCGCGTTTTGCCAGGCTATCGAACAGGCGATAGCTGCCGCCATAGCAGTCGTGCGGTGCAACCAGCAGGTCGCCAGGTTTGAGAAACACGGTCGTCACCAGGTGAATCGCCGACATGCCGGTATTGGTCAATACCGCGCCCGCACCACCTTCCAGTTCCGCCAACGCGCGCTGAACCACATCACGCGTTGGATTGCCGCGACGCGAGTAGTCATGCGCGCGAGGTTCGTTAAAGCCGGTGAAATTATAGGTACTGGAGAGATGAATCGGCGGGACAACGCAACCGTACTGCTCGTCATCGTTCAATCCGCTACGCACTGCGATGGTGGCCTGTTTACGCGTCATGGTGAAGGCTTCCTGGCTTAATGGATGAAAAGTCTCACGACAGAGTAAACACTGCGGCAATAGACGTCAATACATCTGGACATCTAAACTTCTTTGCGTATAGATTGAGCAAAAGCGCAATAGCCGTTAAAATTATACGCTTTAGTACCGGTAGCGGAGCGATACACCGTGTCACCATGGTGACTCTACGGTAAACTACGCGGAATTACGGCCCGGCGGTGCCCGGGTTTAGACTAATGACTGAGAGGATTAAAGGTATCTCATGGCTGAATGGAGCGGCGAATATATCAGCCCATACGCTGAGCACGGCAAGAAGAGTGAACAAGTAAAAAAAATTACGGTTTCCATTCCTCTTAAGGTGTTAAAAATCCTCACCGATGAACGTACCCGTCGTCAGGTGAACAACTTGCGTCACGCCACCAACAGCGAGCTGCTGTGTGAAGCGTTTTTGCATGCGTTTACCGGTCAACCCTTGCCGAACGATGAAGACCTGCGCAAAGAGCGCAGCGACGAAATCCCGGAAGAGGCGAAAGTGATTATGCGTGAACTGGGCATCGACCCGGATACGTGGGAATACTGATCGCAACAAAAAAGGGCGGAAGATATCTTCCGCCCTTTTTGTTTATCTCATCGGCTCGCTCAGAAGCGCGTGACTTCCGGGTGCACTTCCGCCAGTGAGAGCAGGTAAGACATAAATACGTTTTTCACAGCCGTTAGCAAATCGCTCATTTCTTTCGCTCAGGTTCACAGGAGTGGATGGCGAAAAGAATATGCGCGTTTTTTAGTCAGAGCAATATTTTTGTGATACTCATCACAAAAATTCACCCCTTCGGCAAAACGCAGAGACAAAAAAAGCGCCTTTCGGCGCTTTTTTCTTTGGCAACTTATTTGCTGCCCGGGATGCTGAAGCGTTTGTTGAAACGGTCAACACGGCCACCAGTTGCAACATCACGCTGCTTGCCGGTGAAGAACGGGTGGCATTGACCACACACGTCCAGGTTCAGATCGCGACCCAGAGTTGAGTGGGTTTTGATTACGTTACCGCAAGAGCAAGTTGCAGTAATCGCTACATAATTCGGGTGAATACCTTTTTTCATGGGAAACCTCAGTTTAAGGCCGCGTCGCTCTTCCAGCCCTAACGCCAGACACCACGCGAGTTAATATGTAAGTGTATCTTTGGCACGTTCAAAACGCATCAAAGGCGGCGAATCATACAGAAATTAGCCAGCACATGCAAACTGATCCGCTCGCCCGTAGCAACAATGTGTATACTATCCCGCCAGTTTTCAAGTCAGGATGATGAGATGCCCGTCGCCCGCGTTGCGCTATCTGTACCTTTGCCCCGCACGTTCGATTACCTGTTGCCGGATGAGATGCCCGCGCGCGCGGGCTGTCGCGTGCGTGTGCCGTTTGGTAACCAGCATCGCATCGGCATTGTGATGGCAGTGGGCGACGAAAGCGAGTTGCCGCTGGCCGATCTCAAAAGCGTGGAAGAGGTGCTCGACAGCGAACCGGTTTTTTCCCCGGCGGTCTGGCGTCTGTTGCTCTGGGCGGCGGAGTATTACCACCATCCGATCGGTGATGTGTTGTTCAACGCCCTTCCCGTTCTGCTGCGCCAGACTAAACCCGCCAGCGCGGAGTTTCAGGGCTACTGGTTCGCCACCGAGCAGGGCCAGGCAATGGACATCAACCGCGTAAAGTCAGCTAAGCAGCAGCAGGCTCTCTCGGCGCTGCGTAAAGGCAAAATCTGGCAGCATCAACTGGCAGCGCTGGATCTGAAAAGCGTTACCCTACAAGCGCTGCGCGCCAAAGGGCTGGCGGAGATGAACAGCGAAACGCCAACCTTTAACGACTGGCGCACAACATTTTCCGTTAGCGGTGACCGGTTGCGTCTGAACACAGAGCAAGCCACTGCGGTCGGCGCTATCCACAGCGCGGCGGATCGTTTTTCCGCCTGGTTGCTGGCAGGCGTGACCGGCTCCGGCAAAACAGAAGTCTATTTAAGCGTGCTGGAAAACGTGCTGACGCAGGGAAAGCAGGCGCTGGTGATGGTGCCGGAAATTGGTCTAACACCGCAAACTATCGCCCGCTTTCGCGAGCGTTTTAATGCGCCGGTCGAGGTGCTGCACTCGGGGCTGAACGACAGCGAGCGCCTGATAACATGGCAAAAAGCAAAGAACGGCGAAGCGGCGATTGTGATCGGCACGCGCTCATCGCTGTTTACCCCGTTTAAGAACCTTGGCGTGATTGTCATCGACGAAGAGCACGACAGCTCCTATAAACAGCAGGAAGGCTGGCGTTATCACGCCCGCGATCTGGCGGTTTATCGCGCTCACAGTGAGCAGATCCCGATTATTCTTGGTTCGGCGACACCCGCGCTGGAAACCCTGCATAACGTGCGGTCGCGCAAATATCACCTGCTGCGCCTGACCCGCCGCGCAGGCCACGCGCGCCCGGCGATGCAACATGTTCTGGATCTGAAAGGCCAGCCGTTACAGGCCGGTCTGGCTCCGGCGCTGATCAACCGTATGCGCCAGCATCTGCAAGCAGGAAACCAGGTTATTTTGTTCCTTAACCGCCGCGGTTTTTCGCCTGCCTTGCTGTGTCATGACTGTGGCTGGATAGCGGAATGCCCGCGCTGTGATCACTATTACACCTTCCATCAGGCGCAGCAGCATCTACGCTGTCACCACTGCGACAGCCAGCGCCCGGTACCGCGCCAGTGCCCGTCCTGCGGTTCTACACATTTATTGCCCGTTGGTCTTGGCACCGAACAGTTGGAACACGCGTTGACGCCGATGTTTCCCGGTGTGCCGCTATCACGTATTGATCGCGACACCACAAGCCGCAAAGGCGCGCTGGAGCAGCATCTTGCAGAAGTGCATCGTGGCGGCGCGCGCATTCTGATTGGCACACAAATGCTGGCAAAAGGCCACCACTTCCCGGATGTTACGCTGGTTGCGCTGCTGGATGTCGACGGCGCGTTGTTCTCGGCAGATTTCCGCGCTGCTGAGCGTTTCGCCCAGCTTTATACCCAGGTTTCCGGTCGTGCCGGGCGCGCAGGCAAACAGGGCGAAGTGGTACTGCAAACGCACCACCCGGAACATCCGCTTCTGCAAACGCTGCTGCATAAAGGTTATGACACCTTCGCGGAACAGGCGCTGGCGGAGCGGCAAACCATGCAATTGCCGCCGTGGACCAGCCATGTGTTGATCCGCGCTGAAGATCAGAACAACCAGCACGCGCCGCTGTTTCTACAACAGCTTAAAAATCTGCTGCAAGCCAGCCCACTGGCAGACAACCAGTTATGGGTTTTAGGCCCGGTTCCGGCGCTGGCGGCCAAACGCGCCGGGCGCTACCGCTGGCAGTTGCTGCTACAACACCCTTCCCGTATTCGCCTGCAGCATATCGTCACCGGCGCGCTGGCCCTGATTAACACCCTGCCGGACGCGCGGCGAGTGAAATGGGTGCTGGATGTCGACCCGATTGAAAGTTAAGGCTGCGAGCCGGCATATAAAATTCAACTTTCATCACACTTTTCATGAAAATTCTGTAACCGGTGCGCTTAACTATCTGATAAAAATGTGACAACGCCTGCGCCGTGCATGCGAGGAGAACAAGGTGAAACCCAAAAATCAGGTTGCGGCAGCGACCATGAAAGATGTTGCCATGAAAGCAAAGGTTTCGACGGCAACCGTGTCACGTGCATTAATGAACCCGGAAAAAGTGTCACAGGCTACCCGCAATCGGGTGGAACAAGCGGCAATGGAAGTGGGTTATTTGCCTCAGTCGATGGGACGCAACGTCAAACGCAATGAATCGCGCACTCTGCTGGTAATTGTGCCGGATATTTGCGATCCCTTTTTCAGCGAGATTATTCGTGGCATTGAAGTGACTGCCGCGGAACACGGCTATCTGGTGCTGATTGGTGACTGCGCCCATCAAAATCAGCAGGAAAAAACCTTTATCGACCTGATTATCACCAAGCAAATCGATGGCATGCTGCTGCTCGGCTCGCGTTTGCCGTTTGACGCCAGCATTGAAGAGCAACGCAATTTACCGCCAATGGTGATGGCTAATGAATTCGCACCGGAGTTGGAATTGCCGACGGTGCATATCGATAACCTGACCGCTGCATTTAATGCCGTCAATTTTTTGCAGGAACAAGGGCACCAGCGGATCGGTTGTATCGCCGGTCCGGAAGAGATGCCGCTGTGCCATTACCGCTTGCAGGGGTATGTGCAGGCGTTGCGCCGTTCTGGTGTGACCGTTGATCCGCATTACATCACGCGTGGCGATTTCACGTTTGAGGCAGGCGCACGGGCGTTGGATCAATTGTTGATGCTACCGAAGCCACCGACTGCCGTGTTCTGCCATAGCGATGTGATGGCGCTCGGCGCGCTGTCGCAAGCTAAACGCCGGGGTTTGAAAGTACCGGACGACTTGTCGATCATCGGCTTTGATAACATTTCACTGGCTGAATTCTGCGACCCACCGCTGACCACCGTTTCGCAACCGCGTTATGAAATTGGTCGCGAAGCCATGTTATTACTGCTGGAGCAGTTGCAGGGGCATAGCGTAAACAGCGGTTCGCGCTTGTTGGACTGTGAATTAATCCTGCGCGGTAGCACCCGGGCGCTGAAGTAAAGCTGCGGGCTTTCAGACGCCCACTTCTGGTCAAAACCCCGTCGCTTAAGTAACATGGCGGGCTGATAAACGAAATAAATACAGCGAAACGATAGTGGCACAACGAGATTATGTACGCCGCAGCCAGTCGGCCCCTGCGCGGCGAAAGACGAGTAACTCAAAGAAAAAACAGCGCAGCAAGTCTGCGGTCTCTCCAGCTATGGTCGCCATTGCGGCCGCCGTGCTGGTCGCCTTTATCGGTGGTTTGTACTTTATTACGCACCACAAAAAAGAAGAATCCGAGTCACTGCAAAACCAGAAAATGACCGGCAACGGCCTGCCACCGAAACCAGAAGAGCGCTGGCGCTACATTAAAGAGCTGGAAAGCCGCCAGCCTGGCGTACGTGCGCCAACCGAGCCAACGGCCGGTGGTGAAGTGCAAAAACCGGAGCAACTGACCGATGAGCAGCGTCAATTGTTAGCGCAAATGCAAGCTGACATGCGCCAGCAACCGACACAGCTCAACGAAGTGCCGTGGAACGAACAGACGCCGGAGCAGCGCCAGCAAACACTGCAACGCCAGCGCCAGGCGCAGCAGCAAGTGCAGATGCAACAGCAACAGCAGTGGACGCAGTCGCAGCCTGTACAGGCACAGCCGCCGCGCACGCAGCCGCGCGTGACGGAACAACCGGTGCAGCAGGCGCGTACCACGCAAACAACGCCGCCGCCGCGCCAGACGCAACCCACTACGCAGCAAAAACCGGCGGCCACCTCGCAACCGTATCAGGATCTGCTGCAAACGCCGCCGCATACCGCCGCAACGCCGCCGAAAACGCAACAAGCCGCGCCGGTAACGCGTGAAGTGGAAGCACCAAAAGCGCAACCGCAAACGGCAGAGAAGAAAGACGATCGCCGCTGGCTTATCCAGTGCGGTTCGTTTAAAGGCCAGGATCAGGCAGAAACGGTACGCGCACAGTTGGCATTCGAAGGTTTCGACTCACGTATTACCAGCAACAATGGCTGGAATCGCGTGGTGATGGGCCCGGTGAAAGGCAAAGAGAGCGCCGATGCCACCATTAGCCGCCTGAAAATGGCTGGTCACGCAAACTGCATCCGTCTCGCCGCCGGGGGTTGAAACCCCTAAAACACCCCCCATTTATAATTGCATTCTGCCCCGTACACCGTGCGGGGCGCTGTATTGTGCATTTGTAACCAAGGGGTCTGCTCGTGACAACAATCGTAAGCGTACGCCGTAACGGCCATGTCGTTATCGCTGGTGATGGCCAGGCCACACTGGGCAACACCGTAATGAAAGGCAACGTGAAAAAAGTTCGCCGCCTGTATAACGACAAAGTCATTGCAGGCTTTGCCGGCGGCACGGCCGACGCCTTCACTCTGTTTGAATTATTCGAACGTAAACTGGAAATGCACCAGGGTCATCTGGTGAAAGCGGCTGTCGAGCTGGCAAAGGACTGGCGCACCGATCGCATGCTGCGCAAGCTGGAAGCACTGTTGGCGGTTGCCGACGAAACCGCGTCGCTGATCATCACCGGTAACGGCGATGTGATCCAGCCGGAAAATGACCTGATCGCCATCGGTTCCGGCGGGCCATACGCCCAAGCCGCTGCCCGCGCGTTGCTGGAGAACACCGAGCTTGGCGCACGCGAAATTGCTGAGAAGGCGTTGGGGATTGCAGGCGATATCTGTATCTACACCAACCACTTCCATACCATCGAAGAATTAGCCTATAAAGCGTAAGGATCTCCCATGTCTGAAATGACCCCACGCGAAATTGTCAGCGAACTGGACAAACACATTATCGGCCAGGACGCGGCAAAACGTTCTGTGGCGATTGCCCTGCGTAACCGCTGGCGCCGCATGCAGCTTGATGAAGAGTTGCGCCATGAAGTTACGCCGAAAAACATTCTGATGATCGGGCCAACCGGCGTCGGTAAAACCGAAATTGCCCGCCGTCTGGCAAAACTGGCCAACGCGCCGTTTATCAAAGTTGAAGCGACCAAGTTCACCGAAGTCGGCTACGTTGGGAAAGAAGTGGATTCTATCATCCGCGATCTGACCGATGCGGCAGTGAAAATGGTGCGCAGTCAGTCGATCGAGAAAAACCGTTACCGCGCGGAAGAGATGGCGGAAGAGCGTATTCTCGACGTATTGATCCCACCGGCGAAAAACAACTGGGGTCAGCCGGAACAAGCCGCTGAGCCTTCCGCTGCGCGCCAATCTTTTCGCAAAAAACTGCGTGAAGGCCAGCTCGACGACAAAGAGATTGAAATTGATCTCGCCGCCGCGCCGATGGGTGTAGAAATTATGGCGCCTCCGGGCATGGAGGAGATGACCAATCAGCTCCAGTCCATGTTCCAGAACCTGGGCGGCCAGAAGCAAAAGCCGCGTAAGCTGAAAATCAAAGACGCGATGAAGCTGCTGATTGAAGAGGAAGCGGCGAAGCTGGTGAACCCGGAAGAGCTGAAACAGGAAGCTATCGAAGCCGTTGAGCAGCACGGGATCGTGTTTATCGACGAGATCGACAAAATCTGTAAACGCGGCAACACTTCTGGTCCTGATGTTTCTCGCGAAGGCGTGCAGCGCGATCTGCTGCCGCTGGTGGAAGGCTGTACCGTGTCGACCAAACACGGGATGGTGAAAACCGATCACGTTCTGTTTATTGCTTCTGGTGCGTTCCAGATTGCCAGCCCGTCGGATTTGATCCCGGAACTGCAAGGCCGTTTGCCAATCCGTGTTGAGTTGAAAGCGTTAACCACGCAAGATTTCGAACGCATCCTGACCGAGCCAAACGCGTCTATCACCGTACAGTACAAAGCGCTGATGGCGACCGAAGGCGTAAACATTGATTTCACCGACGACGGTATCAAACGCATTGCTCAAGCCGCGTGGCAGGTGAACGAAACCACGGAGAACATCGGTGCGCGTCGTTTGCATACTGTGCTGGAACGTCTGATGGAAGATATCTCTTATGACGCCAGCGATCTGGGCGGTGAGACGATTATCATTGATGCAGACTATGTGAGTAAGCATCTTGATGCTTTAGTGGCAGATGAAGATCTGAGCCGTTTTATCTTATAATCCCGGTCACAACGTTTTCATCACACTCGATGGGGGCTTATGCCCCCATTTTTGTTGGCTGACCTTATGAACGAAACGCAATCTCTGAGTCTCACCCAGGCATGGCTGGAAAGCCTGCGACCGAAAACATTACCGCTGGCTTTCGCCGCGATTGTCGTTGGCACAGTGCTGGCCTGGTGGCAGGGCTACTTTGATCCGCTGGTGGCGGTGCTCGCACTTATCACCGCAGGATTGCTGCAAATCCTCTCCAACCTTGCCAATGATTACGGCGATGCGGTCAAAGGCAGCGATAAACCGGATCGCATTGGTCCATTGCGCGGTATGCAAAAAGGGGTCATATCCCTTGCGCAGATGAAGCGCGCGCTGATGATTGTCATCGTGCTGAGCTGTATCTCCGGGCTACTGCTGGTGACCGCAGCGACACAAACGGTGGCGGATTTTATCGGCTTCCTTGCGCTCGGAGGACTGTCGATTATTGCCGCCATCACTTACACCATCGGCAAGCGTCCGTATGGTTATCTTGGCCTTGGCGATATCTCAGTGCTGCTTTTCTTCGGCTGGATAAGCGTAATGGGCAGTTGGTACTTGCAGACGCATATGCTGATCCCGGTCGTCATCCTGCCCGCGACCGCTTGTGGTCTGCTGGCTACGGCGGTGTTGAATATCAACAATCTGCGCGATATCGAAAGCGACCGCGAAAACGGCAAAAATACGCTGGTCGTGCGATTAGGGCCCGTCAACGCACGCCGTTACCACGCCGGCCTGCTGGTGGGCGCGCTGTTATGCCTCGCGCTGTTTAACCTGTTTTCGCTGCAAAGCCTGTGGGGTTGGCTGTTTGTGCTGGCTGCGCCGCTGCTTATCAAACAGGCGCGCTTTGTGCTGCGCGAGCTTGACCCGCGCGCTATGCCGCCGATGCTGGAACGCACAGTAAAAGGCGCACTGTTAACTAATCTATTGTTTGTATTAGGAATAATCATCAGTCAAACGCATTTTTAACTGATAAATGTCAATGAACAATTGATGATTTTGCCAACAGCGCGTGATGCGCGATATACTGACTGTTCTCGCAGCAACTGAACGTTAATCCTATGAAATACGATACTTCTGAGCTTTGTGATATTTACCAGGAAGAGATCAACGTCGTGGAACCGCTGTTCTCCAATTTTGGCGGACGGTCGTCGTTTGGCGGACAAATCATCACGGTAAAATGTTTCGAGGATAACGGGTTGCTGTACGATCTGCTCGAACAAAACGGCCGTGGTCGCGTCCTGCTGGTCGACGGCGGTGGTTCAATGCGTCGTGCGTTAATCGACGCGGATCTCGCCCGCACTGCGGTGCAAAACGAGTGGGAAGGGATTGTGGTCTATGGCTCAGTACGCCAGGTAGACGACCTGGAAGAGCTGGATATTGGTATTCAGGCGATTGCCGCCATTCCGGTTGGCGCAGCGGGCGAAGGCATCGGCGAAAGCGACGTGCGCGTCAATTTCGGCGGTGTGACCTTTTTCTCCGGCGACCATCTTTATGCCGATAGCACCGGCATTATCCTTTCCGAAGATCCCCTCGATATCGAGTAAACAAAAGGGCACCGTCAGGTGCCCTTCTTCTTTTTGCCGGATGGCGCTTCGCTTATCCGACATCGTAGTACTTTCCCTAAAGATTTCGCACTGTAGCAAGGCCTAAGCCCGTTTCCACGGCGGCATCGATAACGTTATTACCGGGGTGAATACAAGCAACCAATGCCGCAGCTACGCGAAAGATAAAGCGTAATCAGACTTCTTCCATACGCCCCAGCAGAGCCTGCAAGCGCTCCTGCCAGCCGTGTTGCTGCTCTCTCAGCTGGTGATTTTCACGCTCCAGCTCTTCACGGCTATGTTGAGCAGACTGTACTTCCTGCGCCAGGCTATTGTTTTTCTCTTTCAGCTCTTCGATTTCCATCTGCAGCAGCGTGATGGTATCAATCGCCTGCTGCACCTTCGCTTCCAGTTTTTCAAACACTTCTAATGACATTGTCATACCTCTCCTGAGTTGCAAGGCGTTGATGGATATACACTTGATTCTTCGTGTTGCAGGTGCGTCACCGCTTTCTTGCAACCCGAATGATTCGTGTCTTTAAAAATCCCCGTCCCGAAAATCGGCGACGCCTTATGATATTGAGCGGATCTCGCTTGTCCCCGATTGTATGAAGCCCACCAGCCCCTGTCCAGCGCGGAGCCGCGCTGTTTGCGCTTTGCAACACTTTTAGTCCTCATCCTGGTGCAACGCGCGCGTCTACCACTAAATTGTTAAGGCCTGGGTTACAAAAATGATTCAGCTCACATTTCGCTATGGTGCAAAAACGCGCTTCAGCGCTCGAAAACGCTCATTTTATTGACGCAGTACACACATTTTAATTTCGATATTTCTCGTTTTTGCTCGTTAACGATAAATTAACACTATGTCTACACGACATCATGGGGGAGCGATCGCCCGTGCTAACAATAACCATTACTCTTTTGCAGGATCCGATTATGAGTCAGACATCAACCTTAAAAGGCCAGTGCATCGCCGAGTTTCTCGGCACCGGGTTGTTGATTTTCTTCGGTGTAGGGTGCGTGGCAGCGTTGAAAGTGGCTGGCGCCACCTTCGGCCAGTGGGAAATCAGTATCATCTGGGGTTTGGGCGTGGCAATGGCCATTTACCTGACCGCAGGGGTTTCCGGCGCACATCTGAACCCGGCTGTGACTATTGCATTATGGCTCTTCGCTAGTTTTGACGGGCGCAAAGTTGTTCCCTTCATCATTTCTCAGTTTGCCGGCGCGTTTTGCGCGGCTGCACTTGTTTACGGGCTTTACTACAATCTTTTCCTCGATTTCGAACAAACGCACAATATGGTGCGCGGCAGTGTTGAAAGTCTTGATCTGGCTGGTATTTTCTCTACTTACCCGAACCCGCACATCAACTTTGTGCAGGCCTTCGCCGTTGAGATGGTCATTACCGCAGTGCTGATGGGCGTCATCATGGCGTTAGGTGATGATGGCAACGGGATTCCGCGTGGCCCGCTGGCACCCTTGCTGATCGGCCTGCTGATTGCCGTTATTGGCGCATCAATGGGTCCATTAACCGGATTTGCCATGAACCCGGCGCGTGACCTTGGCCCGAAAACGTTCGCCTGGCTTGCCGGCTGGGGCAACGTTGCCTTTACCGGTGGCAAAGATATTCCCTACTTCCTCGTCCCGCTGTTCGGGCCGATCGTAGGCGCGGCGCTCGGCGCATTCGGTTATCGTAAACTGATTGGTCGCCATCTGCCGTCTGGAACCAGTGAGGCGGCGAAAGAAGAAGGTACTGCCTCCACGACTCAACAAAAAGCTTCGCTGTAATGTGACTACGGGAACATAACCATGACTGACAAAAAATATATCGTTGCGCTCGACCAGGGCACTACCAGCTCCCGCGCCGTCGTGATGGATCATGACGCCAACATCATCAGCGTCTCTCAGCGCGAGTTTGAACAAATTTATCCGAAGCCAGGCTGGGTTGAGCACGACCCGATGGAGATCTGGGCCTCGCAGAGTTCAACGCTGGTAGAAGTGTTAGCGAAAGCGGATATCAATTCCGACGAAATCGCTGCTATCGGCATCACTAACCAGCGTGAAACCGCTATCGTCTGGGAACGTGAAACCGGCAAGCCGATTTACAACGCTATCGTCTGGCAGTGTCGCCGCACCGCCGATATTTGCGAAAAACTGAAACGCGATGGCATGGAAGAGTATGTACGCAACACCACCGGCCTGGTGGTTGACCCGTACTTCTCCGGCACCAAAGTGAAATGGATCCTCGACCACGTAGAAGGCTCTCGCGAACGTGCGAAACGTGGTGAACTGCTGTTCGGTACCGTTGATACCTGGCTTATCTGGAAAATGACCCAGGGCCGCGTACACGTGACGGATTACACCAACGCCTCGCGTACCATGCTGTTCAATATCCACGAGCTGGACTGGGACGACAAAATGCTGGAAGCGCTGGATATCCCACGCGCCATGCTGCCGGAAGTGCGTAAATCTTCTGAAGTTTACGGCCAGACCAACATTGGTGGTAAAGGCGGTACACGTATTCCTATCGCCGGTATCGCTGGCGACCAGCAAGCGGCGCTGTTTGGCCAACTGTGTGTGAAAGAAGGGATGGCGAAAAACACCTACGGAACCGGCTGCTTTATGCTGATGAACACCGGCGAAAAAGCGGTGAAATCTGAGCATGGTCTGTTGACTACCATCGGTTGCGGCCCGAAAGGTGAAGTGAACTATGCGCTGGAAGGTGCGGTGTTTATGGCAGGCGCATCCATCCAGTGGCTGCGCGACGAGATGAAGCTTATCAGCGATGCATTTGACTCTGAATACTTCGCCACCAAAGTGAAAGATACCAACGGTGTGTACGTGGTACCGGCCTTTACCGGCCTGGGCGCGCCGTACTGGGACCCGTATGCACGCGGTGCTATTTTCGGTCTGACCCGTGGCGTCAACTCGAACCACATCATCCGCGCTACGCTTGAATCTATCGCCTACCAGACGCGCGACGTGCTGGAAGCGATGCAGGCGGATTCCGGCATTCGTTTACACGCTCTGCGCGTGGATGGCGGCGCAGTTGCCAACAACTTCCTGATGCAGTTCCAGTCTGACATTCTCGGCACCCGCGTAGAACGTCCGGAAGTGCGTGAAGTCACGGCGCTGGGCGCAGCGTACCTAGCTGGCCTTGCGGTTGGCTTCTGGCAGAACCTGGATGAACTGCAGGAAAAAGCGGTTATCGAACGCGAATTCCGTCCGGGGATCGAAACCACCGAGCGTAACGTCCGCTACAACGGCTGGAAAAAAGCGGTGAAACGCGCGCTGGCGTGGGAAGATCACGACGAGTAATTTGCCTCAACTTTGCCCTCTCTCTTCGGGGAGAGGGCTGTCCAACAAACCCACCTCTTCTCGCTGTGATAAACTTCGCTCAATTTCTTTCACTATAGAGTTTGTTATGAGACGAGAACTTGCCATCGAATTCTCCCGTGTGACCGAGGCTGCAGCGCTGGCTGGCTACAAATGGCTGGGTCGTGGCGATAAGAACACGGCAGATGGCGCAGCGGTTAACGCTATGCGCATCATGCTCAACAATGTCGATATTGACGGGACCATCGTGATCGGTGAAGGCGAAATCGACGAAGCGCCAATGCTGTTCATCGGTGAAAAAGTCGGTACCGGCAAAGGTGACGCGGTCGATATCGCCGTTGACCCAATCGAAGGGACACGCATGACGGCAATGGGCCAGGCCAATGCGCTGGCGGTGCTGGCGGTCGGCGATAAGGGCTGTTTCCTGAACGCGCCGGACATGTACATGGAAAAACTGATTGTTGGTCCTGGTGCGAAAGGCGCTATTGATCTCAATCTGCCGCTGGCCGACAACCTGCGCAATGTCGCTTCTGCGCTCGGCAAACCACTAAGCGAGCTGACGGTGACCATTCTTGCCAAACCACGCCACGATGCCATCATTGCCGAGATGCAGGCGCTGGGCGTACGTGTTTTCGCTATTCCCGATGGCGACGTTGCCGCATCGATCCTCACTTGCATGCCGGATAGCGAAGTGGACGTCCTGTACGGCATTGGCGGTGCGCCGGAAGGCGTGGTCTCTGCGGCGGTGATCCGCGCGCTCGATGGCGATATGCAGGGCCGTCTGCTGGCGCGCCATCAGGTGAAAGGCGACAACGAAGAGAACCGTCGTATTGGCGAATATGAATTAAAACGCTGCCGCGGTATGGGAATTGAAGCAGGCAATGTGCTGCGTCTGGAGGAAATGGCGCGCAGCGACAATGTGATCTTCGCCGCCACCGGCATTACCAAAGGCGACCTGCTGGACGGCATCACGCGTAAGGGCAATATCGCCACAACCGAAACGCTGCTGATCCGCGGTAAATCGCGCACCATTCGCCGTATTCAATCTATTCATTACCTGGATCGCAAAGACCCGGAAGTACAGCGTCATATACTGTAAGGGTATTTGTTCAATTGAGCTTTCCGGCCTTCGCAGGCTGGAAATCTCATGCGACAGACACGAAGATAAAGCAACGCTACAGAACAGGAGAAAACCATGGCGGACTGGGTAACAGGAAAAGTCACAAAGGTGCAGTTCTGGACCGATGCGCTGTTCAGCCTCACCGTTCATGCCCCCGTCCATCCCTTCACTGCAGGACAATTCGCCAAGCTCGGACTGGAAATTGACGGCGAGCGCGTACAGCGCGCCTACTCTTACGTGAACGCACCGAGCAATCCCGATCTGGAGTTCTATCTCGTAACCGTACCGGAAGGGAAACTCAGCCCCCGCCTGGCCGCGCTCCAGCCGGGAGATGAAGTGCTGCTGGTAAGCGAAGCTGCTGGTTTCTTCGTGCTGGAAGAAGTCCCTGACTGCGATACGTTATGGATGCTGGCAACCGGCACCGCGATCGGGCCATATTTGTCGATTTTGCAAGAAGGCAGGGATCTGGAACGCTTCAAAAACCTGGTGCTAGTGCATGCGGTGCGCTACGCGGCGGATTTAAGTTATTTGCCGCTGATGCTGGAGCTGCAAAAGCGCTACGAAGGGAAATTGCGGATTCAGACGGTGGTTAGCCGGGAAACCCTTTCCGGTTCGCTGACCGGGCGCGTTCCGGCGTTGATTGAAAGCGGTGCGCTGGAAGAGGCCGTAGGGCTTGCGTTGAACGCCGAAACCAGCCATGTGATGCTGTGCGGCAACCCGCAAATGGTGCGCGATACCACACAGTTACTGAAAGATACCCGGCAGATGGCAAAACACCTGCGCCGCCGCCCGGGGCATATCACCGCCGAACACTATTGGTGATCAGCGGTACTTTACGTCCAGCGTCTCTTTGCCGTACTTGTTTTCCCCCTGGGTGCCAACAAACGCGCCCAGGTCAATGAGCATCATGACAATGATTACCACCGGAATCAGACGCCCCACTGTCCACTCAAGCGTACCGCCCAGCACTTGCCAGTTGCCCGAAAGCAGCATCCACGCCAGCACCATCAACAAGCCCCACGCACCGTGACGACCTCGGTCATGCAGACGTTTTACCATCACGCAGGTTGTCGGCCAGATCAGACATACCAGGATAAATGCGGCCATCTGAAAATCGAGCATACCGCTGTTAGCCAACGCGAACAGCACCGTCATACTCAACACCCACAGGATCACCCAGACCCAAAAATCACGACGCCCAATGCGCCCTTTAAAAGAGAACAACCACTGCTGTATGCCCATGTAAGGTTCCTTTTATCGTAATGCTGCGTAGTTTACCCTGGCGGCGGGAGTTTTTGACAAGCCAGCCCGATATCGTTTTAATCGTGAACAAACTCAACAAAGGGCGATGTGAATGAAAGCATGGCGTTACCCCATTTGGCTGCTCTTTTCCGCGCTGGTTTTCAGCATGCCGGTTCATGCAGAAGAGCCGCCGACCGCCACTACTGCGCCCTATTTACTGCCGGGTGCGCCGACATTTGACCAGTCGATTAGTCAGTTCCGCGAGAAATTTAATACCGACAACCCGACGCTGGCGCTCAGTGAATTTCGCGCGGTGGATAGTCGGGGCGACCAGGCGAACCTGACGCGCGCAGCCACAAAAATCAATGATTACCTCTATGCCTCGACGGCGCTGGAACGCGGCACGCTAAAAATTAAATCGATGCAGATAACCTGGCTGCCGGTGCAAGGACCCGAGCAAAAAGCGGCGAAAGCAAAGGCCCAAGAGTATATGGCGGCGTTTATCCGCGCCTTCTCACCGACGCTAACCGCGGCGCAAAGTACGCAAAAGCTGCAAAAATTGCTGACTAACGGCAAAAACAAACCTTACTACGCCGAAACGGAAGGCGCGATTCGCTATGTGGTGGCAGACAACGGCGAAAAAGGGCTGACCTTCGCTGTTGAACCGATTAAGCTGACGCTATCTGATTCGCTGGAAGAGAACAATAAATGACAAAAAGCAAAGCCTTTCAGGGGATGAATCTCTATACTATTTCACAGACCATGCTGCCCTGAGGGGCGGCCATATTCCTTAATTCGCCAAGCGCGTGGAGAGTAAAAATGCGACATCCTTTAGTGATGGGTAACTGGAAACTGAACGGCAGCCGCCACATGGTAAACGAACTGGTTGCAAACCTGCGTACCGAGCTGGCTGGCGTAACGGGTTGTGCTGTCTCAATCGCTCCGCCGGAAATGTACCTCGATCTGGCCAAACACGCCGCTGACGGCAGCCACATCGTACTGGGCGCGCAAAACGTTGACGTTAACCTGTCTGGCGCATTCACCGGCGAAACCTCTGCCGAAATGCTGAAAGATATTGGCGCGAAATACATCATCATCGGCCACTCTGAGCGTCGTACTTACCACAAAGAATCCGACGAGTTGATCGCGAAAAAATTCGCTGTGCTGAAAGCGCAGGGTCTGACACCGGTTCTGTGTATTGGTGAAACCGAAGCGGAAAACGAAGCCGGTAAAACCGAAGAAGTCTGCGCACGTCAGATCGACGCAGTGCTGAAAACTCAGGGTGCGGCGGCATTCGAAGGCGCTGTCATTGCCTACGAACCGGTTTGGGCTATCGGTACCGGCAAATCTGCTACCCCGGCACAGGCACAGGCTGTTCACAAATTTATTCGTGACCACATTGCTAAAGCCGACGCGAAAGTGGCTGAGCAAGTGATCATTCAGTACGGCGGTTCCGTTAACGCTGGCAACGCAGCAGAGCTGTTCACCCAGCCGGATATTGACGGCGCACTGGTTGGCGGCGCATCCCTGAAAGCTGACGCTTTCGCGGTGATCGTTAAAGCGGCAGAAGCTGCAAAACAGGCGTAATTCTGTTTTACCCTCTCCCGGCCGGGAGAGGGTTTCACCTTACAATTTCCCCAACACGCTAAACCACGTATAATCCAGCGGCAACAACACCAAATACGTCACAACCGCCAGCACCAGACAGAGCAGCATCCCCGCTCTTGCCGGTACTTTGCCGAGCGCCATCGCCACCACAATCGGTGACGCCTGATACGGCAACAGCGGCGTGGAATACCCCAGCACCTGAATCATGATGACTGACAGCAACGGAAAACCGGTGGCATCGGCAAAACTCTGCGCCAGCGTGGTAAACAGCGCCGGTACGCCGTTAGCGGTCATAATAAAATTCAGCGCGGTGGTAATGCCGGTTAGCGCCAGGAAACTGGTGAACGGACGCGCCGGATCAAGCGGCATCACATGCAACAGCGCTTCACCGACGGCGCTACCGATCCCGGTTTGCGTCACGGTAATCGCCAGGCCGAGAATTCCCGCCACATAGATACAGGTGCGAATATTCACACCGCTGGAAAATTCGTCGCCGGTAATAAAGCCCACGCGCGGCAACAGCGTCACGCAAGCAGCAGCAAGCCCCGTCCACGCAGGGCCGATGCCGTGCCAGCTTTCCGTAACCCACAACGTCAGTACTACCGCCAGCATCCACGCCAGCCGTTTTTCATCCCGGCTCATCGGTTCAGCGGGTGTTTGCTCGCGCGGCGCGCGTGGCTGACCAGGAAAGAGCCAGCAAATCAGGCCAATCAAGATCAGCCCTTTTAAAATGCCAAGTACCGGCGTATGCAGCAGCAGATAAGGCACATAGTTAAGATGAATGCCGTAGGAGCCTTCTGCCGCACCGCTCATCACCAGGTTTGGCACGTTGGCGGGCAAAATGGTCGCCGATAACTGGAAAGTGCCAAAACCGACCGCCAACGCCAGCCCATACCAGGAACGTGTTCCTTCGTTAATGCCCGCGCGTGCCGCCATTGCCGCGACGATTGGCATCAACAGCGCAATGCGCCCCATGTTCGAAGGCATCACAAACGCCAGTGCGTAACTGAGCAGTACGACGCTTGCGACCATTTGCAGCCATGAGTCGGTCAGCTTTGCCGATAACGCTCTCGCCGCCCGATCCGCCAGCCCGGTTTTGCGTATTGCCACTCCGAGCACAAAGCCGCTGAACACCAACCAGAAGGCCGATGAAGCGAAACCACCAAAAATGACGTCCGGCGGCGCAATTTTTGCCACCATCGCCGCCGTAAAAAATAGCAGGGCGGTGATAAATTCCGGCAATAACGAAGTGGCCCACAGCACGATAGTGATGCCGACAATGACAGAGGGAAGGAACAGAGGGTGAGAAAGCCAGAGCGACATGCCTGTCTCCTGTAGATTTTTTCAGCAAGTCTACGGTGACAGGCAGGCGGAGTAAACGTGAATTATGGTGGGGTTATTTCAGGATATCGCATTGATGATCCTGAATTTCCTCTGCCGATGCGCGATTAAGCGCCAACAGATTACGCTCGGTGGCCAGCAGCACAAACGAGCCATCGGCCTGCTGCGCCATTGCCAACGCAAAGCGTCCCATATGCGCTTTTGCTTCCGGGACTTCTTCTGCCAGCATCAAAAACGGGCTGCGTTGAACCAACTCTGCTTCAGTCACGCGGCGCGCTAAATATTGATGACCGAGCAGGCCGCCAGGAAATGCCAGCCACTGGCTGCTGATGCGTGCGGCATTGTCATTCAGTTGCGTGCGCACATCGGAACGCAGACAAGAAATATGGATATGGAAATGGTTCTGCGTGCGCCCGGTGCGCGAATTAATGGTCAAGGAAATCGCGTTGTCCGGCACCGTGTTGCCGCGCAGTTTACTCATCACATCTCGGGATTGCCACGCTTGCCAGAAGAAGTTTGGCGTTGTCGGTTGCAACAGCAACGGGCTTTCCGTGCCGTTGATGCGGTACGTCGGCATGAGCAAAAACTGCAACGGCCCATTGCGATCTTTCATCAGCACGTAGCCGCTTTTCAGGTTCACCTGAGCGCAGGGTTTTGGCAAGTTATGCTCACGCATGTTCGGTAAACATTGTTCGGTGACTATCTGGCGCAACGCATCCGGGTTACCGCTGTTTTTAAACCACAACCACGCTCCCGCTGCTGCCAGTAAAGCCAGCACCAACAGAACAATGACGATACGACGCACGGTTTTCATTTTTCCGCTTCCTTTGCTGAAAGAACCGGAATGATAGCGCAAATTGCAGGGGAAGTCGGAAATCCTGGATTTTACGCAGAGGGAAAACAAAAACGCCCTCTGATGAGGGCGCCTGGGGGAGATTAACGTTTACTGATTTGGTCGAAAGTACTGCCGTTAGAGAAGTGCTCTTTTTGCGCCTTCGTCCAGCCACCGAACACATCATCAATGGTGAAAAGTTTCAGTTTCGGGAACGCGTTGGCGTATTTCGCCGCCACCTGTGCATCACGCGGGCGATAAAAGTTCTTTGCGGCGATCTCCTGGCCTTCCGGCGAATAGAGGTATTTCAGGTAGGCTTCCGCCACTTTCTCGGTGCCTTTCTTCTCTGCTACTTTGTCGACAACAGAGACGGTTGGCTCCGCGAGGATAGATTCGCTCGGGGTGACAATTTCAAATTTGTCTTTGCCCAGTTCGTTGGTTGCCAGAAGCGCTTCGTTTTCCCACGCAATCAGCACGTCACCAATACCGCGCTCAACGAAGGTATTGGTCGCACCGCGCGCACCGGAATCCAGCACTTCTACGTTTTTAAACAGCGCTTTTACGAACTCCTGCGCTTTTGCCTGATCGCCGCCGTTCTGATGCAGCGCATAGCCCCAGGCCGCCAGGTAGTTCCAGCGCGCGCCACCGGAGCTTTTCGGGTTTGGCGTGATCACAGAAACGCCAGGTTTAATCAGATCGTTCCAGTCATGAATCTGTTTCGGGTTACCTTTACGCACCAGGAAAACGATGGTTGAGGTATAGGGAGCGGAGTTGTCTGGCAGGCGTTTGATCCAGTTTTTATCGATACGGCCGCGTTCTGCAATCGCGTCAACATCGTAGGCCAGCGCTAGCGTTACCACATCAGCGTCGATACCGTTGATAACAGATGTTGCCTGTTTGCCGGAACCGCCATGGGACTGACGAATCACCACGTTGTCGCCTGTCTCTTGTTTCCAGTGCGCGCTAAAAGCTTTGTTGTATTGCTCATACAGCTCACGCGTTGGATCGTAAGAGACGTTTAATAACTGGATATCCTTTGCCAGAACGCTGGTAGAAGCCAGCAATAATGTAATCCCCAAGCCCCATTTATTCATCGCCCACTCTCTTAAGGTTATCGATTTTGATGTCATCAGACTGCCAGAAAGGTATCCAATGATTAAAGAATAAAAAAAGATTGGCTATAACTTTGGGGAATAAATGTGGGTAAAAAAACGCCCTCATTATTGAGGGCGTTTTCGCACTTAGTAAAGTTTCTTCGCGCAGTCGAGCCAGTCGCCCTTGAACGGACGTTTCATGTTTTCGATAGCGTCGATGATGTCGTGATGCACCATTTTTTCGTTCTGAATACCGACACAACGGCCGCCGTAGCCCTGCAACAACAGCTCAATCGCGTAAGAACCCATACGGGAAGCCAGAATACGATCGTAAGGCACCGGAGAACCGCCGCGCTGAATGTGACCAAGAACAGTGGCACGGGTTTCACGCTCGGTTTCGCTTTCGATGTACTTCGCCAGTTCGTCGATATCACAGATATGCTCGGTAATGGCCACAATGGCGTGTTTTTTACCTTTGGCGATACCCGCTTTGATCTCTGCGACCAGGTCTTCACGGTTGAATTCCACTTCCGGCAGCACGATGAATTCGCAACCGCCTGCAATCGCCGCCGCCAGCGTCAGGTCGCCACAGTAGCGCCCCATCACTTCAACGATGGAGATACGCTGGTGAGAAGAAGAGGTGTCACGCAGGCGGTCGATTGCTTCAACCACGGTTTGCAGCGCGGTGAAGTAGCCGATGGTGTAGTCAGTACCCGCAACGTCGTTATCGATGGTGCCCGGCAAACCGATGCACGGGAAACCCATTTCAGTCAGGCGCTTAGCACCCATGTAAGAACCGTCGCCGCCGATAACAACCAGCGCGTCGATACCGCGTTTTTTCATGTTCTCAATAGCCACTGCGCGGACATGCTCTTCACGGAATTCCGGGAAGCGGGCGGAGCCGAGGAATGTACCGCCGCGGTTGATCATGTCGGACACGCTGTAGCGGTCAAGTTGGATCATGCGGTCTTCATACAGGCCGAGGTAACCGTCATAGATACCTGCCACTTCCAGACCTTCTGTCAATGCTGCGCGGACGACGCCGCGGATCGCGGCATTCATGCCTGGCGCATCACCGCCACTTGTCAACACACCGATTTTTTTAATCATGACTACCTCTGAACTTAGGAATGCAAAATAAAATTCTGTGGCCCGAAGCGACTCCCCTGTGGGAGCGAACAACTATGCTGCAAATAGTATATCAATCCCAGCTTGCTGAATTGATTCAGGTCAGACCAAATGGCGGTAATTTATACACAAAAAGCTGGTCTGGCTCACTTTTTTACAACGAAATGCGAAAGCCTCTACGTGCTTATCGTCCTTGAGGTATTACCGAACAAGGATCCTGATGGATTATCACATCAGAACCCGGGAAACGTTGCAGAATCGCCTGTTCTACTTGCTCAGCAATAAGATGTGCCTGAACGAGCGGCAGGTTATCTTCCATTTCCAAATGTATTTGAATAAAGCGGGTCGGCCCTGACTGCCGCGTGCGAAGATCGTGAGCGCCGCTGACGCCTGGCCAGGCGGTGACGATGTCGAAAATTTCCTGCCGCTCTTCGTCGGGTAAGGCTCTGTCCAGCAATGCCTGAACCGCGTCATATCCCATGTGTAACGCGCTATACAAAATATAGCTGCCAATACCCAGCGCAAACAGTGCGTCCGCCCGATGCCATCCATACCAGGAGAGCCCGAGCGCGATGAGAATTGCGCCGTTCATCATAACATCAGACTGATAATGAAGCATATCCGCCCGAACCGCCTGGCTGTGGGTTTTCCGTACTACCCAACGCTGAAAAGTGACAAGGATCACAGTACTAAACAGTGCGATCAACGTAACCGTAATACCAATGCCTGCATCACGAAGCGGTTCAGGCTTAGCAAGGTGCTGAATACCTGTTAAAAACAGAAACAACGCCGAACCAGAAACAAACATACTTTGTGCTAGTGCCGCCAGCGATTCCGCTTTTCCGTGGCCGAACGTATGCTCTTCATCCGCGGGTTGCAGCGAATAACGAACAACCAACAAGTTGGTCAGTGATGCGGCGATATCCACCAGCGAATCCACCAGCGCCGCCAAAATACTGACCGAACCGGTGAACCACCACGCGAAGATTTTAATTAACAGCAGTGACGATGCCATGACGGTTGCAGCAACCGCCGCCCGGGTAACCAGACGCCCATAGGATTGATTCATAAATGCTCCTGCATTGATCCTGCGGGAATTATAACGAAAGGTGGGCAACAGCAATGGGTAAATTAAGCGGTGGAATTGCGGGCAAAAAAAACCCCCACATCATGTGGGGGAAGACAGGGATGGTGTTTTAGCACCATCACTATCCCCATGAAACAAAAGGATTTGTTTCTTTCAATGTCCACACATTGACCACATCGACACATAACAAGCCCCGCAATTGCGGGGCTGTTCTCACATCCACAAAATTTGCTGCCCTGACGAGGTAGGATGCGGCCTGACCGGTTTTACTTCCCCTGGCTTCACAATATATCGTTGCACAGATTCCAGCGTCACAAAGGTCGCGCTGCAATTTATATTCTGGCACTGATGATAGCGTTCCTTAGTAGTATCTGTCATGTAACGGCTGGTGCGAGCATGTGCCGCGTGCTGGCATAAAGGGCAATGAAACATAATGAGCACCTCATGGTTTGGCTGATGCTTAAATTTTAACTAATAAAACCTTTAAAAACAAATAGATAAATAAAATTCATCACATATCTTCATCGGTATCGAACTCAACGTCGGAAAGCCTTACCTCAAGCTCTAAGCCCGTCGTGAAGCCATTATTATTGAGGTTATGGGTCACCTTACTGATTATCCATGCTTGCTCATCTATGACGCTCTTAAAGCCCGAAACCTTTACCGGTGTTTCGGGATATAACTCGGCGCGACCAACCGCGAGACTTATTGAGAACTCGGCAACGCCGCGCTGTAGCTTGTCCCACTTAGCTTTAGCCGCCCGCATTGCCTGGGCTTTTGTCGAGTAGACTGTGGTTAGCGCAAAGACGTTATCCGCCTCACCGGCCATGTATTCGCCCTCGCGCGCTTCCGGCTCTCTGGCCTCTTTCTTTTTCGCTTTGGCTTTCGGGTGTTGCAGTGCGCGCAGGTGCTGCTCTTTTGGCTTGCGCTTCACCTTCACTTTCTTCGGCTTCGGGTCTTTGGTATGCAGCCATTGCGCGGTAACACCGGTGTAAGCGCCCCGGTCAGCAATCGCAAACTGATGCCGGTCGCCGTCGCTGCGGATAATGGTCACCTGCGGGATGGGTTTACCGCTGGCACTGACCGCATTACCCGGTTTGAGGAACAGCAATTTTCCCGCTTTGACAGACACCTCGCCGCCGTTCCGGTCGGCAAGTCGGGTCAGGAATTTGGCGTCGGATTCCTGCGACTGGTCGATATGCGGAATAACGATTTTTGCCAGCTCCGGCGCAACGGCCGCCGTCAGTTTGTTGCGTGTCGCGATGGTCCCGACAATCATACCGAGCGTTTTATCGTGCCATGACTCCTCGCGTCGGGAATTCAGGGAGCCACGAAAATCGGCGCTCCGGGCGCGGATGGTTACGGTATCCGGCGCGCCCCGGTGTTCAACCTCATCCACGGTGAAACTGCCCTTGCCAATAAGCGCCGAACCTTTCCACCCAAGAAAAAGCGTCAGCACTGCGCCGCGCACCGGCAGAACAACACGCCCGTCGGCGTCGTTGAGCTCGATATCAAGCTGGTCAGCTTCAAACCCCCTGTTATCGGTCATGGTCAGACTAATCAGGCGGTCGCTGATGTTGCCGGTAATATCCTTGCTGTCAATTTTCAGCATAAACGCGGGGGTGAGCGTGCTCCCCGCTTCGCTATACAGTATTTCTGACATCAGAACCCCAGGCTTGACGTTAATTTCGTGGCGGCTTCTTTCGCCTTACCGACCAGGCTGTCGGCCTGTTTATTCAGGTCGCCATACACCGCCGCGAGCGACTCGTCGACTCGGGTCAGTGTCATGGTGAAGGTGATTTTGCGGGGCGAGCCGTCGGCAAAAAACTCGGTGCCCGTCTCGCTGATGCTGTTGATAACGTACATCCCGTAAATCAGACCGGTTCCGGTCAGTAACGGCCAGGCGCGCCCCTCCTCCGCCATCAGGCGCAGCGCGGTCAGTGTCAGATGCCCGCCGGTGAGCTCCGGGAATAGCTCGCCGCTGAGCGTGATTTTCTCCTCACCGACGCCGAGAAACTGAAAGGCATCACGTTTGCCGACGCGGTTGTTTGACGGCCAGCGGTATTCCGCGTCGCGCTGCATGTTCTGAAACGGCAGCGTCTGACGCATAAAAACGAAAAAGCCAAGTGCAAGCATCATTTCAGTGGTTCCTTATCCGTCGGTGCGCATGTTCGCCCGTTCGCGGGCGCGTTTGTCCCGGTCGGCTTTCTCAACAGCATCCTGCAACTGACGCCCGAGGTCTCCCCCCGGTGCGCCGCCGTTATTCAGTGTGATGTTGTAATGGCTCTGCCGGTTGTCGGTGTACGCTTTCCCGGCACCGGGGGCGGTAACGGGCTGATACGCCTGATAACCGCCATACGTGCCGGTTGCAGGGATATACGCGCCATTACTGATTGCCGGGTTTTGCATCGCACTGGCTTTCGCGGCACCGGCTTTTTCCGCCGTTTTATCGAGGTCGCCCGATTCCTTGTTAATGACGCCGAGTTTTTCGAGTACCCACTCAATCCCCGCGCGCAGTTTGTTGAACGCTTTAAGCGGAAACATCAGCGCATCAGCCAGCCCCTGGCCGAATCGCATCCCGGCATCCTTGCAGGCGTTGAGTTGCTCCTGAGACGACTTCACCGGCTCAAGCAGGTTGGTAAACCAGTCCCACGCGGCTTTGAGTTTTTCCCCCAGCCAGTCAAACATCGGTTTCAGCGGTGAGAACAGCTCCCCGACCGGCGCAAACGCCGCCTTAAGCCCTTCGATCACGCCCTCAAAAAATGCCGAAATGGGCTCCCAGTATTTACGAATGAGTAAAGCCCCGGCGACGATGGCAACGCCAATCGCCACAATCGGCCAGGTGAGCGCGCCGAGTACCGTCATGATCGCGCCACCCACGACGCTGAATACGGTGCCGAGTACCCCGGCAATCGCAATGATGGCGTTGATACCGCTGATTACCGGGAACGCCACCAGACCGATTGCGCCAACAACGCCGATAATCCCGACGGCAACCGCCGCGATGGTGCTGATGGTCTGTGCCAGTCCCTTGTTTTTCTGGATCCAGCCGTCGAGCTGGAGCACATACCCGGTCGCGGTTTGCACCAGTTTGCGAAGGGAGGATTCCTGCTGGTCAAAAAGGTCAGTGCCGACCGCCTCATACGCTGACTGGAATTCTTTGAAGTCGCCGCCGAGGTTGTCCTGCATGACTTTAACCAGTTCCTCGGTCTTGCCGTCGGACGCCTTAAACGCGGCGGTAAGCTGGTCTAACTTGCCGGTCGATGCGGCAGTCATCAGCACCTGTGCCGCTGAGCTCGCCTCCTCGCCGAAAATGGTTTTCATGTATTCGGCACGTTGCCCGGTGCCGAGTTTATTTTTCTCAAAGCTGGCCTGAATCTCTTTCAGGATGGTGAATATCGGGCGCGTGTTTCCCTTGCTGTCGGCGGTCTTGACACCAAGCTCTTTGATGGCAGTAGCCGCCTGGCCGGTCGGAGCCTGTAAACGGCTGAGCACCGCGCGGCTCCCCGTCCCGGCCATCGAGCCGGTAATTTTGGCATCATGCAGCGCGCCAATCATCGCCGCCGTTTGCTCAATACTCACACCGGCATTTTTTGCCACCGGTGCCGCATAGGTCAGCGCATCGCTCAGGCCGTCAAAGTCGGCGGCGGTCTTGTTCATCGTCATCGAGAGAACATCGCCGATGTGCGCGACCTTATCGTTTGAAAGCTGGAAAGCCGATTTCATCCCCATCAGCAAACCGGCGTTTTCCTCCATCGTGCGCTTGTTCGCCAGCGCCATGTTCAGCGTGACCGGCGTAGTCGCCTGAATGGCGGCCACATCGCCACCGCCTTTGGCAATGATAATTTGCGCCCCGGCGGCATCGTCAGCCGAGGCGGCGGTATTGTCGCCGAGCTGGCGCGCCTGTTTACGCAGGGCGGTCATTTCTGCTGAGTCTTTCGCTACGCCTAACGTCGCCTGAAGCTCGGCGTTTTTCTGCGCAAAATCAAACCCCGGCTTTAACAGTGCCGCACCGGCCAGCGTGGCGGTCGTGGCAATCCCGACACCGGCAGCGCCGACCGCCGCCGATTGACCGGCGAGCTCTTTTCCCGCCTGATAACGCTGCTTAACCGCGCTCAGTTTTGCCTGTTGCGCACTGACGCGCGCCAGCGCCTCGCGCTGCCGGTTAAGTTGCGAAGTGGTTTCACCAATACTGGTTTTCAGGCGGCGCTCATCAGCGGCCAGCGTGCGCGTGTTGATGCCCGCCTGGCTGAGTTCCTGTCGTGTCCGCTGTACCGCTTCACGCAGACTGTTATGTCTGAGCTGGAGCGCGGCGGCATTTTTGCGCGCGGCTTCCATTGCGGCAGCCTGAGCGCGGGTCGGGTTTTCGGTCTGTTTAAACGCCACGGCAAGCGCAGCGGCTTCCTGTTTCGCTTTTGCCAGCGACTGGCTGGTCACGGCAAGCTGTGCGCTGGTCTTGCGAAAACCCTCTATTCTGGATGCCTGGCTGTTGAGCTCACGTAATGTGGTTTGCGTCGCCCGGATATCGCCGGCCAGAGTTTTGCTGGCCTTTTCGATGGATTTTAACGGGCGGGTCGCCTGGTCAACAGCCCTGAGCAACACCTGTAATTTCACATCACTCATTCGTGTTTCCGCTTCGCTGGAGCGCTTTTTCGCGCCATGTAACGAGCTCGGTCAGGCTCAGGGGAAATAACTCCGATGGCGGCCAGTGAAAAATCACCGCAATATCCGCCATCAGGTCATCGACTGACAGGTCGGGCGGGAAAGTTACTGCGCCGAACTCGGCGACAAAAAACCAATCACCTTACCGGCCAGCGCCACAAGGTCAGGCAGCTCCAGCGCGGCGACTTCCTGCTCGGTCAGTGACGGCGCGGTCACGCGCGGCAGTACTTTAATCAGCGCGTCGACGTCAGAGTTTGCCACCGAGGCCAGGCTGACGCCGCGAAGCGTACCGGCGTTGGGTTTCATCAGCGTAATCTGGCCGATGACCTGCTCGCCGCGTTTGATGGGGTTTTCCAGGGTGATCACGTTTTCGTTCGTCATGGTGTTCTCTTCTTAATCGGGAATGGGGTTAACCGGCCAGCCTCGCTGACCGGGTGAAAAATTACAGGCCGATATTGCGGCGGTGCTGTTCGAGACGGTCGGTGCCGTTCACTTTCTCAATCATGTTGAGCGTGTCGATTTCAACCAGCTCTTTGCCGTCCATCGTCAGTTTGAAGTAGGTGCAGATAACCGAGATTTTTGACTCACTGTCTTCGCCCTGCTTACCTTCGCCGGTGTCGATCTCTTTCTGGCGGCCACGCATGACCACTTCGACAGCGACCGTTTCGCCGGTGTCGTCGCGCTGGTAAGAGCCCGCAAAACGAATTGGCACAGCATCGACGCCGGTTGCGCCGTACAGCTCCCAGATAGCGGAATCCGGGAAACCGCCTAGCGACCACTCCATTGACAGGGCATCATCATCGAGCCCCATATCAATCGGCGCGACGCCATTCATTCCAGCGCCGCGATAGTTCTCCAGCTTGCGGGTCAGCTTCGGCAGGGTGATGGATTTGGCGATCCCCTGATAGCTGTAGCCATTCAGAAACACATTCATGTATTTGAGCTTGCGCGGCATTGCCATTTAGTCAGGCTCCTTATTTGCTGTTGACCGAGGAAACCAGCGTTGCCAGATATTTATCGGTGATGCGCTGGCGTAAGGTCAGGTTTTCCAGTGGGGGAACCGGCGTGTAGTGATAATCGATATACAGCTTTCCGGCTTTCAGGGTCTCTTTGTCGTTGGCCTCTTCGTCAAACCAGCAGGTCGCATCGACGATGTAACCATTCGTTTTGAGCTCGCGGAATTTGGCGTTAATGCCGTCGACGATATCGCGGATAAGCGTCGCGGTGATGGGCTTGTCGACCGCCCACATGTGCGCGGCGGCCATCGTGTCGGCAATCACCTGCGCGGTGCGGGTGTAGTTCTCAAAGAGGAATAACGGGTCATCCGAACAGGTGCGGTTACCCCAGAAACGAAAGCCATCCTTGCGAATCAGCGTCGTGACGCCCGCCTCGTTAAGCAAATCCGCATCGGTGCCGGGCTCCTGCAAATCCCAGAACACCGACGCGCTGATGCCGGTCACACCGTTGACGCCGACGTTAGACAGGGTTTTGTGCCAGCCGACCGACTGGTCGATATACGCGCGCAGACCGAGCGCGCGGGCGGTTGCGTATGCCGTGGCAGTCGCATTTTTCACGGTGTCCCAGGCGAGAAAATCCGGCCAGATAACCATCAGCTCGCGCTGGCTGAAATTGTCGCGGTATTTGATGGCATCAGATACCGTTTTGCAGCCCCACGCGCTGACGTAGCCGAACGCGCGCAGCTTCTGGCAAATCGGCGCAAGCGCGGTGGCCACTTCCAGCGTGTCAAAGCCCGGCACACCGAGAATGCGCGGCTTCACGCCGGTGACGGCTTCGGCGGTCAGCAGTGCCTTAAGGCCGGTGTATTTGCCGTTCTCGTCCGTGGTGCCGATGATGTTGGAAATGGTCTGCGCGAGCGCCGCCTCCTCATCGTCGTCTGTGCCTTCCGCGACACGCACAACGACAATCACCGGTTTTGCCTGGTCAGCGATGGCCTGTAATGATGCCGCCAGCGTGCCTTTTTTACCGGCTTTGGCAATGGCGCTTTGCACACTGGTAATCAGTACCGGCTCGTTAAGGGGAAAGGTCGCGGCATCGGCATCACTGGCGGTGCATACCATGCCGACAATGGCGGTCGAGACGGTGGAAATGACGCGCGTGCCGTCGTTAATTTCGACGACCTGCACGCCATGATGATAATCACTCATCCGTTTAACTCCGTGGTGTTGGGGTGAGTGTATTTTCCAGGCTGTGCGGGCGCGGGGCTATTTATTGGGGTTGGGATGGATCTGCAACAACGAGTTGTGGAAACCTGTAAAAGCAGAACCTCCCCCTCGCTGCACACTTTACCCGTGAAAGAATGCATTTTGCATCTTCCGGGACATTCCCACTGCCATATATTTTTATACCCAACGCAGCAAGGAAGCATATAATGCTTTCAATAACAACAATGCACTAAATTATCCTTTGAGGTGATAAATGGATGCAGGTAAACGCCTTGCGTTAAAATGTAAGAGAATTATCAGTACCATACGGGAGAGCGAGATAATTTCATCTTTAGAATGGGAATTCTCTCTACTCGCAGACGCAATAGCAGAAAACAAAGTAGCGCTATCGTTAGTTTTATTATATACGACCCTCATTGCCTTTTTGATTTATATTGGACATCTGGCATGGCAGGCTTTATTTATAACAAAAGAAGCCACTGCGGAGGGCAGTAAAGGATTAACAGAACTTGGGCCATTTGGTGATTTTTTTGGCGGGGTGACAAACCCGGTTATTGGTGCAATTGGTTTTATTGCATTAACCATCACCATTATAATGCAAACAAAGCAAAATAATGAAACAGCCAAGCAAAACTTTGAGTCATCATTCTACAACCTACTCAACTTACAAAATAATATCATTGAAAACCTGGAATTTAACGAATCAAGAGCCCGACTGAGCTTTACAAAATTCCTGACAGTGAATAGTGAGGCGTTATACCCCATCACCATCTACAGTAAGAACGTAAAAGTAAAAAAGAGTTCCGCATACATATTTTATAAAAACTTCAACTCTGAGAGTAATGATCGATTTGGTCATTACTTCAGAAACCTCTACCGCATATTAAAAATGATTGACGATTCTAAATACGCTTATGAAACCAAAAAAAATCTCGCTCGCGTATTACGTGCACAATTGTCAATGGATGAGTTAACAGTCCTTTTTTTAAATTGCCTTCCCGGAATTTGTGATGAAGGTGAGTTTGCCAGTCTTTTAATTGAATATCAGATGCTGGAGCATTTAAGCATACAGAGGCATGGTGCAGAAAGCATCACCAGAAAAAGCTTCCGGCACACAGAGTTTATAATGGGAGGAAAGATCAGAGTAAGCTGTCAGGAAATTTCATGTTATTTGAGCATGGATACTAAAAGATATTCTTATAAAACTACATCAGGCGCTTTCGGCAGGAATACATCAAATGACCTGAAGCTTTTAAAACTCTGTCTTTGGGCAAATGATGAGGCTACCAAATGATGTTGTGCCGCCAGCGCCGATAGTATGCCTGATGTGTCATCACCGCTGGCTGAAGAGTTGTCGAACCTGTTGCGCAGGCGGGGTCAACTCCCACCCGCGCATGACTGCGAAACAGGTTATCAGTGGCAGGTATGGCGCGCAGTCTGAAGTGGTAATAACTCCTGGCGGCACAAGAAACCGGCCAGCAAATTTACAGGCATTTACTAACCCCACGTTCAGGCAGGAATTTCAGGCCAGACAATCACCGGTGCTGTCGTAGTATCTACCCGCATCAACAGCACCCGGTATTTTTTCCACTCAGTCAGCACGGCGCTTTCCTCCTCCGTCGCTATTTCCGCATCAAGTGCATCCTGTCGCCATGAGATTTCAGCATCAGCGGTTGCACGTAGTGACGTTTTTTTTTGCTCAGCCAGGGCGATCATCTGCTCTTTAGTCAGCTCTGGCGCAGGACGGTCAACCCAGTAAAGCGCGCCGTTCTGGTAGTCAACCATTTTTCCAGTAGGCTCATTGCGACCATTAAACGTAACGGCATCCTCGTCGCTCACTTCAATCCCATCCGCTGGCCATGTCCCGGCGCGCTGATAATCGGCATAAAAGGCGGCGTTATAAATTATGTGCTCGGAAGGTGAGTAAACAGATTTCATATCAGTATCCTATTGCAATGTAACCGACGGGAATACCAGGAATACCGTTCCCGTTCTGGTCTACAAAATTCATGTTTGCAGCAGTACGGTCTGATGTATTTGTTGAGACAGAAACGCGATAGCCTAGCGTGCCATACGCAACACCAACCAGTACCAGACACGCGTGAGGAAATGGTGTCGGGTACGATTTCGTAAAACCTCCGCCTGTGCCTGTGCCTGTTGTCGTTGTGCCGCTATCAAACTGCACAATATGCCCGGCGGGTAACCTGAAGGCGTTGACCGTTCCGGTGATGAAACTCGACATATCCGGGATTTGATTAACGCCTGTTCCGACATCCCGTTTTGCGGCTTCTCCTAAACCGAGGTTTTTGAGAACGTCACCAACGAGACTGGCCGAGACCAGCTCTTTTAATGCGTTACTGGTCATGAGGTATTGATCGTGAGGATTGGCTGATGAAAGGTGCTTTTTCATCACTGTGTCGGCATACCCTTTAACCTCAATAGCGGTGTTGTCCACATACTTACGCGTTGCCAGCACGACCGACGGGTCAATTTTCAGCGTGACGGCAGCCGTCGAGGAGACAATCAGCACCATGCGGATGGTCTGCGTGCGCCCGCTGCCCTCCTGCAACAGCGGCTTGTAGGTTTCCGGGCAGTTGGCGACCGCAATTAACACGCCGTTATCGTCATACAACCCGATTTCGCGGATCCAGAAACCGCCCTCGTTTTCGGGGATAACCTGCTCGGCAATAATCTGGCTTGAGTTGTTCGTGTCAACGCTAAGCATATTCAGCGGCGCAATGCGTCTCTGGTTAACCAGCTTTGTTTGCGTGGCGTCCGGCGTCGGCAATGTGCCGTTGCCATCGCCGACGGCCATTTGCGTGATATTGAGCTTAGTCCCGAGCGCGGTGGCGTTTGCCAGCAGTGCCGCACCCTGGTTGGTCAGAATGGCAAAGAATTTCGCGGTCATGCGCTTACTCTCACGTTGTCGATAAAATGAATGGCCGAGGCCGGGAAATATTCCCCGCCGCCGGTGATGTCCTCAGGTAAATACGGGTAAACGACCAGCGCGTCTCCGGCATAACTTCCCGCGTCGACGTAACACTCGCCCGATGTGCTCAGGCTGATGGCAAGTCCGGTCAGGTGGCGGCTGGCCGGTTTGGCGTCATCGATAAGACGCTCCAGCTCCTGATACATCTCGTCGGTGATGCCGCCATCGAGCACGCCGACCACCAGGCGAAACGTGCCCGGCTCCTCGTTAAGCTCCCACCACTCGCGCACCTCGATAAGAAAACCGAGCGGCTCCACCACGCGACGCAGGGCGCTGATGGTGCCTTTGTGCTGATGAACGAAAAACGAGGCCGCTATCACCCGGCGTTTCGTGGCTTCCGGCCAGTCGGCATCCCACCGGTCGACCGACAGCGCCCATGCCAGATAGGGCAATAGCGCCACCGGGCAGGTCTGCGGATTCCACAGGGTACGCAGCGGCACCGGGACGCGGGCAATCTCAGCCGCTGCGGCTGCGGCGGCCACCTCCAGCGGTGACGAGCCGACGGGTAACAGCCGGTCACTATTCATCATTCCCCCCGGCGGTGATGCTGTACCCGGTGCAGTAAGACGCCTGGTGTTTGCCGAGCACGATGTCGCCTGGCGGCGCGCTCAACTCCACGCGCTGGACACCTTCAACATGCAGCGCGGCATAAATGGCCGACCGGCGAACGTCACGACCAAGCCGGTGCTGCGCGGTGATATAGGCTTTCAGTTTCTGCTCAGCCGTGGCGCGAATGGGTTCAGCTTCGGGGCCAGGGTAAAACCAGAGTGTGGCGGCCACCGCATACGGCACAATCTCCGCCGCCCGCACCGTCACGCGGTCGCCCACCGGGCGCACGTCATCAGCATTGAGCGCCTTTTCCACCACGGCCAGCAGGTCACCGGCAGCGGTGCCGTCACCCTCGCGGGCAAGCACGGTGATGGTCACACAGGCCGGTGTCGGGCTTTCGACAGAAATATTAGCGACACGCCCGTCGGCGCTGCGTCCGTGGTACTCATAGGCACCGACCGGACCGGCCACACTCAGCCCCTCAAACGCCTGCTGGGCGCGCAGGCGCAAATCGGCATCGGACTCCATCACCGCCGCCACCGGCGGGATGGCGGTATCGTCTGCCGGGGTGATGGTCAGCCGTGCGGTGTTGTTGTTCGCGGCCATCACATCAAGGTCGCTCCCCTCAGCGCTTGCCAGCGTGACCGCGCGGGCGGCTTCGTTGACGCGCTGACGCCAGATAACCTCCCGGTAGGCGTTCTCTTCCAGAAACTTGGTCAGCGGCTCGGATTCCAGCGCCAGTGTGCGGGCGACGGCGTCCTGTTGCTCCGCCGGAAACAGCGAAACCAGCGTCGCCTTACGCTCGGCGAGAATGCTCTCGTAATCCAGCGCCTCAACCACATCCGGCGCGGGGAGCTGGCTTAAATCAACAATCGGCATGGTGTTAGCTCACAGGGATGGTTAACGAAAGGGCGTCGCCGGTGCTGGCAATTTCGCCGGTCAGGCTGACCACCATGCGGCCATCAGACTGACGCTCCGTGGTCACCGCACTTAAGGTGATGCGCGGCTCCCATTTCAGCACCGCGAAATAACAGGCGACCTTGATTTGCAGCTCCAGCGCCGGGGTCTGCGGCTGGTCAATCATGGAGGACAACAGCGAGCCATAATCCCGGCGCATCACACGCGAGCCAACCGGTGTTCGCAGGATATCGCTGAGGCTCTGGCTGATGTGCTCCGCGTCGGTGATTGTCCCGCCGGTGCTGCGGCTCAGACCGAGATAACTGGCTGTCATAGTGGCGCTCCTGTCGTGCCGCCGCTGTCGCCGGGGTGTTTGTGGGTATGCAGCACTTTGCCGTTGGACGACAGCGCACCGCCGCTGTGCTCAATGTCGCCGCGCATAGTGCCGCCTCTCAGCACGTCCAGCGAACCAGTGATGAGCTTGTTCGTGCAAACCACTTCCGGCGTATCGAGCGTGATGCGCACAGACGCTTTGACTGTTACCACCGGTACGGTGGCGGTGAGGGACTCGGATGCGGTGACGTCGGCGGTTTTAATGCCGCTGACGGTCAGGGCGCTGGTTTCGGGTTCGTACTCAATAACCGCGCCATCGGGGAAAGCAATATGCAGGGCATCCGCCGAGGCAGACGGCGCGGGGTTCTCATCGGAGAAAATACCGGGCAGCACAAACGCGGTATCGAGCTCGCCGCCGACGGCCAGAATTAAAACCTGTTCGCCGACGGACGGAGCCCACCACGTACGGGAACGACCGGCGCGCCGGGTCAGCCACTGGAGCCAGTCGGTAATAATGCCCCCGGTCTGCACACGGCAGCGACCGGCATTGAGATCGGTTTCGACCACGGTGCCGGTGCGTACCATATTGCGGATAGCGCGGGCAAGTTCGTTAATGTTTGCTGGTATGTTCATACAACGAAGGATGCCGATGTATGAAAAATGCGGCAATGAAATGCTTTTCTACCACCGCATATACAACATGGCCTAATCCAAAACCATCGTTTATTCCTCCTTTGAAGATGAGCCGGGCTCTTCTCCATCATTTAAAGGGAGAGTTGAATAAAAAAAAGTATTCATATCGATATTTGTGTATTTTTTTATATCTTTACTATCGATACTAAAACTTTGCCCAGTTCCAGTATCAATTAAAGCACCTTGTGTTTGAAGCGCGGCTAAAATTGATGTAACTCTATCATGACGTTCAATAACGTCTTTAGGTGCACCATTTTTTCTCAATGAATTTTTTACATAGGAACGACCTAATGACGGAGGTTGGAAGAAAACTCTAGCACCAAATAGATCTTGAACGGAGGATATTTTCCCATTTGAACGAACGAAGCCTTTATCATATTTATTTTTTGTTCTATAACCAATCTTATCTTTTTTGACGTCATAAAAGATAATGTTAACTGGAGTCAATACAGAGCTAGCGCACCAATCTACAGAACCTGAGGAAAATACAAATGGTTGATATTCTTCCGGCTTAATTTTTTTGAGACTAATGCACAATTTTACGCTATAAGTTTTAGATAAGCTCTGTAGTGCAGGGAATTTTTCGTTTGGCCAATAGGCACTCTTATTATTTATATCATAGATGGATGGATTACCATTACCATCCAATACAAGTGATTCTATTTCCTTATTGAGGAGAGGCCTAAAACCAGCTTTCTTTAATTTTGGTAGCGCAGCTATTTTTTCCTTAATATACTCTTTATAAGCTTTAACTTCCGGTTCGGAATCTGGCAGCACTGTCCAATAAGCCAATTCCACCTCACCTAGTGGCTGCTTCACTTTGGCAAGGTCACTTAATATACGATTCAACTTATTTTGAAGCTGTTGTTTTTCACGTTCGCTATCTGACTTTTCTTTCTTTGCCAAAAAAATACCGCCAATGGTAGACAATGATATTAAAATCACAGCAAACCATCCCCAAATGGTAAGCTTACCATGGACAGTCTTAAATACATTCAAAACGCCTAAAAGCCCTAATACACCAGATAAGATAGGCAATAAATCCTTTAGAATATCGAATATAATAGACTTCACTCAACCATACCCCACAATAACTTGCTTTATAAGAAGTTATAACCATTACACAGTTAGCCATTTAGAAGATGGCTGATTATCATATCACTGATTATACTTTGCTCATGCACATTTAACCCAAGCAAGATCCTGGCTTCGTATTTAATGTCCTGTCCATAAACATTCGCTTTGTCCGTTAGTCCGTGCTGGTGCACTTTAGCGATGCGCTGCACCTTACCAGTAAATTCCACAACCGCCGCGCTGTCATTACCGCTGGCTTTCAGATAGCGGTTAGTGCGCAGCTTCGCAAACATCTCCCGCTTAATCCGGCCTTTCTTTGCACGCAGTGGCTGGCGTTTGCGCGGAGCATACGCCGTGCCGTCAGGCGCTTTTTGCGATTTAATCCGCTGCTGCTGGCGCTGGCGCAGCTTCTTCGCAATGTCGACAGTCAGTCGCCGACGTCCGGCGGGCGACATTGCAGCAAGCAGCCCCGCGAGCTTATCGTCGAAGGGCTTAAACTCATCCATGCCACTGACTCACCAGCTCGCCATTGATATAAAACTTATCCGGGCGCGTCACCGGCTCCGGCGGCGGTGGCTCCGGGATGCATCGCACATGCAGCGCCGCGCCGACTTCCTCGACGAGCGTTCGCTCGGTAAGTAACAGGCTGATACTGATATCAAAACTGCTGTCGTTATTGATATCAGCCTCGAAGACGAAGCCTTTTTTCTGCCCGGTGTCGGTGCTGAGGATATCGGGCTGATGTTCACGCAGCCAGGCCAGCACCGGCACGAGGATTAAATCAAAATCGCCGGTAAAATCGGTCACCACTACATTCAGCGTGTACTGTTTTTCAAACGACAGCGAGGTCGCCAGCGTGGCGGCAATATTGCCGCTGTCCACATACAGGCGCAGCATGTCGGGGTTAGTGGCAAGCACCGGCGCGGCATTAATCAGGGCTTTTCGCAGACTGTCTGGTTTGAGCATCGATATCATCCTGGCATTGTTTGACGGTTTCGACCTGGAGCGCACAGTTTTCTAACGCCCGCTCAAGGTTGCGGATATCCGCGCTTAAATCGCCGTTGGTACGCGGATCACTTCCCGGCATCGGGCAAAGGCTCACTTTCGGGCAGCCGTTGTAAACAATCACCGGCACTGGCGCAGGCGGCGCGCTTGTGCAACCGGCGCACAGCATCAGGCAAGTCAGCGCCGTACCAGCGACGAAAGGCTTCGTTTTCATTAAGCAACCTCGTTATGGTTTGTTCCCGCCGGGCTTCCCGCTCACCGGCGGCATTCAGCTTCTGGCGTAAATCCACCTGCGCCCGTTCGTTTTTATCCGCACGGTCACTGGCAACAACGAGCTGGTTTTTCAGCATGCCAATCGTCGTTTTCTGCTCGCTGGCGACGCGGTTTGCCTTTTCCAGCGAGCGGGTCAGATTGCCGTTTTCATGGCGCAGCCACAGCACCCCGGCAAGCGCCAGCACGACAGCGATTAAAATCATCATGAGTCTCGGCACAGGCCAGCCTCCCGGATGCGCTGACAATACGAGGCGCGCACCGCCATAAATCCCGCCAGACAAGCCAGATAAAACAGCGCGAAAAGAAGATGCCCGCCTGAAACAAGACAGGGAAAGGTGAATGCCAGCATCAGAACCGACCAGAATTTTCGGCGGGCGGGCGACTGATGAAAGAAAATCAGACTCACAATCAGCACGGCATAAATATTGTCGACAACCCTGTCGCGCCGGTGCCTGAGCCAGTATTCAGACGCCGCCGCGCCGGTCAGGCTGGCTGCGAAACAGGCCAGGCAGATAAACAGCGCCTGGATCACAACAACATTCACCGCCACACTGTTCGGGTAAATTAAACCCAGCAGTAACATCAGACCGGTCAGCGCTTTGACAGCCGGTAAAATTAAACGCGTGTTCACTGATTTACCCCTTTCATGCACCAGGCCAGCTCGCGCTTGCGGCGGTCTTCCAGCCCGGTATTCCTGACGCCATCGATATAGACCCAGCGCGGGAGCTGGTCACAGGCCTGTTGCCACTTTTTCTGGTTCAGGAAATACACCAGCGTCGACTTACACGCCGCGCCGGTGCCGACGTTAAAGGCGAAACTGACCACGCCGTCGTAAACCTGCGGCGGCATGTCGACCGGCGCGCAGACCGCAAGACGGCGCTCAACCGTCAGCACGTCGGAAACCAGATTTCGCGCCGCTTCACGCTCCGTGATATCGCGTTTCGGCGCGACCCCGGCAGTGTGGCCGATGCCTGATGTCCATACCCCCGCGCTGCACTGGTAGGGACGCAGACGGCACCCCTCAAGGTCTGCCAGCAGGGCGAGCCCGTCCGGCGAGGTACGGAGTAAACGAAAATCAGGCAACAGTGCCGCCAGTGCCAGCACCGCGAC
This sequence comes from Kosakonia sp. YIM B13571, assembly GCF_042788095.1. Lineage (NCBI taxonomy): Bacteria > Pseudomonadati > Pseudomonadota > Gammaproteobacteria > Enterobacterales > Enterobacteriaceae > Kosakonia > Kosakonia sp. YIM B13571. The sequence goes on along the minus strand of NZ_JBHZPL010000011.1, from coordinate 81,151 downwards.
CACACTGCAACGCTTAACGATTGATGACATTGTTAATCTCCTTACTGCTCAGGGCGTTCTGTCCGAGCTGTAGCGCTAACAGCGCATAGCTTTTGCGCCGGTAATACCAGTTCACCCCGACGGTCGCCACGACGCCCAGCGCGCCGAAATACGCGGCAAAGTCCTGCGGCGTCATGGCACCAAAGAAGGTCAGCGCGACACTTATCCAGTAGGCGAGCGAGGAGGTGATTTTTTCCATACTCAGTCCCATAAATTCACCGTTTCCTGTACGGGCGCGACCTGAATCTCCGGCAGCTCAATCGCCGTGCCGTAAGGCAGCACCGCGCCACGTTCAGCCAGACCCGGATTCGCAGCGAGCACCGCCTCGAAGACCCCCTCAGTGCGCCCGTAAAGGCGGGCGCAGATGACATCGAGCGTGTCACCCTGGTGCGCGATGACCTTCATCATATTTGCCCCACGATGCAGCGCGGTTTGTCCTGAATGCGCGCCACAGACCAGCGCATATCCCGCCACAGCTCATCAATCGTGGTATCAATGCTGTCGGCTTTTTTGTCGCCTTTCGCGCTCGCATCCACGCCGCGATAACGCTCATACAGGGTGGCGGTTGCCATTGCACACACGGCGCGCTGGTAATGAAAAACCCGCGTGCTCTCGCCGTCGATGTCATCCGAGGGCACATCCGCCAGTCGCGCAAAGCCCGCCTTAATCTGGCTTTCGCGGTACTCGAAAAGCTCCGCGTTCGTCTCGGCGATGCCGGTTTTGATGGCATGGCGCAGCCGCGCCGGGGCGATAGTCTGCTCAAGGCGCATCAGCTCGCGCACACGCTTCGGCTCGATGTCGGGAAAGAAAAACGTATTTTTAATCACCGGTTCGTCGCCCGCTGGCGGCGGGATGACCACAGTGTTATCCGGCTGCGGCTCTTCGTTTTTATGAATAATCAGCGTCGTCATGACTACCTCTGAAAGGGTGGGCGGTGGACGCCGGTCGCTGAAAAGGTGAAACACCTTCACTGACCGGCGTGCCGCCCTGGCGCGGGGCGCATTCTGTTAACCGGCGTTTTTGCGGGGGCGTCCCCGCCCGCGTTTCGCCGGTGTGGCTGTTTTTTTCTGTGTTGCGGTTTTCGTGGGCGCTTTCGGCGCGGGTTTTGCGGCAACAGGTTTCGGATTCAGCTCGCGCGTGAGCCGCTCGATGTCCTTGCGCACTCCGGCGTTGCGGTCGAGCTGGATCGCGCGTTGCAGATGGGTCATGGCGTCAGTGAGCTGACCGGCATCGCGCAGTGTCAGACCGGCGACCTTATGCAGCCGGGCGCGCACTTCATCGGGCATGTCGGCTTTCCCGGTCATGCTGATGACGTCGAGAAGGATCGCCGCACTGACCGGCTGACCGGCATCGCGGGCGCGCAGGGCAGCGAGCGCCACCTCTTCGGCCAGCATGTAAGGCACGGTGCGCGCATGGTTCTCCGGCATCGACAGGTTGTAGCGCAGCGCATAGCGGGCGATTTCCAGCGCGCCGGGAATATCACCGGCATCGAGACGCCACAGCATGACCGTCATTAAAATGGCATCCTGCGCGCCGGTGCCGTTCTCCAGCACGCCCGTCACCCATGGCAGATAAAACGGCAGCAGCTCGCGCTTTTTGTCGGCTTTACGCTCTTTCGAGTGGATTTCTTTCAGCGTCCGGCGGTCTGCGGCCAGCTTAACGAGCATCTGCTCGTAAGCAGTGGCATGGCGCAGCGGGGCGTTATCCCGCTGCGCGGCCAGTATGGCCGAGACCCGCATCGCGTGACGCTGTGCGGGGCTCGCCATCGGTTACGCTCCTTCGCCGGTGGTGGAAGTTTCCGACCCGCCAGCAGGTGCGGCCGTCAGGGCTTTCATGGCGTCGACGATTGCCGCCGCAAACACGGTGGCGGTGGTGCCTTCCGGGGTTTCCTCTTCTTCCGGCTCAAGAATTTCGATGTTTTCAATCAGGCAACCGGCTTCGTAGTCTTCAATCACGAAGTCGACTTTCACCTGCTCGTAGTTTTCCACCTGGTCGAGCTTCGGATTCTCGATGATGTGGCGGCGGTGGCCGTCCTCGTAGAGATAAATCGAGAGGTTATCCAGCGTGGTGATCAGAATGCTGTTCGCCGGGAAGAACGGCGCGCGCACCGCCTGTAACTGGCCGATAGTTTTCTGGCTGATAATCAGCTCCCCGGCCAGTTGCTCGGTGTTCGGCTGGAATTTGTTGATCATCGGGAAATATTTGTCGGTCAGGATGCGACGCCCGCACACGACCACCATTTCCGGGTTTTCGCGGTGGATCTCGGCAATCAGCGTTTCATGCGCATCCATCACCAGCGCGTCGAGGTTTTTGTAATGCCCTTTCTTGCCGACTTTAATGGTCGTGGAAATGACCGCGCCGGTGTCGTCGACGACCTTATTCATGACGCGTGCCGGGGCATCGTTGCGGTACTTCTGCAACCATCCGGTGGCAACATCCTGCAACAGCGGATTTTTCTGGCGGTCTGAGGTTGGCGCACGGCTCACGCCGTTAAAGCCGATGGTGATGTAATCCAGCGCCTGGCGCTTGACGATCGCGTCGCGGATGCGGGTCTGGAAGTCCTGGAAACGCGCCCACAAATCGAGCTTGTTGTACTTCATGTGAAAATCGAAGTTCACCGGCTGACAGAAATAGCGGTAAGCGTCCATTTTCGAAAAATCAGCGGTCTTGCGCTCCACGCCGTTCGACGTGTCGGCGGTGCTGGCAATCGTGCCGTTGACGTCGATGCCGATTTTCTCCTCGGTCAGCTCGCCGACCACCACCATATTAATTTTCTGCAGGAAGGAAGAGGACTGCTGAATCTTGTCAAACAGCGTCTGCGTCACCGACGGCTCAACGCTGAATTTCTTGCTCAGGTCGTCCACGCCGACGCCGTTCAGCTCAGCGAGACGGGTCAGCCAGGCATTAAATTTAAAGCGGGTTTCTTTACGCATTGTGTCGTTTGTCCTGTGATGAAAGAGGGAGGCCGGTTAACAGTCGGTCAGCGCAGCGGCAGCGCCGTCGCCGCCGGTGCTCAGTTTGCGGCGCGGCTGCGTGTTACCCGGTGTTTTGTCCAGGGTGGCCGTGATCGCACTGAATTGCTCCGAGGTGCGGGCGGCCTCAGCGGTCACGTTTTGCCTGAGCGTGGCGAGTTCGGTTTCCAGTGAGGTGAAACGTGTTTCGGCGCTGTCGTGGCTGGTCTGGACGCGCTCCGCAATCGTGGTCACGGCTTCGTGGACGTCGTTAAAACGGGCGTCATCAGAGGACTGGCGGCGGCTGAAAATGGCTTTCACCGAGTCAGTCAGCTTGTTCAGCAGGGTTTCGGGGGCGTCCTCGAATTCCAGCTCAGCCAGGGTGGCAACAGAGAACAGATTTTCCGGGCTGGCCTTGAATCGCTGGAGCGGGTTGTGTTTTGCAGTGCGGCAGAATTCCAGATACTCAGTGCCGAGGCTTGCCGGGTCATCAGTGACGGCCAGACCAACCAGATAGCATTTGCCGCTGTTGGCGAAATTCGGCTGAATTTCCATGGAGGTGTAAACCTTCTGGCCTTTTGCCACCATATCGACCAGCGTGTCGAGCGGGGCAATTTTGCCGAACAGCGCCAGCTTGCCGTTAAGTGCGGAATCGTCTTCGATTTTCTCCGCTTTCAGCTCAACCACATCCCCGTAACGGGCAAAAGCGCCGTCAGGCAGAAGACCGCGCAGGTGTTCGAGGTTAATGCGGCAGCCGTAAACACGCGTGTCGAATGAATCGGCCATTTCCTGAATATCGGCCGCGCTGATAATGCGCCCGTCGCAGGTATCGCCCTCGACGCCGATACGAAAGAATTTTGAGACTTTTTTTGCCATCGTCAGCAGTCCTGATTGTGTGTGAAGGAGTCACGTTGATTTCAGGGGCTAGTTTCCCGGCTCGTCCGCTGGTTCGCCATCAGTCACGGATGGCTTGCCCCCTGCACATCAGCGCCTTAGCGAATCACCGGTCACGCTTGAGTAGCCTTGCCCTGTATCCATGACGGCGAGGCAGGCATGACCATCACCACCGACACCACACTTTTAAATGACCCGCGACGACAGGCGGCGCTGTTGTACTGGCAGGGCTTTTCCGTGCCGCAAATCGCGGAAATGTTGCAGACCAGACGCCCGACGGTGCAGAGCTGGAAACAGCGCGACGGATGGGACGAGACCGCCCCGTTAGACCGGGTGGGAAATACCTTAGAAGCGCGGTTAATCCAGCTTTACGCCAAACCGGAGCTGACCGCGCACGATTTCAAGGTTGCTGATTTTCTGGCGCGCCAGATGGAGCGCTTTGCGCGCATCAACCGTTACGGCCAGACCGGCAACGAGGCCGACCTCAATCCGAACGTGGCGAACCGCAATAAAGGGGAGCGCAGGAAGCCGAAAAAGAATTTTTTCAGCGAGAAAGCTATCGAAAAACTGGAGGAGATTTTCTTCGACCAGTCTTTCGCCTATCAGCTCGGCTGGCACAAGGCCGGGCTGGAGCACCGTATCAGGCACATCCTTAAATCCCGCCAGATTGGCGCGACGTTTTATTTTGCCCGCGAGGCGCTGTTGCGCGCCCTGCAAACAGGCCAGAACCAGATATTTTTATCCGCGTCGAAAACACAGGCGCATGTGTTCCGCAAATACATCATCGCCTTTGCCCGTCTTGTCGATGTCGACCTGTCGGGCGACCCGATTGTTATCGGCAATAACGGCGCGGAGCTGTTATTTCTCGGCACCAACTCAAACACCGCGCAGAGCCATAACGGCGACCTGTATGTCGATGAAATTTTCTGGATCCCCAACTTTCAGAAACTGCGCAAAGTGGCGTCGGGCATGGCGTCGCAAAAACACCTGCGCACGACCTATTTTTCGACGCCCTCCTCGCTGGGTCACGGTGCGTACCCGTTCTGGTCGGGCGACCTGTTTAACCGGGGGCGCGCCAGCGCCAGCGAGCGGGTTGATATCGATATCAGCCACGCGGCGTTAGCGCGCGGCGTGGCATGTGCTGACGGACAGTGGCGGCAGATTGTCACCATTGAGGACGCGCTCGCCGGGGGCTGTACCCTGTTTGACCTGGAGGCACTGCGCCGGGAAAACAGTGCGGATGACTTCCGTAACCTGTTTATGTGCGAATTTGTCGATGACAAGGCGTCGGTGTTCCCGTTCGAGGAGCTGCAACGCTGCATGGTCGACAGCATGGAGGAATGGGAGGATTTCACGCCCTTTGCCGACCGGCCATTCGGGCATCGCGTGGTGTGGATTGGTTACGACCCGTCACTCCGTGGCGACAGCGCCGGGTGCGTGGTCATTGCGCCGCCGGTGGTTGCCGGGGGCAAATTCCGCATTATGGAGCGCCACCAGTGGAAAGGAATGGACTTCGCCACACAGGCCGAGTCTATCCGCGAGCTCACGCAAAAATACAACGTGGAATACATCGGCATCGACTCGACCGGGCTCGGTCAGGGCGTGTTCCAGCTTGTGCGCTCGTTTTACCCGGCAGCGCGTGACATCCGCTACACGCCGGAAATGAAAACCGCCATGGTGCTTAAGGCCAAGGACACCATCACGCGCGGTTGCCTCGAATACGACGTCAGCGCAACCGACATCACGCAGTCGTTTATGTCCATCCGCAAAACCATGACCAGCAGCGGGCGCAGCGCCACCTATGAGGCCAGCCGCACCGAGGAAGCCAGCCACGCAGATCTCGCCTGGGCGACCATGCACGTACTGATTAACGAACCGCTGACCGCCGCGACCGGCCAGTCGTCATCTTCCATTCTGGACTTCAACTGATGAGCAAAAATAAAAAGCAAAAATACACACCGAAACCGCGCCAGCACACCGCCGCGCCCGCGCAGAGCATGGAGGCATTTACCTTCGGCGAACCGGTGCCGGTGCTCGATAAGCGCGAAATTCTTGATTATGTCGAATGCATCCATAACGGCCAGTGGTATGAGCCGCCGATAAGTTTTTCGGGGCTGGCAAAAAGCATGCGCGCCGCCGTTCACCACAGCTCACCGGTGTACGTCAAACGCAACATTCTGGTGTCGACATATATCCCGCACCCGCTGTTATCACGTCAGGATTTCAGCCGCTTTGCGCTCGATTATATGGTGTTCGGCAACGCGTTTATTGAGGAGCGCCGGAGCTACACCGACAAGCCGGTTAAATATGAAACCTCACCGGCAAAATACACCCGGCGCGGCGTGGAGGAGGATACCTACTGGTATATTCAGAACTTCACGAAACCGCATCAGTTTGCGCCCGGTTCCGTGTTCCACCTGCTGGAGCCCGATATTAACCAGGAGATTTACGGGATGCCGGAATATCTCAGCGCGCTTAATTCGGCCTGGCTGAATGAGTCGGCGACCCTGTTCCGGCGCAAGTATTACCAGAACGGCGCGCACGCGGGTTACATCATGTATGTCACCGACGCAGCGCAAAGCAGCACTGACGTCGAGGCGCTGCGCAAGGCGATGCGGGATTCGAAAGGGCTCGGCAATTTTAAAAACCTGTTTTTCTACGCGCCGAACGGAAAAGCCGACGGCATTAAAATCGTGCCACTGAGTGAAGTCGCCACCAAGGATGATTTTTTTAATATCAAGAAAGTGAGCGCGGGCGACCTGCTGGACGCGCACCGTATCCCGTTCCAGTTGATGGGCGGCAAACCTGAGAATGCGGGCTCAATTGGTGATGTTGAGAAGGTGGCAAAAGTGTTTGTGCGTAACGAACTGATGCCGCTGCAAACGCGATTCCTGGAGCTCAACGAATGGGCGGGAGAGGAAATTATCCGGTTCCAGAAATACTCGCTCGACCCCGACAACGAATAGCCCACCACAGCCGCCGCAGGGCGGCTTTTTAATGCCCCTCACCAGACCGCGCCAGCGCCCGCACACGGCGCGCATTATTCTTCCGCTCCCCTTGCTCATCATCAGCCATTGAATGGCGGCACCGCCTCGCTGACGAGCTGGAAAATAAAAATAAATAACGCCTCCGGCGCGCAGTGCTTTCCCCGCCTCGCCTGCCCGCTTTATGGGTCGGTTTTAATGCAGGTGCATTACTACGCCAGATCTATGTCATTACTGGGCTCACAGCCAAAAAATAAAATTCTATCTTAGATGCAAAAACATGCATCCTTGGATGCAAATGCACACATACGTCATTTAATAGGCTGGAGTATGTGCAGGGGGGACATAAAAAGCTATACTCTTGCCGGTTTATCAGGGGGAGAAAATGCCTAAAGCTGTATCATTGTTCTCGGGCTGCGGTGGTTCCGATGCAGGGCTGGTGAAAGCCGGATTTGACGTCGTAATGGCAAATGATATTTTGCCTTATGCAAGACAGGTTTACCTCGCAAACCAACCCGAAACGGACTATCTCATTCAAGACATTCGGAAAGTAGAGAGCTTTCCGAGTGCCGAGCTTCTTGTAGGCTGTTATCCCTGCCAAGGATTTAGTCAGGGTGGGGCACGCCTCGCCGACAGGAGTATCAATTATTTATACAAAGAATTCGCTAGAGCGCTCGCAAGCATTCAACCTAAGGCATTTATCGTAGAAAATGTCTCGGGCATGCGAAATAGTACCTTTCAACATTTGTTAGAAGATCAAATTAATCGATTTTCTAATGCAGGCTCTGTCGGTTATAAAGTCGTTTGGAATGTGCTTAAAGCCCACCACTATGGTGTACCACAAGAGCGCAAAAGATTAATTATTGTTGGCATTAGAAATGATTTCAACCATGACTATGAATTCCCTCAACCAACCCATGGTGAAAATAGCCCGCTCCCCTATGTAACAATAGGTGAAGCGTTAAAAGATTTACCTGAATGGCCTACAGGTGAATATTGTGATGATCCATTCCATTGGTATTATTTATCTAGAAATAGACGCCGCAATTGGAATGAGGTTAGTAAGACGATTGTGAGCAACCTTCGCCACATTCCATTGCATCCCATCAGCCCTGAGCTAAAAAAGATTGAGGCAGACAAATGGGAGTTTGTTACTGATCAGCCAGCAAGACGTTTCTCGTATCGAGAAGCTGCGATCCTACAAGGATTTAGCAAAGATTATACGAGCCATGGCGGCAACATAATATTCCCTGAAATGGAAGGATTTGGAACTGCTCGTATACTCAAAGAACGTTATAAGGTTGTAGGCAACGCTGTACCACCACCATTATTTGAAGCTGTGGTGAATAATATACCTGACATCTGGTAAAAAAGGCCCTACTGGGCCTTTTTTAGCTGCTTGCAGAAATCAATCAATAAATTCAAATCGTTTTGCATATCATCAAAATCATCTTTAAACCGATCATGAGCAATTGCCAAACGAACTCTATCAAAGACAATTCCTGCTTCAGCACTAGCTTCTCTCAGCATTTCATCAACCAACACGTAGGGTGTTGAAAAAACCTTAACACATTTAATATATGTGAGCGGATGAAACCATGGTGTTAATTTTTCAATCTTTATATCATTAAATTTCGTAGGCCAATCATTGCCGCAAGCACATTGTCCTAAAGCGAAAAGACGTCCGTCTCTTCCATCTAGAAAATCGACCCAAGTAACGAAATCAACACCACAATCTTTGATTCTAAGCGCATCCTCATCTTTCAAACCATTTTCAACACGCCAAGACCATTCTTTTGTATCCGAAGAAATTAAGCTATTTAACTTTACAGCCAACTCTTTGTAACTTGTTGGATTTCCTTCAGAGCGAGGCCAGCCAGTATGCATATGCTTTGCATGTGCACTCAAAAATTTTGTAAAAAGACGCCCCGCCATAACCTCAAAATATCTCGGAAGCCGAACATTATCTCCTTTAGTCAAATTATTTATCATCGAAACGCATAAACAAAATAAATAAACTGGGGAGGGAGATTTCTTTAACGTCAAATGATTTGCTTTATATTCAAAAGGATAGACATCCTTGAGAATACTTGCCCGCCATTGGATCTGTTCAGCAATTTGACCGACCAAGATATCTTTACCCTGGTCTTCCTTCATCCAATCTTCTTCGAACTGCCCATCAATCTCATCCATTTCATCATAGATTGTTCCAGCAATCTTATCATCTTCGATACCTGAATCGATGGTTGCATTAATATCAAGCAAGGCATTTAACTCAGCCTGATCCGCATCCGTTGCGAAACTTTGCATTTTTGAGCGTAATCCATAATTCACAATTAAAAGCCCTCTGAATCATTCCCACTAATAGCTTCATTAATTGACGTTCTAAGAGACCTAAACTGCTTACTGATTTGCTCAAGGTAGTTATTTAATTCAATCGCATCTTGTCTTGGTAAATCTTCTCGACCAACTCTAGTAATACATTCATCTAACTTCCCTCTTATTTCAAGCATAAGATTGGTCAACCTGTCTCCAATTGGTTGAGTTAGATCATTTATTTCCTCAACGTCCTTTCCTTGTTTGAGAAGTACAATTTTTTCAGGTGAGGCCACTATTTCAGCTAATACACCTAAATTACGCGAGTCTCTAACTTGGGAGTTTTGCCCTTTATTTTTATTACCAAACATTGCTGTCATTAGCAATTTGGCGTTATCTAATTTTTTTTCATCAATTGGGCTAGATACTGTAGGGTCATCTGACAACCCAACAAAATCCTGAATGCTTTTATAGCCTAATAAGGTATATACCCATGAAAAAGGATAGCTGGTATTACTCCCGCGACCTTTTTTAACACTATCATCCTTATTATACTTACCAGCAGACTCCATCTGTTTTATAAAATTGTAACCTGACAAAAGCCTTTTGATAGTACTATTGCGATCCCCAATCATCGTTGAGATATCGCTAACATTCATATCGCCATCCTTGATGGTTCTAGCTATCCAAGCAGCTTTAGCGTATGAGTCCCAATCTTTAGTTGATACTATGTGCCTAACACCCAAATAAGAGATCAGCGATTTCTTATCAACGCCATCATCATCTTCAAACACTATAGCTGGAATGGGGTCTATCTTGGGTTGCCCATGAGAAATATATTTATCAATATACTGCTGATGTAAGTTAACCTGGTCTCTTGCTCTATCATCATTTTTTAGAATCAAGCAAGCAGCCAATCTCCTGTTGCCTTCCATTACAGTATATTTTTTATTACTATTTTTTCTTACAACCATCGGCTCAGCCGAAAAATATCCGTTAACAGCAATCGAGCTAATTACATCCGTGACGCCGTAGTTCTTAACTATATTATTTAAAACATCAACCTGAGTGTCTGCCGATGAAGAATCCTCTCCAAAGCGAGGGTTTTCAACATCGAGTTCTAAATCTTCGATGGATATATATTCAACTTCTTTGTGCCTTAATTTCTCTTCAACACCTGCTGTTTTCTTCTTCATACCGACTCCGAATTCCCACACCCATAGAGTTCAAACTATGTTTAATCCTTTTAAAATTTCACCACTTCTAACATAAAATGAACTTTTTCCCTATGATAACTTTAGCATACAGAGCAAAACAAGCGGCTGGGTCAGATTATAAAAGTTATTGAATTAAATCACATTTCCCACCCTGGCCAATCGGTCAGTAACTGATATTTGAATTCATTGCCCTCAACACAAACTGTCCCACCTCGAGCCAGCACTTCAAGCGCCCAGCGCTGCGGCGTAATGCCCTGCTGCGCTAACTCTAAGCGAATGCGTGGAATTTGCGCCCGCTCGGCCTTTGTCATTCGCCCTGATGGCGCTATCTGATGCGGTTTTAATGGCTCGTCGCTTCTTTGCTGGCGCTTTGGTCGCGGCGTGTCGTGTCTTAACGCACCTCTGAGCGCCGTCACGACTTCGGGGTCATCCCATGCGATAACTCCGCTATCAGCGAGATTTAACACCGCTGCGGCATGCTCAAACGGCGTAGGGGCAATAACCGGAACGTCACCGCCGGTGAGCTTTCCACAGTTATTGACAGGACTCCGAGGCGCGGCGATGCCGCTTTTTAAAGTCAAAGGCTCAACAGCTAAAAGCTTAGGAACAATGCGCCAATCCGATGATCGGGTAACGTGGACATGACGCGCTCCGAGGTGCGGTGCGTAAATACCGACCACACGCTCAATATCTTCCTCGTATGCGTTGACCTCATCAATAACGTTACGGGCTACGCGTACAGTCTGACTATCTCGCGGGATATTTGCCCCACCCTGTGCGGCGATATACAAATCAAAATCACCACTATCAGCCGCCGCGCGAGCCGCTTCGACACGCTCATCAAATTCATCAGCAACGCTAACGCCGCGAGGTAATTTTCGCAGCTCACGATATGCGCCCATTGTCGGCAAGCCAATCGGTTTAAACTGGGGAATTCGCCACGTTGACGCCCATGCGGTAACAGCCGCGGCCGTATCTTTTAATGGCTTTCCGGTATCATTATCGAGCTCGCCATCAAGTGCGTAACCGTCGATATTTTTTGCGATATATTTCGCTATGTACCCAGCCGCACCGCCTTTGTTCAGATGTTTGGCCTGAAAGCGATTACGTTTCGCCCCTGGCTCGTCGCCATCTTCTTTGAGGGCATAACGCCGCATAATTTCGGTGATGTCCTGGCGCTGGTGACGCTTACAAAAAAGCATCATATGCCAGTGTGGCGTGCCATCATGATGCGGCTCGACGACACGCATACCATAAACCTGTAAATCGTTATCTTTGAAAGCGGTGCGCATCAGGCTCCAGATACGGCATAGATAGCGCTGTCCATCCTTCGGAGTATAGGCCTCATCGTTCCAGCCGTGATTAAGCTGTACGGTCTTATCTTTACCCTTGCCGACCTGACGCGTCGGGTGATATTTCGACGGCGCGGTCAATGTGATAAACATCCCCACATCACCCTCGCCAGCGGCGTAACGCTCAATTCCTGCGATGGTATTCATAAGCTCCATGCGTCGTATCTCCGGGTTAGAAATACTCCCCATGACTTTGCTAATGAGATCAATACGCTCACCCGTCACCTTATTTTCCAGATCACAAGATTTGAGGTATTCAAGATTAGCCAGGCGGCGTGCATGCACATCGCGAATTGCACTTTTGCTGGCATACGGCGAGCGGTCTTTATTAACCTCACCAGCAGCAATTAAAAGAGCTTCATGCCAGCGCATACGCTGCGCTTTGAGTTGATTAATCCACCATTCATCGTTAATCAGCCGAGCCACAGCGGAAAAGGCCTGGCGGATTGTTATCTGCCCTTTTCGGTACTTCTTCCAGAAAAGCGGAGTGATATTGAAAGCACGAGCCGCACCAACGACATGACCGTAAAGATGAGACTGCGCCTCATCGGTAAAAAGCGATTCTTTACCGCCGTGCGCCTCCGCCCATGCATCGCTTAGCTCCTCGTACATAACGAAAAACTGCGAGGCGATACGCGCCGCGAATTTTTTCAGTTCCTTATCGTTCATCCCCGGCAAACGCGCATAATTTTCGCTTTCCGCCAGAAACAGCAACGACGCCTGAGTATTCATTTCGTTGCGCTGATTTACTCGCTCTATACGCGGCCATAAACGGCGTAAAAATGTCGACTTGAGAAAATAGAGCCCGTGAACCGGGCTTTTGTTGCGCCTGATGTACTCATAACGCGATGTGAAGAGGGAGCTTAAAAAGTAAGGTAGGCGGTCAATCTTGGACAAAACGCCTTGCACCTGACGCAGCTCGTCACGTGTAAGGGGTCTATCGCGTCCAATAGCATCACGCGGCGCGTTCCATGAGTAAGCACCGGAAAATTCTTTACCGGTGCCTTTTGCAAATGGAGGCGGCGGTGTAGGGGCGTAACGCCCCCGAGCTTCAACGCCCATTTGAACCGAAAGCCGTTAAGCATTGCTGACTGAGCCGCTCAACCTGCGTACTTAGTGCCTCAAATGAGGTGGCGTCGCCAGTGAAAAGATCGTGATACACCAAGCCGGATACGAGCTGGTTTAATTTGGGGTAGTAGCCGACAACATCGAGCCACTCCTTACCGGCATTCTTTCCTGTTTCAGCGGTCTTTTTTTCCTGCAAAATGAATTGAAAGCGATCACTGGTGACAACATAGCGTTCGCCAATCTCGATACGAATGCTCATATGTGTCCCCGATAGTGTTTTGCTTTCGCCTCGAGTGCTGACTGACAGTAAACACAGCGAGTAGCAGAGGGATAGACTGCACGGCGGTCAGCAGGAATCGGAGCTTCACACTCTTCACATACCAACGCAGCAGCGCCGCAGGGTTTTACCCGCGCGGCGTTAACCTGGCGGGTCAGTGACTCGGTCTGCCGTTCTTGAACGAGATCCATATAATCTGGCATTGGTTATCCTCTAATTCTGCTTAGTGTTTTAAATTCACTTACGCAGTGCGTAATGAGCTCGGTAGTTAATTCTGTAACTTCATCCAACGAGGAGATTTGCTTATGAAAAATCGCACGTTTAACTAGTAGATTTATTACGTCCGAAAGCAGTTTTAATTCACATGAATAAATAGCGATGACTGATTCAACCTTCGCACCGGTTTCCCTGTCGCGTTTAATATCAGCAAGCGAAAACTCGTCGTTTTTCAGGGGTGTGATTTTTAACCAGTTATTTAGTAATACGGTGTGTACGAGTGACATTAAAGGCACTCCTCGCGAGACAAGCCGATATTATGAAACTTGATTGACTCCTGACTGAGTAACTCGACAATCTCTAAACGAGACAACTCAGCACTTGTTATGTGGCGTATTAAGGCGTCAAGATGAGAAGAAAAGCGTGTAGCCGCGTCGGTCTGTGCTTCCGTTTTGGCCTGCTGTAGCATTAATGAGAATTTACCGCACTGCTTTCCTATTTCTGTATGCATGACTTTCTCCAGATAAAAAGAAGCCCCGCACAATTAAGTGCGTTAAAAATTAACGGTAATTATTTAATGTAGATATTGTTCAGGCTTAACCGAGGTTAATATTGTCGGTGCATGCTCAAAAAGGCCGAATAACTCCCGCAACGCTCGGAATAATTTATCGCGCCAATAACAGGAATCGTCATTAATGCGCCAGTAAGGCTGGTTAAATTCATTTTCTGTTAAACCAGCATGCATAAATAAAGTTCGTCGCTGACTTATTGTTAACCTGCCAATGTAAGCTGTTTGGCTGATACCAACCTGACGGAATCGGGAAAACGCAGCGCGTAACTCGTCAATTGCACAGATCAGGCGCTCGCGATCGACGTCGTTCATTTCTTCAAAACGCATGGTCGCATGACGCTGTTTCAACTGCGCATGAAAGCAAGCTGTTAAGCGCTCGCGCTCCATCATCTGATTATAAAAATCGCAAGAATCTTGCCAGCGAGGCACGGCCAGGTATTTGCTGACCAAACTGCGCAAACCGGCTGGCTGACCGGACACGATACCGAGAGTCATCACAGACATTTCCAGAACCTCCGGGATTTCAGAAAAGTAAAAACAGCGCTTAGAGTGCTCGGTTTTTTGGTGCGGATGATGATGCCTTTACGTCCCTTACCGTGGGTGATAGTGAAATCTATCGCCCTTGAACTTTCGTTACGTAATAGCTGAGCAATGCAACGAGGTTCATTCATAATCAAAGCCCCATCCACAACAGCCACGCGTCACGCTGCTCAACTGGTCTGTTGTAAAACGCTTCACGTACGCCGCGATTAAACTCAGGAATGAAAACCAGCTTATCGCCTGCGCGGGCATTCGGTTTAGATGGATCGCGAAACTCAACAACAGGCAACTTGTTCGCTTTCAGCATTTCAATGACTGCACTGCGTGGCTTTCCGAGTAATTCGGCGAACTTATCAGGATGTACCGCTTCAATTGGGTACTGGATCAAATAGTTATTTGCGTCCATAAAACACACCTCTCGTGCTAATCTTGTCGGATCCAGCCCCTTCAAAACCGCTCAGGAACGTTCCTGACGGGCTGGACTCACGCCCAAAATGGTACACATATAGGTTCCATTTGCGGGAAATTTAGGACACATATAGGTTCCATGTCAAATGAAATTAAGCGCGAAGGTAAAAGCCTTACGAGAAGCAGAGGGGTTAAGTCAGGCTAAGTTTTGCAAAATCATCGACTTGCCCCTTAGCACGTTGAAAAAGTATGAAACAGGTAATTTCGAGCCAGGAGGTAACGCTCTGCTCAAAATTACGACACACCCACAATTTCAGAAATATGCCCTTTGGTTAATGACTGACAAAACTGCCCCACAAGCTGGTCAAATCGCACCGGCTATCGCACACAATGGGCAAGAGCCAACAGAATCAAACCACTCAGAGAAACAGACTGGTTAACACTATATAAACATTACATTTTCACCATTTGTTACCAAGATGGTGAATCCTGCGCCGGAGGGCTTTCTTATGGCAATTAAGAAGCTCGATGATGGTCGCTATGAAGTGGACATTAGACCGCGCGGGCGCGAAGGACGTCGCATTCGCCGGAAGTTTGAAAGAAAGGCCGAAGCTATCGCATTTGAGCGTTACACGCTGGCGAACGCACCCCAAAAGGAATGGGCTGGCCGACGGACTGACCGACGCACGCTAACCGAGTTGTTAGATGCATGGTGGCAATACCACGGGCAGAACCACGAACACGGAAAAAAAGAGCGAGGGCATTTGCTCAAAACCATCAATGGGCTGGGAGATCTGCCAGTCAGCAGATTAAGCAAGAAATGCCTGATGGATTACCGCTCAATGCGTTTACGGGAAGGTATCAGCGCAGCAACAATAAATCGTGATATGTACCGTCTATCGGGCATGTTTACGAAGCTGATCCAGTTAGAGGAATTTGCCGGGCAACATCCCGTACATGGTTTGCCTCCACTGGCAGAAGCCAACCCGGAAATGACGTTTCTGGATAAGTCAGAAATTGAAAAGCTGTTAGGAGTATTGAGCGGAGATGCTTTGCTCGTTGCCCTCGTCTGCCTCAGCACTGGCGGAAGATGGACAGAGGTAGCCACACTAAAACCGGCGCAAATAGCCAGTTGCAGGGTTACTTTTTTGAAAACGAAAAACGGCAAAAAGCGAACCGTGCCTATCTCAGCGCAGCTTGAAAAGAAAGTGAAAGAGGAATCCAGCGGGAAGCTGTTCAAAGTTGATTATGAAAAATTTTGCGGGGTCTTACGCAACGTGAAACCTGACATTCCACCCAATCAGGCAACACATATTCTGCGCCACACTTTCGCAAGCCATTTCATGATGAACGGGGGAAATATTATTGCCCTGCAACAGATTCTCGGGCATGCAAGCATTCAGCAGACAATGGCCTATGCGCACCTTGCACCTGACTACCTGCAAAATGCTGTTGCGTTGAATCCTCTGAATGGCGGGGTGACGCTGTAAAAGGCTTTTCTGAGTGTCCACAAAGTGTCCACACTCAGGGAATTTTAAAACCCTTCCAAACCGTTACAGCTTTTTCTAAGTGGCTGTTATTCTTAGATTCAGGTGTAAGTGATTGATAAAAAAAACCCCCACATCATGTGGGGGAAGACAGGGATGGTGTCTATGGCAAGGAAAACAGGGTTTGTTACTGGTAATGCCGGGTACTACTGCTACTTAAAACTGTCGACGGAGAACTTTGCTGCATCTGTGCGACTTCACGCAGTTGCGTCATCCGTTGCTGGTGTTTCTGGTTTAAAACCGCTTGCTGCTGCGGCGTAAGCAGGTTGTACATCTGGTTGCGGACTTTCGCCATTTCAACCTGACGAGCTACCTGCTCCTGCGCCATTTTTTCTGCCTGAGCGCGCACAGCGTTTTCATCAAAATTTTCTGCGGTGACAAGGCGATGCATTGTCTCCATTTCGCTAACATTAACAGGAGGCTGATCGTGCCGCGCCTGTCTCATTAAATCCCGCATCTGCTGACGCTGATGTTCGGTTAAATTAATACCGTCAAACATATGGCTCTGAACACTGCGCTGTGCAAACCCATCAATCGGGTGCCAGTTATCGCCTGTTACGACGTCAGCAGCCTGGCTAACGGTGCTAAACGCCAGCGTTGAGGCCATGACGGCAGCGGTAACGATGCGCATCATTTACTCCAGTAACCTTTTCGTCTCACGATTCAACGATAATCAGTCTACGATTCAGGCTGCAAACATGCGTCAGGGGGTGTAAAACAACGTAAAGTCATGGATTAGCGAGTCTCGATGACGTAATTTCTGCCTCGGAGGTATTTAAACAATGAATAAAATCCTTTTAGTAGATGATGACCGAGAGCTTACTTCCTTGTTAAAGGAGCTACTCGACATGGAAGGTTTCAATGTGCTCGTTGCCCATGACGGGGAGCAGGCGCTCGACCTCCTCGACGACAGTATCGACCTGCTTTTGCTTGATGTCATGATGCCGAAGAAAAACGGTATCGACACACTTAAAGAGCTACGCCAGACACACCAAACACCGGTCATTATGTTGACCGCACGCGGCAGCGAACTTGATCGCGTTCTTGGCCTTGAGCTGGGCGCGGATGACTATCTGCCAAAACCCTTTAACGATCGTGAATTGGTCGCGCGTATTCGCGCAATCTTGCGCCGCTCACACTGGAGTGAGCAGCAGCAAAACAACGATAACGGCTCGCCTACGCTTGAAGTAGACGCGCTGAGTCTTAATCCAGGTCGTCAGGAAGCCAGCTTTGAAGGCCAGGCGCTGGAACTGACCGGCACCGAATTCACCCTGCTTTACTTGCTGGCGCAGCACTTAGGCCAGGTGGTATCGCGCGAACATTTGAGCCAGGAAGTATTGGGTAAACGTTTAACACCGTTCGACCGCGCTATCGATATGCACATTTCCAACCTGCGCCGCAAACTGCCGGAGCGTAAAGATGGGCATCCGTGGTTTAAAACTCTGCGCGGTCGCGGTTATCTGATGGTGTCTGCTTCATGATAGGAAGTTTGACCGCCCGCATCTTTGCCATTTTCTGGTTAACGCTGGCGCTGGTATTGATGCTGGTTTTGATGGTGCCAAAGCTGGACTCCCGTCAGATGACGGAGTTGCTGGACAGCGAGCAGCGTCAGGGCGTGATGATTGAACAGCATGTTGAAGCGGAATTGTCGAACGACCCGCCGAACGACCTGATGTGGTGGCGCAGGCTTTTTCGCGCCATCGACAAATGGGCGCCGCCAGGCCAACGTCTGCTGCTGGTGACCAGCGAAGGGCGCGTTATTGGCGCCGAACGCAACGAGATGCAAATCATCCGTAACTTCATCGGCCAGGCGGATAACTCCGACCATCCGCAGAAGAAAAAATATGGCCGGGTCGAAATGGTGGGGCCTTTCTCCGTTCGTGACGGAGAAGATAACTACCAACTCTATCTGATTCGCCCAGCCAGCAGTTCGCAATCTGACTTTATCAACCTGTTGTTTGACCGCCCGCTATTGCTGCTGATTGTCACCATGCTTATCAGCTCGCCGCTGCTGTTGTGGCTGGCGTGGAGCCTGGCGAAACCGGCGCGGAAGCTGAAAAATGCGGCGGATGAAGTGGCGCAAGGCAACTTGCGGCAGCATCCGGAACTGGAATCGGGGCCGCAGGAGTTTCTGGCCGCCGGAGCCAGTTTCAACCAGATGGTGACGGCGCTTGAACGCATGATGACCGCACAGCAGCGCCTGCTTTCTGATATCTCACACGAACTGCGTACACCGCTCACACGTTTACAGCTCGGCACCGCTCTGCTGCGTCGCCGCAGCGGCGAAAGCAAAGAGCTGGAGCGCATTGAAACTGAGGCGCAGCGGCTGGACAGCATGATCAACGATCTGCTGGTAATGTCGCGCAATCAGCAGAAAAACGCGCTGGTCAGCGAAACGGTGAAAGCCAATCAGATGTGGAATGAGGTGCTGGATAACGCGGCGTTTGAAGCGGAGCAGATGGGCAAATCCCTGACCATCAATTTCCCGCCGGGCCCGTGGCCGCTATACGGTAACCCCAGCGCGCTGGAAAGTGCGGTCGAAAACATCGTGCGTAACGCGCTGCGTTACTCGCACAGCAAAATCGAAGTCAGTTTCGCGGTGGATAAAGACGGCATCACCATTAACGTGGATGATGACGGCCCCGGCGTCAGCCCGGAAGACAGGGAACAGATTTTCCGCCCGTTCTACCGCACCGATGAAGCGCGCGATCGCGAGTCCGGCGGCACGGGCCTTGGGCTGGCGATTGTCGAAACCGCGATCCAGCAGCATCGAGGTTGGGTAAAAGCAGACGACAGCCCACTCGGCGGTTTGCGCCTGACGATATGGCTGCCGTTATATAAACGCGCTTGATAACTCGCCTCCTCCGCTCATCGGAGGGGGCGTTTTATTTTCCCAACAATCGACGTGAATTATCTTCAATCTTGCCACTCAAGCGCCGCTTTTGCATCGTACGCGTCCAGCTCGCCGACAATCCCGCAGCCGCCAGTAAGCGATGATACTGCTCATCGTCAAACGGCTGAAACCAGGCAATTGCCGCCGCGTCATAAACACTGACATCACTTACGCGTGAAACCAGTTCCAGCGGCGCTTCCGCCGAAACATTGCCGCCGGCAATCACCCGATAAAGCCAACCAATGCGGCCACTGGACTGCATCTGCGCTGACATGTCGCTGATGCCAAAGTGGAAATTGAGTTTGAAACAGGGCGAACGCGGCTGCGTCACCTGAATCAGCGCGTCGCCCCAGCGAAAGATATCGCCGATAAACACATTTTTCTCTGTCAGGCCACGGGTGGAAAGATTCTCGCCAAATGCGGGCGCGCAAAACAACGCCGCTTGCTGTGGGAACATTTGCGCCCAGTGTGCATAGTGCTCTCGCGGGTAGTGGCACAATGCGCGATCTGTCCCGCCGTGGTAACTTTTCTCCGCCTGCTCGTCCCCGGCGATACCGGTTTCGGTCAGCGTCAATTCGCCTTCTACCTGCAATTTCGCAATTGCGCTCGGTCGGCTGCCCTGATAATCCCTTATTTTTCCTACAAATACTTCAACCGGATGTTGCATATTCCCTCCAACAGGCTTCGTTTATCGCGTTATTACACCACAATTGTTCTCAGACCTAACCTGCAAAAATGAGACATTCGTGCACGTGCGCACTCCGACGCCGTGCTATCACTGACCTTACGCTTTTGAAACATAATTTCATTAATCGAGGAGACAGTGACGTGACGCGTACAACCCCATTCTCCGGCGTCTGGTGCCCTTCCATCACGCCGATGGACAGTGAAGGCAACATCGATCTCAATGGATTAAAGCAGCACATTACCCGCCTGACGGCGGCGAAAATCGACGTGGTGTTACTAATGGGCAGTATTGGCGAGTTCGCCTCTTTCACACTGGATGAACGGGTGATGTTGATCCGTGAAGCGCGCGGTATGTCGCCCATTTCGATGGTCGCTAACGTCTCTTCCACCTGCTTTAACGACATCCTGTGGCTGGCCGATGAAGCCTACCGCACCGGCTATGAAGCGGTGATGGTGCTGCCGCCTTATTACTATGGGCAAACCAGCAACCAGCTTTTAAGCTACTTCCGCGCGCTGGGCAAAGCGATCAGCGGAAAATGGTTTGCTTATAACTTCCCGGCGCGAACCGGCTGCGATTTAACTCCTGACCTGGTGGCGACACTGGCCGCCGAATTCCCCGATTTTGCGGGCATCAAAGACACCGTTGATTGCCAGTCGCACACCCGTAATATGATTCTGGCGACCAATAACGTGCGCGATGATTTCGCGGTGCTGTGCGGTTACGACGAATACTTTATTCCCAATCTGCTGGCAGGCGGCGCAGGCGTGATTTCAGGCTTAAACAATGTGATGCCGGAACTGTTCGTCACAGCACGGGAAGCGTGGCGGCAAGGTGATTTGGCAACGCTGCATCAGGTACAGCAAGAGATCGGTAAATTTATGGCCATCTACAGCATCGGCGACGATTTTGTTACCACCATCAAAACCGTGGTATCGCGTAAGTTTGGCTACAGCACGCCTGTCGCCCGTAACTTCGGCGGCGCCCTCAATGAAGCGCAGTGCAACATTATCGACAACGTGTTTGGCATTCAATGATGCAAAAGCCGACCTGTAAAGGTCGGCTTCATGTCGTTATTTGACAGTATTTCGTATCGACATTTCCGCTTCCGCCCCTTTCACTTTTCGTGACCAGACAGAGGTCAAAATCGGCACCAGGATCGAGGTAACAATCACAGAGGTTGCTACCAGCGCGGTCGCCGCCGGCGCCATCGCTTTGAAATCCGGCACCATTTCAGCAATCAGCACCGGCGTCGCCACCGCAGCACCTGCCGAACTGGAGGCCGCCAGGCCCGCCGTTCCATCGCCGCCGCCAATCAGTTTATCGGCAATAATCAGCGGGATCCCGGTAATCACAATCACCGCAACACCCAGCAAAATTCCCAGCAGCCCGGTTTGTGCAATCACACTTAAATCGATGGTGTTGCCCAGCGCGAAGGCGAAGAACGGAATCAGCGTTTGCACCGCCTTGCTGAAGAACTCGCGCAGTTCCGGGTCGAGATTACCCAGCGCGAACCCCACGAGGAATGGCAGCACCGCGCCGACAAATACATGCGGTTCAAAAGAAGCGATACCGGCAGTACCGAGAATAATCATCGTCATTAATGGGCCGGATTCCAGCGACATCAGCACAAATGCCCCGGCCTCCTCTTTGGTGCCGTACTGCTGCATGATGGAGGCGTACAACCCACCATTAGTCATATCCATCGATGCCACCAGCGCCAGCGTCGACAGCCCGGCAAAAAAACCGGCTTCCACGCCGTGTTCCGGAATTAACCGCGACGCGATAGCCGCCACGACCCAGGCGACCACGATTTTCGTCACCACCAGCGTGCCGGATTTGCGCAGCACCGTACCCGTCGCACTCAGTTTGATCGACGCGCCCATGCAGAAAAACCACACCGCCAGAATAGGCACCGTGCCGGTAATCATACCGTTAGTGAATGAACCGAAGTATTTCCCTGCACCGGGCGCAAAAGTGTGGCACAAGGCACCGATGAACAATGGAACCAGCATCATCCCGCCAGGGATTTTTTCTATTGCACGCTTGATTTGCATATCTTCACCTGTAAAAACCATTCGATTTTTATGGCGCTGGCACTTCCGTTGAACGGAACAACAGCCGCGCGGATGAAGAGAGGGTAGACCGGGATTCAGAGGAGAAAAGTGATCGAACAATCATAACAAAACATTATTTCATTATTTTAGGATCGTCGTTCCTTATAGTTACTGGCAGGCTAAAAGATATAAAAAAACCCCGCCGGCAATGCCAGACGGGGCTTTGACTCACGCTCTAAGGCGTGACGAAAGCGGCTTATTTTTTCGCAGCAAAACGTGCAGCAGCTTCGTCCCAGTTCACCACGTTCCAGAACTCTTTAATGTAGTCCGGGCGGCGGTTCTGGAATTTCAGGTAGTAAGCATGTTCCCACACATCCAGGCCCACGATCGGGAAGCCAGACGCGCCAGAGATCGCTTCACCCATCAGCGGGGAATCCTGGTTAGCGGTAGAAACCACAGCCAGTTTGTCGCCTTTCAGCACCAGCCATGCCCAGCCGGAACCAAAGCGAGTCGCCGCAGCTTTTTCGAATTCAGCTTTGAAATTGTCCACGGAACCGAAATCACGCTCGATAGCGGCTTTCAGATCGCCCTGCAAGGTGGTGCCTTTTTTCAGGCCTTTCCAGAACAGGCTGTGGTTAGCGTGGCCGCCTGCGTTGTTGCGCAGTACGGTTTTTTTGTCTGCTGGCAGCTGGTCCAGTTTGGTGATCAGCTCTTCAACCGGCAGGCTGGCGAACTCCGGCAGGCTTTCCAGCGCGGCGTTAGCGTTGTTCACGTAGGTCTGGTGATGTTTAGTGTGATGGATTTCCATCGTCTGCTTGTCGAAATGCGGTTCGAGGGCATCGTATGCATACGGCAGAGCGGGCAGTGTATAGCTCATATTCATCTCCATTAAGGGTAAGCGGCTATTGTGTTAACGCCGCGTAAGCAGTTGGTTCATTATAGTTAATTAAATGATATTGAAAATGTTTATCAATGCCGTAGTTTTTATAAGGTTATAACTTTTGGTTATGTTATTGAAATTGTGAAGCCGCTCACCCTCATCACGCGCTCATTGCCAGCCTGCAGCGCAACGCGGCAAACGCCTCAAGGTTAATCCTCTGACCGATTTTTACACTCATCAGGTCGGCTGCTCGTATCCCGGCGATAAAAACAAAGAGGATTGTGAAATGAGTAACGCGATTACGATGGGTATTTTTTGGCATTTGATAGGTGCAGCCAGTGCAGCCTGTTTCTATGCCCCGTTTAAAAAGGTAAGAAATTGGTCCTGGGAAACCATGTGGTCAATCGGCGGCATCGTCTCCTGGTTGATTCTTCCCTGGACTATCAGCGCGTTGTTATTGCCTGATTTTTGGGCTTATTTCAGTTCGTTTAGCGCTTCAACTCTGCTGCCGGTGTTTCTTTTCGGCGCAATGTGGGGCATCGGAAACATCAACTATGGCCTAACCATGCGCTACTTAGGCATGTCGATGGGCATTGGTATCGCCATTGGCATTACGCTGATTGTCGGTACGTTGATGACGCCGATCCTCAACGGTCACTTCGACGTGCTGATCAACACCGAAGGCGGTCGGATGACGCTGCTGGGCGTGCTGGTAGCGTTGATTGGCGTTGGCATTGTCACCCGCGCTGGTCAGTTGAAAGAGCGCAAAATGGGCATCAAAGCCGAAGAGTTCAACCTGAGAAAAGGGTTAGCGCTGGCGGTGATGTGCGGCGTGTTCTCTGCCGGGATGTCCTTTGCGATGAACGCCGCCAAACCAATGCACGAAGCCGCCGCCGCACTGGGTATCGATCCGCTCTACACTGCGCTACCAAGTTATGTGGTGATCATGGGCGGCGGTGCGCTGGTCAACCTGAGCTTCTGCTTTATCCGCCTGGCAAAAGTGAAAGATCTGTCGGTAAAAGCCGACTTCTCGCTGGCAAAAGGGCTGATCATCAGCAATATCCTGCTTTCCGCACTGGGTGGCCTGATGTGGTATCTGCAATTTTTCTTCTACGCCTGGGGTCACGCCAGCATTCCGGGGCAGTATGACTACATCAGTTGGATGCTGCATATGAGCTTCTATGTGCTATGCGGTGGGCTGGTTGGTCTGGTGCTAAAAGAGTGGAAAAACGCCGGACGACAACCGGTAAGTGTGCTGAGTCTCGGTTGTGTGGTAATCATTGTGGCGGCGAATATCGTCGGCCTCGGCATGGCGAGCTAATCAGGCAGCAACCCGGCTACGATGACGCCACTGACCTGGCGTCATCCCTACCTCACGGCTAAACACCACCGAAAAGTAGTTACTGTCCTCAAAGCCACACTGCATGGCGATTTCACTGATCATCTGCTCGGAGTGCTGCAACAAAAATTGCGCGTGGCAAATGCGCAGCTGGCGCAAATAGTGGTTGATGGTCATCCCGGTTTGAGTGCGAAACTGCTGGCGCAGCGCCCGCTCGCTGCACTGTTCCTGTTCACAAAAATGCTCCAGCACAAAGCTGCGATTCAGGCTGCCGGAAAGCGCGGTGATGAGCTTATCCAGCAGCGTTTCGCTGTGGGTCGCGGCAAGGTTATCGGTGGCGAAACGGTGGCGTTTTAGGGTCATCACCAGTTGAGCAAACAGGGTTTCCGCCATCAGATTGGCCAGCGGATCGTCCTTCGCGCTCTCATGTTCCAGTTGCGTAATCACCTGCCGCGCCTGCGCCATTCCGCTGCTGCCAATGCGCCAGTGCGGGTTGGACGGCGCGCCGTTAAGCCCCGGAATATGCGCAGCCCAGTCGAGATTCAGCGTCAACCGGTCCGGGCAGTAGATAATGTTCTGCAACACCAGGTCATTAACCGAGGCGTAAGAGTGGCAATCTTCGGCGCGAATATAAAACAGGTCGCCGCGCGTAATGCGGTAAGGCCGGTCATTGAGCACGTGCAAGCCATTGCCGCGCCACACCATCACCAGTTCGCAGAACTCATGGGTATGTTCGGCAAAAACATTTTGCGGGTAGCGATCAGCCACCGCGACCGCCTGTCCGGCGCGCGGGAAAAAGTCTGCTTTACGAAGAATTAACTGACCAGCCACAACGCCACCTCTGCCGTGAACAACCTGACATTATTAGCGGAAGCCTGGCAAAAAATCGGTGATAGCCTTCTCGTTACTGAAGCAGCGTGTCGCGCCCCTGGCGGATATCGCGCGGCGACCAGTCAAACTCGCGGCGAAATAGCGTCGAAAAGTGGTTACTGTCGCCAAAACCGCAGCGAAAGGCGATACCGGTAACGCTCTCGTCGCTGTGGCGCAACATATGGCGCGCTTTAATCAACCGCAGGCGGTTTAAATAGCGCTGCGGCGTCATGCCGGTGGACTGTTTTAGCTGGCGATGCAGCGTACGCAACGACAAGGTGAACTGTTCCGCCAGCGACTCCCAGCAAATATCCTCTGCGAAGTGATCCTCCAGCCACAGCATCAGTTGATTCAGCCGCGCATCGCTGTTGCCCGCATCTTCCTGCTGGCTGCTTTTACGCAATAACACCAGCAATTGCATAAACAGGATCTCGCGGTTAGCAATGTCGTGCGTTGCCGCTTCACTGCCCATCTCTTCCATCTGGCTAATGATGCCGCGCACCAGCCCCAGCGTATGCTGGCTTACCCGCCAGTGCGACGGGTAATGCCCATCCTGCTCTTGCGGCAGCAACTGGTTCAACCCGGCAAGGAACTGGAACGCATCCGGCGAGCGGTACAGCACATTGGTCAAACAGAGATTATCGGTATGTTCATACAAATGGCGGTCATGATCGCGCACAAAACAGACCGTGCCGCCGCTGATGGTATAAGGCTGGCCATTAAACACATGAATCCCCGTTCCGTGTTCAACAATCACAATTTCATGAAAATCATGATGATGTTCCGGAAACGCCGCCTGGGGCAATCGCGGTTCAATGGCAACGGGTGATTTACCTGACGGAAAAAAATCCACGCTATGCAGTACGGTCATGATTGCCCCGGTCTTGAGAAATGTTCTCAAAATAGTAATTAAGGGTTTTCGACCTCACCTTAAATTTTCGACGCCGATTTGCGCATAGCCTGTCGTTTTTTCAAGAAACGACCGGAAAGATCGGGAAATGTGGTGAGAGTCACAATGGCCGAAAACCTCGCGATTACTGGAAACTGTGAACTCTCTCACGTTCACCTTTGCTTTCTTGCCAGCGCGAAATCGCCGCTGTCAGTAGCAAGAAGGTACAACTGTCCCGCCCTTTTTAGACTGTCCACAATGACTCTAAGAAGGACCCGATCATGACTTTTCGCCATTGTGTTGCGGTGGATTTAGGCGCCTCCAGCGGACGCGTCATGCTGGCGCGCTATGACCGCCAGAACCGCACGCTTTCGCTTCGCGAAATCCACCGTTTTGTAAACTGTCTGCAAAAAGTGGACGGCTTTGATTGCTGGGATATCGACGGCCTGGAAACTGAAATCCACCTCGGCCTGAACAAGGTTTGCGCCGAAGGCATACAGCCGGACAGCATCGGTATTGATACCTGGGGCGTCGATTACATCCTGATTAACCGCGATGGCCAGCGCGTCGGGCTGCCAATTGCCTACCGCGATAATCGCACCGATGGCGTGATGCACCGCGCGATGCAAAACCCCGGCAAAACCGATATCTATCGCCGCAGCGGCATTCAGTTTTTACCCTTCAACACTCTGTACCAGCTACGCGCGCTGGCAGAACAGCAACCGCATCTGCTGGAACAGGCCGACCATGCGCTGCTGATCCCGGATTACTTCAGCTACCGCCTGACCGGTAATCTCAACTGGGAATACACCAACGCCACCACCACACAACTGGTCAATATCAACACCGATAACTGGGATGAATCGTTACTGAGCTGGGCAGGCATTCCGTCTCGCTGGTTTGGCGCGCCAACCCATCCTGGCAACGTTATCGGCAACTGGATCTGCCCGCAGGGGAATGCCATTCCTGTCGTCGCCGTCGCCAGCCACGATACCGCCAGCGCGGTTATCGCCGCACCGCTGGAAAATCCCGACGCGGCGTATCTCTCTTCCGGCACCTGGTCACTGATGGGCTTTGAAAGCAAAACCCCGCACACCAGCGATGAGGCGCTGGCCGCCAATATCACCAACGAAGGCGGTGCCGAAGGCCGTTACCGGGTGCTGAAAAACATCATGGGATTGTGGCTGCTGCAACGCGTACTGAAAGAGCAAAACATCACTGACTTGCCTGCGTTGATCGCGCTCACCGAGCTGATCCCTACCTGCCAATTCGTGATTAACCCGAACGCGGATCGCTTTATCAACCCAGGCGACATGAGCGCCGAAATCCAGGCCGCCTGCCGGGAAGCGGGCCAACCCGTGCCGCAGAACACCGCCGAACTGGCGCGCTGCATCTTCGATAGCCTCGCGCTGCTGTATGCCGATGTGCTGAGCGAACTGGCTTTCCTGCGTGGCAAACCTTTTACCTGCCTGCATATCGTCGGCGGCGGCTGCCAGAACCAGTTACTGAACCAGCTTTGCGCCGATGCCTGCGGGCTGCCGGTAGTCGCCGGGCCGGTGGAAGCTTCGACGCTGGGCAATATTGGCGTGCAACTGATGACGCTGGATGAGCTAAGCAACGTCGATGATTTTCGCCAGCTGGTCACGGCTAACCATTCACTGATTACGTTTACCCCTAATCCTGATAATGAAATCGCCCGCTACGTCGCGCGCTTTCAACAAAAACGACAGACAAAGGAGCTTTGCGCATGACCACTCAACTTGAACAAGCCTGGGACATTGCTAAACAGCGTTTCGCCGCTGTGGGGATTGATGTCGAGGAGGCGCTGCGCCAGCTCGACAGGCTGCCGGTTTCCATGCACTGCTGGCAGGGCGATGATGTCGCCGGTTTCGAAAACCCGGAAGGCAGCCTGACTGGCGGCATTCAGGCTACCGGTAATTATCCGGGCAAAGCGCGCAACGCCACGGAATTACGCGCCGATCTGGAACAAGCGCTAAGCCTGATCCCAGGCCCGAAACGCCTGAACCTGCATGCGATTTATCACGAAGCCGAAACGCCGGTCGCGCGTAATGAAATCAAACCCGAACACTTCAAAAACTGGGTGCAGTGGGCAAAAGCCAACAATCTGGGTCTGGACTTCAACCCGTCCTGCTTCTCGCACCCGCTGAGCGCCGATGGCTTCACGCTTTCCCACGCCAATGACGAGATCCGCCAGTTCTGGATCGACCATGTAAAAGCCAGCCGCCGCGTTTCCGCCTACTTTGGTGAACAACTCGGTACGCCGTCGGTGATGAATATCTGGATCCCGGACGGCATGAAAGATGTCACCGTTGACCGTCTTGCGCCGCGCCAGCGTCTGCTGGCTGCGCTGGATGAAGTGATCAGCGAAAAACTGAACCCGGCGCACCATATCGACGCCGTGGAAAGTAAGTTGTTTGGCATCGGCGCAGAGAGCTACACCGTCGGCTCCAACGAGTTTTATATGGGTTACGCCACCAGCCGCCAGACCGCGCTGTGTCTCGATGCCGGTCACTTCCATCCAACGGAGGTTATCTCCGACAAAATCTCTGCCGCCATGCTCTATGTGCCGCGTCTGCTGCTGCATGTCAGCCGCCCGGTACGCTGGGACAGCGACCACGTTGTGCTGCTGGATGACGAAACCCAGGCCATCGCCAGCGAAATCATCCGCCACAAACTGTTCGACCGCGTACACATCGGGCTCGACTTCTTCGACGCCTCCATCAACCGCATCGCCGCGTGGGTGATTGGTACGCGCAACATGAAAAAAGCGCTGCTGCGCGCGCTGCTCGAACCGGTTGAGCAACTGCGCAAACTGGAAGCGGACGGCGATTACACCGCGCGCCTGGCGCTGCTCGAAGAGCAGAAATCCCTGCCGTGGCAGGCGGTGTGGGAAATGTACTGCCAGCGTCACGACACGCCAGCCGGTAGCCAGTGGCTGGAAAGCGTGCGGGCCTATGAGAAAGACGTATTAAGCAAACGTGGCTAATCGCTGTGCATTCATCAGCCCGGTAAGCGCAGCGCTACCGGGCAATAAACGGGAAACAGAAGACTATGCAGACCATTACCGATTCCTGGTTCGTCCAGGGGATGATCAAAGCCACCTCGGACGCCTGGCTGAAAGGCTGGGATGAACGCAACGGCGGCAACCTGACGCTGCGCCTGGAGGAGGCCGATATCACATCGTTCGCCGCTGATTTTCACCAGAAACCGCGCTATATCGCCCTGAGCCAGCCGATGCCGCTGCTGGCTAACACGCCGTTTATCGTCACCGGTTCCGGCAAATTTTTCCGTAACGTGCAGCTCGATCCGGCAGCAAATTTAGGTGTGGTGAAAGTCGACAGCGACGGCGCGGGCTACCACATTCTGTGGGGGCTGGAGCATGAAGCGGTTCCGACATCAGAGCTCCCGGCGCACTTTTTGTCGCACTGCGAACGCATCAAAGCCACCGGCGGGAAAGACCGCGTGATCATGCACTGTCATGCCACCAATCTGATTGCGCTGACCTACGTGCTAGAAAATACCTCTGATTTGATTACCCGCAAGCTGTGGGAAGGCAGCACCGAATGTCTGGTGGTGTTCCCGGATGGCGTCGGCATTCTGCCGTGGATGGTGCCAGGCACCGATGAAATCGGCCAGGCAACCGCCAAAGATATGCAAAAACATTCACTGGTGCTGTGGCCTTTCCACGGTGTGTTCGGCAGCGGGCCAACGCTTGATGAAGCCTTTGGCCTGATCGACACCGCCGAGAAATCCGCCGAGGTGCTGGTAAAAATCTATTCGATGGGCGGTATGAAACAGACCATCACGCAGCAAGAATTGATTGCGCTGGGTAAACGCTTTGGCGTGACGCCGCTGCAATCCGCATTAGATCTGTACCCATAACAACATCGCGCCCCGCTCACTGAGACGGGGCGAATCCTCACCTGCAAGCCCTACAAACACTAACTCTCGTGGAGTAAAAGCAATGAAAACAAAAGCAAGCTTAATCCTCACCGTTGCCATTCTGGCGTTGTCCGGTTCCGCTTTAGCTGAAGTAAAAATCGCCCTCGTGGCGAAATCTTTAGGTAATGGCTTTTTTGAAGCAGCAAACACCGGCGCACAGGAGGCAGCCAAAGAGCTAGGAGATGTCAAAGTGATCTACACCGGCCCGACCACTACCACGGCCGAAGCGCAGATCGAAGTGCTTAACGGGTTGATCGCCCAGGGGGTGGATGCGATCGCCATCTCCGCCAACGATCCCGACGCCGTGGTGCCGGTGCTGAAAAAAGCGATGCAGCGCGGCATTAAAGTCGTGTCGTGGGATTCCGGCGTGGCGAAAGCCGGACGCCAGATTCACCTCAATCCTTCCAATAACGCGCTGATTGGTGAAACCAACGTCAAACTGGCCGCCGATGCACTAAAAGCGCTGAACGTTGAAAAAGGCGATGTGGCCATTCTTAGCGCCACACCCACCTCCACCAACCAGAACATCTGGATTGCGGAGATGAAAAAGGTGCTGCCGAAGTACCCGTCGATTAACCTGGTGACCGTCGCTTATGGCGATGATCTTTCCGATAAGAGCTACCGCGAAGCGGTCGGCCTGCTGAAATCTTACCCGGACCTGAAAGTGATCGTCTCACCGTCGTCGGTCGGCATTGTCGCCGCAGCGCAAGCGGTAAAAGACCAGGGCAAGATTGGCAAAGTGTATGTCACAGGCTTAGGGCTGCCGTCTGAAATGGCGGGGGCCATTAAGTCCGGCGCGAGCAAAAGTTTCGCCATCTGGAACCCGATCGACCTCGGTTATGCCGCCACCTATTTAGCGGATGATCTGGTGAAAGGCACGGCGACCAAAGACGAAGCCAGCATGGGCAAACTTGGCAAAGTGAAACTGGACGCCGACGGCAGTGGTGCCATGGCTGAGCCGTTCGTTTACGACGCCAGCAACATTGATAAGTTCTCGAAGATTTTCTGATCCCTTCCTGCCCTCTTTTGCGGGAGAGGGCAAAAACTGGAGAACTATCATGACGGCATCCACCCCTCTGCTGTCGCTTAAGGGCATCACCAAAGTGTTTCCCGGTGTGCGCGCCCTTGAGAACGTACAGCTCGATCTCTGGCCCGGCAAAGTCACCGCGTTAATCGGTGAAAACGGCGCGGGGAAGTCCACGCTGGTCAAAGTGATGACCGGTATTTACCAACCTGACGCGGGCGAAATACTCTACAAAGCGATCCCCATTTCGCTCCCCACACCCGAGTCGGCGCATAAAGTGGGGATCACCGCCATTCACCAGGAAACGGTGTTGTTCGACGAACTCTCGGTGACTGAGAACATCTTCGTTGGGCAGTATTTATATAAAGGGCTGCTGAAAAAACTCGACTGGCCCGCCATGCACCAGCAAGCGCAGGCGATCCTCACCCGGCTGGAGGTGCAAATTGACCCGCGCGCGACGTTGAAAACATTGAGTATCGCCCAGCGCCATATGGTGGCGATTGCCCGTGCGCTGTCGTTTGAGGCGCAGGTGGTGATTCTTGACGAGCCGACCGCCGCGCTCTCGCAGCATGAGATCCTGGAGTTCTACCAAATCGTTGAACGCCTGAAGCAGGAAGGCAAAGCGATCCTGTTTATCTCGCACAAGTTTGATGAAATTTTTGAGCTGGCGGATCACTACACCATTTTGCGCGACGGGGTGTATGTCGATTCCGGCGCCATCAATGACATCACCGAAGCGCGAATGGTGGCGATGATGGTCGGGCGCGCCATTAATCAGAGCTGGCCGAAAGTGGCCTGCGCGCTCGGGGAAACCGTGCTAGAAGTACGCGATTTATGCCATCCCACCGAATTTGCCCATATCAACTTTTCGCTGCGCAAAGGCGAGATCCTCGGCTTTTACGGCCTGGTCGGTGCCGGACGCACAGAACTGATGCAGGCGCTTTCCGGCGTGTCACGCCCCTCTTCTGGCGACATCATCCTTAACGGACGAACAGTGCATTTCCGCCAGCCGGCGGATGCCATCAACGCCGGAATTGTCTGCGTGCCGGAAGAGCGGCAAAAGCAGGGCGCGATCATTGAACTGTCGATTGCCCAGAACATCAGCCTGCCGCAGCTCAGCAAGCTGAACCGTCATGGCGTGCTGAACGAAGCCAAAGAGTGGGCGCTGGCGGATGAGTACGCCAAACGTTTGCAGGTGAAAGCCTTTAGCTGGAAGCAAGCCGTAGAAACCCTCTCCGGCGGCAATCAGCAAAAAGTGGTGATCGGCAAATGGCTCGCTACCCATCCGGACGTGATCATTCTCGATGAACCGACGAAAGGCATCGATATCGGCTCCAAAGCCGCCGTACACCAGTTTATGTCTGAACTGGTGGCGCACGGGCTGGCGGTGATTATGGTCTCTTCCGAACTGCCGGAAGTGATGGGCATGGCCGATCGGGTGATCGTCATGCACGAAGGGCTGATGGTCGCCGAGTACCAGGCCGGTGAAGCGACGGCGGAAACCATCGTCAGCGCCGCCAGCGGTGCCGGGAAGGAGGCAGCATAATGTGGCAACAACTGCTTAAACATCGCGAAGCGCTGCTCGGCGGCGTGATTGTGCTGCTGGTGCTGGCTATCGGCAGCCGTGTCCCTTCGTTTATCAGCCCCGGCAACCTGGTGGAAATGTTCAACGACACCGCCATTATTATCATTCTCGCCCTCGGGCAAATGATGGTGCTGCTGACCAAAGGCATCGACTTGTCGATGGCGGCCAATCTGGCGCTAACCGGCATGATTGTCGCACTCATTAATTTCCATCATCCGGATGTGCCGGTCTGGTCGTTACTGCTGCTGGCAACGGTGCTCGGGCTGGTGATGGGCATCATCAATGGTCTGCTGGTGTGGAAACTGGGTATTCCGGCGATTGTCGTCACGCTTGGCACCATGAGTATTTATCGCGGGATTATCTTTTTACTCTCCGGCGGCGGCTGGGTGAACTCTAATCAGATGGGCGCAGATTTTCTCGGCCTGCCGCGTGCCTCGGTGCTGGGTTTGCCGGTACTGAGCTGGTGCGCCATCGCCGTATTGCTGCTGGTGGGCTACTTCCTGCGTTACAGCCGCACCGGACGTGCGCTCTATACCGCAGGCGGCAACGCCACGGCAGCGTATTACACCGGTATCAACGCCGGGAAAATGCAGTTTATCAGCTTCTGCCTTTCTGGCGCCCTGGCGGGCTTTTGCGGCTACTTGTGGATCTCACGTTTTGCCGTGGCCTATGTCGACGTGGCTAACGGTTTCGAACTGCAAGTGGTTGCCGCCTGTGTGATTGGCGGCATCAGCACCATGGGCGGCACCGGGCGCGTACTCGGCTGTTTGTTCGGCGCGCTGTTCCTCGGCGTTATCAATAACGCACTGCCGGTAATTGGCATTTCGCCGTTCTGGCAGATGGCGATTTCCGGCACGGTGATCGTGATTGCAGTGCTGCTTAACGAGCGCGGTAACAAACGCAAAGGCCGCTTGATCCTGCGCGACGCGGCGCTGGCGCGACAAAAACAGGCGGTGAAACCATGAGCAAAATATTGACTTCCGAGCCCGTGAAAACTTCCGAGCCCGTGAAAAATACCCCTGCCGGGACACCGTTCTTTAAGCGCTTGTTGTGCTGGGAAGGTTTTTTACTGGCGGTAACGCTGGCGGTGTTTGTGGTAAACACTCTCGCGTCGCCCTATTTCCTCAACATCTGGAATCTCTCCGACGCGACATTCAACTTCACCGAAAAGGCGATCATTGTGTTGCCGATGGCAATGCTGATCATTGCCCGTGAAATTGACCTTTCTGTCGCCGCCACCATCGCGCTCAGCTCAACGGCGATGGGCTTTTGCGCCCAGGCGGGTATGGATACGCCGCTGCTGGTGTGCGTCGGTTTGGGCGTGGGGCTGCTGTGCGGATTGTTCAACGGCATTCTGGTCACGCGCTTCAACCTCTCTTCAATTGTGATCACCATCGGCACCATGAGCTTGTATCGCGGCATTACTTACATTTTGCTGGGCGATCAGGCACTTAATACCTGGCCTGCGAGTTTTGCGTGGTTTGGCCAGGGTTACGTGTGGGGCGCGCTGTCGTTTGAGTTTGCCTTGTTCATCGTGCTGGCACTGCTGTTTGCTTTTCTGCTGCACAAAACCAACTTTGGCCGCCGCACGTATGCCATCGGCAATAACCCGACTGGCGCGTGGTATTCCGGCATCAATGTGAAACGCCATAACCTGATCCTCTTTGCGCTGGTGGGGCTGATGGCGGGTCTGGCCTCGGTGCTGCTGACGTCGCGTTTGGGCAGCACGCGCCCGACGATTGCACTCGGTTGGGAGCTGTCGGTGGTGACGATGGCGGTGCTCGGCGGCGTCAATATTCTCGGCGGTTCCGGCAGCATGGTGGGCGTGATTATCGCCGCCTTCCTGATGGGGCTGGTGACCTTTGGCCTGAGCCTGCTCAATGTGCCGGGCATTGTGATGTCGATTATCGTCGGCGCGATGCTGATTGTGGTGATTTCGCTGCCGATCATTACCCGCCGCATTATGCAGCGCAGGCGTTTATGAATCCCTCCGGCGACAGGGCGTTTCGTCGCCGGTAAAAATCAAACAAAATAAAGGAGTTATATATGAGCTTTATGTTAGCACTACCCAAAATCAGCCTGCACGGCGCGGGCGCTATCGGCGATATGGTCAAGATGGTGGCGAACAAACAGTGGGGAAAAGCGCTGATTGTCACCGACGGGCAACTGGTCAAACTGGGTCTGCTGGACAGCCTGTTTGCCGCGCTGAAAGCGCATAACATGGCGTATCACCTGTTTGATGACGTGTTCCCGAACCCAACGGAAGCGTTGGTGCAGCAAGGCTATGCGGCTTATCAAAACGCTGCCTGCGATTACATTATCGCCTTCGGCGGTGGGAGCCCGATCGATACCGCCAAAGGGGTGAAAATCCTCACCGCCAACCCTGGCCCGTCAACCGCCTATTCCGGCGTAGGCAAAGTGAAAAACCCCGGCGTGCCGCTGGTCGCCATCAATACTACCGCCGGTACGGCGGCGGAGATGACCAGTAACGCAGTGATCATTGATTCCGCGCGTCAGGTGAAAGAAGTCATTATCGACGCCAATATTATTCCGGATATCGCCGTAGATGATGCCAGCGTGATGCTGGAGATCCCCGCCCCGATAACCGCCGCAACCGGCATGGATGCGCTGACCCACGCCGTTGAAGCGTATGTCTCTGTGGGCGCGCATCCGTTGACCGACGCCAATGCACTGGAAGCCATTCGCTTAATTACCGCGTGGTTACCGAAAGCGGTTGATGACGGTCACAACCTTGAAGCGCGTGAGCAAATGGCGTACGGCCAGTATCTTGCCGGTATGGCCTTTAACAGCGCCGGTCTTGGCCTTGTTCACGCGTTAGCGCACCAGCCGGGTGCCACGCACAATTTGCCACATGGCGTGTGCAATGCCATCTTGTTGCCGGTCATCGAAAATTTTAACCGTCCGAACGCCGTTGCCCGCTTTGCCCGCGTGGCGCAGGCGATGGGTGTCGACACCAAAGGGATGAGCGATGAAGCCGCCAGCATGGAAGCCATCAATGCGATCCGCGCCCTGAGCGCGCGCGTCGGCATTCCTTCTGGTTTCAGCAAACTGGGTGTGACTAAAGCCGATATCGAAGGCTGGTTGGATAAAGCGCTCGCCGACCCGTGCGCACCGTGCAACCCGCGAACCGCCAGCCGGGAAGAAGTGCGTGAGCTTTATCTGGAGGCATTATGATCCGCAAAGCCTTTGTGATGCAGGTGAATCCCGATGCGCACGAAGAGTATGAACGCCGCCACAACCCGATCTGGCCGGAGCTGGAAGCGGCGTTGAAAGCAGGCGGCGCGCACCATTACGCCATTTTTCTCGATAAAGAGCGCAACCTGCTGTTCGCTACCGTTGAGATTGAATCGGAAGCGCGCTGGAACGCCGTCGCTAACACAGAAGTGTGTCAGCGCTGGTGGAAACATATGCGTGATGTAATGCCTGCTAATCCGGACAACAGCCCGGTCAGCGCGGAATTAAAAGAAGTGTTCTATCTGGATTAAGCGTTAGCCCCCTTCGCAAAGGAGGGGGTTTAACGAACGGGAAATGTCTGTTCGGCAACCAGACCGCTATCCTCAATCATTTTTGCCTCGATACGCAGCGGTAAAACCGTCGGCTGAAGGTCTTTTGCAACCACGGTGTATCGCTTCTCACCGTAGGGCGCCACCATCATGTCCGGCTGCTGCTCCACGGCGTAGTTTTTTTCGCCGTAGCGTAACGATAACCCACCAAATGAGACATGCCACGGCGATGCATTGTGGCAGACGATCGCTATATTTTTGCCGCTGTTCACCACACTGAAACGGATTTTTTTCGCCATATCCACCGGCGCGCCAAGCCCTTTTGGCCGCCAGAAGATTTTCATTTGCGTGTTCATCGTCAGGATCACACTGTGTGCGTCTGGCGCTGAGGTGGATGATTTTGGCGGCATCTCGTAGAGATTGAGCCAAAATACCGACTCCCGATCTTTCGGCAGCGTTTGCTGGTTATACAGCAGCCGCAACCCCTGCATCCCTTTGGGTTCGAGTGAAAACAGCGTGGGAACTGCCACAAATGGCGCTTTAAAACGGGCGGGCGCATCGACATCCGCTTCGCCGTTATCGACCCAGGTTTGCACCATCACCGGCCAGCTGTTGGTGTTGACCAGCATCAGGCTTTGCTGGGTCTGACCTTCGTTAAAAATCACCCGCGTCGAGGCGGCGATAAGCCCGGCGCGGGTGGAAAAGGCGGCCACCAAGAAAGAGGTGAGCAGCGCGATGGCAAGGCGGGATCTCATTGGACTTTCACCAGCACTTCAGCACTGGCATCAACCTTACCCGCCGTGACCGTTTCGCCCGCGATACGCGTCAGATAAGCATTGAAATTCACCACATATTCGTTGATCGCAGTTGAGCCGTTATTCGTCACTTGCGTCGCGCCATCACGCACCGCGTACCAGCCGCCGTTGCCGCCGGGTTGGCAGGTTGCGGCCAGGCAGCGAGACCAGCCAATAAAATTACGCAGCACACCGTCATTGCTATTGGCTATCTGAATTCCCACTCCGCTGGCGTAACCCGGTTGACCATATTTTTCGGAAAGCAAATGGCTCACGCCGCCTGACGCATTCACCAGATTAAGCTGCTGTGCCATCTGGTAACTTTCATAGGGCACCTGAAGGCCCATCGCCGTCATCCCCTGCGTCTCACCGCTTGTCGACTGACCCTCACAAAGAATGTGCACATTAAAGTTGCTCTGCGCGGTTTGGCCGTTGTTCAGATCGCTCACGGAAATCGTGGGGAAAAACACCATCGGTGTGACGCTTTTCGCGACACAGGTGGGTGTTGATACCAGATTGGCGGGATAGCCAGTAGAAACACCCATATTAACGGCCATCCAGTTATCCAGTAACCAGCCGGTCCAGTCATAGGCAGAGTCCCCGGTATCGCAGTAGGCATCCGGGCTACCGGGTGAGCAGAACGAAACATAGGCATTGGGTTGGACGCAGTTATAACTCCCGGATGTCAGTTGCGTACCGCAGTAGTTGTTTGGTGCTTGTCCTGTCGGTGTGGTCGAATTCACTCGAATCAAATCGGCACGGATAGGGCTAAAATCTTTAACCCGAATATAGATTTGGCTGCCATCAGGTGAAACCAGGTAATTCGTCAAAGGGATGCGTTGATACTGACGAGCGAAGACTTTACCTGAATTCATATGCGTCAAACGTAACGCCACATGGGCAAAATATGTCCCGTAGTAGCCAGGGTAACCCTCGCTTGCGCCC
This sequence comes from Kosakonia sp. YIM B13571, assembly GCF_042788095.1. Classification (NCBI taxonomy): domain Bacteria; kingdom Pseudomonadati; phylum Pseudomonadota; class Gammaproteobacteria; order Enterobacterales; family Enterobacteriaceae; genus Kosakonia; species Kosakonia sp. YIM B13571. The sequence continues at coordinate 43,323 of NZ_JBHZPL010000011.1, read as the reverse complement.
AATTCAAAAAAACCGCCATTACGTTCATCGCCGTTGGTGGCGATGATTTCGAAAATATTATTTCGATCCGCAATATCGCACACCCATAACACGCTGTCCGGGCCTTTGTAACGCGGATTATCCGCAAACGTCACGATACTCGATCCCAAAGGAGAGCCTATCGGCTGTAGCTCCAGGCTGGATAGATTGACCGTACCCAATGCTAAGCTAACGCCCCAGGCATCTAACTCTGTGCGAACAAAATCCGGACCTTTTTTACACAGCGCGCTCGCAGACAGGCTGGTTAATAAAAGAATATTCAGCAAAATGATGCGTATAAATGGCATAAAAACTCCGTTGCTTAACGACATGGCAAGCTCATCAGAAGCAGAGGTTTGCGTGGCGGCGTAATACGCCATGAGATATGGCAAATTTCCTGGGCGCTATTTCCCCACTGAACGCGCAACGTTCCGTTGTCGTCACTCGAACGCAGGTAGATTTGATTGGCCTGGCCTACCATGCCGACATAATTGCCATAGCTGTCGTAGACGGCGGAACCCATGGGAATCGGCGTATTGTTCTGCGACTGCGCGGTAATGAGCATGGCCTGCCCATTCAGCGTGTTAAAACGTACCCGCACCGTCGCACCCGCATAAGGTGCAACACGCTGGAGTGACGTTTGCAGTTCGACATCCTCATTCATATTGCGGGGATCCAGACCGATGTTGTTGAACTGGTAAGCCCCCAGCGACGGCGCAATCGCATAACCAAACGCATCAATACGCGCCCCCTGCCCGCCAATCACTTCCGCACCTTTGGCACCGGGCGCATCAACCAACACAAAGCTGTCGCCCACCCAGTGACCGAGCGTGACGCCACCTTTATGCGCCACCAATGCGCCCTGGAGAGAACCCGAGGCTTGCCAGTAATTTTTCGAGGAGGACCATGAGAGACCCGCATTGGCATACGGGAAACTGCGCTGGAGCCCGCCGCCCCAAACAGCTTGTTCCCCTTTGCTATCGGTCGAGTAATTCAGGTTGTAGTTCAGCGGATTCTGCTCGCCATATACTCCGCTCAGCGTCGACTGGTAGCCGCCATCGCGGCTATTGCTGCTGTTTGAGCGGTTCGCGCTGGCCGACAAAATCGGGGCATAACGCGTACTGCCAAGCGGCACGGAAACAGAGAGCGACCACATGGTTTGTATGCGGTCACGCAGGAAAATCGTATGGTCGTTACCACTGTTTTGCCACGGGGTACTGTTCATGCCAGGCACGACGTTATACGTCCTCGCCACCCCCAGATTCAGCGAGATGCCATGGTTGAACGTTTTACTCCAGTTGAACTGCAACTGTTTGTCGCGTTTTTTACCGTCACGGTAATCCTGAGATGAGGCAGAAAGAGTGATATCACCCAGCGCGCCAATATGCTGACCCGCGGAGATCTCAATGCGGCTGCGTTGTTTCCAGCTCAGCGACTGCCATTTTTGCCCATGATTGCGCGCTTCACGCGAACCCAGAGCGTCGTAAAGTTCAGAATAACCCTCCGTTGAATACCGATAACCCGCCAGCGTAAATGAGGTGCCGGTGCGCGGAATGAATTTGCTGTAGTTCGCGCGCAGCGTCCAACCGCTCTTGTTACCCTCGCCGCCCATATTCGCATGTGAGAACATACTGTTCAGGCCAAATGCCCCGGCCACGCTGCTGTAAACCGCCCCCAATGAATAGCTCATATAACCTGCGGCGAGCTGATTACCGACGTTGAGGGTGAGGGAGTTCGTCAGCCCCTGACGCCAAACCGCTTCGCTAAAGACATTGTTATCGCCAACGTCGCGCGCTCGCCCGACGGTGAAGACATAGTCGGAAGCGCCTGGACGCATGGATTCAGCCAGAGCGGAGAAGGGCACGCTAAAGGTGTTTTCACTGCCATCCGCCTCGCTGACAACAACGGTTAAATCCCCGGCAAAGTTGGTGGGATAGAGATCATTTATGGTGAACGGACCGGGGGCAACCGTTGTCTCGTATAGCGTGGTTTTGCCTTGCAGGATGGTCACTTTGGCGTTGGTTTTGGCAATGCCCCGCACGACTGGCGCATAGCCTCGCTGGGAATTAGGCAGCATTCGCGTATCCGATGAGATCTGGAAACCACGAAAACTCATGCCGGAGAAGAATTGCCCGTTGGTGTAGCCTTCGCCGACCAAGACTTCACTGCGTAACGGATAAATCGCACGCTGAATATAACGGCGGCTGGTGCTCCAGCGGCTACCGTTATATTTGCTGTAACTAAAATTGGATTGCTGGCGATAACGCCATAACCCCAAATTAATACCGCCATTAAAACTTAGCCAGGTTGAATCCATACCGCCCGCGCTACCCTGCCGCGATTTAACATGGTATTGGTTAGCCATATAGTTGAGAAATAACATGCTTTCCCCAGCATTGAGGCTTGCTTCACTTACGCTGCCACGAGGAACAGATTTCAATAACGCCTGCGGCGCGGTGAAATCCATACGCAATTGCGCCATGTCATCTTTACGTGCGATACCGTTCAACACCTTATCATCTGGCCAATAACATGATGGCGCAGCGTCATCAGACAATGCGTTAAAACCCAGCGTGGTTAATAAATCATGGGGTAGACAAGGCTCGATTTTTTTACCCCGCCGGGAAAATTCAATCTCACGGTGGGTAGTAAATTTCCCATTAAGATAAATATCGAGAGAATGTCGGCCGGGAGTAATTAATTCATCCTTGTTTAAGCGCTGGAGATCTTCATTAGATAACCCACTATTTCTTAGCAAGGATGAGTCAAAATAAAATTCATTATCTTTCGCCGATACCGTCAACGATACAACAGAAATAAACCCTATGAAAATACGAAAGCATGAGGAGCGCAGATGCATCAGTACCATCCGAGTTGAATAATGTTTTATATTTCCGAACGGAAGATTTATTTAACTAAAGAATACGATTTGCTAAATACTCCGCCATAATCATTTATTGCATTAATTGTTAAGTTATCTCCACCGCCGGAAGGAAGATCCCATTTGGTGACGGAATGCGGCACGATGATTCCTTTATATTTTATGGGATATTTCTTTGCCCGAACTTGCGTAAATGCACTAATGACAGAAATGTGATAAGCACCCGTGTTATTAATTTCAATCGCCTGGCCACGTAAGCTTACTTTCACATCATCGAGCGAATGGTTAGCATCTCCCGTAAGACTGGCGGGACGATAAAAAAGCTTTAACCGGCTTTTTACCAGCACCGTTAAACTATTCTGCCCGCGATCGGATGTCTTCCTGGCCGGATATTGCAGAAAATTGAGCCAAAAAAGTGATTCTCTATCCTGAGGCAACCCTGCACCTGTAAACTTCAGCCGTAACGTATGTTCTGAAGTAGGGTTAATACGAAAAATAGAAGGCATCAAAAGGAACGGCGCGTCAGCCGTCTCAGGTGTCGACTGAGGATTATCTTTATCCGCCCAAACCTGCACCAGAACAGGTTCATTACCTGTATTAGTAAAAGCTAATGCCTTTTCTTTTATGTCAGCAGGATAAATAACGCGAGTGCCCACCATCGTTACACTGGCGCAGGCATCGCCGAACATAAAAAATAAAAAAAGCGCAGTCAGTTTCTTATATTTCGACATACTGATTTAGGCCACATAGAAGCGCTGCACAGGGCAGCGCTTTAAATAATTTATTGATAAGTCACAGCGAATTGCGCCTGTGCTTCCACCGCACCTGATGTTGACTGCCCGGTGGCATAATAACGAGCAGCCAAATCGTAGGTCGCAGTTGGATTGGTGCTATCTACAGATTTTGTTGCCGTCTGCGCTTTATTTCCGACAAAATCCAGCGTATTTGAACCTTCCATCAACTGAATCGCGACATTGTTTGCCGGAGACGTTGTTGCGGTATTTTTCAAATTCGTCCCGTCGACATCGTTAGCGACAAATACAATCGCTGCATTTGATGCTTGCGCACCACCACAACCAGATAATGTCACGGTGAATGGCGTATCGCCTGTCGTTGTACCCGAAACATCTAATTGGCTACTACTTACGGTAGGTAAAAGGATAACGGGAGAAGAAGAGCTTCCATTGACATTAATATCACATGTCTGTTCGCTAACTTCACCCATAAAACGCACGGTATTACTCGATGTCGCCGAAAAAGCAGAACCACTTAACGATAAAATTGCCGTCGCTGCAAAAACATTTATCAACTTATGCATAAACTCGCCTCACTATTAATATTAACAACCCCAAAACAATTGATTGATATATATTCAATCAATTTAATATCGCGAGTAAATTACACTGGGTTAATATTGATGTAAAGATATTAAAGGAGAGCGTTTAATGGAACTAATCTATAACATAGAAATAATAAATAACACCCAAACAAATATTCAAAAAAACTATAGACATAAAATAAAAAACATAATAAAAACAGCAATATACATTAATATCGATTTAAGTAAACTGATGATTTAATTCATTAAAAATGACATTTAATCAGAATATTCACAAAGAGAAATTAAATGAAGAGTCTTAAAAAGACTAAATCATGTAAAGGGAACAATTAAATTGTTCCACTCTCTGTTATCTTTATCCGTTTTTATTATCGCCAGGTGGAATCAAACAGCATTAATTTTGTTCAGCCACCAAAATCGCTTGGGTATCCGCTTCCAGCGCTTTAAAAATATGTTCCCTGTCTGCCGGATAACAAATGTAATCCCCCTCGCCTAACTCTTCCGGTGCTTCCATCAGCCCTACCAGCGCGCGCCCTTGTGTCACAATAATGTGCTCCACTGAGCCTGTCGGGTGCGGATGCGAAATCCGATCGGCGCCAGGTTGCGTCAGCAATAAATAGATGTCGCGTCGTGCGCCGGGTGGGCAAGCAGCGAGCAATATCGCCTGGTAATTTGCCTCTTCGGCGATAACTTTAGTGCCTTCGCCACGACGAATAACCTGTGTCGTTGGCTTTTGCGGTTCCAGCAGGCGAGCAAAGGGAATGTCCAGCGCGACGCACAGCGCCCAAAGCGTTTCCAGACTAGGATTACCGTTGCCCGCTTCCAGTTGTGAAAGCGTGGATTTAGCGATACCCGCCCGGCGGGCAATTTCCGCCAGCGAAAGTCCGGTTCGCTGGCGCTCGCGCACCAGACTTTTGGCAATAATGCTAATTGGCTGTGTCATAAACACCCCATTGTTCATTTAATCGAACGAGTCGTTCTTCTTGTAAAACGACTCTGGTGTGTTCATTATAATGGATAAACGTTCGATATGGGTAAAGAGAGATGTTCACCAGACACTTCGCCTCGCTGAAGGGCGATACCATAAAAGCTATTTTCCTGGTCTGCCTGGCCGTGGGCGTTGTCGGCGTCTCTTATGGATCGCTGGCCATGGCTTACGGCTTTCCTTTATGGGTGCCTCTGGCGCTCTCCACCCTGGTGCTGGCTGGCGCATCCGAGTTTATGTTTATCGGTATTGTCGCCAGCGGCGGCAATCCATTGGCCGCCGCCGTTGCAGGCCTGTTAGTTAACGCTCGCCATATCCCATTTGGCGTCACGGTGCGTGAACTGGTGGGTCAACGCGCGGCCAGTTTTCTCGGCTGCCATATTATGAACGATGAAAGTGTCGTGTTCGGCTTATCACAACCGACCGCCGAGCAGCGTAAAGCCGCTTACTGGCTGTGTGGATTAGGCGTCGCGTTATTGTGGCCCGCTGGTGTGCTCGTTGGTGCGGCGGTAGGTAAATTGCTGCCCGCGCCGGAAACCATTGGTTTGGATGCGGTTTTCCCGGCAATTTTGCTGGCGCTGGTATTGCCGGCGCTGAAAAAGCGCACCACGCTGATCCGCGCCTCGAGCGGCGCGGTATTGTCACTCGCCGCCGTTCCCTTTGCGCCAGTGGGATTACCGGTGCTGCTCTCTTTACTGGGCTTACTGACGAGGAAGAAATAATGGCCAGCGTTGCGCTCATTATCGGCGGTATCGCCATCCTTTCTATCGGCACGTATTTGATGCGCCTTGGCGGCGCAAAGCTCGGCAGCAGGCTGGCACTTGCTGAGCACTCGCAGGCGCTGCTGTCGGATGCGGCAACCACCTTGCTTTTCGCGGTCGCGCTGGCATCGATGCTTTATGAAGGTGAACATTTCGCCGGAATGGCGCGCGTACTGGGCGTGCTTTTCGCGCTATTTCTTGCCTGGCGCAAAATGCCGCTGATTGTGGTGATCCTCTCTGCAGCAGTCGCTACCGCACTGCTGCGCCTTGCCGGAATCACCTAGACGGGCGCGTTAATGAATACTCACGGAAACCGGGTTAGCCGAACCGCCCTGCGCGCCCATTTCAACCCGCACTTCCCCCGCGTCAATACCGTGGATTTCCACCCCCTGCGCCACCGTCTGCCCGGTGGTAACCACCACTTTGCGCGGCGGCGAAGTAGACGATGAACGCCAGAGCACCCAGCGCAAACCCGATTGCGCATCAAAATGTAACGCCTGAGCGGGCACCGCGAATCCGTGTTCGTTCTGCCAGGTGATCACCGCCAGCCGCGCGCTCATCCCCAGCCGAATATCTTGCTGTAAATCCGCCAACGGCGTATCTACCGACACAGTGACATCGTAATAAGCGCCCTGCGTCTCTGCCGCGCTGCTCTGAACGCCAATTTCGCGGATCTGCCCGCTGAGCGTTTTTCCGGCAAACCCTTCACCGGTGATATTGACTGGCATCCCTTCTTTTAATTGATGCAGATCCGCCTCTTCAACACGCGTGACGACTTGCATCGTGTCCAGCCCCGTCACCGTCAACAGCGCCATCCCCTGGCTCACCGACAAACCCGGCTGGAGGGTGATCGGTTTACCGCTTTCCGGCGCGACCGGGCGCACAATAAAACCTGAAAACGGCGCACGTATCGTTTGCCGCTCTACCTGCGCCTTCAGCGTAGCGTAGCGGGCTTGTGCATTCGCCAGTTCCATATCGGCAATTTTGCTGTCCTCGCCTTTACCCCGCGCTTGTGCTGTTTGTAACTCTTCCTGCGCGGCAGCCAGATCCTGCTGCTGCGCCCGCGCCTGCTGTGCCAGCGCATCGACTTCCATACGGGCGACAATCCCGCGCTTAAAAAGCGCAGTGGTATCGCGAAGATTGGCCTGCGTATTGGAGAGCGTTGCGCGCGCGCCTTGCACCACGCGTCTGGCGCGCGAGACATCCGGACTGCTGCCCCAGTTGCGAAATAGCGCCACCTCTTTTTGCGCTTTCAAAAGCTCCGCCTGCGCCTGGCGAAGTTGGATCTCAATCTGTCCGGGATCAAGCACTATCAGCACTTGCCCCTTTTCAACGCGCTGCCCTTCGTGAATCGCGATTTCACGGATCACCCCGTCAAATGGCGCGGCAAGAGTTTGCTGGCGGGCCGCCTGAATACGCCCCACCAGCCCCAGTTGGTTTTCCAGTCGCTGCGGCTGAACCGGCAACCAGATCTCCTGCGCAGCGCCACTTTCCGGTTCGCGTGCGACTGCCCACCATAAGAGCGAGCCGCCAACCACCACCGCAAGTGTCAGCAATAAAAGCAGGCGCTGCTTTTGCGTAAAAAACTTAATCATTGAGCGAAATATCCCAACTTTGCAGCGTGGTTCCCAGCGTTTGATCGAGCCCGGCCTGCGCATTCAAATAGCTGATAAGCGCATTTAGCCTGGCGTTTTCCGCGTTGCGGAGATCGTTTTCAAAGCTCAGCACCTGGAAGTTGCTGGAGCGGCCAGCAGTGAGTTTTTCCTGTTCAATCTCCAGCTTGCGGCGCGACAAATCCCGTGCACGTTGGGCTATTTCAAACTGCCGCCAGCGGGTGCCCATATCACGCACGGCGTTGGTCACGTCCCGATCAAGTTGCTGGTGTGCTTCCGCCAGTTGGATTTGCTGATTTTTCACATTGACCTGCGCTTGCACTTCCGCCTGCCGGGCGGTCATGTCGCCGAGGGGGATCTCCACCTGAACCCCAACATAGTTATCCCAGTTGCGCGCGCCGTCACCTTGCGCCGCACGGTTACGCTGCTGCGTCGCGCCGCCGACCAGGGAAACATCCCATAACCTGTCATTACGGGCGACGGCGAGGTTAATCGTTGCCTGTTCGCCCACAAGCAGTTGCGCCAGGTACGCGGGCTGAGACGCCTCCGCCTGTTTCAACGCGCGATCGGCCTGCACCTCGACAGGCTTTGCCTGTAACGCTTCGGTCGCGACAATTGGCGCATGCAGATCCAACGCCAGCAATTGCAACAGCGCCAGGCGCGCCATATCCACCCGGTTTCGCGCCTCTTCATGCGCCAGCTCTTGTGAAGCCACTTCGGCTTCGGTCTGCACAATTTCAAACTCCGCCATGCGCCCCGCGCTGATCATCGCCTGGTTCACCTCCACCAACTGACGCGCACGCGCCAGCGAATCCTGAGCGATCTTTAACTGCTCTTGCGCCAGCAACAGATCGCGGTAAGCGGTGATAATTTGGGTGATCGTCTGCGAAACGGTGGACTTCAAATTCAGGCGGTTGATTTGCTCAGTCATCTGCGCAAGGCGAACCGGCGCGGTGGCTATATCTTTACCCGCGCCGCGCAGCAACGGCTGAATAACCGAAAAGTTCGCGCCGTCGTTGTGAGACAGCCCCGCCTGATTGGCATCGGTGTGTTGATATGTCCAGCCGAGGCTAACGCGCGTGCCGTAAGGGGTGAGCAGCGTGGAGGTCGGCGTCAGGTTTCCCTGCCGGTAGCGGTCGTCCTGGTTGCGGGTGGAGAGATAATTGCCGGAGAGCACCAGTTTTGGCGTGAAGCGATCTTCGGCCACGCGCAGGTCAAATTTCTGCGCAACCCTGTCGAGATACGCGCTACGAATGGCGCGGTTATCACGCAGCCCGAGATAAATGGCATCGCTCAGAGTGAGATCGATATTGTCGCCCTTCAGGGTAATACGCGCCGTCTCACCGTCACGCGTGGCGTGGGAAGGGTTCACCGGCATTTCGCCACGCGCCGGGCAAACCATCAGGCTTGCCAGTAACCACAGCCAGCCATGTCTACGCATCGCGCAGCGCCTCCACCGGCTCCAGCCGGGACGCCGCCAGAGCGGGAGATAGGCCAAAAAACAGCCCGATAACAATGGCGCTGCCAATGCCCAGCGGCAAAGCGGCGGCGGATAAGGCAAAATCAGACCAGCCGGAAAACCAGACAAACAGCCATGCCGCCGCGAAACCCGCCGCCGCGCCAAGCAGTGCGCCAGCCGTCGCCAGTACAATGGCTTCCAACAAAAAGAGCATCGCGATATCGCGCGGACGCGCGCCCAGCGCCATCCGCACACCAATTTCCCGGCAGCGCTCCGATACATTCATCACCATCACATTCATCACGCCCACCCCGCCGACCAGCAGCGAAACGCCGCCAAGCCCGGCGAGCAACCACGAAAACAGGCGCGACTGCTGCTCAATGCCTTCCAGCAACTGCTGAGGAACCTGCACATTGACCTCGAAGCCGGGCATCTTTTCGCTGAGCCATTTCTGTAGCCTGGGCGCGATGTGATCCAGCGCTTCACCGCTGCGGCTACGCACCGCTACGCTGCTTATTTGCGGAAAACCGATCACCCGGCGCATACCGGTGATCGGCAGCAAAATGGCATCATCCACAGAGACAGGAATAATCGGGTTTGGCCCCTGATGCTGAAGAATACCGACAATCTCAAAGAGATAACCGCCAATCTGAATGCGGTCGCCCAGCAGAACGGGGCGGTCGGGCTGGGCCCATTGTTCGGCGATATTGGCCCCGAGCACAGCATAGGTGCTCTGCGCATCAAAGCGGCTCAAAAAGCGGCCCTGTTCCAGTTGCAGCCGCAGAACAAAAGGCAGTTCAGCGCCGCTACCAACCAGCGTTGCCGCAGTCGTTCGGCCATTAAAACGTGCTTCCGTGTTGCTGGGGACGAGCGCCGAAGCCGCGTCAATTTCCGGGATCTGTTGATGCAAGGCATCGATATCCAGATCGGCGGGCGCAACCAGCGGTTTTCTGCCAGAACCGACAGGCTGCTGAATGTTGGCAACTAGTAGCTCGCTGCCCATACCGCGAAAGATGCTCATCGCTTCGCGTTCGGCGTTGTAGCCAATATTGAGCAACGCCACCACTGCGGCGCAGCCCACCGCAATGCCCAATAGCGCCAGCACCGCGCGCCGCCCCAGCAGCCGCAGGTTCTCCAGCGATTCCAGCAAAAGTTGCAGCCACGGCATACCGTAACGTAACGGCTGAGAGGGGCGAAGAGTTGCGGGCATCCGCAGATCAGACATACGATGCCTCGCTGATGCGTCCATCCGCCACCTGAATGCAGCGCGACATGCGTCGGGCAATCGAATTGTCATGTGTTACTAGCACCAGCGTGGTGCCACTGTCGCGATTCAATGCCAGCAATAAATCAATAATGTCAGCCGCGTTTTGGCTATCAAGGTTACCGGTGGGTTCGTCGGCGAGCAGCAAAGCCGGTTCGCCAACCAGCGCGCGGGCAATGGCTACACGCTGGCGCTGCCCGCCGGACAAATCCGCAGGGCGGTGGTGCGCGCGTTCACTTAAGCCAACGCGCTGAAGCTGTTTGCGGGCAGTGTCCTGTGCTTCATGGCGCGGCTCGCCACGGTAGAGCAGCGGCAAAGCAACATTATCCAGCGCGGTAAGCCGGGGCAATAAGTTGAAGCTCTGAAAGACAAAACCAATGATGTGATTACGCGCCGTCGCGCGGGCATCTGCGCCGCAGCGGGACATATCCTCACCATGAAACATCACGCGCCCGGAAGTGGGCGTATCGAGCAATCCCAGCAGATTAAGCAGTGTGCTTTTCCCCGAGCCTGACGCGCCAACGATGGCGCAACTTTGCCCGGCGGGGATAGATAACGAAATGTTGTGCAGGATGGTCTGTCGCGCGGCACCGGCGGCGTAGGAATAGGTCACCGAATCCAGGCTTATCAAATCAGCGCCAGATGTCACTTGTTGAGTTTTGCTTATCCCTGAGTCGTGCAACCGTTCCATGTTTGCCAACCATTCATCCTGAAGAACACAGATATGGTGTGAACTACATATCAACGTTAACGGCCAGAAAAACAAAAACTTTAGCTTTTTTGGCATGGATTTATTTCATTAAAACCTACCAAAATTGATACCTAAAGAATTAACCTCAATCGCCGATAGGTATTTCGTATGCTTTACCCTGGATATTTAAATATTAAATAGCAATGAAGCCCTGCTTAATAAAAACAATAAACATTGACAACAATAAATATATTATTTAGTTTCTCATGGACAAACGGAAATATAGCCAACAAATAAGAATTATTGAGTTATCTTGTATTCACACAGGACCACTCAATAATTCCCATGATTTAAGGTAAATATCATGGATATTCGTTAGCTTACTCTTTAATGAGGCTTTAAATGAAACGGAAATCAATCCTGCTGGCTTTATCGGGTTTAATGTTTATCTCTTCAAGCGCATTTGCAACGGGCGGCACTTCAGTCGGCTCAATGCTTGCACCCTCAGTTTCAGTAAAAAACCAATGGTATAACAAAGCCTTCCCGGTTACGGCCGGAACGCCGTCAACCGGTAAAGTCGGCATGGTTTATTACACCTGGACTTACAGCTATTATCCGGCGGGTATGCAGGTTTATTTATGCTATAACAGCGGTAATACTTGCATGGACGTTTCTAATGCACGTTCAGGCAATGTTGACTTCACGCCTTATAATATCGCACCGAACCAACCAATCAGTTTATATGCTCGCGTAAATGGCACCGGTAAAATGCTGACGGCAAATGGGCAATCAAGCCAGGTTATTGTTAACTACACATTTAATCAATAATTCGCTTACCGCGTAATTTTATTATTACTGATAACGTTCTGTAATAATAAGAATGTGAATTTAATGCAACCATAATAATAATGCCCGACGACATTTCTTATATGCCATCGGGCATTTCAGTCATATATAGCTTTTTTAAAATACTTTAGGCAATTACTGAATACAACTACATCCCCGATAATACGCTATCATTCCAGCGCAGAAATAAAAAAAGCGCCCGCAGGCGCTCTTTCGACAGGACAGCTTTGCTTATTTGTTCAGTTCGGCGGTCATGTGAACCTGGTTGCCGGTATACGCTTCAGTGATCTGGTAAGAAGATGCGCCAGCCTGTTGCGCCTGCGCGGCGATTTTCGCTTCAGCACCGCTCAGAGTGGTATCCGTTGCGGTAACAGACTGTGCAGCGAAAGAACCGAAAGACGTAGCCAGCGCGATAACTGCGACAAAAGTTTTGATGCTTTTCATGATATAAATCCTTGCGTTAATTTGTTGGAGTGAGGCGCATTGCCTCGATAAAATAAATAGTAGACCTGTTTACTCACAACAAAAAGCGGAAGGATTTGCCTTTCTTTATCAAAATTTATGAACAAAAGAGATCCGCATGATAGCTGATTGGTTAGCTCCTCTCCTTGTTGACCAGAAAACGGCGCGAATCAGCCCGGCGACAACCCTGCTCAGACAGGGTGATGTACAACAAAAAATGTTTGTGCTGCATGAAGGTATCGCGCGTGCTGTCTGGCATTCGCCCGAAGGGAGCGAGCGCGTAAAGGAGTTTTACTTTCCCGGTGAGTGCTGTTTTCTCTATCTGAGCTGGTTAACGGGTAGCGTGGCGGATTACAGCTTGCAAATGCTGACGCCGGGCATGCTCAGCGAAGTGCCGCTACGTTTACTGGAAAAGGAAGAACATCAGGCGGTAAAAATAGCGCTCCTGCGCCAGCAACTGATCTTTAAAGAGAAGAAAGAACAGATGTTTTTGCTCAATAACCCGGAGCAACGCTATCGCTATGTGCAGGCTCATTTTCCGGCATGGGAAGCACAATTAACGCAAAAAGATCTCGCCAGTTATATCGGCATCTCGCCGGTGAGCTTGTCGCGGATCCGCGCACGTCTTAACAAAGGTTAACGAAAGCCCGCAGCTCAGCCGCTACCATCACCGCCATCACGCAAGAGAGAAAACGATGATGAACGCTTTTTGGCTGTCGCAAATGCTGGCTGGCTTTTCCTTCATTTTTGATTTGTTGGCGTTTCAGTTTGCCCGGCGGCAGACAACGCTGGCGATACTTGCCGCCTCCACCAGCCTGCTGGCAATACATTTCTGCTTGTTGAATGCGCCCGTTGCCGCAGGTTTGATGGCACTGGCCGCCTGCCGTTATCTCGCTGCCATCATGACCACCGCGCGGAAAATGAAAACGGTGTTTATTGTCGCAACCTGCTTGTACAGCGCGCTAAGCTGGCAGCAACTCGCCGATGTTTTACCGCTACTGGGTAGCTTGCTGATGACCAGCGCAGCCTTTCACCCGGCGGCAAAAAGTATGCGGCGGCTCACCCTCTGCGGTAGCGCCTGCTGGCTGTTGAATAATCTGGTGATCGGATCGCCGGTGGCCGTTGCCATGGAGAGCGCATTCATTCTCAGTACGCTGGTGTCATACTGGCGGCTCCCCCGACTGAGTGGATAAAAAAGCAAAAAAAAGCGCCCGAGGGCGCTCTTTCGACAGTACAGCGTGACTTATTTGTTCAGTTCGGCGGTCATGTGAACCTGGTTGCCGGTATACGCTTCAGTGATCTGGTAAGAAGATGCGCCAGCCTGCTGAGCCTGCGCGGCGATTTTCGCTTCAGCACCGCTCAGAGTGGTATCCGTTGCGGTAACAGACTGTGCAGCGAAAGAACCGAAAGACGTAGCCAGTGCGATAACTGCGACAAAAGTTTTGATGCTTTTCATGATATAAATCCTTGCGTTAATTTGTTGGAGTGAGGCGCTTTGCCTCGATGAAATAAATACTAGACCTGTTTACTCACAACAAAAAGCGGAAGGATTTGTTCTCAACATTCAACTTTTTTGACCAATTCACACACCAATTAATCGCTGCGGATGGGTATAGATTGTCGCTCTGCCCGGCTTGCAAAAACCCACCAGCGTCAGGTTACAACGCTGCGCCACTTCTACCGCCAACGTTGTGGCGGCGGAGACGGCAAACAGGATCTCAACGCCGCACATGGCGGACTTTTGCACCATCTCATAGCTGGCGCGGCTGGAAACCAGCACCGCACCACGCGCCCAAGCTTGCGCTTCTCGGGCGCGATGGCCAAGCAGCTTATCCAGCGCGACATGACGCCCGACGTCTTCATGCCCTCCCGCTAACTCACCGGATGGCAGCATCCAGGCGGCGGCGTGTGTGCAGCCAGTGAGCTGACCAACAGGCTGGAAATCGGTTAAATGCGCCAGCCCGGCATCCAGCGCCTGCAAATCAAAGGTCTGGGTAAAAGGCAGTGGCGTGATGGGCTTGCCAATGTCATTGAGCTGCTCAACACCGCATACGCCGCAACCGGTACGGCCAGCCAGTGCGCGTCGCCGCTCTTTTAACCCCATAAAACGGCGGCTGGAGAGTTCAATTTGCACCTCAAGGCCGTTACAGGAGGACACCACATCCATTCCGTAAATGTCTGATGCGTTTTCGATAATCCCTTCGGATAAGGAGAAGCCGATTGCGAAGAGCTCAAGATCTTTTGGTGACGCCATCATCACCACATGCGAAATACCGTTGTACACCAGCGCGACGGGCACTTCCTCCGCCAGCATGTCCGGCACGGCCTGCTGCAAATCAGTGCGTTTCCACAGGCTAACCTCGCGGGCTCCTGTGACTGATGTTGCATTTTTGTGCTTTTTTGTCTGTAAATCGTTCACTTTGTCTTAACCGTTATCGAACAAGCGTATCAACATTATGGTATTCTCCGCGCATATCCCTTGGGGAAAAGAGGGAATAGCAGCAGTTCTGAACCTTCCACGGCAGAATGAGCATACCTACATTGTGGTATTCTTCGTTGCTAATCCCCCAGGATATGAGGGATTAACAGCAATTCTGAACCTTTGCGAAAACCACCGCAAAGAAAAAACGATAAGAGTAATGTCGAACCAGGAGCAAACCATGCAGGTCAGCAGAAGGCAGTTCTTTAAGATCTGCGCTGGCGGTATGGCAGGAACCACGGCAGCGGCGCTGGGCTTTGCCCCGAGTGTTGCGCTCGCGGAAACACGGCAGTATAAGCTGCTGCGCACCCGCGAAACCCGTAATACCTGCACATATTGTTCCGTTGGCTGTGGGCTGTTGATGTACAGCCTCGGCGACGGAGCAAAAAACGCCAAAGCGTCAATCTTTCATATCGAGGGCGACCCCGATCATCCGGTAAACCGTGGGGCGCTGTGCCCGAAAGGTGCAGGTTTGGTGGATTTCATCCACTCTGAAAGCCGCCTGAAATACCCGGAATACCGCGCGCCAGGCTCGGATAAGTGGCAACAAATTTCGTGGGATGAAGCCTTTACCCGCATCGCCAAATTAATGAAAGCGGATCGTGACGCCAACTATATCGCGCAAAACGCGGAAGGGACCACCGTCAACCGCTGGCTGAGCACCGGGATGCTGTGCGCATCCGCATCCAGTAATGAAACCGGCTATTTAACGCAAAAATTCACCCGCGCACTCGGCATGTTAGCCGTCGATAACCAGGCGCGTGTCTGACACGGACCAACGGTAGCAAGTCTTGCTCCATCTTTTGGTCGCGGTGCGATGACCAACCACTGGGTCGACATGAAAAACGCCAACCTTATCGTTGTGATGGGGGGGAACGCGGCAGAAGCGCATCCGGTGGGATTCCGCTGGGCGATGGAAGCCAAGATCCACAATGGCGCGAAGCTGATTGTTATCGATCCGCGCTTTACGCGTACCGCCTCTGTTGCGGATTTCTATGCGCCGATTCGTTCCGGTACTGACATTGCCTTCCTGTCAGGCGTGTTGCTGTACCTGATGACCAACGAAAAATATCAGCGCGAATACACCGAAGCCTATACCAACGCCACGCTTATCGTGCGTGAAGATTTCGGCTTCGAAGATGGCCTGTTTACCGGCTATGACGCAGAAAAACGCAAATACGACAAAACCAGCTGGAACTACGAACTGGATGAGAAAGGTTTCGCCAAACGCGATACCACGCTCACCCACCCGCGTTGCGTGTGGAACCTGCTGAAAACGCACGTCTCCCGTTACACGCCGGAAGTGGTTGAAGACATCTGCGGGACGCCAAAAGCGGATTTCCTGAAGGTGTGCGAATACATTGCCGAAACCAGCGCCCGTGATAAAACGGCGTCGTTCCTGTATGCACTTGGCTGGACGCAACACTCCGTTGGCGCGCAGAACATCCGCACCATGGCGATGATTCAGCTGCTGCTCGGCAACATGGGAATGGCGGGCGGTGGCGTGAACGCCCTGCGCGGTCACTCCAACATTCAGGGTCTGACGGATCTTGGCCTGCTGTCACAAAGCCTGCCGGGCTATATGACGCTGCCAAACGAAAAACAGACCGATCTCCAGACCTATCTGACCGCCAACACACCTAAACCGCTGCTGGAAGGCCAGGTAAACTACTGGGGCAACTACCCGAAATTCTTCGTTTCGATGATGAAATCCTTCTTTGGCGACAAAGCGACAGCGGAAAACAGCTGGGGCTTTGATTGGCTGCCGAAGTGGGACAAGGGTTACGACGTCCTGCAGTACTTCGACATGATGAATCAGGGCAAGGTCAACGGCTATCTCTGCCAGGGCTTTAACCCGGTGGCGTCGTTCCCGAACAAAAATAAAGTTGTCGCCTCACTGTCGAAACTGAAATTCCTGGTGACGATTGACCCGCTCAATACGGAAACCGCGAATTTCTGGCAGAACCACGGCGAATTTAACGACGTCGATCCGTCGAAAATTCAGACCGAGGTGTTCCGTCTGCCGTCGACCTGCTTCGCGGAAGAGAACGGTTCTATCGTTAACTCGGGTCGCTGGTTGCAATGGCACTGGAAAGGCGCGGACGCCCCGGGCGATGCGCTGAACGACGGCGAAATCCTGGCGGGCATCTTCCTGCGCATGCGTAAAATGTACGCGGCAGAAGGCGGAGCCAACCCGGAACAGGTGCTGAACATGACCTGGAACTACTCGACGCCGGAAAACCCGTCGCCGGAAGAAGTGGCCATGGAAAGCAACGGTAAAGCGCTGGCGGATATTATCGATCCGGCAACCGGCACCGTGCTGGCGAAGAAAGGCGAGCAACTGAGCACCTTCGCTCACCTGCGCGATGACGGCACCACCTCAAGCGGTTGCTGGATTTTCGCCGGGAGCTGGACGCCGAAAGGCAACCAGATGGCTAACCGCGATAACGCTGACCCATCGGGCCTCGGTAATACGCTGGGCTGGGCATGGGCATGGCCGCTTAACCGCCGCATTCTCTACAACCGCGCCTCAGCCGACCCGCAGGGCAACCCGTGGGATCCGAAGCGTCAGTTGCTGAAATGGGACGGCGCGAAATGGGGCGGCGTGGATATTCCGGACTACAGCGCTGCCGCACCTGGCAGTAATGTCGGGCCGTTTATCATGCAGCAGGAAGGCATGGGCCGCCTGTTCGCACTCGATAAAATGGCGGAAGGTCCATTCCCGGAACACTACGAACCGTTTGAAACGCCGCTGGGCACTAACCCACTGCACCCGAATGTGGTTTCCAACCCGGCCGCCCGCGTGTTTAAAGGCGATCTGGAAGCGATGGGTAAAGCGGATAAGTTCCCGTATGTCGGTACAACTTACCGTCTGACCGAGCACTTCCACTACTGGACCAAGCATGCGCTGCTTAATGCCATTATGCAGCCGGAGCAGTTTGTGGAAATTGGCGAAAAACTGGCGAACAAGCTGGGCATCGCGCAGGGCGATACGGTGCGCGTCTCCTCCAACCGAGGCTATATCAAAGCCAAGGCGGTGGTGACCAAACGTATCCGCACACTCAACGTGCACGGTAAGGAAGTCGATACCATCGGTATTCCTATCCACTGGGGTTATGAAGGTGTGGCGAAGAAAGGCTTTATCGCCAATACGTTAACGCCGTTTGTCGGCGACGCGAACACCCAAACGCCGGAGTTTAAGGCGTTCCTGGTGAATGTGGAAAAGGTGTAACGGAGACGACTTATGGCTTATCAATCGCAAGACATCATCCGTCGTTCCGCGACTAACGGTTTCACTCCCGCGCCGCAGGCGCGGGATCACCAGCAGGAAGTGGCGAAGCTTATCGACGTCACCACCTGTATCGGCTGTAAAGCCTGTCAGGTGGCCTGTTCCGAGTGGAATGACATTCGTGATGAGGTGGGACATAACGTCGGGGTGTATGACAACCCGGCGGATTTGACCGCCAAATCGTGGACGGTCATGCGCTTCTCGGAAGTGGAACAGAACGACAAACTGGAGTGGCTGATTCGTAAAGATGGCTGCATGCACTGCGCCGATCCTGGCTGTCTAAAAGCATGCCCGTCAGAAGGGGCTATCATTCAGTATGCCAATGGCATTGTCGACTTCCAGTCCGAGCAGTGCATCGGCTGCGGTTACTGCATCGCCGGGTGTCCGTTCGACGTGCCGCGCATGAACCCGGAAGATAACCGCGTCTACAAATGTACGCTGTGTGTTGACCGCGTAACCGTGGGTCAGGAACCGGCGTGTGTGAAAACCTGCCCGACCGGTGCTATCCACTTTGGCTCCAAAGAGGATATGAAAACGCTGGCCGGCGAGCGCGTAGCGGAACTGAAAACCCGTGGTTACGACAACGCGGGCCTGTACGATCCAGCGGGCGTTGGTGGTACGCACGTGATGTATGTGCTGCATCACGCCGACAAGCCGAATCTGTATCACGGCCTGCCGGAGAACCCGCAGATCAGCGCGACTGTGAAGTTCTGGAAAGGTATCTGGAAACCTCTTGCGGCGGTCGGCTTTGCCGCGACCTTCGCTGCCAGCATCTTCCACTATGTCGGTGTCGGTCCGAACCGTGCAGAAGAGGAAGACGATAACCTGCATGAAGAGAAAGACGAGGTGCGCAAATGAAAAAACGTGACACCATCGTGCGCTACACGGCGCCAGAGCGCATCAATCACTGGGTCACCGCCTTCTGCTTCGTGCTGGCGGCGGTGAGCGGGTTGGGGTTTTTCTTCCCTTCCTTCAACTGGTTGATGGGGATTCTGGGTACGCCGCAGCTGGCGCGCATTCTCCATCCGTTTGTCGGCGTGGTGATGTTCGCGTCGTTTATAATCATGTTTTTCCGCTACTGGCACCATAACCTCATCAATAGGGATGATATCTTTTGGGCGAAGAATATTCGTAAGATCGTCGTCAATGAGGAAGTGGGTGACACCGGGCGCTATAATTTCGGTCAGAAGTGTGTTTTCTGGGCGGCGATTATTTTCCTGGTGTTGCTACTGGTAAGCGGCGTGGTTATCTGGCGCCCTTACTTCGCGCCAGCGTTTCCCATTCCGGTGATCCGATTAGCGTTGATGGTGCATTCATTTGCCGCGGTCGCGTTAATTGTGGTTATTATGGTGCACATTTACGCCGCCCTGTGGGTGAAAGGCACGATAACCGCAATGGTGGAAGGCTGGGTTACCAGCTCGTGGGCGAAGAAACATCACCCGCGCTGGTACCGGGAAGTTCGCAAGACAACGGAAAAATCGACTGAATGAGTATTCGCATAATCCCGCAAGATGAGCTGGAGAAGAGCGATAAACGCACGGCGGAAGTTATTCCGCCGTTATTATTCCCCAGACTGAAAAATCTCTATAACCGCCGCGCAGAGCGTTTGCGTGAGCTGGCAGAGAGTAACCCACTGGGTGATTACCTGCGCTTTGCTGCGCTTATCGCCCATGCCCAGGAAGTGGTGCTTTACGACCATCCCCTGAATATTGACCTGACTGCGCGCATTAAAGAGGCCGCTGAGCAGGGCAAACCGCCGCTGGACATTCATGTGCTGCCGCGCGATGCGCACTGGCACAAGCTGCTGCATTCGCTGATCGCCGAGCTGAAGCCGGAGATGAGCGGCCCGGCGCTGGCGGTCATTGAGAACCTGGAAAAAGCCTCTGCACAAGAGTTGGAAGCGATGGCCAGCGCGCTGTTTGCCGCTGATTTCGCCTCCGTAAGCAGTGATAAAGCGCCTTTTATCTGGGCTGCGCTGTCGCTCTACTGGGCGCAAATGGCCAGCCTTATTCCAGGCAAAGCACGCGCGGAATATGGTGAACAGCGCCAGTTCTGCCCGGTGTGCGGCGCAATGCCGGTTTCCAGCATGGTACATATTGGCACAACGCAAGGGCTGCGTTATCTGCACTGCAATCTGTGCGAAACCGAGTGGCATGTGGTGCGCGTCAAATGCAGCAACTGCGAGCAAACCCGTGATTTGCACTACTGGTCGCTGGATAACGAGCAGGCGGCAATCAAAGCGGAAAGCTGTGGCGACTGCGGCACTTACCTGAAGATCCTCTATCAGGAAAAAGACCCGAACGTCGAGCCGGTCGCGGACGATTTGGCCTCGCTGGTGTTAGATGCTCGCATGGAACAAGAAGGTTTCGCCCGCAGCTCCATCAACCCGTTCTTATTCCCCGGCGAGGGGGAATAATCTCCTCCAGCCCTTGCCTTTCTGGCAAGGGTTGTCAGCCTCTCTTTTTACTTTCCCTGGCACTGTCATTTCGCCGTCTGTTATTAAAAATCAGCCGTTCCCATTTACGCTAAACCAGGCTATAAAGACTGGATATTTATACAGATAAAGGTTAGCGGAATGGCACTGGAAAAAGGTATTGCCGGGCTGGTAAGCGACTTTATTGCCGCAGGTCGCCCGTCAGCGCGAGCGAAGAGTATTGATGACCGACGCAGCAGTTATATCGCCAGCACAGTGCTGGCAGGGGAAACGGAAACGTGCGTTCAGGTTGAAGAGATAACGCTTGAAGGCATGACGTTTCGTCTGTTTTCGCCGCAAGACGCCAGCGGTCATCTTCCCGCGTTGATTTACTACCACGGCGGCTGCTTTATTAGCGGCGGCTTCGACACGCACGATAAGCAGCTGCGTCAGTTGGCTTTTTATAGCGGTTGCCGGGTTGTTGCTGTGCAATATCGGTTAGCGCCGGAACATCGCTGGCCTGCCGCACATGATGATGCGCAAAACGGTGCCGATATTGTGTGGAAAAACGCCGAAAAACTCGGTATCGACAAAGAACGTATCACGCTAGCGGGTGATAGCGCAGGCGGTCACCTGGCGCTGGTGACCGCGCTACGGCTGAAAGAAGCGGCGACATGGCAACCCGCGCAACTGGTGTTGATTTACCCGATGCTCGATGCCACCGCTTATTTCGACAGCTATACCTTTAACGGTTCCGATTATGTGATTACCCGCGAGGCGCTATTGTCGGGTTATGAAATGTATCTCGGCGATACCGACCGTCTGTTACCGGATGTCAGCCCGCTGTGGCGCGACGATTTTTCCGGTCTGCCGCCGGTACACATTATTACCGCAGAGTTCGATCCGCTGTGCGATGAGGGCGAAGCACTGTTTCAGCACATGACCGAACAGGGCGTAACGTGCACCTGTTCACAATATCAGGGCGTGATCCACGGCTTCTTCCAGCTTGCGGGGATCAGCCAGAGCGCAAAAGACGCGATAAGAGACGTGGCCGCACGGGTGGCCAGAATATAACAGCGTGAAAAAAGGAGTGCCGATGTCCATCGTAAGTCCTGTAGAAAAGCAGTTCGCTGCTTACAATGCCCATGATATTGAGGCGTTTACCACCTGTTTTAGCGAGGATTTTATCGCTTTTCGCTTGCCATCCACCGAGCCGTCGCTGCAAGGGCGAGAAGCATTACGTCACTTTTATGCTGCGCATCGTTTTAACAACCCGGCATTACGCGCCGAGTTGCTCTCGCGCACGGTGATGGGTAATAAGGTGTTCGATCACGAAAAAATCTACGGCATCGGCGAGTCGGTGATTGAAAATATGGCGGTTTATGAAGTGCAGGATGGGTTGATCAAAACCGCGTGGTTTTTCTTCGCGCAGTAGTTTCAACGCAGAAAGTTGCGCGCCCGCGTCATCGGGCGCTCCGTCGGTTACTCTTCCTCGTTGCCGCCTTCTTCGAACGATCCAAAGGGTTTGGCGGGTAACACGATATAAATGCCTTCGAAAATCGCGCCCTGTTTATCTTCGCCAAACAGTTCAACCTGAAGCTGAACGCGCGCTTTGCGCCCGCGCGCCAGACGGTCCAAATCGCCGCTTAGCGAGCCAAGATCAGCAATCGCGCTCGGTTTACCGGTGATCGGCGTGCTATAGCGGATATGCGCATCGGCAAGGATGATGGTGCCGCCGAGATGGCGCTCACGCAGCATTAGCCAGATCAGCCCCCAACCAGTGAGTGTCGCCAGGGAAAACAGGCTACCGGCGAACAATGTGTGATGCGGATTCTGGTTGCCGGTTTCCGGCATAGTGGTGATAAATTTCTGTCCGGTGTACTGCTGAATGCGCACACCCATCTTTTCACTTAGCGGGATATGCTGATACCAGGCCTGCTGCAACTGCCCGCACCAGTCGCCGCGATGCAGAATATCATCGAGCGTGGCGATCGGTTTGATCATCAAAAAGTGGCGCAACGGCGTGGTTTGCGGCGCGGTAATTTCCCCTTCATTGACGAAGCCGAGTTTCGCGAAGAACGCCACCGCATCTTCACGGGCGCTGCAGGTCACGCGTTTTACCCCTTCCTGGCGGGCCACGGATTCCAGCGTCATTGCCATCAGCGTGCCAAGGCCTTTGTCCTGCACGTCCGGGTGTACCGCCATAAAGCGGATAGACCCTTCGTTATCTGCGTTGATATACAACCGACCGATAGCGACGATGTTGCCCTCTTCGTCGACCACCATCTGGTGATGTGCCATCGCATCCCAGCCATCACGCTCGGAACCTTTCGGTTGGTGCAGCGGTTTACGCAGCATTTCCCAGCGGAACTGGTAATAGAGTTCTAACTCTTCTTCCGTTTGCGGTACGCGAAGGTGATACATAGCAGCACTCTCTCTTGTAGCCAGGGGCCACGCCGCAAGCTGGCTCATACTTGCAACCAGAACGTGACGGGGCCGTCGTTGACCAGCGAAACCTGCATATCGGCAGCGAATCGCCCGGTTTGCGTTTCCATTTGCTGGCTGCGGCAACGTTCAACAAAATAGTGGTATAACGTTTCTGCCTTTTCCGGCGCAGCGCCTCGGGAAAAGCCCGGACGCATTCCACGTTCTGTATCCGCCGCCAGCGTAAATTGCGACACCACCAGCACACTCCCACCAGCCTGCTGGACGTTAAGATTCATCTTCCCTTCTGCGTCGCCAAAAATACGATACCCCAGCACACGTTCGCACAGGCGGTTCGCCTTCTGTTCATCGTCTTCCCTTTCGACGCCCAACAACACCAAAAGTCCTGGGCCAATTTCGCCCGTCACCTCACCCGCCACGCTAACGCTCGCGCGGGAAACACGTTGAATTAATGCAATCATGGTTGGTCTGCTTCTTCTTGCTGTGCGGCTATTTTGAGTTTTCGGTATTCACCGAGAGTGACAGTTATTTCTGCACCAAGCAAGACGATACACCAGGTCCAGTAGACCCAGAGGAACAAAATGGGGATGACAGCCAGCACGCCATAAATCAGCTGGTAAGAAGGAAACATGGTGATGTAGAGACCAAAAATCTTTTTACCTAACTCAAACAGCAGCGCCGCGACAAACGCGCCGATAATGGCGTCGCGATTCGGCACGCGCGTTGTCGGCACAATGCTGTACAGCAACCAAAAAGAGAGCCACGACAGGATTAGCGGAAATATGCGCAGCACATCATCAATCATGCTGTTCAGTTCGCTCGCCCAGCGTAGCGACAGCAAGTAGGAACTTATCGCAAGGCTGGCACCCGCCAGTAACGGGCCAAGCGTGAGGATCATCCAGTAGACTGCAAATGAATAAACATGCGAGCGTACGCGCGTGCTGCGCCAGATAGTATTTAACGCCGAGTCGATGGAGTACATCAGCAGCAGCGATGTCACCACCAGCCCGCATGCGCCTACCGCCGTCATTTTGGTGGAGTTCGCCACAAACTGCTCAATGTAGTTCTGAATCACATCGCCCGTGGTGGGAATGAAATTGGCAAACACGAAGTGGCGCAACTGAATGCTAATTTCAGAAAACATAGGAAAAACAGCGAACAACGCAAACACTACGGCGATCAACGGCACCAACGACAGCAGTGAGACATAGGCGAGATTCCCCGCCAGTGTCGTCATATGGTCTTCATCAATGCGCCGCCATAGCAGCCGCAACCACGCCGCCAGCGGGCGCGTGCGATGTTTTGCATGATGCCGCAGATTTTTTAGCATAGCTGCTTCGTGAAATAATCCGGGATAGTCGTTTTTCCTGTCACCAGGATACTGGTAATGCCCAATTGTTCCGCGCCGGCGATGTTGTCGGCATTGTCGTCGAAAAAGACACTATCGTCGGCAGAAAACCCTTCCAGCGCCAGCACCTGCTGATAAATTCGCGCTTCGGGCTTGCGCATTCCCATCTCCTGGGAAAGGTAAATATGGTCAGCTGCCGCCTGGATTTCCGGATACTGCTCCGGCCAGTACGTGGTGTGCAAACGGTTAGTATTCGACAACACGACGACCCGATGCCCCTGCTCGCGCAGTTTGTGCATGATGTCGATAACCTCCTTGCGCAACTCGACAAACACCGCCTGCCAGCCGGTGGAAAACTGCTCGTAGCTAAGCGGGAGTTCCATTTCATGACACAGCGCTTTGGCGAAGTCTTCGTCGCTGATCTCACCACGTTCATGCTGATGAAACGGCTCGCCCATGGTGAAACTCTGCTTTAAGGTCGCCAGCGGCACACGGCTAAAATCACTCCAGGCACCCAGCACCCGATTGAAGTCGATGTCGACAATCACGTTACCTAAATCAAAGATATAGAGCATTTCTCTCTCCTTGCCAGCCGTGGAGAGTTAACTGTAGCGGGAAAGTTCTGACTTGAATAGTTCGCGGCTTCACGCGAAGAAGATACAGGCATAAAAAAAGCCGCTGATTTTCAGCGGCTTTTTCACAAGCAAATAAAGAGAAATTACTCTTCTTTCGCCCCGCGCATTGCGCGTTTACGGTCGTTTTCCGTCAGGTGACGTTTACGAATACGGATAGAGAGCGGAGTCACTTCTACCAGTTCGTCGTCATCAATGAACTCCAGAGCTTGCTCCAGGGTCATCTTGATCGGCGGAACCAGAACCGTGGCTTCGTCTGTACCAGACGCACGCATGTTGGTCAGTTTCTTACCGGTCAGGCAGTTTACCGTCAGGTCGTTAGAACGGCTGTGAATACCGATGATCTGGCCTTCATACACTTCCGCACCGTGACCGAGGAACAGCTTACCGCGATCCTGCAGGCTGAACAGCGCAAACGCAACCGCTTTACCCTGACCGTTGGAGATCAGCACGCCGTTGTTACGCTGGCCCACTTCGCCCGGACGAACGTCGTCGTAGTGGCTGAAGGTGGAGTACAGCAGACCGGTACCGGAAGTCATGGTCATGAACTCTGAACGGAAACCGATCAGGCCACGGCTTGGGATCACGTAGTCGAGACGTACGCGGCCTTTACCGTCCGGATTCATGTTTTTCAGATCGCCTTTACGCTCGCCCAGCGCCTGCATTACAGAACCCTGGTGCTGCTCTTCAACGTCCAGCGTGACGTTTTCGAACGGCTCTTGTTTACGGCCATCGATTTCGCGGAAGATAACTTTCGGACGGGAAACCGCCATTTCGAAACCTTCACGACGCATGTTCTCGATAAGAACAGACAGGTGCAGTTCACCACGACCGGATACGCGGAATGCGTCAGCATCCGGTGTTTCTTCAACACGCAGCGCAACGTTGTGCACCAGCTCTTTGTTCAGGCGGTCGAGGATCTGACGTGAAGTCACGTACTTACCTTCTTTACCACAGAACGGAGAGGTGTTGACGTTGAAGAACATGGTAACGGTCGGCTCGTCAACAGACAGTGCCGGCAGCGCTTCCACATTCTGCGGGTCGCAAATGGTGTCGGAGATGTTCAGCTCGCCCAGACCGGTGATCGCAATGATATCGCCTGCTTCTGCGACTTCGCTATCGATACGCTCCAGCCCCAGGTGGGTCAGCACTTTACCGACTTTACCATTACGGGTTTTGCCTTCGCTATCAATGATAGTGACCTGCTGGTTCGGCTTCACTTTACCGCGTTTGATACGACCAATGCCGATAACACCAACATAGTTGTTGTAGTCGAGCTGAGAGATCTGCATCTGCAGGGTGCCATCGAGGTCAACGTTTGGCGCAGGAACACGGTCAACAATCGCCTGGTACAGCGGAGTCATGTCTTCAGCCATGTTCTCGTGATCCAGACCTGCAATACCGTTCAGCGCGGAAGCGTAAACAATCGGGAAATCCAGCTGCTCGTCAGTCGCATCAAGGTTAACGAACAGATCGAATACCTGGTCAACAACCCAGTCAGGACGCGCGCCAGGGCGGTCAACTTTGTTGATAACGACGATGGGCTTCAGACCATGGGCAAATGCTTTTTTGGTCACGAAGCGCGTCTGCGGCATTGGGCCATCCATTGCGTCAACGACCAGCAGAACGGAGTCTACCATGGACATGACACGTTCAACTTCACCACCGAAGTCGGCGTGCCCTGGGGTATCCACGATGTTGATACGGTAGTCATTCCATTTAATCGCGGTGTTTTTCGCGAGGATGGTAATCCCACGCTCTTTCTCCAAATCGTTGGAGTCCATCACGCGTTCTTGGGTTTCGGCACGAGCATCAAACGTACCGGATTGCTGCAGCAGCTTATCAACCAGGGTAGTTTTACCATGGTCAACGTGCGCGATGATGGCGATGTTACGCAAATTTTCGATCACAACTTTGCCTCAGGCATTTAGAAATAGCGCGTTATTGTACACGGATTAATCGCACTACAAAACAGGATCACAAACATCCCCCGCAAACAAGTATTGCAGAGATGCTTTGTGATCGCTTTCACGGAGCGTTAAAAGGGGCAATTAACGAAAGTTGCACCAATATAGTGCCCTATGTTCACATAGAGGCACTATATTGGTGCAACATAACCATCATGGTGCAGCCCTTTTGCACTATACCGTGCATGATAACGCCTTTTTAGGGGCATTTAAAAGTTGGCATAGATTTCGCTTTAACGATTGTACGCTAACTACGCCAGCTTTATGTAGTAATTAGAAGACCTCGTTACCACGACGACAATGACAAATCCGGGAGAGTTTAAGTATGTCCGCTGAACACGTTTTGACGATGCTGAATGAGCACGAAGTGAAGTTTGTCGATCTGCGCTTCACCGATACCAAAGGTAAAGAACAGCACGTCACTATCCCAGCCCATCAGGTAAACGCTGACTTCTTTGAAGAAGGTAAAATGTTTGATGGTTCTTCGATTGGTGGCTGGAAAGGCATCAACGAATCAGACATGGTGCTGATGCCGGACGCGACTACCGCTGTCATTGACCCGTTCTACGAAGAGTCTACGCTGATCATTCGTTGCGATATCCTCGAACCAGGCACCATGCAGGGCTACGATCGTGACCCGCGCTCCATCGCTAAACGCGCTGAAGAATACCTGCGCTCAACCGGTCTGGCAGACACTGTTCTGTTTGGACCAGAGCCGGAATTTTTCCTGTTCGACGACGTGCGCTTCGGCAGCTCCATCTCCGGTTCCAGCGTCGCTATCGACGATATCGAAGGCGCATGGAACACCTCCACCAAATATGAAGGTGGTAACAAAGGTCACCGTCCGGCAGTGAAAGGCGGTTACTTCCCGGTTCCGCCGGTAGATTCAGCACAGGATCTGCGTTCTACCATGTGTCTGGTGATGGAAGAGATGGGCCTGGTTGTTGAAGCTCACCACCACGAAGTGGCAACGGCTGGTCAGAACGAAGTGGCAACCCGCTTCAACACCATGACTAAAAAAGCGGACGAAATTCAGATTTACAAATATGTGGTGCACAACGTTGCTCACCGCTTTGGTAAAACCGCGACCTTTATGCCGAAACCGATGTTCGGTGATAACGGTTCCGGTATGCACTGCCACATGTCTCTGTCCAAGAATGGCACTAACCTGTTCTCTGGCGACAAATACGCTGGCCTGTCTGAAATGGCGCTGTACTACATTGGCGGCGTAATTAAACACGCGAAAGCCATCAACGCCCTGTCTAACCCGACCACCAACTCTTACAAGCGTCTGGTCCCGGGTTATGAAGCTCCGGTAATGCTGGCTTACTCTGCACGTAACCGTTCTGCATCTATCCGTATCCCGGTTGTTGCGTCTCCGAAAGCGCGTCGTATCGAAGTGCGCTTCCCGGACCCGGCAGCTAACCCGTACCTGTGCTTCGCAGCGCTGCTGATGGCCGGTCTGGATGGTATTAAAAACAAAATCCACCCGGGCGAAGCGATGGACAAAAACCTGTATGACCTGCCGGCTGAAGAAGCGAAAGAAATCCCGCAGGTTGCAGGCTCTCTGGAAGAAGCGCTCAACGCGCTGGATGCTGACCGCGAGTTCCTGACTGCCGGTGGCGTGTTCACCGACGACGCTATCGATGCTTACATCGCGCTGCGTATCGAAGAGAACGACCGCGTTCGCATGACGCCGCACCCGGTAGAGTTCGAACTGTACTACAGCGTTTAAGAATTAAGACTCGGCAGAGGTCTTGTCGCAGTAAGGTGGCAACTGAATGTGTCCCGATGAGCTTAGTCTATTAAGTGATTCGGGCGAATGAGGGAACCAACGCAGCTACGGTGAGAAAGATGCCAGAGGATTTTAGTTGCCGTGGAACTTTTAGCCCATCCCTGGATGGGCTTTTTTCTCCACCAACAACCTGATCTAACGCGCTTTTTACCAATAAAACGCTATAATGCACTAAATTGGTGCACACCTCCGGGAGACTGCTAAATGGCAAGCGGCGTGCTGCCCGATGCTGGGCAGATCCTCAATTCTTTGATCAACAGCATCTTGCTGGTTGATGACGACCTGGCGGTACATTACGCCAACCCTGCGGCACAGCAACTGCTGGCGCAAAGCTCACGTAAGCTATTCGGCACTCCGCTCCCCGAACTGCTGAGTTACTTTTCACTGAACATCGATTTGATGCGGGAAAGTTTGCATGCCGGACAGGGATTTACCGATAACGAAGTGACTCTCGTCATTGACGGGCGCTCACACATTCTTTCGCTGACGGCGCAACGTCTGCCGGATGGTTTGATTCTGCTGGAAATGGCGCCGATGGATAACCAGCGCCGTCTGAGCCAGGAGCAGCTCCAGCACGCCCAACAAGTTGCGGCGCGCGATCTGGTACGCGGTCTGGCGCATGAAATTAAAAACCCGCTTGGCGGTTTACGCGGCGCGGCACAGTTGCTGAGCAAAGCGTTGCCCGATCCGGCGCTGCTGGAATACACCAGAGTGATCATTGAGCAGGCTGACCGCTTGCGTAACCTGGTTGATCGTCTGTTGGGGCCGCAGCAACCGGGGATGCATGTTACCGAAAGTATTCACAAAGTGGCCGAGCGCGTGGTGAAACTGGTATCAATGGAGCTGCCGGAAAATGTCACCTTAACCCGTGATTACGATCCAAGTTTGCCGGAGCTCGCGCACGATCCTGACCAAATCGAGCAGGTTTTACTGAATATTGTGCGTAACGCTTTGCAGGCGCTGGGGCCGGAAGGGGGTGAAATCATTCTGCGCACCCGTACCGCCTTCCAGTTGACGCTGCATGGTGTGCGCTATCGCCTCGCGGCGAGAATAGATGTGGAAGATAACGGCCCGGGTATTCCGTCGCACCTCCAGGATACATTGTTCTACCCGATGGTGAGCGGACGCGAAGGCGGCACCGGGCTTGGGTTATCTATCGCACGCAGTTTGATTGATCAACATTCTGGCAAAATTGAATTTACCAGTTGGCCAGGCCATACCGAATTCTCGGTATTTCTGCCTATTCGGAAGTAGAGGTGTTTATGCAACGAGGGATAGTCTGGATCGTTGATGACGATAGCTCCATCCGTTGGGTGCTGGAACGCGCGCTCACCGGGGCAGGCTTGAGTTGTACAACGTTTGAAAGTGCCAATGAAGTGCTAGATGCGCTCACCACCAAAACCCCGGATGTACTGCTTTCGGATATTCGTATGCCAGGGATGGATGGGCTCGCGTTATTGAAACAGATCAAACAGCGCCATCCGATGCTCCCGGTCATCATTATGACCGCGCATTCCGATCTCGACGCTGCGGTAAGCGCGTATCAACAAGGGGCATTCGATTATCTGCCCAAACCGTTTGATATCGACGAAGCCGTGGCACTGGTTGAGCGCGCCATCAGCCATTATCAGGAACAGCAGCAGCCGCGCAATGTTCAGGTCAGCGGCCCGACAACGGACATCATCGGCGAAGCACCGGCGATGCAGGATGTGTTTCGCATTATCGGTCGCCTGTCGCGCTCGTCGATCAGCGTATTGATTAATGGTGAGTCGGGAACCGGTAAAGAACTGGTGGCTCATGCACTGCATCGCCACAGCCCGCGCGTGAAAGCACCGTTTATCGCCCTCAATATGGCGGCCATTCCGAAGGATTTGATTGAATCGGAACTGTTTGGTCACGAAAAAGGGGCGTTTACCGGCGCGAATACGATTCGTCAGGGACGTTTTGAGCAAGCCGATGGCGGGACACTGTTTCTGGACGAAATCGGCGATATGCCGCTGGACGTACAGACACGTTTGCTACGTGTGCTGGCCGATGGCCAGTTTTACCGCGTTGGCGGCTATGCGCCGGTGAAAGTCGATGTACGCATCATCGCAGCCACGCACCAGAACCTGGAACAACGCGTTCAGGAGGGCAAATTCCGTGAGGATCTGTTCCACCGCCTGAACGTGATCCGTGTCCATTTGCCGCCGCTGCGCGAACGCCGGGAAGATATTCCGCGTTTAGCGCGCCACTTTTTGCAAGTCGCCGCACGCGAGTTGGGCGTAGAAACGAAACTACTGCACCCGGAAACCGAAATCGCGTTAACGCGTCTGGCATGGCCAGGTAACGTCCGCCAACTGGAAAACACCTGCCGCTGGTTAACGGTTATGGCCGCAGGCCAGGAAGTGTTGATTCAGGATTTGCCAGGCGAGCTGTTCGAAACTACCGTGCCGGATAGCCCTTCTCAGAGCCTGCCAGATAGTTGGGCAACGCTGCTGGCACAATGGGCGGATCGCGCATTACGTTCCGGTCATCAAAACCTGCTTTCAGAAGCGCAACCCGAAATGGAGCGCACCTTGCTGACCACGGCGCTGCGCCACACACAGGGCCACAAACAGGAAGCGGCGCGGCTGCTCGGATGGGGTCGTAACACCCTGACGCGTAAGTTGAAAGAGCTGGGAATGGAATAACAGGCAGGCGAAGTGTAAAGAATGATCCGCGATCGCAAATTGCCGCTATTTTGCGCTTTACTGTTACCGGCAGTGACGTATGATCTTGCCCGTTCATGGGAGAGGTCATCATGCTGGAATCATTAATCAATGTGGTCACTGCAGGCGTAGAAGCTGGCGCGTCGGCAAGCCACACACCGCAAACGGCCATCGCGGCTGTGTTGTGTGCCGCGCTGGTTGGGCTGTTTAGCTAACCTTCGCGGTATGCTGCGCTTATCAAGCCTACAGAACGTGTTTTGTAGGCTTGATGCCCATCCTTAAATCACTCTTGAAAACTGCTGTAAACGCGCTTTGCGCCGCAGATAAGCATCGAAACACATGCAGATATTGCGGATCAGCAAACGCCCTTTCGGTGTGACTTGTAATCCCTGCTCGCTCATCGCCACCAGCCCGTCATCCACCAGTGGTGCCAACAGGCGCAAATCCTCGGCAAAATAGTCACGGAAATCAAGATCCCAGGCGCGCTCCACCACATCGAATTCGAGGCGGAAGTTGCAAATCAGCCCTTTGATCACATCGCGGCGAATACAGTCGTCACGGGTTAACGTAATACCGCGCCACAGCGCATTTCCACGCTCGTCCACTTGCTGATAATAGTGTTTCAGCTCTTTTTGGTTTTGCGCATAGCTATCGCCAATCATGCTGATGGCAGAAACGCCCAACCCCAGCAGATCGCTGTCACCCTGGGTGGTGTAACCCTGGAAATTACGGTGCAATACACCCTCACGTTGAGCAATAGCCAGCTCGTCGTCCGGGCGGGCAAAGTGATCCATGCCAATAAACTGATAACCGGAACCGGTCAGCGAGGTGATGGTTTGCTGCAAAATATCGAGCTTCTGCTGCGCCGTCGGCAGATCAGCATCTTTGATTTTACGCTGCGCGGCGAACAGCGTTGGCAGGTGCGCATAGTTAAAGACACTCAGGCGATCCGGGTTAAGCGCCGCCACACGTTGTAACGTGAAAGCGAAGCTTTCCGGCGTCTGTTTTGGCAGGCCGTAAATCAGGTCAATATTGGTCGAGGTAAAACCAATATCGCGGGCGTGATTGAGCAGCGCGAAGATGAACTCTTCGTCCTGCTCGCGGTTGACCAGACGCTGAACCTCTTTATTGAAATCCTGCACACCCATGCTCAGGCGATTAAAGCCTTCACTGCGCAAATGATCGAGCACATTCAGTTCAATTTCGCGCGGATCAACTTCGATCGAGATTTCGGCATCAGCATTAAACGCAAAATGGCTGCGCATCAAGTTCATCAGGCGGCTAATTTGCGCTTTGTTCAGATAGGTCGGCGTACCGCCGCCCCAGTGCAACTGGCTGATGTGACGACCGGCAAACAGCGGCGAGCGGTGAATAATCTCCTGCTCAAGCGCGTCCAGATACTGATCGGCTTTATGCTGCTGGCGGGTGACAATCTTATTGCAGCCGCAGAAGTAGCACAGCTTGTGGCAAAACGGGATATGCACATACAACGACAGCGGTCGCTCAGGGTAACGTGCAATAGCCTTGCGAAAATCGTCTTCGCCGTAAGCGTCGGAAAACTCCAGCGCGGTGGGATATGAGGTATAACGCGGCCCGGAATAGTTATATTTCTGGATCAGGGCCAGATCCCAGTCGATGACTTGCTCAGACATTGTTTACTCCTTCCGATGACGCCGCTGGCGGTTCCGGCGGCCCGGCCTGACCTCGCTTCGGGTCATAAGCCGGTTGCGCAGCCACAGTTTGCGCCGCGACAACCGCTGTAGTTTAACGAATAACCACACCAGATAACATATAACCGGAAGGGTTATAAGCAGGACAGAAAGCCCCATAGAAAAGGATTAGTTGCCGCCTTTCAGCAGACGCATCATATCTTCCTTACCTTCTTCTTCCTCTTCTTCTTCGTCATCATCGTAAGAAAGACCGAGTTTCTGCATCAGCTCATCAATGCGATCCAGTTTGGCATCGACCCACGCTTGATCGTCAGCGCTCAGGGTTTCACCCTCTTCCAGACGTTCCAGTAGCGCGTCCAGGCGCTCATCCGTTTCCAACATGTCCAGCTCAGCCTGCGGTGAAAGCATAGGTTTCTCGCTCTTAGGTTTGTGCTGCTTGGTAACCGGTGTGTCGGTGACACCCAGCGGGATCGGTTTTTTACTGCCAATACGCGGATCTTTTTGCTGCTTACCCCTTCCGGAGCCAGAAACGTCACCGCCACCGTTCGCACGGCTGCCTGAAACATTACCGCGGTGCTTTTTATCACGCTTGCGATCGCGGCCTTCCTGATTCAGCTCTTCACGGGTTTTACGGCGCACTTTACCGCGCGGATTGGTGGACAGTTTTTTCATAATTGTGGTCTTAAGTCGTTTTTCATCAGTATAGAATTGCGGCGGAATCTAGCAGAAAGCAAGCAAAGAAAAAAGGCGACAGTGCAAACTGTCGCCTTTTTTCTTGACCCTTCACCCGTAATGGGTTTTACATTCCCTGTTCGCTATCAACTTGCCCTGTTTATCCGTTAGCGTAGAACGTTCCTTGTTACGGTTCCTTTTCCTTGTTCAATGTCTTCTGACATGAGTCTCCGGTCTTCGCCTCCTGGCGCTCCTGACCCCTCATTCCGTGAGTTATCCTTCCACAAGCGGCATCCGGCCTTGGTGGGTTACTTTACCTTTCTGAGCTAGACTGACAAGCAGGAAAAGGACTAGAACCGCAATTTAAGAAAATTCTATATGCATAACTCTTTGATTATATAATGTTTATTCATTTTTTAACTTGCAATTTCTCTGAAAGTTCGCATAACGAAAAGGGCAAATATCTTACATATCGCGCGGTAATGGCTCACAGCAGAGTTTCTGGCGAGAAAAACAGCCTTTTGCGTAGGTTCAGGTATAATCGCCGCATGCTTTAACGATGGAGACGACCATTTTGACTAACTGGAATTACCAACAGACGCACTTTGTCACCAGTGCGCCTGATATTCGCCACTTACCCGCCGATACCGGCATCGAAGTGGCTTTTGCTGGCCGCTCCAACGCAGGTAAATCGAGCGCACTGAATACCCTGACCAACCAGAAAAACCTGGCGCGAACCTCGAAAACGCCCGGCCGTACGCAGCTGATCAACTTGTTTGAAGTCGCCGATGGCAAACGTCTTGTCGATTTGCCAGGTTACGGCTACGCGGAAGTACCGGAAGAGATGAAACTTAAATGGCAGCGCGCACTGGGAGAATACCTCGAAAAACGCCAGTGCCTGCAAGGTTTGGTGGTGCTGATGGATATTCGTCATCCACTGAAAGACCTTGATCAACAGATGATCCTCTGGGCAGTCGAGAGCAATCTACAAGTGCTGGTGCTGCTGACCAAGGCGGATAAACTTGCCAGCGGCGCGCGTAAAGCGCAACTGAATATGGTGCGTGAAGCCGTGCTCGCCTTTAACGGCGAAGTACAGGTTGAAACTTTCTCGTCGCTGAAGAAACAGGGCGTGGACAAATTACGTGAGAAACTGGATGGCTGGTTCAATAACCTACCGCCAGTAGAAGAAAGCGGCGAATAATCTTCATATCCAGCGTGGCACTCGCCGCGCTTTTTTCTTTGTTTTTCCTTCCTTTCGCACAATAAAAAACGCCCCAGTCATTTCTGACTGGGGCGGCTAAATATTCAGCCAAATCCGATTACGTGAAGTAAAAGGTCTGAAAGATAGAACATCTTACCTCTGTACCCTACGCGAATAACTCTACTCCCTTTTTAGATCCTGACAAAGCACTTTTTGTAATTTCTTTTCAATTTTTACATAGGGAATTCTAATGATTGTCACAAAACTCACGGTGATTTGTTGCTTACTTACAGAAAAGCGCCTCATCCACCGAATACTTAGTGCGCTTGATCCCAGTTTTGACCGCTCCCGACTTCCACCAGCAACGGCACATC
Organism: Kosakonia sp. YIM B13571; assembly: GCF_042788095.1. Lineage (NCBI taxonomy): Bacteria > Pseudomonadati > Pseudomonadota > Gammaproteobacteria > Enterobacterales > Enterobacteriaceae > Kosakonia > Kosakonia sp. YIM B13571. The sequence continues at coordinate 8,029 of NZ_JBHZPL010000011.1, read as the reverse complement.
CAGTTTGGTGCTGCTCTCCATCAGTTCATGGATCTTTTTCGACACGGCCTCGACATCATCCTTATGCACTTCAAACACCAGTTCATCGTGCACCTGCATGATCAACCGCACACGCGGTTTCTCGCTTTGCAGCCAGCTATCTACCGCGATCATTGCACGTTTGATAATGTCTGCAGCCGTTCCCTGCATAGGAGCATTAATCGCCGCACGTTCCGCACCGGCTCGTCTGGCCGCATTGCTGGATTTAATATCCGGCAGGTAAAGACGGCGTCCGTCCAGCGTTTCAACGTAGCCACGATCTTTCGCCTGCGCGCGGGTACGCTCCATATATTCCAGCACACCAGGATAACGCTCGAAGTAGAGATCCATGTACTTTTGCGACTCTTTACGCGGGATATTAAGCTGGCGCGATAAACCAAAGGCGCTCATGCCGTAAATCAGCCCAAAGTTGATCGCTTTCGCGCTGCGGCGTTGCTCATTGCTGACGCTTTCCAGTGGCAAACCAAACACTTCTGCCGCCGTTGCGCGGTGAATGTCTTTACCTTCGGCAAACGCAGACAGCAGACCTTTATCGCGTGACAGGTGCGCCATAATACGCAGCTCAATTTGCGAGTAGTCCGCCGAGACAATGACGTAATCCTTCGGCGCGATAAAGGCCTGGCGAATACGACGGCCTTCTTCATTACGTACCGGAATATTTTGCAGGTTCGGATCGGTCGAAGATAAACGGCCCGTTGCCGTAACGGCCTGGTGATACGAGGTATGCACGCGACCGGTTTTCGGGTTGATCATCAGCGGCAGCTTATCGGTATAGGTCGATTTCAGCTTCGCCAACCCACGATGTTCGAGAATAACTTTTGGCAACGGGTAATCCAGCGCGAGCTCTTCGAGTACCTCTTCTGAAGTCGACGGCGCGCCACCAGGTGTTTTCTTCAGCGGTTTAATGCCTTGCTTCTCAAACAGAATGGTTTGCAGCTGCTTGGTTGACGAGAGGTTAAACGGCTCGCCCGCAATTTCATGCGCCTTTTTCTCCAGTTCCGCCAGGCGCAGCGTCAACTCTTCGGAGTGCTTGTGTAACACGGCGGGATCAATATTGACGCCGTTACGCTCGATACGTGAAATTACCGGCACCAGCGGCATTTCAATGTTCTGAAAGACGTTCAGCGGCCCGGCATTATTTTGCAGTTCCGGCCACATCTTAAGATGCAGTTGTAGCGTGACATCAGCATCTTCCGCCGCATAACGCCCCGCTTGCTCAAGATCGATCTGATTAAACGTCAGCTGATTTTTACCTTTACCGGCAATCTCTTCGAAGGTAATCGTTTTATGTTTCAGCCAGCGCTCAGAGAGGCTGTCCATATCATGACGGCCAGCGACGCTATCCAGTGCGTAGGATTCCAGCATTGTATCGAAGGCAATGCCGCGCAGTTGAATGCCGTAATTCTCCAGCACACCGCGATCGTATTTGAGGTTCTGCCCCACTTTACGGGCACTTTCATCTTCCAACAGCGGTTTCAGTAATTCCAGCACGCGCTCGCGCGGGATTTGATCCGGTGCGTCAAGATAATCATGCGCAACGGGCACATAAGCCGCGATACCCGGTTCGGTCGCAAAGGAGAGACCAACCAGGTTGGCGCTGATATTATCGAGGCTGTCGGTTTCTGTATCGAAAGCAAAGAGCGGTGCACTTTTCAGTTTGCCGATCCATGTTTGCAACGTCTCTTCATCGAGAATGGTGACGTAATTTTCCGCCGACAGCACGACAGCAGGAATATCAACTTCTGCTTCAATCTCAATGGGTTCCTGCGGTTTCGCCGACGGTTTCCCGCCTTTCGCCTGGAGCCATTTACCCGCTTCTACATCAGCACTCCAGCGTTTGAATTCATATTTCTTAAAAAGCTCCAGGAGCGCTTGCGCTGCAGGCTGCTGAACTTCCAGCTGTTCGCAGGTCAGCTCGAGTTCGACATCCGTTTTAATCGTGGCCAGCTGGTAAGAGAGGTAGGCCACCTCTTTATTCTGCTCAAGCTTCGCCGCCATGGTTTTGGCACCGCGGAAGGTGAGCCCGGCGATTTTATCCGACTCGGCATAGAGCGTATCCAGACCGCCCAGCCCTTGCAGCAATGCCTGCGCCGTTTTCTCGCCAACGCCCGGCACGCCAGGAATGTTATCTGAGGAGTCACCCATCAGGGCGAGGAAATCGATAATTAACTCCGGCGGGACACCGTATTTTGTGACGACTTCATCCGGGCCGAGGATCGTGTTGGTCATAGTATTGATAAGCGTAATGTTTGGCGTCACCAACTGCGCCATATCTTTATCACCGGTGCTTATCAGCACGGGCCGGCCAACCTTTTCGGCTTCGCGCGCCAGCGTGCCAATGACATCATCCGCTTCAACGCCAGAGACCGCCAGTAACGGCAATCCCATCGCTTTTACCATAGTGTGCAGCGGCTCAATTTGCGCTCGCAAATCGTCCGGCATTGGCGGGCGATGTGACTTGTAATGCTCAAACAGTTCATCACGGAAGGTTTTGCCTTTCGCATCAAACACCACCGCGGCATGTGTCGGCTGGTATTGCAAAATCAGGCTGCGCAACATGTTAAGTACACCATACATAGCACCAGTAGGTTCACCGGCGCTGTTAGTCAATGGCGGAAACGCATGATACGCGCGATATAGGTAAGACGAGCCGTCAACAAGGATAAGTGGGTTTTCTGGGATCTGAACCATGATGTCCATGCCTGTTTATCAAATTATGGTTAAAGGATGCCACAGACAGGGAGAAAACATGAGTTTTTCGCGGAAAATGCCGAAAAAGATTTCGCGATCGTCGGGATCGCTCGCATAAACATCCTGTGGATAAGTTTGTGAATAATTTCTGTCAGGCTGGACTTTTGTGCCATTTCTCAGATCGTAGAATTATACAAACCATTTATATTCAAACAGTTACACAACTAAAAACGATCGTTATTGCTTTATGATGGCAATTTACGCTATGTGGATATAAGTAAATTAGATTTGATTTATTGCCGATAATTCCTCAGGTATTACCAGCAAGGTTTAAGCATTCCTGATAACTGTTTTCTGTTAAGATCTGCGCCTTGCGCTTTTTTTAGTGTTCTTTTAGCGGCTAACTTTCTGAATAATATAACTATGTCGAGATTCCTTGCGGTAATTACTCTATTTTTGAGTGTCCTGCTCACCATATTGGTTACCATTGTTTGCTCCGTGCCCATTATTATCGCTGGAATACTCAAGCTATTAATTCCAGTTCCCGCGCTATGGCGTATGATCTCAACCTTTTGCAATTTTATGATGTATTGCTGGTGTGAAGGGCTTTCCTGGCTACTGCACCTCAACCCTTATTTAAAATGGGATGTTGAGGGGCTGGAAGGGTTGGATAAGAAGAACTGGTATTTGCTGATCTGCAATCATCATAGCTGGGCGGATATTGTGGTGTTATGTGTGCTGTTTCGTAAACATATCCCCATGAACAAATATTTCCTTAAACAGCAACTGGCGTGGGTACCTTTTATTGGTCTTGCTTGCTGGGCGTTGGATATGCCGTTTATGCGCCGTTATTCCAGAGGTTATTTGATTCGCCACCCTGAACGTCGGGGTAAAGATGTAGAAACCACACGCCGTTCATGCGAAAAATTTCGCTTACACCCAACCACGATTGTGAACTTTGTTGAAGGCTCACGTTTTACTGAAGAAAAGCGCAACCAAACACGTTCTTCTTTCAAAAACCTGCTATCGCCAAAAGCGGCTGGTGTCGCCATGGCGCTGAATGTATTGGGCAAACAGTTCGATAAATTACTTGATGTTACGCTCTGTTATCCAGAAAACGACAACACACCATTCTTTAATATGCTAACCGGTAAGCTGACGCGTATTGTCGTGCGAATTAATTTATTGCCGGTGGATGACGTGTTACATGGGGACTACGTTAACGATAAAAATTTTAAACGGAGTTTCCAGCAGTGGCTGAATAAGCTGTGGCTTGGGAAAGATGAACTGATTGATACCATCAAAACTGAATACAAAAACGCCGGTCAGTGACCGGCGTTTTTATTTATCCCTGCCTAAACACCACCTCCGGAGGAGGTGGTCAGCAACAGGTTGGCTCTGCCAGTAATGCTACTCATGGGAAAATCCGAATCTGTTATCCCCATAACTGATAAGGATTTAACCATGAGTAGATTCCAGAAAGCATCTCATGTGCTCTGGTGTTGTCAATATCATATCGTTTGGACACCCAAGTACCGATTTCGCATCCTGAGGAACAATGTAGGTAAAGAGGTCTATAAGCAAATAAGGATCTCAAGTGAACAGCTTGGGATAGAAGTTGTGGAGCTAAATGTCCAGCTAGATCATGTTCATCTACTGGTAAAGGTGCCGCCACGGCTTTCGATTTCCCATGTAATAGGTCATTTAAAGGGTAAAACGGCACTTCGATTGTTCAGTAAATTTCCCTACCTGCGAAAGAACAAGCTATGGGGAAATCATTTTTGGGCACGAGGTTACTGCGTGGATACCGTAGGTATAAACGAAGAAATGATCAGAAAGTATGTGAAGTATCAGGAAAAACATGAAGTTGAAGAGAGCCAGCTTCCACTAAAAGAGGTGTGAAGGGAAGGCTCTCAGAGTCTGGACTTAGTACGCCCCTATGGGGCGTTATCAATGCCACCTGCTATGCAGGTGGTTTTTTACTTCTTCTCAACCAGATATTTCACGGTATTTGCGTAGTCCTGAACGAAGGCATCCAGGCTGCTGCCGTCCATGCCCTGCTGGTTAACCTGGTATTTCCCGTTAACAAACATGGCAGGAACGCCCTGAAGTTGTAAATCTGCAGCCGCTTTTTCTTGTTGAGCAACTAGCGATTTCACCACGAAGCTGTTCCACGCTGCGTCGTACTCTTCGCCTTTCACGCCCGCGCTGATGAAGACATCGCGAATATCAGCAACAGATTGCACGGTTTGCGTTTTCTGCACCGCTTCAAACAGTGGAGAGGTGATTTTATCTTCCACACCAAGCGCCATGGCCACAGCCCACGCCTGCGTCATCTCTTTACCCAGTGGACCTAAGAATTCCACGTGGTATTTGGTCATTTTTGTGCCTTCTGGCAGCTTCTTCTTCACCGCGTCAGCGACATGCCAAACCTGCTCAAAGTCATAGCAGTGCGGGCAATAAAACGAGAAGAACTCAAGCACCTGCGGCTCACCCGCCACTGGCTTATCAAGCGTAATAAATTGCTTACCATCTGTAGGTTGTGCTGCTGAGGCGCTAAAAGCCAGAATCATTCCTGCCAGCGCCAGCCAAATCTTCTTCATGGTTAACTCTCTCCATTTAATACATTGGTGTTAATGCTAAAGGTGGTTCTTGAAGAACCTTCACCTGTTCAAGAAAAATCAATGTTTGCCTGTGCCAGTGATCTTCACTGTTCAGCCACGGAAAATTTTTCGGAAATGCCGGATCGTCCCAGCGACGAATCAGCCATGCCAGATAATAAACCAGCCGCATGGCGCGTAGCGGCTCGATTAACCCCAGCTCAGCCATATTGAACTCACTGAACTCTTCGTAGGCCTCGACGATCATCTCCATCTGCATTCGCTGCTCGGCTTTATCACCATGTAGCAACATCCACAAATCCTGTACGGCGGGGCCATTACGGGCATCGTCTAAATCAACGAACATTGGCCCGTCTCGCCAGAGAATATTCCCTGCATGGCAATCGCCATGCAGGCGCAGAAGATTAAAACGGTTGTGCCACTGCACCATTACGGCATCGATAAGTTTATCGGCTGCAGGCAAAAATTTCTTTTTTAATCCAGAAGGAATGAGCGTAGTTGTTTCAAAGAGTTGACGTGGCTCAATCAGGTATTCTTTAACACCTATTTCCGGGCGGCTTGAAAAAAGCCTTTTACTGCCGGTTTGATGCAGCCGGCCAAGGTAGCGACCAACCCATTCCATTTGATCCAGGTTGTCGGCTTCAAACTGACGACCACCAACGCTTGGGAAAACGGCGAAAAAGAAGTCCTGATGGATGAGCAAGGTTTGATTGTTGAAAGCGAGCGGTGCCGCGACCGGAACATCATCACCCTGCAAATCTAATGCAAATTCATGCTCTTCAAGAATTTGTTCTGCAGACCAACGCTCCGGACGGTAAAACTTCACCACATAACGTTTGCGATCTTCATCCTGAAATTGATAAACGCGGTTTTCATAGCTGTTTAGCGGAGTAAGCCCGGAATCCACCCGGATCCCCTGCTCAAACAGCGCATCCATAATGGTATCCGGGTGTAATGTCTGGAAGGTAAAGGCGTTGCAGGTCATCCTGGGATCCGAAAATACGACGAATAATTCAGGATATCATTTCGTAGCGTATTCGGTTGCGCCGCTTACAAGCTTTTACTCTTTAATTACGCCACGCGCGCGCAACAGCGCGGTTTTAAAATCCTCTTCATAATCTTTCTGAATGCCAGGGATCACCGCATCTTTCGAGGAGTCGCGCATTTTCAGGTGATAGATCAGGATGTCATCACTTAAATCTACAAGGTCGCCTTGATAACCTGACTCTTGCGCCAGTTTCTGCAAAAATTGCACTAAATTAAGCTCAGGCTCTTTTTGCCATGCGGGCTGGAGAAGTTCGATAACTTCATTCAGGCGTTTACATTTCATAATTGTGCTCCTTACTCTGGGTACAGACACGTTAGCAGGGTAAAACCCACAATAAAAGAGGCGATAAGGGTGACGGACAGTAGTGCAGTAACAGGCGTGGTGCTGGCGGGTGGAAAAGCATCGCGGATGGGTGGGAAAGATAAAGGGCTGCAGGAATTAAATGGCAAACCGCTTTGGCAATATGTTGCCGAACGTTTGGCACCCCAGGTAACCAGCTTAGTTATCAGCGCCAATCGAAACCTTGAAATTTATCGCGCCAGCGGCTTACCGGTCCTCACAGATACGCTGGATGATTTTCCCGGCCCGCTGGCGGGAATTATCTCTGTTATGCAACAAAGTGATGGGGAGTGGTTTCTGTTTTGCCCGTGCGATACGCCACGTATACCAACGGATCTTGTGGCTCGGTTACAAAAGAACCGGCAGCATAATGCGTCGGCAGTGTGGGTTAATGATGGTGAACGAGATCACCCGGCAATTGCTCTGGTACACCGCAGCGTTTTACCATTTTTGCAGAATTATCTCGCAGGCGGTGAACGCCGAGTGATGGTGTTTATGCGACAAATGGGAGGGCATGCGGTGGATTTCAGTGATGCGAAATCCGCATTCGTCAATGTGAACACACCTGATGATCTCGCGCACTGGCAGGAGAGAGCATGATCCCATTACTTGCCATTGCCGCCTGGAGCGGAACAGGGAAAACAACGCTGCTTAAGAAGTTGATTCCAGCTCTCTGTGAACACGGTATTCGCCCCGGGCTAATCAAGCATACTCATCACGATATGGATATCGATAAGCCCGGTAAAGACAGCTATGAATTACGTAAAGCAGGTGCGGCGCAAACGTTGGTTGCCAGCTCACAACGCTGGGCGCTAATGACAGAAACGCCGGATGAGGCAGAGCTAGATTTGGCATATCTGGTGAGCAGAATGGATGCAACAAAACTGGATCTGGTACTGGTCGAGGGTTTTAAACACGAGGCTGTGCCCAAAATCCTGCTCTGGCGGCATGACTGTGGTCATGATTTAGCGGAACTCGCGATAGACGAGCATGTTATCGCCATTGCCAGTGATATCCCTCTGATGCATGGTGTGCCGGTGCTAAACCTGAATGATATTGAGCAGATAGTAACGTTTATTTTGCGCTGGATTAGGCAAGTGGATTAATTTTACTTATTGACTGGTAGATAAAAGCCAGCAATTGGCATTGTGGTCCGGGTTTTTCGCAGAGTAAAAACGCAAAAAGGCCATCCGTCAGGATGGCCTCTTCACTTGTTTGATGCCTGGCAGTTCCCTACTCTCGCATGGGGAGACCCCACACTACCATCGGCGCTACGGCGTTTCACTTCTGA
>NZ_JBHZPL010000010.1:0-168295 GCF_042788095.1 Kosakonia sp. YIM B13571 | reverse complement strand
CATCCGTAGCTCAGCTGGATAGAGTACTCGGCTACGAACCGAGCGGTCGGAGGTTCGAATCCTCCCGGATGCACCATCTTCTGCGATACCCCCGTCGATTTATTCTCTCAGGTTTAATGCATGTTTCTGCTGATACCAGCAAGAATAATGCTGCTTCGACAAGAGTCTGCAAGCTAAACAAAGCCATTCTCCAGACCGCATCACCTTCGCAAAACACAAAACTTCGTCTCACCGGTTACCCAAGCCAAATCATGCCAACATAATGCTTCTCACTTGCTGGCAGCGACAAAAATGACTGTTTACGTTAAAGTAACTGTTTGTTATCCGCTTTGTGAGAACATGATGTACGAACGTTACGCTGGTCTGATTTTCGATATGGACGGCACAATTCTTGATACAGAGCCAACTCACCGTAAAGCCTGGCATGAAGTGCTCGGGCGTTATGGTATGCGTTTTGACGAACAGGCGATGATTGGGCTTAACGGCTCTCCAACCTGGCGTATCGCGCAATCCATTATTGAAGCCAACCAGGGCGATCTTGCTCCTCATCTATTGGCTCAAGAAAAGACGGCGGCTGTAAAAGCGATGCTGCTGGATTCTGTTCGCCCATTACCGCTTATCGAGGTGGTGAAAGAGTGGCATGGTCGTCGTCCTATGTCGGTAGGAACAGGTAGCGAAAGCGCAATTGCGGAAGCGCTGCTGGCACACCTTGGACTACGAGGTTACTTTGACGCCGTTATTGCAGCCGATCATGTTAAACATCACAAACCCGCGCCCGATACTTTCCTGCTTTGTGCACAAAGCATGGGGGTGGAACCGACGCAGTGCATCGTTTTTGAAGATGCAGATTTCGGGCTTCAGGCGGCGCGTGCAGCCGGTATGGACGTCGTGGACGTACGCTTATTGTGAGTGACGCGCTGTCGCTGTTGTCGCTGTTTTCCAGCAGCTTTCTCAGTGCCACGCTGTTGCCTGGCAATTCTGAGGTCGTGCTGGTTGCAATGTTAATTTCTCACGTTAGTCAGCCCTGGCTTCTTGTTGTAATAGCAACAATGGGTAATAGCCTTGGAGGCCTGACTAACGTTATTCTTGGGCGTTTCTTCCCACAGCGTAAAACATCGCGCTGGCAGGAAAAAGCGACCGACTGGCTTAAACGATACGGCGCGGCAGCGCTGTTATTAAGCTGGGTGCCTGTTATAGGCGACTTGCTGTGCCTGCTGGCAGGCTGGATGCGCCTGTCTTGGGGGCCAGTACTGATTTTTTTATGCCTTGGCAAAGCGTTGCGCTATTTGGCGATCGCCTTTGTAACGCTGCAGGGCATGACGTGGTGGCACTAATTGGACTGAGTGAGTGACCTTTAATCGTCAACCATTACAATTATGCTTAATAAAATGATTATGACAGGCGGGAGGTCAATTTGATCCCGGACGTATCACAGGCGCTGTCCTGGCTGGAAAAACATCCTCAAGCTCTGAAGGGGATACAACGCGGTCTTGAGCGTGAAACGCTGCGCGTAAATGCGGATGGCTCTCTGGCAACTACGGGTCACGCGGCTGCGCTTGGCTCAGCACTGACCCATAAATGGATCACCACCGATTTTGCTGAAGCGCTGCTGGAATTTATCACTCCGGTAGATGGCGATATCGATCATATGCTGACCATCATGCGCGATATTCATCGCTACACTGCGCGCCAGATTGGCGACGAACGCATGTGGCCGTTGAGTATGCCGTGCTATATCAAGGATGGTCAGGATATTGAGCTGGCGCAGTATGGCACTTCCAATATAGGGCGCCTGAAAACGCTCTATCGCGAAGGGCTGAAAAATCGCTATGGCGCACTGATGCAAACCATTTCCGGGGTGCATTACAATTTCTCGCTGCCGATGGCCTTCTGGGAAGCGAAAAGCGGCAGTACTGATAAAGAATCGGTATCGGAAGGTTATTTCCGCCTCATCCGCAATTACTACCGGTTTGGCTGGGTTATCCCGTATCTGTTTGGCGCTTCGCCAGCAATTTGCCCGTCGTTCCTGCAAGGGAAACCGACAACGCTGCCGTTTGAGAAAACGGCGAACGGTATGTACTACTTGCCTTATGCGACCTCATTACGCCTGAGCGATCTCGGCTATACCAATAAATCGCAAAGCAATCTCGGTATTACATTCAATAATCTGCACGACTATGTGGTGGCCCTGAAACGCGCAATCAAAACGCCTTCTGAGGAATACGCCAAAATTGGTCTGAAGAAAGAGGGCAAATACTTACAGATCAACACCAATATTCTGCAGATTGAAAACGAGCTATATGCGCCGATTCGCCCGAAACGTGTGACTCGCAGTGGCGAAACGCCATCGGATGCATTGCTACGTGGCGGGATTGAGTACATCGAAGTTCGTTCTCTGGATATCAACCCGTTCACCGCTATTGGCGTTGATGAGCAGCAGGTGCGCTTCCTCGATCTGTTTATGGTCTGGTGCGTGTTGGCTGATGCGCCGGAAATGAGCAGCGATGAGCTGCTGTGCACCCGTACTAACTGGAATCGCGTGATACTGGAAGGGCGTAAACCCGGTTTGACGCTCGGCATTGGCTGCGAAACCGCACAGTTCCCGCTTGCTCAGGTAGGTAAGGATCTGTTTAGCGATTTGAAACGAGTAGCGCAGACGCTGGATGGCGTGTACGGTGGCAAAGAGTACGAAAAAGTGTGCGACCAGTTGGTTGCCAGCTTTGACGATCCGGAATTGACATTCTCTGCGCGCATTCTGCGGTCAATGATTGATAATGGTATTGGCGGCACGGGAAAAGCGCTGGGCGACCAGTACCGCTCGCAGCTGCGTGAAGAGCCATTGGAAATTTTGCTCGAGGAAGATTTTATCGCCGAGTGCAAAGCGTCGCTGGCGCGTCAGGCCGAGGTTGAAGCCGGGGATACGGAGTCATTCGAGGCGTTACTCGCGCGCCACGCCTGATACAAAAGAAAAAGGCCACATCTCTGTGGCCAAAATTTCATCTCTGAAGTTCAGGGATGATGATAACAAATGCGCGTCTTTCATATACTCAGACTCGCACGGGAAAAAAGAGTTCATTTTATTTTTAAAAAATCACTGTCGGAGGTGACTAAATGCCATTATTGGATAGCTTCACTGTCGATCATACCCGTATGGAAGCGCCAGCAGTCCGTGTTGCCAAGACTATGGACACGCCGCATGGCGACACCATTACCGTATTCGACCTGCGTTTCTGCGTACCGAACAAAGAAGTGATGCCGGAAAAAGGTATCCATACACTTGAGCACCTGTTCGCCGGTTTTATGCGTAACCACCTCAACGGCAACGGCGTTGAGATCATCGACATCTCTCCGATGGGTTGCCGCACCGGTTTCTACATGAGCCTGATCGGTACGCCGGATGAGCAGCGCGTTGCCGATGCCTGGAAAGCGGCGATGACAGATGTTCTGAAAGTAAAAGAGCAGAATCAGATCCCGGAACTGAACATCTATCAGTGCGGGACATACCAAATGCACTCTCTGGAAGAAGCGCAAGAAATCGCGCGTCACATCCTCGATCGCGATGTTCGCGTTAACAGCAACGAAGAACTCGCCCTGCCGAAAGAGAAATTGCAGGAACTGCACATCTAGTTTCCCATGCCGCCTTTCTGCCCAGAAGGCGGCATTATTATTTTATCCGCACGCCTTCTGTATTCTATTCATTCAGTGAAAATATTATATTTCATTATTTATAATGAAATGATAATGCGTCAATAATATCCATTGCAGCTATAGGGCTTCTTGTTGTTATTTAAATCTCAGCATGATAGTTTTCACCCCTGTTGTTATTTGACGGATATTTCACGTTTAATTTATTTATTAACTGAATGTAATTCAGTGAAATAATATGCCTAAGTGATGAGGATATTATGCGGCGTTCACACTCTTATCTTTTATGTCTCTCCTTCGTTTTGCCCTTTACATTAACGGGTTGTGTTAAATCAACGGTGCCCTCCGTGGTAAAGGATGCTCCGCAGAAACAGCAGGCGCAGCAATGTTACGAGCTTCTGACTGCATTAAAAGGTCTGGATAACTCCGCATTTGAAACCTACAAACAGCAATTTAATACGATTAATAAAAGCTATGAAGTCTACAAGCGAAATCGACCGATAATTGATAAAAATTCTGCAGAAATAATGAAATCCGAAATTGATAGTAAGATTGAAGTTGTTTGCTCGCGCGTGCGCAGCGCGGTATTCACTAATATGTCCAGTCGCGCAAATGCCCTGAAACAGTTATGAGAAAACTACTTTATTCATCTGCTGTGCTGTTATCGGCTATATCATCCTCAGCCACCCGCGCTGAGCCTGCCTCATTACTCGAACGCCTAAACGAGGAGCACATAATCTCAGCCGAGCCGCAGTCTCCGTTTACGGCTGATCATGGAAATGCAGGTTCGGTTGCTACGCCTTCGTCACATGCTGCTGTTAAACAGCAGGCTGCACAAAAAAAAGAGACGAGTGAGCAAGAAATCAGATCTCTGAAACGCAAGCTCATGGAATCACGGCGTGAAACAGAAGCTCTGCGGAAAAAGCAGACCCCAGCGACGCCCGTGCAGCCAAAAAATAACGCAGGCAACGATAACAAACAACGACAGCAGCAGCTCCCGGTCAGTAGTAGTGAAAATAAACAGCTACAACAACAGCTCCAGGCCAGCGAGAAGCAACTTGCCGCAGCGAATAACAAGCGCGAAGAGGCAAATAATTACATTGATGCTGCCGCGAAAAAGATGAGTGAGCAGGCTCAGCGTATTACGACGTTGAAAGATGCGTTGCAGCAGCGCAGCGAAGAGGAAGCGCAGGCGGAACAGCAACTGGCGGAAGCGAAAAAGCAGAGTGCAGAGCTCAGCGCGAAGCTGCAACAGGCGGCCACGAAAACCGCAGAACAGGAAAAGCAGCTTACCGATGCGAATAAAAAACGCGACGAGATAACCAGCCAGCTCGCTGACGCCATGAAACAGGCTGGGGGGCAGACATCGCACATCGCCACACTGGAAGCAACGCTGAAACAGCGCAGCGAAGAGAAAGCGCAGGCGGAACAGCTGCTGGCGGAAGCGAAAAAGCAGAGTGCAGAGCTCAGCGCGAAGCTGCAACAGGCAGCCACGAAAACCGCAGAACAGGAAAAGCAGCTTGCCGAGGCGAATAAAAAACGCGACGAGATAACCAGCCAGCTCTCTGCCGCCACGAAACAGGCTGGGGGGCAGACATCGCACATCGCCACACTGGAAGCAACGCTGAAACAGCGCAGCGAAGAGAAAGCACAGGCGGAACAGCAGCTGGCGGAAGCGAAAAAGCAGGGTGCGGAGCTCAGCGCGAAGCTGCAACAGGCAGCTACGAAAACCGCAGAACAGGAAAAGCAGCTTACCGATGCGAATAAAAAACGCGACGAGATAACCAGCCAGTTCGCTGACGCCACCAAACAAACCGCAGATCAGCAAACGCAGCTTGCCGAGGCGAATAAAAAGCGCGATGAAATAGCCGGTCAGCTTGCTGCCGGCACGAAACAAGCCGTAGATCACGCATCACGCATCGCCGTGCTGGAAGCGAAATTAAAACAGAGCGGCGAAGATAAGGCGCAAATGGAACAGCAGCTCGCTGCTGCGAAGAGTGTGGCACCTACTGCGGAAAATGAGGCGAGTAAAGCGAATTCACCGGCATTCTCGCTGGCGGCGGATAAGTCTGAGCTTGCGCGCGTGAACTATGCCTGGGGTGTCTGGTTTGCGGCAAAAGTTCAGTTGGAAAGCGAAACGCTGAAAGACATTGGGCAACAATTTATGCCGCAGGCTTTTCTACAAGGCCTGCAGGATAAATTTGCGGGCAGTCTGCAAATGCCGAATGCTGACCTTGAAAAGGTCCTCAGTACGCTCAACAAGCAGGTAGACGATGCGCGGCAACGTGACATAGCCCGGAATAAGAAGCAAGGGCAGCAGTTGCTGGCCGATGCGGCGAAGCTAAAGGGCGCGGTGCGAGCGGATAATGGCGTGGTCTATTTGGTTGAAAAACGTGGGCCGGGTGCCGCTATTGGCGATACCGATGTCATCCGTTTCAAAGTGGATGAAAAGGTCAGTTCCGGGCAAGTTCTGGCGCAGGGTGAGGTCAATACGGCGCGGGTGAGCGAATTACCGCTGGTGATGCGAACTGGTGTGAAAAAGCTGGTTGTTGGCGGTCGGATGAAGATTTATGTTCCGTTTGAGTTGGCTTATGGCGAGGAAGGTATACCTGGCGCGGTGCCACCCGGCGTGACTTCCGTGATGACGCTGGAAGTCCTCGGCATTGAGAAGTAAAGAAAGCAGTTAAAAAATCGCCTCCCTTCAAGAGGCGATTTGCTTTTCAGGTTAATGCGCGCCGCCGCCACCACCCGCGCCAAATGGCGGTTTGGCAAACCACACCAGCCCCAGCAAGAGCAGGAACACCCCCGCAGAGAACCAGAAAATCTCGTTGGCGGAGATAATCAACCCCTGGTTGGTTATCTGGGTCGCTATCCAGCCTGAAGCCTGTTGCTGCGACATGCCCATCCCCTGCAACTGGTTATAGATTTCCTGCGAGTTCGGATTGTACGGATTTACCGACTCCGTAAGCTGCGCATGGTGCAGCGATTCCCGGTTAGTCCATAGCGTAGTGGTGATCGAGGTGCCGATGGAGCCCGCCAGCGTACGCGCGAAGTTCGACAGGCTCGACGCCGCCGCCAGCCGCTCCGGCGGCAAACCGGAAAGGGTGATGGTCGTCAGCGGCATAAAGAAGCACGCCACCGCAAAACCCTGAATGAACTGAGGCCACGCCGAAGCGCCAAAATCCATGCCCGGCTCGAAGGTATACGCGCGCCAGTAGAAGCACACCGCGTACATGATAAAGCTGAACGTCACCAGACGCCGCATATCCAGCTTATGCGCGAAGCGGCCGATAATTGGCGACAGCAGTACCGGGATCACGCCAACCGGCGCGGAAGCCAGCCCCGCCCAGGTCGCGGTATAGCCATACACCTCCTGCAATAACTGCGGCAGCAATACAATCGCGCCGAAGTAGAGCATATAGGCAAGGCTGATACACAAACAGCCGATGGTAAAGTTGCGCGACTTAAACAGCGACAGATCAACTATCGGGTTATCGTCGGTCAACTCCCACACCACCAGGAAGCTTATCGACACCACGGCGACAATCGTCAGCACGACGATCTCCGTCGAATTAAACCAGTCCAGCTCTTTGCCCTGATCGAGCATCACTTGCAGACTACCGATACCGATGACCAGCAATGCCAGCCCTACGCCATCAATGCGCCGCTGTTCGGTACGCGTTTCGCGCCCACGCAGGCTTTGTAATGTGAGCAACACCACCAGCGCACCGATCGGCACGTTGATAAAGAAGATCCAACCCCAGTGATAGTTATCACTGATATAACCGCCGAGGATCGGCCCACAAATCGGCGCGACGATCACCGTCATTGACCACAGCGCCAGCGCGATAGAGCGCTTCGCGGGCGGATAGTTGCTGAGCAACAAGCTCTGTGACAGCGGGATCAGCGGTCCGGCGACAATCCCCTGGATCACGCGAAAGAAGATCAGCATCCCCAGGCTATTGGACACGCCGCATGCCCAGGATGCGATAGCGAAGGCGACGGTAGACCAGAGAAACAGCTTCACTTCCCCAACGCGTTTCGCCAGCCAGCCGGTGATCGGAATCGAAATGGCGTTCGCCACCCCGAAAGAGGTGATCACCCAGGTACCCTGGCTCAGCGAGGAGCCAAGGTTACCGGCAATAGTCGGAATAGCAACGTTAGCGATGGTCGAGTCCAGCACCTGCATGAAGGTCGCAAGCGACAACGCAATGGTCATAATGACCAGTTGCGCGCCTTCCAGCGGTTTCTGTTGCATTGCACTCACCTCAGATTAACCGGCGTTGGCTTTCACGATGTTTTCGATCAACGTGTTGACCGGTTCAAGGCTGATTTCCCGGGCATTGCTTTCATAGGCCGGGCTGGTGCGCACCTGGCTTGCCAGTATCTGGCCTTCGCGATCGGCGGTATCCACTTTTACCAGCGTGGAGAGGCCAATACGCAACGGATGATCGGCAAGCTGTTTTGCATCCAGCTCAATACGTACCGGCAGACGCTGAACCACTTTGATCCAGTTACCGGTGGCATTTTGCGCAGGCAGCAGCGAGAAGGCACTGCCGGTGCCCATATCCAGGCCAACGATTTTACCGGTGTACTTCACATCATCACCGTAAATGTCGCTGATAATGGTGGCACTCTGACCAATACGCATATGCGCGAGTTGAGTCTCTTTGAAATTTGCATCCACCCACAGATTGCTGGCCGGAACGACCGCCATCAGCGCGGTTGATGTGGTGATCTGCGCGCCAGGCTGTACGGCGCGGCGGGAAACATAGCCGGTGATTGGGCTGACGATTTTAGTCCGTTGCAGTGCCAGCCAGCTATTGCGAACTTCGGTCGCAGCCTGTTTTACCGCGGGCTGATCTTCCAGACGAGTGTCGAGCACGATGGCCTGGTTAGCGTTGTATTGCTGAATGGCGACATCCAGCTCTGCTTGTGCGCTGGCCACGGCGTCACGGGCGTGTTGCAGCTCTTCACGACCAATCAGGTTGGCACTGCCGAGCGGCACGCGGCGGTTAAAATCGCTCTGCGCCTGGGCGAGGGCGGTTTTTTTCAGCTCAATGCTCGCCTGCAACTGTTTGCTGTTGATGATTGACTGGCGGGTTTGGCGAACGCTGCTTGCCAGCGCGGTTTGCGCTTTTTCAAACGCCTGTTGCGCGTCGGTTGCGTCCAGCGTCACCAGCACATCGCCCTGTTTTACAAAATCGGTGTTGTCAGCCCAGACTTTCGTCACGCTGCCAGACACCTGCGCCATAATTTGTACCTGGTTCCCTGCTACGTATGCGTCATCGGTTTCCTCGAAGTGACGCAGTACCAAAAACCAATAAATCCCGTATGCCACGGCAATAACAATAAAGAGCAAGGTCAGTAGAAGAAGGGTACTTTTACGTTTGCCTTTCTTTTTGACCGGTTGCTGCGGGGTTTGGCTCTCCGCATTTGCGCTCATGCTTTTCTCCACGATCTTCTTATTTTCATCCCGGCAAACGCCGGCCTGTTTTTGCCAAAAAAGCCAGTAGATACCGGCTTTTCAGTATTCTTATATCCTGGATATTCGAGCGTCTTATCGCGTTAGCGCAACGCCTCGAGAATGACGTCGTCCTCTTCCATCTGGTCGAGGCGCGTCAGGAGTTTTCGGGTGATATGCTCAAGCTGATCTTTTTCGCTAACGCTCAGCGAAGACCAGAGTTGATGCAGGCAGTTATGCTGCGGGGGCAGAACCTGGCGCAGGAACTCATGACCTTTATCGGTCAGTTGCAGATGCAGACAGCGGCGATCGTTATCACTTTCGCGACGCTCAATCCAGCCGCGCTTTTCCAGCTCATCGGCAATGCGTGTTGCATTGGTACGGGATGACCCCAGCGCGCTACTCAGCTCTGACGGCTGAATACTATGATTTTCCTGGGATTCCAGCGTAATCAGCGCCATAAACAACGTCTCGTTAATGCCCTGCGCTTTCAGCATCTTATTGCGGTTTTCCAGCAGCTTGCCCTGCATATGCATACACAGGCGAGTCAACAGAATTTCCTGAAACGGGAAATCTTCATAGCGGCTGGCGCGAAACTTAAGCATTTGTTCGATGGGCGTAAACGAACTATCCATTTGGGTATGACCTCATTAATTGCAGTCGATATAGTAACGACAGTGACAAATAAAGTAAATGTATTATTTGTAGTAATAAATTTGCCTTATCTATACATCTGCCAGGAGTTTCCAGACGATTCCGTACGCGAAAGCGCTCAGTAGCGTGGGGATAATTATGCTGCGTGTTTTCCAGAAGCTCACGCCGAGCACGGCGAAACCGGCAAGCGTTGGCAACAGGCGGCGGCTGTCGGCGGTGATTTCCGGCACGCAGGAGACCACCAGCAGCGCACAGATAGACGCAATGCCAATGGTGTCCAAAAACACACTGCTCACGCCGCGTTTCGTCGGGCGCGTCTGCCCGGTGCGGAGACGCAACGGAAGATAACGGAATAAAAAATTGACGCAGCCCACCAGCAGGCCGAGTAGCAGCACCTCATTGCGCATCAGGTGCTCCTTGATAAAACGCCTGTACCAGCGCGGCGAGACAGCCGGCGAAAATCCCGGCCAGAATTGCAGCAGGAATAGAAAACAGCGTAACGCCCGCCAGTGCGCCGAGCAGCGCCGCCGTGACGGCACTTATCTGACGACGCTGGAACGAGGCCAGCAGGAAGCTCATAAACAGCGCGGGCAACATAAACCCTAACGCTGATTCCACCGCTGGATAACCTTCCAGCAGTCCGTCGCCGGAAAACGCGCCCAGCACGGTGCCCGCTACCCATGAAAGCCACGAGAATAGGGCGATGCCAATCATCCAGTTTTCGCTCCAGCGGCGGTTGTCACGCACCAGCTTAGCCGTGGCGGCGGCAAATACCTCATCCGTCAGACCAAAAGCCCAGACGGCAGTTTTACGGTTTTTGAGCGGTTGCAGAATACGGCTGCGTAGCGACGGGCCATAAAGCACGTGGCGAACATCCATGGCCATCACAGTCAGCGCGGCAACCCATAATGCGCTACCCGCAGCAAGCATGGTGGTGATGACGAACTGGCTGGCACCCGCATAAATAATGCAGGAGAAGAAAACGCTTTCGAGTGGGGTAAAACCGAGTTTGGTGGCATTCATGCCAAAGGCAAACGCAACGGGGACGTAGCTCAAAACGATGGGAAGGCTGTCTTTGATACCTTCCATAAAGGTCGCGCTCTGGTCAGACGTGCTCTTTGTTGCGGTTACTGAACTATCCATATCCATAATGTTTGTTATATATCACCCACGTTAATATAACCGGGATAAACAAGTCCCATAACCTTAACAGACTGAGGGACTCGTTAACACCCCGGTGTTCCTCCGAAACGTGCAAACGTGGGTGGTTGCTTACATTGCCGCCTCCTGGCGGTGAAATCCTCGCCACCAAACCAGCAGATTCAGCAGCGCCAGAACGCTACCCGCCAGGCAAACCCCCGTCCAGCCTGCGTGTTGCCAGGCGGAGGCGGAGATCAGTGAGCCTGCCGCGCCGCCAATAAAATAGCTGGTCATATACCCGGCGGTCAGGCGGTTTCGTGCGTCCGGTTTAACGCGATAGATAACCGTCTGGTTGGTGATATGCACTCCCTGTACGGTGAGATCCAGCACGATAATGCCAATAATCAATGCGATAACCGAGCTGTGTCCAAGCCAGATAGCCACCCAGGAGAGCAGCAACAGAATCAGGCCGCCGGTGGTGGTGAGATGGGAATGTCCCCGATCCGCCAACCCACCGGCTTGCCGCGCGCCGAGTGCGCCTGCTGCGCCCACCAGACCAAACAAACCAATCGTCGCTTCGGAGAATTGAAACGGCGGTGAGGCCAGCAAAAACGCCATTGACGTCCACAAAATGCTGAAGTTAGCAAAGCTCAGGCAGCCAAGCATTGCCCGGGTACGTAACAGTTTGTCGCCAGCAAACAGGCCAAATACCGAGCCAAGCAGTTGCAGGTAATTAAGGTGATTTTCTTGTTTGAGTTTCGGTAGCCCGCGCCACAGCGCCAGCGCCATCAGGACCATTAACACGCTGGCGACCCAGTAAACCGTGCGCCAACCGCCGAGGCTTGCCAGCAATCCGGCAACGGTGCGCGCCAGCAAAATGCCGAGCAGCAGACCGCTCATAATCGTGCCCACCACTTTGCCGCGTTTGTCTGGCGTTGCCAGCGTGGCGGCCAACGGCACGAGAATTTGCGCCACCACGGAAAACAGCCCGGTCAGTGCGGTGCCGAGGATCATCAGCCCGAGCGACGAACTACTGGCGGTGATCAGCATGCCGCCTGCCGACAGCAGCGTCATCAGCACAATCAGCGAACGTCGTTCGAACATATCGCCAAGCGGCACGAGAAATAACAGCCCGGCGGCGTAGCCAAGCTGGGCGGCGGTGACGATAAATCCAGCCTGGTTGGGCGTGAGTGAAAAGGCGTGGGCGATAGTATCGAGGAGCGGTTGCGCGTAGTAGTTGCTGGCAACGGCGAGGCCGGTGGCAACGGACATCAGCGCAATCAGCGCCGGGCTAAGGCCCTGGTTCGGTGTGGTCATTGGCGTTGTGAGTCAGGTATGTTTTTCCAGACAATCATGATAGCCAATAGATTGAATTTTGTGAGGAAGAACACGTGTCGGAACGTGCTGTTGCGTATCCTGCCAGGCGAACAGGCGAACAGGCGAACAGGCGAACAGGCGAACAGGCGAACAGGCGGCCTGAATAAGCAAAAGCGCCATCCGGCATAAAACCGATGGCGCTTTGGGAAGGCTTAGCGCAACAGGTTATTTCTGTGCGGCAAGGGCCTCTTTGATCCATCCGTCGAATTGCTGCTGGTGAGCTTTGATCCAGCCATCAACGTGACCCTGAATATCCGCTTCAGACGATTTGCCCGCATGCATCATGGCGTTCTCCGCATTGATGTCGGCCAGCGGCAGTTTCATCACGGCGAAAAGTTTCGCCGCCGCCGGGTTTTTCTCGGCCCAGGCTTTGTTGGCAACAATATGCATGGTGTTCACCGGGAAACCGTAGTTCATGCCGTTTGGCAGCTTGGTATCAATATCTTTCTGTTCCCCTGGCAGGGAAGAGAACGGGACTTGCAGCCACACCACATCTTTACCCGGTTTCAGCACATCGCTGACCCAGTAAGGCGTCCAGGTGTAATAGAGCACCGGTTTGCCTTCTTTGAAGCGGGTGATGGTATCTGCCATCATCGCTGAGTAGTTCCCGTGGTTAACGGTGACGGTGTTTTCAAGGCCGTAAGCCTGATGCTGGTGGTTAATCACCGCTTCACAGCCCCAGCCCGGTGAGCAACCCATCATGTCGGCTTTGCCGTCGCCGTTACCGTCAAACAGTTTGGCGATTTTTGGATCTTTTAGCTGCTCAATGTTGGTGATGTGATATTTCTCGGCGGTCTTCTTATCGATCAAATACCCCTGCGC
Source organism: Kosakonia sp. YIM B13571 (assembly GCF_042788095.1). Taxonomy (NCBI): domain Bacteria; kingdom Pseudomonadati; phylum Pseudomonadota; class Gammaproteobacteria; order Enterobacterales; family Enterobacteriaceae; genus Kosakonia; species Kosakonia sp. YIM B13571. Next base: position 155,193 of record NZ_JBHZPL010000010.1, on the reverse strand, counting down.
CGCGCCGGTGACATAGGTGCCTTCACGGTAGAATTTTTTGTCGCCCCCGGCGGCGGCATACATGTCGTCATGTAGCGGTTGCCAGTTGACGGCGGTAAAGGTGACATCACCTGCCGCCATCGAGGTGTAACCCACGTTGTAATCCACTTCATCCGGGGTGTTCACGGTATAACCGAGTTTTTCTAGAGCGCGGCCCACCAGCAATGTCTGGAAGCTCTCTTCGGCGATAGTGCTTTGAAATGGCTTGACGGTGATGCCTTTGCCTGGCAGTTCTGCGTCCGCAGCAAATGCACTGGTCGAGACAAGGGTGGCAAACGCTGTGGCAAAAAGTACGCTATGTCGCATCGTTGTTCCTTATTGTTCAGGTGGGATACTGCTACCCGGCAAGGTTGCCGGGCGACAGATTATTTAGCGAAAGGGCGGGTCAGCAGACCCAGCGGGCCGGTTTGATACCAGCGGCGATTACCGCGACTGCGGGAATCGCGACCGACAGCCTGCGTCAGGCGGTCGAGAATGATGGCGAGAATAACAATCCCCACGCCACCCACGGTGGCAAGCCCCATATCAAGGCGGCCGATTCCGCGCAGTACCATCTGACCAAGCCCGCCAACGGCGATCATCGAGGCGATCACTACCATGGAGAGGGCAAGCATCAACGTCTGGTTAATTCCCGCCATAATGGTAGGCATGGCCAGTGGTAACTGTACTTTAAACAACATCTGGCGCGGGCTTGCGCCAAATGAGCGCGAGGCTTCTATCAAATCGGCTGGCACCTGGTTAATGCCGAGAATGGTCAGACGCACCACCGGCGGCAGGGCGAAGATGATTGTCACCACCACGCCCGGCACGTTGCCGATACCAAACAGCATCACAATCGGCACCAGATAGACAAATGCCGGTGTGGTCTGCATCGCATCCAACAGCGGGCGAACGATTTTCGCCGCGCGCTGGCTACGTGCCAGCCAGATCCCCATCGGCAAGCCGATCACCACGCAGAACAGCAGGGCGGTCAGCACCAGCGCTAATGTCACCATCGCCTGCGACCAGGCACCGATGGCGCCAATGGCAATCAGCGACACCAGCGTGGCAATACCCATTCCGGCGCTACTCATCTGCCAGGCGATCAGCGAGAAAAGAATAATCGCCACCGGCGCAGGCATGCCCAGCAGCATTTGCTGAAACGCGCTGAGGATGTAATCCACCGGCACGCGAATGCCCTGAAACAGCGGGCGGAAGTGCATCACCACCCAGTCGATCGCCTGTGTTACCCAGCTATCAAGCGGGATCAGCGTTTTATGGAACGGGTCCATAATATTGAAATGTTCCGGTGCGGGCGCTGGTGCGCTGTGCAGCCAGTCTGCGCTGCTGCCATCGGTTGGCGCGCTACTACCGCCGCCCCATGCATCCGCAGACTGCGCGGCGTTGTCGGTTGCAGGTGCGCTATCCCACGGGTTGTTTTGATCAGCCATGGTTTGCCCCCTCGCGATCTAAAGCTTGCAGCAGCATCCTTTTGGAGATGATGCCCACGTACTGTTGCTCTTCACCCACCACCGGCACGGCACAGGGCGCCTGCCCGACGTGCGAGAGCAACTCGCTGAGCGGCGTTTCGGCATCCACCGCAAGCGGGACGTCAATCAACGCCGCCTCGATCCCCTGGCTTTGGCCGAGCGCCTCTTTCAGGGAGTCGATAGAGACAACGCCGACAAATTTATTGCCGCGTTCAATCACATAACCGAATTCACGATCTTCATCCTGCAACAATTTCAGCGCTGAACGCGGGCCGAAGCCAGGCGTTTTGCGAATCAGCCCCACCGGGGTTCGACGCGCAATATCTTTGGCACTAAATACCTGGCTAATATCCACACCACGGAAGAAGGTACGCACATAATCATTGGCCGGATTATTCAATATTTCATCCGGCGTGCCGACCTGCACCACTTCACCGTTTTGCATAATGGCAATCCTGTCGCCAATACGCATCGCTTCATCCAGATCGTGGGAAATAAATACAATGGTGCGCTGGTGTTTTGCCTGAAGCTTTACCAGTTCATCCTGCATTTCGGTGCGAATTAATGGATCGAGCGCGGAGAAGGCTTCATCCATTAATAAGATATCGGGATTGATGGCTAATGCGCGCGCCAGACCAACACGCTGGCGCATACCGCCAGAAAGTTCATCCGGATAACTGTGCGCATAATTCTCCAGACCGACCTGACGTAGCGCATCCAGCGCTTTTTCCTGGCGTTCTTGCGCCGGAATGTCGGCTAATTCCATGCCAAAAGCGGCATTATCCAGCACCGTCATATGGGGCATTAGCGCAAATGACTGGAAAACCATCGCAATCTTTTTCCTGCGCACCTCGCGTAATTCGGCGTCTGATATTCTGGCGATATCCACGCCGTCAATCAGCACCTGTCCGCGGGTGGGTTCAATCAGGCGATTGAGAAGGCGTACCATAGTGGATTTACCCGAACCGGATAACCCCATGATGACAAATATCTCGCCTTCTTCAATGGCCAGACTGGCGTCTTTAACGCCAAGCGACAGACCCGTTTTTTCCAGAATGTGTTCTTTCGAAAGCCCTTTTTCAATATATTTGAAAGCCCGCTGCGGATGCTCGCCAAATATCTTATAAAGGTTTTTAACTTCTAATTTAATTGCCATGCAATAATAAAGTTCCTGTTATTTATTGTGTCGATATCGTACCTGGTGAGAATAATTGACTGGTTATACCCTAGCATACTCAGAATTTGAGACAACCCTGAATTCCCTGACTTTGAGAATTTACTGATGCAATAATTGCCGCCATTTCCCATGAAATAAGGGCTGGCGGCGGGTGAGATTTTTTTAGAATTCATCGGGAGATCGCACCTGAATAGAGCTGATTCAGATGAAAATGACGTAACAATTACAGTGTAGAAGCTGGATGGATATTGTGCAGATAAATCGTCAGGACATTATTGAAATAACAATATCCTTTTTTTGTGGCGGGTTATTTTAAATGCAATATTAATGGGAATATTCCTCTCCCGAATGGGAGAGGAAAAAAAGATCAGAAGTTCCAGTCTTCGTCTTCGGTTTCGACGGCTTTACCCATCACATATGACGAGCCGGAGCCGGAGAAAAAGTCGTGGTTCTCATCGGCATTTGGCGAGAGCGCAGACAAAATTGCCGGGTTCACTTCGGCCATTTCCGGTGGGAATAACGGCTCATAACCGAGATTCATCAGCGCTTTGTTGGCGTTGTAGCAGAGAAACGCTTTCACGTCCTCGGCCCAGCCACTATCGGCGTACAGATCGTCGGTGTAACGGAGTTCGTTATCGTAGAGATCCATCAGCAGATCCAGCGCGAAGGTTTTCAACTCTTCGCGTTTTTCTGCACTCACTTTTTCCAGTCCTTTCTGGTACTTATAACCAATGTAGTAGCCGTGTACCGCTTCATCGCGAATGATCAGACGAATCAAATCGGCGGTATTGGTGAGCTTGCCACGGCTCGACCAATACATCGGTAGCCAGAAGCCGGAATAGAACAGGAACGATTCCAGAAACACGCTGGCGATTTTTTTCTTCAGCGGTTCGTCGGCGCGGTAATACTGCAACACCTGCTGCGCTTTGCGCTGTAAGGCAGGGTTCTCTTCGCTCCAGCTGTAGGCTGCATCGACATCTTTGGTCTGGCATAGCGTAGAGAAAATAGAGCTGTAAGAGCGGGCATGTACCGCTTCCATAAAGCTGATATTCGACAATACAGCTTCTTCGTGCGGCGTTAGCGCATCCGCCATCAACGCGGGCGCACCCACGCTGTTTTGAATGGTGTCGAGCAGCGTCAGCCCGGTAAATACACGAATGGTAAGCTGCTGTTCTGCCGGGCTTAAGGTTTGCCAGGCGGGAATGTCGTTCGACAGCGGCACTTTTTCCGGCAACCAAAAATTGCTGGTCAGGCGGTTCCACACTTCCAGGTCTTTATCGTCCTGGATTTTGTTCCAGTTAACCGCGCTGACGCGTGATAGTTGGCTCATCCTTTTCTCCTTACAACGCGCAGGACACGCAGCCCTGGATTTCGGTGCCTTCCAGCGCAAGCTGGCGCAGGCGAATGTAATACAGCGACTTGATGCCTTTTTTCCAGGCGTAAATCTGTGCTTTGTTGATATCGCGGGTGGTGGCGGTGTCTTTAAAAAACAGCGTCAGCGACAGCCCTTGATCCACATGGCGCGTGGCTTCGGCGTAGGTATCAATGATCTTTTCCGGCCCGATTTCGTAGGCGTCTTCGTACAGTGCCAGGTTGTCGTTGGTCATAAAAGGCGCCGGGTAGTAAACGCGCCCGGTTTTACCTTCCTTACGGATCTCAATTTTCGACACAATCGGGTGAATACTCGACGTCGCATGGTTGATATAGGAAATCGACCCGGTGGGCGGCACCGCCTGCAGATTCTGGTTATAGATCCCGTAGCGCATCACATCCTCACGCAGTTGTTGCCACATCTCACGGGTTGGGATTGTGATGCCAGCACGTTCAAACAGCGCCCGCACTTTTTCCGTTTTCGGTTGCCAGTCGCTCTCAAGGTACTGGTTGAAATACTCGCCGCTGGCGTAGCGCGAGGCCGGGAAACCGGCAAAATGTTGACCGCGCTCACGGGCGATCATCATTGAGGTATGCAGTGCATGCCAGGTGATGGTGTAGAAATAGAAATTGGTGAAATCGAGCCCTTCCGGGCTGCCGTAGGCGATGCCTTCGCGCGCCAGATAACCATGCAGGTTCATCTGTCCAAGCCCGATGGCGTGCGAGGCGGCATTACCGTTTTCCACCGAGGGCACCGAGCGGATGTGGCTCATATCCGATACGGCGGTTAAACCGCGAATGGCGATTTCCACCGTGCGGCCAAAGTCCGGGGAATCCATGGTGTGCGCAATGTTCAGCGAGCCAAGGTTACAGGAGATATCGCGCCCGGTGTCGGCGTAATCAAGGTTCTCATCAAAGGTCGAGGCGCTGTTAACCTGCAAAATTTCCGAGCACAGGTTGCTCATGTTAATGCGCCCGGCAATCGGGTTGGCGCGGTTGGCCGTATCTTCAAACATGATGTACGGGTAGCCGGATTCAAACTGAATTTCCGCCAGCGTCTGGAAGAAATCGCGGGCGTTAATGTAGCTTTTACGCACACGATCGTCGGCCAGTAATTGCTCGTACATCTCGCTGATGGCAACGTCACCGAACGGTTTGCCGTATAAACGCTCGACATCATAAGGCGAGAACAGCGCCATTTCGGCGTTCTCTTTCGCCAGACGGAAAGTGATATCCGGGATCACCACGCCCAACGACAGGGTTTTGATACGGATTTTCTCGTCGGCGTTTTCGCGCTTGGTGTCGAGAAAACGCAGAATATCCGGGTGATGCGCGTGTAGATAAACCGCCCCCGCGCCCTGGCGTGCGCCAAGTTGGTTGGCATAGGAAAACGCATCTTCCAGCATTTTCATTACCGGGATCACCCCGGAAGACTGGTTTTCAATGCGCTTGATCGGTGCGCCGGCTTCACGCAGGTTGGAGAGCAGAAATGCCACGCCGCCGCCGCGTTTGGAAAGCTGCAACGCGGAATTCACCGCGCGGCCAATCGATTCCATGTTGTCTTCAATGCGCAACAGGAAGCAGGAGACCAATTCGCCGCGCTGTTGTTTGCCGCAGTTGAGGAATGTTGGTGTCGCGGGCTGGAAACGGCCAGAGAGGATCTCGGTAGTTAACTGGCGCGCCAGCGCTTTATCGCCCTGCGCCAGCGTCAGCGCCACCATGCAGGCGCGATCTTCGAAATGTTCAAGATAACGTTTGCCGTCGAAGGTTTTCAGCGTGTAGCTGGTGTAAAACTTCCATGCGCCCAGAAAGGTCTGGAAGCGGAAACCGCTGGCGTGCGCATCGGCAATCAAGTCGACGACGAAAGCGCGGTCGTAACGGGCCAGCACACTGTCGTCGTAATAACCTTCCGCCACTAGCCAGTTCAGACGTTCATCCTGGTTGTTAAAGGTCACGGTATTTGGGCGCACATGGGTTGCCATAAAGGCATCCACCGCCTCGCGGTCTTTATCGAACTGGATGCGGCCGTCTTTGTCATAAAGATTCAGCATCGCATTCAGCGCGTGAAAATCGGGCGCGGATTGCATCACGCGCTCTGCGGTTGTCGTAGCCAAAATTCGCTCACTCCTTTACGCACGTTGTCGATGTCCTGCCGGGTACCCATTAGCTCAAAACGATACAGATACGGCACGGCGCATTTTTGCGATATCACATCGCCTGCGCGACCAAATGCTTCGCCGAAGTTACGGTTGCCGGAGGCGATCACGCCGCGAATCAATGCGCGGTTTTGTGGATCGTTCAAAAAGCGGATCACCTGGCGGGGAACCGCGCCTGCCGTACCGCCGCCGCCATAACTGGGCACCACCAGGATATAGGGTTCGTCTACCTGGAGCCGTTCACGCTCATTAAGCGGAATGCGCACGGCCGGCAGCCCGAGACGCGCGATAAAACGCTGCGTGTTTTCCGAGCTGCTGGAGAAGTAGACAAGGGTGCTCATGCGCTGGCAACGCTCGGTGTGGCGTGTAAGCGGTTAATCATATCCGGGCGGAAACCGGACCATTTTATTTCCCCGGCGACTACCACCGGCAACTGACGAAAGCCCATCGCACGTAGCTCATCTGCCGCTTGCGGCACGTGGTCAACGTTCACCATTTCGAACGCCAGGCCACGGCTTTCCATCGCGCGTTTGGTGGCGTGGCACTGAACACAATCATTTCTAGTGTAAATGGTAATGCGCATAGTTCGTATTTCCGTTTAAAATGGGACGGCGGCGCGAAGGTTCGCGTCAGTTAGTGTGTGTGTTACTGTTTTGAATACTAGATGTAGTTATTTAAAGATGCAACCACACAATATATAGGAAATTATCATAGGCTTTGCCCAAAGGATGGAAACAATGGGTAAGGGCGGTTTGTACGCGTTTTGTACAGAAAAGGGCGATGTGCAGGCAAATAAAAACCCCTGCGGGGGAAACCGGCAGGGGTTGGGTCGTGCGGAAATCCGTTAGCGGCGCAAGCTCAGTAGCGCGCCAACAAAAATACCGACCGCGGCGGCAGCGCCAACGCTGCACCAGGGTTTGTCTTTCACAAACGTATCGGCACAACCCACGGCATCTCTTGCTGCTTGTTGTACACGGCTGCGGCCATGCAGACGCGCTCGGGTCTCTTTGAGCAGCGCCTGTGCTTTACGGCGTGCGCTTTCGGCTTCGTCTTTCGCGTCGCTACCCCAGGATTTCAGCACTTCTTCGAGGCTATCAGCGAGCTGGTTAACATCGTGGTTAATATCCTCAACACCTTCATCTACGTCACGGCGATTCGGTCTGTTAAACATAGGATCCTCCCTCGTTTTCGATGTGAATTTTAGTTTAGACCATAATTTTCAAGGCCAGACGGCAATCACGCCTTTCAGGTTCGTTTGTGGAATTTTCTGAGTCACGGTCCATGCTCAGTCATGTAAGGTGGCGAGGCTTTGGAAAGATGACGAGGAAAATCTATGTATTTAAGACCCGATGAAGTGGCGCGCGTGCTGGAAAAAGTGGGATTCACCATGGATGTGGCTACGCCGAAAACCTATGGTTATCGCCGTGGCGAAAATTATGTATATGTTAACCGCGAAGCGCGTATGGGACGCACGGCGCTGGTGATTCACCCCACGTTGAAAGAACGCAGTTCGTCGCTTGCGGAACCCGCCTCGGACATCAAGTTGTGCGATCACTATCAGAATTTCCCGCTCTATTTCGGCGGAGATGCGCAGGAGCATTACGGCATTCCGCACGGTTTTAGCTCGCGCGTGGCGCTGGAAAAGTTTATTACGGGGTTATTTGGCGAAGCGCATTAAAAGGCGGCAGACCAAAGCCTGCCGACAGCCATCAGGCTTTAGCCTGATGGTAGTTGCTCACCCGGAACAGGCGGCGGCAATAATCGAGGAAGTAACCGTACACCGCGCCCATCATCATCGACAGCACAATATTGGAGCTGACTGCGGCGACAATCTGGTGCCAGTCGGCACCGACACTCCACAAAATGGCGACATATACCGGTGACTGAAAGGTCACATAAGCCAGCACATCTGCGAGATTTTTCATCCAGCCAGACGGGCTAATTCGGCGGGCGTAACGCATAAATGCATCGCGGTACATGCCATAAGGCCAGGCAATAATAATGTTCACCGGGATCGCTACCAGTCGTGATGAAAGTGACTGTTCAAAGCTCATTCCGGAGAGGAATATTTCAATCAACATGTTCACTACCGAACAGTAGACAACCATCGCAAAGGTGTCCGCAGCGGCGTGACGCAGGCGAGACTGCGAAGAGAACATGGTGGTGCTCCTTGATAATCAATAAACAGGCTGATGAACGGTCGTGTTAGCGTTTTTAAACGGCTGGCTTGATGTGGATAGAGTATCTATCTGCATTGAAACTCACAACTAGCGATAAATTTTTATTTTCTTTTCTTTGTTGGATAAAGTGCTCTGCGTTTGCGTGAATTTTACGCATTTCATTATTTTTGTTGGGTTGGCTATTAAATGTATTAACTATCAATTAGTTATATTTTCTATGTGATGTGGCGCACTGACTGGCACGTGATCAAATAGCCACGTTTCAGCGCGCTATGCTTCCGGGGGGAAAATAAAACAGTGGGCAGCATTTTTTATGCTAGTTAAGCGCGAATGGTAGTGTTTAGTGCTGAAAAGTGAGTTGCTTGTTTATGTGGTTTTTTTGAATGGAAATGAAGTTTAAAGCGGTGGGAGAACGCCCACCGCCGCCGATCAGCAGACGCCAAAATCCCCGTCTTCTTTATACAGCGAGACATCTTCCGCTTTCAGCGTGATTTTTGCTGCCTGCTCGTCGTGGGCCGGAACCGCGACAATCTGATCCTGATGCACTTCCAGTACTTTCAATTTTGGCCCGCCAATGCGTGGTTGCACAATATCGCCGACAGAAAACATGTTTTGCTCCTTTTGTAATGAGTTTGTGAAGATAAACATAGCCTGAACGCCCGCCAGGGTACAGCGTAAAAGAGGGTAAACATAACCAATGAAAATGGCAGGTGCAGGCAAAGTGGCTAATCTTTAAGGGATTGTTTTTTCAATCAGCTGGAATGACGTTGCGTTGCATAGGAGGCTTAATATGGGTTTCTGGCGAGTTGTCTTTACCATCATCCTGCCGCCGCTGGGCGTACTGCTTGGCAAAGGCTTTGGTTGGGCATTTATCATTAACATTCTGCTTACACTGCTGGGTTATTTCCCAGGCCTGATCCACGCGTTTTGGGTGCAAACCCGCAATTAACCCCTGCCGGGCGGTTTTCCGCCCATTATTAAAACTCACCTGATTACACCCCAATTTATGGTGGTTTTGCGTGAATTTTGCGCAAAAAAGTAAAGCCTCCTGCTCTGCAGACGATAACCGACTAATTAACGTCAATTTTATGGAGAAGATATGAGCATTCAGGATGTCGGTTCGGCTGCCGCGTTGCAGACGTTGCCCGAGGTACGTCAGTCGAAAACTATCATCTTTGCCGGAAAAGAGATCGTCACGGAAAGCTCCATTTCCGTCAACATTTCAGCAGAAGCGCTGGCGAAGGGCATGGAAGGGCACACTGCGCCGACCAAAGAAGAGGGCGAAAAGGCGGCCCAGGCAATGGCGACGGTCCGCAATGCTAACATGGCCACGTATTCCCGTGGGCCAAGCCTCGCCAGCGAGTTCTATGCCGATCCGCAAAGCGCGGGTGACGCGGTGAAGTTTATTGATTTTTTCCAGCATTCTTCTGTTAACGCCGATGATATGGCTGCCGCGCTGCATCAGGCGCTCATTTCGCCGCAAGCGAGCGGTGATTACACCACCAGCGCGATGGATCTGTCGATGACTCAGGCGAAGCTGAATGAGGTAGTGTCAAAGTACATCTCAGCTGATTATCAGCAGCAGGCCAGCGAGTTTGTCGCCGGTTTTATTGCCGAAAAAGCCGACCAGGCCGATCAGATGAACCGCGTGGTGCTGGCGCAAGCGTCGACACTGGCGCAAAGCCTGGGCGATACAGCACAAGCCAGTTATCACCAGCAAGCGATTGAGCAGCTGAGCGCGGGCACGCATGATTCGCAGACAGTACGCAACCACATGCTGAGTATTACCGCCAGTAACAGCGACAGCGATAGCTGGTTCACGCAGTTCAACCAGTCGGTGGACAGTAGCGGAACGCTGCCGTTTATTCGTGATATCGAGAAAAACCACATCGGCGCACTCCAGCAGCAATGGCAGCAATTTACGGTCTTTTTGCAGACGGCAAAACAGAGCGATGCAGCCCAGGAGAGTGTCAAGCTGTAGACAATCACCGCCACAGCGTTGTGGCGCTATCCGGCTTAAAAACGCAATCGTGAAATGAAGAAAAGCCAGCGCGACAGGGATATCGCGCTGGCTTTTAGCGGGTGTTAGAACGTTTCCCAGTTGTTATCACTGCTTGAATGTGTCGCCGTAGTAGACGGGCGCAGCGGCGTGGCTTGCGGTTTGCCCGGTTTAGCATTCTGCAGCGCGCTGTGCCCGTTAACACGGAACACGGCAACCGCCTGACGCAACTGCTCGGCTTGCTCTTCCAGTGCCGCGGAGGCGGCGGCGGATTCTTGTACCAGCGAGGCGTTCTGCTGCGTCACGCTGTCCATTTGCGAAACCGCGAGGCTCACCTGCTCGATCCCTTTGCTCTGTTCTTCCGATGCGGAGGCGATTTCACCCATGATATCCGTCACGCGCGTAACCGCATTGACGATCTCTTTCATTGTATCGCCCGCTTCTGCAACCTGCGTGGTACCTGAGTTCACCCGGTTCACGGAGTTATCAATCAGGGTTTTGATCTCTTTAGCTGCCTGCGCACTGCGGCTTGCCAGGGTACGGACTTCGCCGGCCACCACCGCAAAACCACGGCCCTGTTCACCTGCGCGAGCGGCTTCTACCGCCGCGTTGAGCGCGAGAATATTGGTCTGGAAGGCGATACCGTCAATCACGCTGGTGATATGGGCGATTTGCTGCGAGCTGTCAGAGATTTCGCTCATCGTGCGCACCACATTGTTCACCACTTCGCCACCGCGCGCGGCGGTATCGGATGCGTTTTTCGCCAGATGCGATGCCTGACGGGCGTTGTCAGTGTTCTGTTTCACCGTCGCGGTTAACTGTTCCATGCTGGCAGCAGTTTCTTCCAGCGAGGCGGCTTGTTGCTCGGTACGCGACGAGAGGTCGTTGTTGCCGGTAGAGATTTCGCTCGCCCCGGTGTAAATCGAATCGGAACTGTTACGCACTGCGCTAACGGTTTTCACCAGCGAAGATTGCATTTCATGTAAACCAGCGGCGAGCTGGCTCATTTCATTACGCCCTTCGGCCGAGATACTCATCGTTAAATCACCACCGGCGATGGCGCGAATATGCCCCATCACACTGTGCAGCGGGCGCAGAAGCAAGTGCTGCAAACCCAGCCAGATAACGGTCATCACCGCAATTACCACCAACAAAATCACGCCCAGCGTCCACTGCATGCTGGTAAAGCTACTCTGGTTTTGTTGCGCGGCGGCTTGCAGGAAAGTATTGTTTTCTGCCCGCCATTTGGCATAGCTGGCATCCATATCATCCTGCGCTTGCTGCGCGTCGAGGTTGCCATAAGCCTCGTAGTTATTGGCGCGCAGGAAGGCAATCGACTGCTGCAACACATCGTGCATTTTGGTAACGTTCTGCGCCACTTCGTCAGCTAACGCGCTGTCCTGCCCGGCAACGCGCGGTGTGCTTTTGTAGTTGTTGAAATACCCTTCGGACTTACCCAGAGAATCTGCCGCCGTCGTGAGCAGCTTTTCAATGCTGGCCAGCGACGCCGGATCGCGCTGGTTTTTCAAAAAGCGGATCGCCACGCGGGTAACGGTAACGCGCGTTTTGATAAGCGTGTTCACGCTGTCGCCAAGATTTTCTTGCTGCGCGTTCAAAACGCCAGTGTTCTGAAAGTTGACCCTGTCGTTATTGACCGCAGAGTAGAAAAGACCCCCAGTAACCAGTTGAAGAAGACAAAATACTGAAAGAGCAATAATGATGCCTGTAATAACCCGTATATTTTTTAGCATGGCCATAGTCCGTGAGAGAGTCGGGATTGCACCACTAATATCGACCTGGCCAGCATTAACTTTATGATCACTTTTTAAACACTTAAATAAGACTTAAATAAGTGCCGGCGCCTTGCGCGCCGGGAAAGTGTTTTAGATTTTTTTGCGCCGTTTTACGGCGAGAGCAATACGGGGTTCCAGCAATTTGGCCACGGCGGCAAAGACGGGAACGACAACCGAGTTACCAAACTGGCGATAGGCTTGCGTATCGGAAACCGGAATGCGAAACGGTTTTTCGCCCACTTTTTCAAACCCCATCAAGCGCGCACATTCATGTGGTGTCAGCCGTCGCGGGCGACGTGCCTGATTTTCCGCGTTGGCAAAATCGGCCTCGCCGAGCGCTTTATCCCAGCCGCGATCGATAAGAATTTCTGATCCATCTTTGTGATAACGCGCCGAAAGGGTGCGCGCCACGCTATCGGCACGGGTTGGATCAACCAGCCCGAAGCCAAAACCATTGCCTTTCGCCGCGTGTTTCTTCGCGTAGCGATAGAGGTAATCCCACAACTTATGTGACAGCACATATTTGCTGTCGACGGTGGGATCCAGCAGATCACCGAATGCGGGCCGTTTTGCCGGATAAAAACGGTCGATATCGCGCAGGGTAAAACCGTCGGCGAGGTCTAAATCGCGGCGAAAACCCACCAGCACAATGCGCTCGCGGTGCTGGGGTAAGAAGTGTTTGCCGTCGATGATTTTCGGGTCATCTTTGCCGTTTAGCGCGGCGTCAGCTACGTCGTAGCCCAGTTCATCCAGCGTATTCATGATCACGCTGAAGGTTTTGCCTTTGTCGTGGCTCTTTAAATTTTTAACATTTTCCAGCACAAAGATGGCCGGGCGACGGGCTTTGATAATGCGCGCCACATCGAAAAACAGCGTGCCTTGCGCTTCGCACTCAAACCCGTGCGCGCGGCCCATGGCGTTCTTTTTACTGACGCCCGCGAGGCTAAAGGGCTGGCAGGGGAAACCTGCGAGCAGAACATCATGCTCGGGAATAGTCGCGGCGATGTGTGCATAGGCGTCGGCTTCGGAAACGTTCGGGTTGCCGCTCAGCGTGACTTCGCGAATATCCTGGTTGAAGGTATGCGTGGCATGGTCGTTGTACCAGTTGGCTTTATAGGTGCGCACCGCATTTTTATTCCATTCACTGGTAAACACGCACTGCCCGCCAATGGCTTCAAATCCGCTGCGAATACCACCGATACCGGCGAAGAGATCGATAAAGCGAAAGCGATAGTGCGGGTGATGCGCGGGTAGGGAGGGCAGCAAGCTGCGCAGCAGCGCTTCTTCAGCGGCGGTGAACGTTCTCGGATTGCCTTTGCCGTTGACCCAGCGGTTGAGCGATTCGCGGCTCCACTCGGCTTTACCCGCTTTTTTTAACTGCTCTGCCACGTATTTCTGACCGTAGATTTCCAGCACCAGATCCAGTAGTACCCGGTCCCGTTCTTGCTGTCGCTGCTGGTCAGTATCTGCCTGCGCCAGCAGATCCTGCGCAAGTGAATCAAATTCCGCCATGACGTCTCCTTGGGGTTAGGCTCTGAAATATATCACTCATTTGACCCGGAGGATAATTGGCAGAAGTAGCGGTTATTGATTAATGTGCAGACAATTCTTTAAAAAACGCAGGGTTAGCTTTGATAGCGGCCAGGACTTTTGCTGCGAGTCCTGTTGGGTTACGCCGCCCGGATTCCCAACTTTTAATTGTATCCACACTCGTACCCAGAGCTTTCGCCATTTCACCCTGCGACACGTTAAGTTGTTCTCTTATTGCTTTCACATCAGCAATTTCATAACGGGTAACACGGGCCGGCTTTTTAGCACCGTTTTTTATGTCCACAGCCTCTTCCAGCGATGCTTTCAGCTCGTCAAAGAAACTCATATTGCACCTCATCTTTCAATTGCCTGGTCAGCTTTTTAAGTTCAGCCTTTTCTGCATCAGTCAGGCTATCTTTCACATTTTTAGGATAAGCCATCACCAGGTAGATAACGTCTTCTGTCGCCAGAAAATAGATCACTCTGGCGCTTCCGCTTTTTCCCTGAGAGCCTGTTGCCATCCTTATTTTGCGCAGGCCACCTGTCTTCTGAATCAAATCCCCTTTATCTGGAGATTCAATCAGCACTCTCAGTTCATCGTCCGTGGCAATCTGTTTAATTTGTCGAGAGAACATCGAGGTTTCAATAAATACAATAGCTTGACTTACTGTCATACCTCTCCTTTTGGTGTACATAGTACACGCTCAGGAAAGGGCTTACAATAAGACGCGGCTCATTTGATTCAACGAATAATCAACTGAAATGGAGCTCGCTATAACGGTGCTTCTTAACCGCGGTTCCACGGCATTTTCGCCAGCAGCAGCGCCATGCCGCACCAGCCGCTTAATCCTGCAAACAACAGCCCTGCGCCGACAAAACCCGACAGCAGGAAGAAATTGGGGTGAATCGCAAAACCAAGCACCACACCGAGCAGGATCAAGCTGCCTGCGACAATCTGCACCTGTTGCATCAGCGGGCGCGGCTGACGTTTATCCTGCACGGTCGGCAGCTTTTCGCGCTTCCAGTTATTCATTCCGCCTTCGAGGATCATGACAGTTGCTGGTGCCATTGCGCGCGCCAGCGCTTCGGCATTTTGCTGCGTACGCATGCCGGACTGGCAATGGAAAATAATCGTTTGTCCCGGCGAAACGTGCGCCACGTTTTTCCCGGCCAGCAGTTCATCCAGCGGCAGGGAAAGCGCGTCGGGCAAATGTTCACGACGAAATTCATCCACCTGGCGAATATCAACAATCAGCGCGCCATTTTGCTGTTGTGCTCTGGCTTCTTTGGGGCTGACAGGGGTGTATTGCATGGCTATGCCTCCGGGCAATAAATTGTTTTCAGTGTGTGGACCAGCGTTCGGATCGCTGGCGCTTTAATGAAGTAGTTCACCCGCTGCGCCTGGCGCTGGCTTTCGATCAAACCTTCCTCTTTCATCCGCGCCAGATGCTGTGAAGTGGCTGACGGGCTCAGACCAGTGATCGCGCTTAATTCCCCGGCGGACGTACCGGGCGCGTCGCACAGCATGCAGAGGATCAGTAAACGATGCGGGTTGCTCATCGCTTTAAGCAGGGCAGAGGCTTTTTCTGCCTGCGCTTGCAGTAAGGTGATATCCGGGTTTGTCATTGTATTTTAGCTTTTTCTAAATTTAGACAAATCTAAATCAAAAGGAGAGGAAAAGGCAACATGTATGAATAAATTACTCACACTTTCGTGTTTGAATTCTTGCATGTAACTCCGTTTACTGGCGGCTAACGTCCCGCTATCCGTGGAGAAAATCGTGAAAGTTAGCCGCAATCTCAGCTATGCGATCTGCGCCCTTACTATGTGGGTCAACGGCGCAAATGCGTGGAGTAATGCGTTGCCCGTTGGGCCAGCGGTCGGCGATCAAACGCTTTCGCCGTTTTACATCTGGGATGGCGCGTTACCCGATAAACCCGGCGTGATGCTGCGTGAAGAGCCGATTCCTGGTCAGCCTGACATTACCGATGCCAGCCAGATCGCGCGCATTCTTTACACCTCGCAGGATAAACGCTGGAATGCTGGCATCGTGCCGGTCAGCGGTACGCTGTGGCTACCAAAAGGGCAAGCGCCAAAAGGCGGCTGGCCACTTGTTGCCTGGGCGCACGGAACACTGGGCGTTGCCGATAGCTGCGCGCCTTCCTGGACCAACCCGACTCCGCGTGATGCGCACTATATTAACCAGTGGCTAAAGCAGGGTTTTGCCGTTGTCGGGACCGATTACCAGGGGCTAGGCGGGCCTGGCCCGCATCCGTATATGAACTGGGAAGCCGAAGGGCGTTCGGTGCTCGATAGCGTGCGCGCTGTGCTCAACAGCTCGCCGCAGGTAGCAAACAATCTGGTGATTAGCGGCCAGTCGCAAGGCTCCGGTGCATCGCTCGGTGCCAGTCTGCTCGCGCCGGATTACGCGCCGGAACTCAAGCTGCGCGCGACAATAGCCACCGGTGTGGTTGCCACTTTTCCGGACGGTCCGATCAAACCGGGGCCTGCGCGGCTAGGGCAGCGCGATCCCGCCCGCTTTACGCTTCTGCGCATCATTGGCGGTTCGTTGCCGGACGGCGCACCGGCTGCTGAAAAATGGGTGACGGATAAAGGCACGAAGATGCTGGCGCTCGCCAGAACGGCCTGTATGCCGGAACTGGGGCGTTACGAACGACGGGAAAAGCTCACTGGTGGCACGGTATTTGTGGGCGGCACAAAGCAGGTGGAGTCAAAATTGCTGGCGGTAACGGATATGCCCGTGAAAACTTTTCCCGCACCGCTCTTTACCGCAACCGGGCTTGCCGATCACACGTTGTCGCCACATCACCAGTACGCCGCCATCGCCGCGCTCTGCGCGGGTGGTAATGCAGTGGAGTGGAAGACCTACCCTGGCATCACGCATAACGGGGTCGTTAACGTCGCTTTCGATGATGAACTGAAGTTTGTGCGAGGCGTGATGGAAAATGCCCCGCAGCCCAATAGCTGTGGTTCGTTACAGGCTCCGGGGAAATTGCAGCAACCCGCCAGAGGCGTGGCGTTTAACTAATAGCACACCAGGTAAACAGTACACTCACCGCTTAAAACGGCAGCAAGTAAAAGGGAGAAGTCGGTATGACAAACTTCTCCCTTTAGCGGCAAAGAAATATCCGGTTAACAGTCACACCTTATTTATGCCAGCCGCCAAAACGAATCTTACTTAGTGATGCTCAGCATTTATTCCTAATGCATTCGTTCGTGTCAGGCTTCTTTTTACTTTTATCTCTTTGGTTTCAAAGTTTCCTTCTGGGGTTTGAATTTTCTTTTTAAAGTAAGCTGGTTTTGCTCTTGCTTCTCTTTTAACAAATTTTCCATTTTCTGAAATAGTGATATTTTTCTGTTTGAAGGGGTAGAAAACAGTCGTGCCTAAATATCCGTAAACGTTTCCTTTATCTCTTTTGGGTTGTAATTCAAGTAAGCTCTCTTCTAGTTTTCCGGCTAAAGAGGCAGAAAATGGACCTCTATTTTTCGCAATGAATTTAAGTGTTTTTCTACTCGATTTTATCGTGTCGTCAATAACAATATGATCACCTTTACCTTGCGCACTATAACAGGCACTGATCTTTATTTTTGCCGTCGCAGGGAGCTCAAAATCAGTGACCAGCGTTTGTGCCACTTCACCGGCAGAAATTTGAGGAAGTGATTCACCGATACGTTCACCATAAAAATAACTGCTGGCGGGAAGGCCATGTGAATTGATAATTAACTGGTCATTTTCCCCCATCTCCTGCAGGTCATTCACCACATTGAACAACATATTCTCCTTAAGTTCTTCATCGCCTTCAGGCGAATGGGAAAAATGTGTCTCAACAAGTTCGTTGAACTTATCTTCATCCTCAGATTTGATAAGCGTTACATAATCCGATTTATTACTTCCCATCCTGGCTTGATTTGCTTTTACCAAACGTAAAATCCTTGCTTCATCCAAAAAAGGAAAATAAATAAATCGCCTTCCGGGGGCCAACCCATCGTTGTCCTCCAGCGTCACGGGATTATTTTGCACCATCCTGAACAGATTCAGCCCGTCCACTGTACCCGCCGGATCAGCGCTTAGCCACCGCCCCACCCATGGCTGGTAATAGCGGTAACCGTAGTAATACAGCCCCGTCGCGTCCTGTTCTTTTCCGGAATAACGGAGGATTTTGTAATCCGCTTCCAGCTGGCTGCGCGCGGCAAACAGTGCCGTGCCGCCATACGGGTAATACTCTTCCTGGCTGATAAGCTCGCCGCTGCCGTCCACTTCCAGCGCGCTACTGCCCGTCAGGTTGTCGTAGCTGTAACGAATTTGATCGTTGCTGATACTGGCGGGCTGACCGCTTTCCCAGTGCAGCACCCGCACCTGCGCGCGCCCGGCAACACCGACGGTTATCACCTGTAATTCTTCGGTTGTGCTGTTGCGCAGCTCCAGACCCGGCAGGTAAATCACCCGTTTTGTCTGCGTGGTGCTGCCGGTCAGTTGTGAGGTGATTTTGACGATGCGCTGGCTGGTGGCATCGTAGCGGTAACGTTCGCTGTCATCGGGTTCGCCGTTGCGGGTGACGGGCGTGACTTTCTGCAGTTCCTGGCGCGCCGTCCACAACAGATTCTGACCCGGTAAAAGCTGTTTCTGCTGACCACCGGCAGTGAACAGCGCCTCCACATCTGCCGGGTTTTCGGTGAAGGTACTGAGCACCGCGCGGTTGCTGCTGTCGGAGACGGTGATGCTGGTGGTGTAGTTATTGCCGGAGGCCGGGGCGCTGTGCTGAATTTTCGTCAGGTTACCGGCGTTGTCGTAGGTGTAAGTGCGGGAATAGTTCGTGTAGGTGGCGTTATCGAAGGAGGAATAAGCTGGCAGGCTGCTGTTCTGCTGCACCGCATTGGCCATTTCGCGCCCGGTGGCGCTGACCAGCTGGTACAGGCTGTCGTAGGCGTAGGTGTTTTCGGGCACCACTTGCTGATTGCGCCAGAAACGGGTCTCCTCGGCATCGCTGGTAATCACCAGCACATTGCCTACCGGGTCGTACTCGTAGCGCAAATCCTGCAGCACTTTTGTCGTTGTCGCGCGTTCGGTTTTAATACCCACCAGACGCTGGGTTTCCGCTTCGTAGCTGTAGGTTGTCACCACGCCATTGCCGTGCTCCTCGCGCAGTTTCTGCCCGGCGGCGGAGTATGTCAGGGATTTGACTATGACCTGCTCAGAACCGCTGCTGACCGTCAGCCAGCTCCTTTTCAGCAGGCCCGCCACGTCATACGCCACGCGCTGGATATTGCCTTTCGTGTCGGTGGTGGTCAGCACATTTCCGGCGGCGTCCACTGTACTCAGCGTGGTGTAGGTTTCGCCCGCCAGCAGGTCGTTCCACGCCGAGGCGTCCGCGCCCTGCCAGTCCGCTTGTGCATCATCCGGCAGCAGCTGGCGGGAGACAGAAAGCGGTACGCCGTTCAGAGAAACACGGCTCATCGAAAGCAGACCTGCCGGGTCGTAATGGCTAACGCATACGCCAGCGATATTCAGCGCCTGATCTGCCTCCGTGTTGCCCGCATACACAAAGCGCTCCGCAATACGTGCTGCTTCGCCAGCCATCTGCTCAGTCACGCCAAGCGGGCGTCCGGGCATTGAGGCGTCTTCATACTGCCAGTGACGGATTACCACCTGGCTTCGGTCTTCAGCGCCGTCGTCAGCGGTGCGAATATTACTGGCCGAGGTCAACAGGCGCCCGCAGGCATCGTTCAGGCTGATAGTGATGCCTGCATCTACGCTCTGAGTACGCAATACATCGCCGTTCAGATCCGTTAGCCAGATAAAGTTCGCCAGCCCGGTATCGTGCAGGCGCGGATCGGCGCTGCGAGCCTGGAACCCGCGTGCATCAAACCGATGGCGGGTAATGCGTTCGTCAGTGGTGTCCGGCGCATCGGGATGACGGTGATATAATATTTCACGCACTGTCAGGCCACGGTTATCCATAACCGCGACTGACGGGGTGTTGCTGAACAGTGATGTGCTCATTATTTTCTCCTGTTTGAGTGATGCCGCCAGTAAGGCTGCATGATTAAAAATAGAGCAAACAGGAGAGGGCCGGCGGGGGAATAATTCTTATGACGCGGGGTGGCGAAAGCGCAGGGTTGCGGGCAGCACGCGCTGCGGCGAAGCCGGTTCATTGCCCTCTATCATCTGGGTGATGATATCAAAGCAGTCCTGCGCGAGGCGCGGGACATTCTGCTCCACCGTATCAATCGGCAGCGTCAGCGAATCATATAAATAGTGATCGTCGAAACTGGCGATATGAATATCGCTCTCCAGCAAATGGTGCTGGCTCATATAACGCAAAACCCCTTCCAGCAGGCCGCAAGCGGCGGTGAACAGCGCTTTAGGCGGGCGCCCCAGTTTCGCGCACAGAGCGGCGAACATCTCGTAACCGCTGCTCGGATGATAATTACCGTGAATGATCCACTCCGGGCGCGGAGTAACGCCCGCGCGCTCCAGCCCTTGCATAAACCCGGCGAGGCGGTCTTTCGTTGGCGACAAGCGCGGTTGCCCGCCAAGAAAGTAAACTTCATCAGGGTTGGCGCGCGCCAGCCTTTCGACCAGATCGGCGGTCGGCGTCAGCGAATCGGTGATCACCAAAGGCAGTTGCGTGTCATTGATATGGCGGTCAAACAGCACCACCGGCAACTGCTCGCTGAGCTTCACATAGTCGGCGTCGTTTTGCATGCTGGAGGCGACAATCAACCCGTCCACCTGGCGTGCGACCAGGTTGTTGACCACCACCGTTTCCTGGCTGGCGTTTTCGTCGGTACAGGAGATAAGCAGCTGCAAACCGGCTTCGCGGCAGAGGTTTTCCAGCTCGTGAGAAAAAACGGCGAAACCGTAGTTAGTAATTTCCGGCACCACCAGCCCCAGCGTGTGGCTGCGGTTTTCACGCAGCAGGCGGGCATGAATGCTGGGTTGATAATGATGCTGCTGGGCGATGGCCTGCACGCGATCGCGCGTCTCCTGCGCCACGCGCAGCTCTTTGCCGCGGCCGTTAAGCACCAGGCTGGCGGTGGCTTTCGACACACCCGCCAGCGCGGCGATATCACTGATGGTAACGCGTTTTGTTTTTCTCACGGTTGTGCATCGGTTAAGGAAACAAGCACTTATTCTACCATGCAAGCACGTAACGACCAGTAGCTGGCCTGCACTTCTGCGTCTCCCGTCAGGGTTATTTGCGCCGGATGGTCCGGGAAGTAGCGGCTGCTCATCACGCCTTCGCCCTCGTTGATAAAGATCTCGACGCTGGAGTGGTCGCACAGGATCTGCAATTTATGCGCGTATCCGTTCCAGTAACGGTACAGCCATGCGCCGTTCTCCAGGCTACGGCGCGAAAGGCGCAGCTCGTCATGATGCCATTCGAGGATCAGCGTATCGGCGAAATTCAGCGTCACGTCGCCCGCGCTTTCCAGCACCAGCTCCAGGCGTTGCGCGTCCAGCGCGGGCATCTTGTGCGCCGCGCCGTGATAGTGCTGCTGTTCACCGCGCAGTGCCTGCAACTCCTTAACGGGCTGCTGGTACAACTTTCCGTTGCGGGATGTCAGTTCACGCAAGCAGGTCATCTGGTGGATCCAGCCGTAGGCAACGGTCGGCTGGCGCATCTCTTCGCCGTCCGGCACGCCCATCCAGCCCACCAGCAGGCGGCGTCCGTCGGCGCTGAGCGTAGTTTGCGGGGCATAAAACTCAAACCCGGCGTCCAGTTCGTGAAATTCGCCGTGCTGGTAGCTCGCACTGGCGTAGTCGAACTGACCGCTTAAGTAAGCACTTGGGTAGGTGTTTAGATAGCGCTTCTCTTCGCGCGTCACGCCTTGCGGGCAGCAAATCAGAAAGGTACTGCCGTTAAGGGGGAACATATCCGGGCACTCCCACATGTAGCCCGCGTCACCCAAGCCGCCCAGCCCGCTACCGGCGATTTCTCCCAGGTTTTGCCAGTTCCACAGGTTTTCGGAACGCAGTAGTAAAACTTTGCCCTGCAATTGCAAGTCCTGCGCGCCCAGCACCATGTACCAGTAGTCACCGTGTCGCCACACTTTCGGGTCACGAACGTGGCCTGTGTAACCGTGTGGCAACGGGATTGCCGGGCCGAGCTTGTCGAAGCCACCTGCGCTGTTTTGCACCGCCAGGCATTGCCACGCGGTGCGTGTGCCATCGTCAAATTTAACATTGCCGGTATAACAAAGCGTCAGTACGCCGTTGTTATCTACGGCGCTGCCGGAATAACAACCGCTGCGGTCGTACTCTTCATCAGGCATCAACGCGATAGGTTCATGCTGCCAGTGCACTAAGTCCTCTGAACTCCAGTGCGCCCAGCACTTATGCTGGTGCTGGCAACCCAGCGCATTCCACTGATAGAACAGGTGGTATCGCCCGGCAAAGTGGATAAACCCGTTCGGATCGTTGAGCAGCCCGGTAGTGGGTGCCAGGTGCCAGCCAGGGTAATGGCTGTCATTTAGCGCCTTCGGTTGACCTTTCATCACCGCCTGTAAAATGGCGGGTAGCAGCGGTTGTGAAGCCATTATTCAGAGTCCGTTTTGTATTTCAGCAGGTAAGAGATAACAAAGGCGACGCTAAAGGCGATAGCCATGCCGATAATATAATTCAGCAGCGAGCTGGCTTGCACAATCGCCATCCCTGGTAGGCCTGTCAGGCCAACCGCCGTCATATAGACATGCACCGACACCACCCACGCGCCGCCAACCGCGCCGCCGATAAGTGCGGCGATAAACGGTTTCATAAAGCGCAGGTTGATACCGAAAATTGCCGCCTCGGTAATGCCGAGTAGGGCGGAGAATGCCGAGGGCAGAGTAATCGCCTTAATCTTCGCGTCTTTGGTTTTAAACCATACCGCCAGGCACGCGCCGCCCTGTGCCACGTTCGCCATCGCCCAGATTGGCAGCAGGAAGTTAACGCCAATCGACGGGTTACCCAACAGCCCGGCTTCAATGGCATGGAAGCTGTGGTGCACGCCGGTAATCACAATCACTGAATACAAGCCGCCGAACAGCAAACCGGCCAGCCATCCGGCATGGGTGATAAGCGTGCTGAGCACAAAGGAGATACCGTCGCCGAGTGCGCGACCCGCCGGGCCGATAATCAACATCGCGACAAAGCCGGAGATAATCACCGTCAGGAATGGTGTGAGGATCAGATCCAGCGCATCCGGGATCACCCGGCGCAGCTGTTTTTCCAGCAGGCTCATAAACCACACCGCCAGCAGCACCGGGAACACCGTGCCCTGGTAGCCGATCATCGCCACTTCAATGCCGAAGAAATTCATGGTGTGGAAGCCTGCCGCCACGCCCCAGGCGTTGGTCAGCGCCGGGTGGGTCAGAATGCCGCCCAGAGTCGCGCCAAGGTACGGGTTACCACCAAATTCACGCGCGGCAGTAAAACCAATCAGGATCGGCAGAATGATAAACGCTGCCGAGCTGAACATGTCGAGCATGATATAAAGCGCGTTGTCGGCGCTGACCCAGCCGTAGGTTTTCACCATCCCCAGCAGGCCCATCAGCAGGCCGGAGGCGACAATCGCCGGAATAATTGGCACAAAAATGTTGGAGAGCAAACGGGCGATACGCTGGAACGGGTTAAGCTTGCGCGCGGCAATATCTGCCGCTTCTGATTTGCTGGTTTCGCTGATCCCGGCTTCGGCGATAAACGCGGCGTAAACTTTATTCACTACGCCAGTGCCGAAGATAATCTGCAACTGACCGGCGTTACGAAAGCATCCCTTTACGCCATCAATTTTGCCAATCGCGGCAGTGTCCGCTTTGGCATCTTCCACCAGCACCAGACGCAAGCGTGTTGCGCAGTGCGCGGCGCTGGCAATATTGTCCTTGCCTCCCAGTAGCGGCAGTAGCGACCGGGAAATTTGTGCAAAATCCATAAAAACCTCTGTTTTATCGTTTTTGTGGGACTAACCGGCAAAAATGGCTCCCGAAGGAGCCGTTTCATCAGAACCAGGTTTCCATTTGTACGCCGAAGTTCCATTCGCCGCCGGCCTTGAAGCCGTCGCTGCCAAAGGCGTCGGAGCTCGCATATTTATCCAGACGATGATCCCAGTCCATCCAGGTGGCGAACAGGCGGATTTCCGGGCGTTTAAGGAATTCACCCACATCGCTGGCTTTCAGCGTTGGGGCGACAGTGAGTTTGTAGAAGTTGCCGCTGACGGCGTTGCGGCTGTTGTAACCTTCCGGGCGCAGATCCATGTACTGATAGCTGCCTTCATACTGCATCTCGAAGTTTTCGGTAAAGCCCTGAATCAGGCGCACGTTGGCGGTTGCCCATTGATAGCTGTCGCCTTTGACATAGCGATCTTTGCTGGTCTGCGCCAGCAGTGCCGGGGCAATATGCCAGCCACCGCCGAGCGGCGTAATACCGTAGCTGGCAAGACGCCAGGTGTTGGCTTCCGACAGCAGCGCGCCGTCGGAACCGATCGATTTCACTTCCGCACCCAGGCCGTGACCATACAGCAGTGCGGTTTTCGCTGAGCCTTCGCGCAGGCCGTAGAAGCTATCGTTATGCAGGCCGAGCAGGGCGTGCACACCGGTGTTCGCCGCATCGTTCTTCACTTTGTTGCCGTCGAGATCCAGTCGGTCGTCGTTATCTTTGGCGCGCATCCCGCTCACCATCAATTGCACCGGGCCGTAGAAGTTATTCAGCGAGAGAATGTAGTTCTGCGCGGTGTTTTCGCTGTTTTCGATATCGCCGAAGGTGCGCCCGTAAATCGAGACGTTGCTGCGCGTGTTGTCGTTCCATTTCATGTCGTAAACGCCCGCGCCGGTCCCGGCGAGGAACACCACATCGGAGTCTATCCAGTGGATGTCGAAGTTGTCGCGGTCAAAGCGTTTACCGGCCCAGACGGTGGAATCTTTAAACGCGCCGCTAAAGCTTGGCAGATGGCCAATTTCGGTAAACGCCTGGCGCAGGTTGAGATCGCTTGAGGAGGCTGTCCAGTCGTTATAGGTTTTCTGCCCGTCGGCGAGCATCACTTTAAAGCGCGTGGTCGCGCCGTTCGCCAGCGTCTGTTTATGCTCAAGATTCATCTCAACATAGGTGTCCGGCTCATTCCCCAGACGACCAACGTGACCGCCGGTTTCTCCGGCTGGCGTCACCGTCGGGCCACCTTGGGTTTTGGCCGCAGAGTTGTTCATCAGCAGGCCAGAGCGGGCGTAGCCGTGGAATTCAAACCCGCCTTCGTCAGCGGCTTTTTGTTCCAGTTTGGCGATGCGCTGCTCAACCGGGGCGGTGGTGGTCTGGTTTTTTTGCTGGGCGGCAGCCAGTTGCTGAGCCTGTTTTTCGGCGGCCTGCGCACGGTTTTCGGCGGCCTGCGCACGGTTTTCGGCGGCGTTAGCGCGTTGTTCTGCGGCTTGCAGGCGCTGTTCCAGTGCGGCGAGACGCGCTTCAATGCTGCTCATGCTGGGGTCGGCGGCGTGAGCGGCACCGGCGCTTAATATCAAACCAAGGGTTACGGCGAGCGTGCTTTTTTTCATCTTTTTGCATCCCTAAGGAAGAGCCATCATCACAGAGTTATTTTGCTAAACCGGTTTAGGCCTCGAATCATAATCAAGGCCAATTTCTCCGTGCAATGAAATTTGCTAAACCGGTTTAGTGATTGTGAGACGGCTCGCAAAACGAAGCGGCAAGCCTGCCAAATCAGCGGCATTGTTCCATAAGTTGGTGGTGATACGGCAGGGCGGTCATCGCGCCTTTGGCGGTGGTCGCCAGCGCACCGCAGATCTGCGCGCTGGCAAGCCTCGCGGATAACTGCGCTTCGCAGTCCGGCAGCCCGTGCTCCGCCAGACCCCACAACAGCCCGGCGACAAAGGCGTCGCCCGCACCGGTGGTATCGACGCTCACCACCGGCAAAGTGGGGTAGTGATAAATTTTGCCGCTGTGCCAGGCGGTGACGCCGGCTTTTCCTTGTGTCACCAGCAGTAAACTGATGGCATAACGCTCCGCCATGGCTTGCATGCTGGCTTCCAGTTGTGTTGAGCCGGAAAAAAACGCCAACTCCTCTTCAGAAAGTTTCACCACATCGGCCAGCGTTAAGGCTTGGCTCAGGCACTGGCGAAGCTGCGCGGCGTCCGTCCAGAGATCCTCGCGAATATTCGGATCGAAGCTGACAAACCCGCCTGCGCTGCGCACCTGCTGCATGGCAGAGAAGGTCGTTGAGCGCGACGGTTCCGCTGCCAGCGCAATGGAGCAGCAGTGGAGCCATTCGCCACGCTGGAATTCTGGCAGGTCGCTTTTGGCAAGAAACAGGTCAGCGCTGGGGCGCACCATAAAGGTAAACGAACGTTCCCCGTCATTGTCCAGTGCTACCACCACCGTGGAGGTGCGCTGCGCCGGATCGGTGCGCATAAACGCGGTGTTGACCTGTTCTGTTGACAGTGTTTGTTGCATAAAATGGCCAAATGGATCGTCACCGACGCGGCCAATAAACCCGCTATTTCCCTGTAATCGGGCAACCCCGACCGCGACATTCGCCGGTGCGCCACCGGGGCACTGCATCAAATGCCCCGGTGCTTCCGGCAGTAAATCCACGACGGCATCGCCCAGACACCAGACTCTGGCTGACATGCTATTCTCCTGGCAAAAAGTATGGCTAAAAATTAACTAAAACGGTTTAGCAAATCAATGATGTTTTGCAAGACCAACGATTTTTACCCCTTGCTGTGCGGCGGATTCTGCGCGAAATGTAAAAGATATATCAGGAAAAGACGGATTGTTGCAGGCGAAAAATAACGATTTCCAGCCATATAAGATCTGAATTCATCTCATTAAATATAAATTAAGATGGTTGGTGTGGTTATTTATATCAGCGAGTTACCTGTTCTTATTAATAAACATACATTTCACCCGTTAATGGTTTTTTCCTTTTAAATTCAGCTTAATGACGCGCTGTTTTTCTTTATTTAATGATTGGCTCGCAAATTTTTACTCATTTGAAAAAATAAAAATCAGGGTTTATAGCTTTTTCAGGAATGTCGAATTAGCGAATGCACTCATAAGGAGAGGGCACATGGATGAGCAATACCCTGGCATAGACGATATTTATGCTTCACTAGAGCTATCTTCGTCCCTGGAAAAACACCAATTCCCCGCTAAAGAACGGGACCCGCGCAATGTCTTTGCCGCAGTACGCGACGAATTGATGCTTGACGGTAACTCACGACAAAATCTGGCCACGTTTTGCCAGACATGGGTCGACAGTGAAATTCGGACATTGATGGATTTATCCATCGATAAGAACATGATCGACAAAGATGAATACCCGCAAACGGCTGACATCGAGTCTCGCTGTGTGCATATGCTCGCCGATTTATGGCACTCGCCGGAGGCCGAAAACACACTCGGTTGTTCGACGATTGGTTCATCCGAAGCGGCAATGCTCGGCGGCCTGGCGCTTAAATGGCGCTGGCGAAAAAAACAGGCTGCTGCAGGCAAACCTACCGATAAACCGAATCTGGTCTGCGGACCCGTGCAAATCTGCTGGCATAAATTTGCCCGCTATTTTGATGTTGAGCTGCGCGAAATCCCTCTTCAGGGCCAGCGTTTGGTGATGAACGCCGAGGAGGTGCTCAAGCGCGTTGATGAAAACACCATTGGTGTTGTCCCGACGATGGGCGTCACCTTCTCGTGTCAGTATGAGCCGGTGAAAGCAGTGCATGATGCGCTGGATAATCTGCAACAGAAAACCGGCCTGGATATTCCCATCCATGTTGATGGTGCCAGTGGCGGGTTTCTGGCGCCGTTCTGTGCGCCGGATATTCAGTGGGACTTTCGCCTGCCACGGGTGAAATCGATTAATGCCTCTGGCCACAAATTCGGTCTTGCTCCGCTGGGTGCCGGTTGGGTCGTATGGCGCGAAGCCGCCGATTTGCCGGAAGAACTGATTTTTAATGTTAATTACCTCGGCGGCAACATGCCGACGTTCGCCCTCAATTTTTCACGCCCTGGCGGGCAGGTCATTGCCCAGTATTACAATTTCCTGCGTCTGGGGCGGGAAGGCTACGCGAAAATTCACAACGCCTGTTACCAGACAGCGCAGTATCTGGCACGCGAAATCGACAAGCTTGGGCCGTTCAAAATCTTGTTCGATGGCGACAGTCAGCAAGGCATTCCCGCGCTGGCGTGGACGCTACGCGCTGAGCGAGCCATTGGCGGATACACCCTTTATGACCTTGCAGATCGCCTGCGTAGCCGTGGCTGGCAAGTGCCCGCCTATTCAATGCCTGCCCATCGGGAAGATTTGGTCATCCAACGAGTGCTGGTGCGTCACGGCGTAAGCCATGATCTCGCCAGCTTGTTGGTGGACGATATTAAGCGCGCACTTGACTACTTTTCCCGACATCCGGTCAGTAGCCCGCTCAGTGCTGAAGAAGCCAGCGGTTTTAATCACGCCTGAGGCCCGGAAAGTCTCGTTAAAAAAAGGAGGAGAGCCATGGAGGCGGCGAACAAAAGCGTTCCGGCTAAGTCATTATCCATGATTGGTTTTTTTGCTATCACCGCATCCATGGTCATGGCGGTGTATGAGTACCCGACGTTTGCGACATCGGGTTTTAGTCTGGTTTTTTTCTTATTATTGGGCGGCATCTTATGGTTTATTCCGGTTGGCCTGTGTGCGGCTGAAATGGCCACCGTTGATGGCTGGGAAGAGGGCGGGATCTTTACCTGGATATCAAACACACTGGGGGAACGCTGGGGATTTGCGGCGATTTCGTTTGGTTATCTGCAAATCGCAATCGGTTTTATCCCGATGCTCTACTTCGTGCTGGGAGCGCTGGCTTACATCCTTGACTGGCCAGCACTGAACAGCGACCCGCTGACGAAAACACTCGCCGCGTTAATCATTCTCTGGGGGCTGGCGTTTACCCAATTTGGCGGCACGAAATATACCGCGCAAATCGCCAAATTTGGCTTCTTCGGCGGCATCCTGCTGCCTGCCGCTATCCTCGTGGTGCTGGCCATCGCTTATCTTCTCAGCGGTGCGCCGCTGGCCATCACCTTTGATATGTCGACATTTGTCCCAGATTTCACCCGGCTCGGCACGCTGGTGGTTTTTGTGGCGTTCATTCTGAGTTATATGGGTGTCGAGGCGTCGGCTACGTATGTTAACGAAATGAACAACCCAGGCCGTGACTACCCGCTGGCAATGATACTGCTGATGATCGCCGCGATTTGCCTCAGCTCGATCGGTGGCTTGTCTGTCGCGGCCGTGATCCCACATAACGAGATCAACCTTTCTGCCGGGGTCGTTCAAACCTTCAGCGTATTAATCACCCATTACGGTGCGGGACTCTCCTGGGCCGTAAAAGTGATTGCGGCCCTGCTGGTACTGGGTGTGCTGGCGGAGATCGCGTCATGGATTGTTGGACCGTCTCGCGGCATGTATGTCACCGCGCAGCGAGGCATATTGCCCGCGTCATTCGCCAGGGTTAATAAAAATGGTGTGCCAGTGACGCTGGTTGTGAGCCAACTGCTGATGACATCCGTTGCGCTGGTGGTGCTTACCAATTCGGGTGGCGGGAGCAATATGTCCTTCTTGATTGCCCTGACGCTGACGGTACTGATTTATCTGTGTAGCTATTTTTTATTGTTCCTGGGCTATATGCAGTTAATTCGCAAGCAGCCACTGCTCAAGCGCACCTTTCATATTCCCGGCGCAAACGGATTTCGACTCGCGATGGCAGGGCTGGGCTTTTTGGTGTCACTGCTGGCCTTCATCGTCTCTTTTTATCCACCGGCCTCGATTGGTGGTGAAAGCGCCGATGAGAAGTACGTCACGCTGCTGGTTATCTGTTTTGTGATTGTGCTGATCCTCCCCTTTCTGGTCTACGCGCTGCATGACAAGCGCGGCAAACAAGGCGCTGTGACCCTGGTCGCCATCACTGCTGATAATGCGCCGAAAGGACATTTTTTTATCCATCCACGTGCGCGTTCGCCCCACCATTTAGCCCCTAGGAAATCTACGGAATAGCAGTTTTTTCAATGATATAAGTCATCGTTAAGGAGAAGTGAATGAAGACAACCGTTAGCATCATCGTTGGCAGCTTGCTGCTGGTTTCCGCTGCGACACAGGCGGCAGAAAAAGGTAAACCCGTGAATAGCTGGACATGTGAGGATTTTCTCGCGCTGAAAGCCTCTTTCCAGCCAACTGCCATCGGCATTGCTGAGGCGTTAAACAATAAGGACAAACCTGAAGAAGCGGTGGTGGATGTTCAGGGGATTGAAACGGTCACGCCCGCCGTGATTGAAGCCTGTAAACAAGACAAACAAGCCACTTTCAAAAGCAAAGTGGAGGGTGAGTGGGGCAAACTAAAAAAGGATATATAAACGCGAAAATATATTATGGCTAACCTGCCGGGGCTTCAATGCCCCGGCAACTTATTCAGGTTTAAATAGTGGCACTATCTTGCCAGTGATATAGCGTCGGCGCAGCCAGGCCGATGCGCTATCCATCAGCATTACTACCGCCACCAGAATCACGGTGATAAACATCACCACATCCCAGTTCCACAGCCGCATATTCTCGGCATAAATCAAACCAATCCCGCCCGCACCAACAAAACCGAGTACCGCCGCCGAGCGGGTGTTGGACTCAATCTGGTACAGGCTCAGCGCCAGAAATGTCGGGAAGGATTGGGTAAAGGTGCTGAAGCGGTGTTTCTGCAAGCCGCCTGCGCCCACGGCGGTTAAACCGCGCCCTGGCGAGCGATCCACTGCTTCGTGACTTTCGGCGTATAGCCGACCGAGAAGGCCGGTGTCCTGCATGATGATCGCCAGCACCCCGGCAAGCGGCCCAAGCCCGACGGCGCGCACAAAAATCAGCCCCCAGATCGCCATATCAATGCCGCGCAGCATATCGAACAGGCGGCGCACGAAAAAGGCGATAATGCCCGCAATGCCGCCTTTCATGATGTTGCGCGCGGCAAAAAACGACAACAACAGCGCGAATACCGTGGCGGTCAGGGTTCCGGCAAAGACAATCGCCAGCGTAATGCCAATTTGCGTGAAGTAGTAGCCAAACGGCCAGTTGAGAAAATCGTGCCAGACGAACATGCGCAAAATATAGCGGCCAATCTGCTGCATGCCGGTCAGCGCCTGCTCAACAGGAATGCCGAACTGCATAAAGAACCAAACGTAGTAGAGCAGCACGGCGAGGGCGATAACCCCCAGGCGGCGCAGATAACGCCCCTGTGCCTGGAACAATTTTCTGTTTAATTTGCGGCTCAATTCCACATTCGGTACGGCTTGCCAGTTGGTCATTTTTTCCCCTCCAGCACCCACTGGCGTAAGCGGCCAGAGAGCGTATCAAGCACGAAAACCACGGTAATAATCAGCAGCAGCGTGATGCTGACCTGATCATAACGGTCGAGTTTGATATTCGTCATCAGCTCCTGGCCAATGCCGCCCGCACCGACCAGCCCAAGAATGGTCGAAGAGCGGAAGTTAATTTCGAGGCGCATAAATCCATAAGAGAGAAAAATCGGTTTCACCTGCGGCCACAGCGCGAAGCGAATGCGTTGCAGATGTGTCGCGCCACAGGAGGCCAGCCCGCGCACCGGTTTATCTTGTGCGCTCTCTACCGCTTCATAAAACAGCTTGGTCAGGCTGCCAACGGTGTGCAGCGCCAGCGCCAGGAAACCGGGGATCGCCCCGATACCAAACGCCATCACGAAGATTACCGCCCACGCCAGTTCCGGCATGGTGCGTAAAAAGGCCACCAGTGTACGCACGGTAAAGCGTACCGGTGGCGGAGACCAAGTGTTGCTCGCCGCCAGAAAAGCCAGCACGGTGGCGATAGCGAATGACGCCAGCGTTGCGGCCAGCGCCAGTTGCAGGGTTTCCCAAATCAGCGGTAGCTGGATCGGTAAACGATAGCCCCAGTACGCCAGCGAGCCTTTGGTGTGGGTGTCGGCAAACAGTACCGACCAGTGCAGCGTCGGCACTGTTTCCAGCATGTAATCCATAAAGTTCGGCAGCGAGTGCCAGATGGTGGCGAGATTAAATTCCGCCGCGTTCCCGGCGGCAAAATAGAGCGCCAGCAGCACCAGCGACCAGGCGACAGTGTCGCGCTTCTGGCGCATTCTGATTTGCTGATAGTAGTGCTCAAACTGCGTATTCGACCTGTTCATGCGTAGCGGTAGCGTCCTGTATGACCATCGAATAAAAGCCCCTGGTTTTTACGCAGGGGCCGGGGAATCGATACGGCGAAGGATTAACGTGCGCTAACCAGTTCGCGTTTCATCTCAATAATCTGTTTAAAGTCATCCACGCTGCCCGGACCGATATGCTGTGTACCGCCCATCGCCTTCACGAAGCAGGCGTGGTTGTCGGTATCCAGTTTTTTAATGGCGGTGACCACTTTGGCTTTGAACGCGGCTGGCAGGCTATTGCTCACAAGGATTGGGCCGTTGGGGATGATCGGCGATTCCCAGATAATGCGAATTTCTTTCATCAGATTCGGGTGATCCATACGAATCAAACGGTTAAACGCACCGGTGCTGTAGCCGGAGTCGTAATCGCCGACCATAGAAGTCCAGGTTACTGCACCGGCGAACTGGCCGTTCAGCACGCCAAGAATGTCCTGCTCGTGACCACCGGAGAAGGTAACGCTGGAGAAGTAGTTGTTGTATTTATTGTCCGCGTTACCGCCAAACTTCTGTTTGAACGCATAGTTCGGGATCAGGTAACCGGACGTTGAGTCGGGATCGGCGAAGCCAAATGCTTTGCCTTTCAGATCTTCCAGTTTTTTGTACGGACTGTCGGCTTTAACGATAACCACAGAGTGGTAACCGCGCGATTTATCTTTGTCATCCACCGCGATACCCACGATATCGACTGCTTTCGGGTTGTTGATATACACAGACGCGTAAGAAGAGGGCGACATGCTCAGCACCACATCGACTTTTCCGCCCAGCAGACCCTGGATCACGCCTGAATAGTCAGACGAGTTGCGCAGCTTGGTATCCACGCTCAGTTCTTTATCCAGAAACTCTTTCACGCACTGGTTATCACCAATTTGTTGGGTTGCGTTCTGGCCGCCCAAAATCCCCAGATTTAATTCCTTCGGCTGCTCAGCGGCAGCCGCCTGCCATGCCAGCAGAAGACCTGTCATCAATGCCGATAAACGTAATGCGCCAGAAATATGCTTTTTCATTGTCATTGCCTGTGTCGTCTCATTGGAAGGAATAATTAATGCAATTGACTGATTTCATCGCCGTACAGCACCTGCAACACGTCCTGCGTTAGCCTTGCGGGATGATCGTCAAAAATGATCCGTCCCTGGGAAACGCCGATAACGCGAGTGCAATACTCTTTTACCAGCTCCACGGAGTGCAGGTTCACCATCACGCTGATGCCTTGCTCGCTTACTTCGCGTAACACGCCCATGATGCGCTGGGTATTTTTCGGATCCAGCGAAGCGACAGGTTCGTCCGCCAGTAAAAGGGATGGGTTTTGAATTAATGCGCGACAAATGGCGACACGCTGCATCTGCCCGCCGGAAAGCGTTTCTGCACGCTGCAAGGCATGCGGCAGCATATTCAGCCACTCCAGCAGCGCGATGGCTTTAGCGCGGTCTTCGTCGGTAAAGACTTTAAACAGGGATTTCAGTGTTGACGTCTGGCTCAGCCTGCCGAGCAGGACATTGGTCAGCACGTCGAGGCGCGGCACCAGGCAGAAGTCCTGGAAAATCATGCCGCACTGGCTGCGCCACTGGTTCAGCGCGCGGCCTTTCAGGTGCGTGACATCACGCGGCTTGCCCATTTCCGGGAAACTGACGATCTCACCAGACGTGACGCTGTGTGTGCCGTTTAGCACGTGCAGCAACGTGGATTTCCCTGCGCCTGAACGCCCAATTACGCCAACCATCTCGCCGCTGTGCAGATCGAAACTGATGTCGTGCAGCACGGTCTGGTGCTTGTTATAGGCTTTGCGTAAGTTTTTCACGCTCAGCACCTTCTGCTTCGGTACGGTGTTTAATTGATGCAGAGACGAATAGTGGTCTTCAGAGATTTCTGCCAACGCGCTGTTCATAAGTCTTCCGGATTTTTCATTAAACTGGCGACCATTAAGAGCACGGGGGATGATCGTTTTATGACGGAAAAGCGAACAAATAATGAACGTGGATGTTTGGCTTAGGCGCTCGCGCCTGCGGATCTTTATTTTACGCAATCGACAGTGAGGTATTTTTTCCAACCCGGTGCGCGGTGAACGGCCGGCGGATCAGCAAAGAAAGGAAAACGCAGACGGGCGGTAAGGGATATTTTTACCCTCCATTCGGCGTCGCCGAGGAAGCGAAAGGTTATTTCCTCCTCTTTGACTGACAATTTTTCAAAATGCCCGCTTGCCCACGCCTGACCAATACGCACAATCTCTTTCACACCCCGATTGATATCTATCAACACCATGGTCAGCCACTCTTCAAAAATAATATCGTCGGTGAGAAAAAGCAGAGAGTGGCAGGCATCTATTTTTACTGCAGCTTCCAGCACCAGCCCAGGCACGATGATATTTGTGGCGATACCTGCAATTTCTACCTTCGACTGTGCTTGCGAAAACGGGGTTGCTTCACACACCGCGATGAGTGCTACGTTATTGGCTTCTTGCATGGACTACTCCGCGATGCTGCGTATTATTTTATCTTCAGATTATTCTTATCTATAAGCCGGGCAAAGTGAGTATTCTGTGTAAACTTTTGTGTATGAAACAGCGAAATAAATACCCGGAATCTTTAGCTGAACATTATATAAATTAATGTAATAACGGTTTGGTATTGTCCTGGTTACCAATTTATTGTCATCATAATACCACTATCAAAAAGACGCAGACGGATGACGTGACAGAAGATGCGACCTTCACCTACCAGGCTAAACGCACCACCACGGTCATGAAAGCGGAAACCAAAACATTTAATGAAAGCGAAACCACCACCATCCAGCACGGACGCAAGCTGGATATTACCAGCGGTGGCGACAATGTGACGATCAAAGATGGTCGGACAACCAATATTACCGGCACGGAATTACACCATGTGACTGGCAATGTGACGCAAAACTTCGACAGCGCGCTGATAACCTCTGTTAAAGGCGGACAAACCGAGACGATTGATGGTGGCGTGACAATCAATGTTAACAGCGGCAGTTGGACGCAAAACGTTAACAACGGGACAATTACCATTACCAGCCCGCAAACTATAACGTTGCGCAGCAGTGTTTCCATCGATCTTGATGCACCGAAATCAACTTATACCGTGGGTGGCCATAAGGAAGCCGTTACAGGGAATAGTCTTAGCGTCACTGGCGCGTCGGAAGGGGTTACAGGTGTTGCGTTTGATTATAAAGCTCTGTCTATCGGTGTAGCGAACACAGCTATCTCACGTAATGTTATTTCTATTAGTTCAAAAGCATTTGAAAAGAAAAATGTGCCGCTGGATTACAAGCAGGTTGGGGTTTTACTAGAGTCCGGAGCGTTACGGTGGAATTCTAAGGCTCTGACGCTAATAGTTTAAAATGATGGAGCTGTAAAATGGAATTCAGATGGATGTATCTCGTTTATCTCTTTATCGCTATTGTCGCCATTCGAGTTTTGATCATGGCCGGCTCGATGGTGATACCGGGTATTCGACAAACAATGATGGAATCAGATGTGCGTAAAAATGGTGTTGGCGTTGGAGCCACTATTGTCTCCAGGAGTCGTGCAGGTTCATTTGAGGGAGGGCTGCCTGTTTACAGGCTGACTTTTAAATTCAAAACACGCGAAGGTGTTGAGGTTGAGTCGAGTCTTGAGCGCCCGTTAGCGGCAGAGGACGTTATGCAATTTGAGCCCGGAAATGGTGTCACGCTTAAGTATGATCCCAAAGCTCCTAAGCGTATTGCACTGTCCGACCGCCCTTTAATTTTAGGCGATTAAACGCAGCTTTCTCAGGTCAGGAAATAACCTTATGCCGTACCACCTGGACTATGTTGTTTTCGCCTTTGTTGCCGCCGTGGCGGCGTTTCTGCTTTATTGCGCGTTGCGCTGGGTTCGCCAGCTATTTATCGAAGTCCATGTGATGAAACACGGAATTGGCGCAAACGCCGATATCATCGCGTTGAATCGTACCAACCTTATGGACAGATATACCGTTTATTGCGAGCTGGTATTGCGCTTTAAAACGCGTGAAGGGCTGGAAGTTGAATCGCGCGTGAAGAAGGCGCTAACACCGCGTGAAATCGTGCGCTTTGCCGCTGGTAATGGCACGACCGTGAAATACTCGCCACAAAATCCACAGCATATTGTGTTGTATGATCGCCCGCTGATTTTAGGCGATTAATATCTCTGTTCTCGATCTCGCAAGCGTGATAAATAAAAGTAAATATCGCCAGGCTTAATTACTTCTTGTCATCATCTCGCCTTTCTACTGACTCTTTTTCACTTCGTGATGCAAAGAACAACCGATCTATCTGGTTGATCTGTAATGCTTTAGCGCAACAATGTACGCAAACCTGCAACCTCATTAATTAAACCCTGCCAGCGTCACAAAACCTGGAAAAAACAAGCCATTGCGTTGCATCGGTCAGCATGCGCGCTATATGTTAAATTTGTGTTTAAAAAATGATACCGAAGGGGTTTGTTCATGGATAAGAAATTAAATGTTCTGGCCGTGGCGCTGGCGGCGCTCTTTTCCAGCACTACGCTGGCTGCCGTGCCTCAGGGGTACCCGGCGGATTACCAGAAAATCGTAGACGCCGGAACCAAAGAAGGCAAAGTCGTTATTTACTCCACGACCGATACCAAAGCCGCAGGACCGCTGATTAAGGGTTTCGAAGCGCAATATCCGGGCATTAAAGTGGAATATAACGATATGAACAGTACTGAACTGTACAACCGTTATCTTAGCGAACAGGCTTCCGGCGGGGGCAGCGGCGATGTGGTCTGGAGCTCGTCAATGGATACCGCGCTGAAACTGGCGACCGACTATGCTGCCGAATACGCGTCGCCCGAGCTGGATAAATTGCCCAAGTGGGCGGTCTGGCAGAAAAAAGCCTACGGCACCACCTACGAGCCGGTGGTCTTTATCTATAACAAACGCCTGATCCCGGCGGGCGACGTGCCGGATTCACACACCGCGCTGGGGAAACTCATCGCCAGCCAGACCGACAAATTCAAAAGCAAAGTCACCACCTACGATATCGAAAAATCGGGGCTTGGCTTTATGCTCGCAGTGGAAGACAGCAAACACGATAAAGACTATTTCACTCACCTGGCGGATGTGGCGAAGGGCGGTTTAACGGTGCAGTCCTCCACCGGCACCATGATGGAGCGCGTCTCTTCCGGCGAAAACCTGATTGGCTACAACATCCTGGGTTCGTACGCCGAAGCGCGTGCGAAAGGCGATAACTCGCTGGGCATCTCCTACCCGAAAGATTATGTGCTGGTGCTTTCGCGCGTCTCGTTTATCAGCGCCGAAGCGGAGCACAGCAACGCCGCGAAATTGTGGTTTGACTATGTGCTTTCTGAAAAGGGGCAGAGCATTCTTGCCAATCAGGCGGATATTCCCTCGCTGCGTAACGATATTGAAGGCAAAAACGACATTGACGGCATGACCAAACAGCTTGGCGACGCGCTGAAGCCGATTGCGGTGGATGAATCGCTGCTGGAGTATCTGGAGCCGAAAAAACGTCTGGAATTTATTAAACAATGGCGCACCGCTGCCGCTAAATAACGCCCTAACTGGTTGTGCGTTTTGCCGACGCACAACCCTTTTCTCAGCCAGCGGGTTGGCGTGAGGTTCCTGACCAAAGGGATGATGTATGAATAGTGTGCGCAGAAAATGGCAGGGGTTGCCGCGCGGCGTCATTGTGTTAATCACCGCGCTGGTTATCTATATCCCGCTGTTATTTATTGTGGTGCAGAGTTTTCTCTCGGCGCCTTTTTTTGTCCGCTCGAAGGAGCTGAGTCTCGAAGCATTTGAGTTCATTTTTACCGATCCG
This sequence comes from Kosakonia sp. YIM B13571, assembly GCF_042788095.1. Lineage (NCBI taxonomy): Bacteria > Pseudomonadati > Pseudomonadota > Gammaproteobacteria > Enterobacterales > Enterobacteriaceae > Kosakonia > Kosakonia sp. YIM B13571. The sequence goes on along the minus strand of NZ_JBHZPL010000010.1, from coordinate 117,452 downwards.
GATTTTTATCTGGCGCTGAAGTCCGGCTTTATTCTGGCGTTTGGCCTGGTGTTTATCGCCATTCCGCTGGGCGGCATTCTGGCGTTTTTGATGGTACGCACCGATTTACCGGGCCGCCGTTTTATTGAGCCGCTGATCCTTGTGCCTATTTTTGTCTCGCCGATGGTGCTTGGCTTTGGTTATGTGGTGGCAGCCGGGCCGGTGGGCTTTTTCTCACGCTGGGCGCAGGAGCTAATCGGCTTTGTGCCGTGGAACATCTACTCGATGTTTAGCATCGTAGTGATTGCCGGGCTAACGCATGTTCCTCATGCTTATCTTTATATCTCCTCGGCGCTGCGCAGTGTCGGTTCCGACGTGGAAGAAGCCGCGCGGACCGTTGGCGCATCACCATTACAGGTGATGACCGCCGTCAGCCTGCCAATGGTGCGACCCTCGATTTTGTACGCCTGCGTTCTGCTGTTCTTCCTCGGGCTGGAGGTGTTCGGCCTGATGCTGGTGCTGGGCGACCCGGAAGGCAACATGGTGCTGGCGACCTACCTGTATAAATTAACCAACAAATTGGGCACGCCCTCTTACCACCTAATGGCGGCGGTGGCGGTGGTGCTGATTTGTATCACTATTCCACTGGTGATGCTGCAACGCCGCCTGATGCGGACCGCGAACCGTTTTGTCACTATGAAAGGGAAAGCCTCGCAGGCGCGGGCGCTGCCGCTGGGTAAATGGCGCTGGGTTGCCGGTGCGGTAGTGGTGGCGTGGCTGACAGTTACCATCGGCGTGCCGCTGATTGGCGTCGTGCTGCGGGCATTTATCTCCAACTGGGGCGTTGGCGTTTCCTTGTGGGACGAAGTGTCGCTCGATACCTTCCGCAATATCTGGCAGCAGCCCAACCTGCTGCGCGCCATCGTCAACTCGATGGCGATTGGCGTTTTTGGCGGCGCACTGGCGGTGGTTTGTTATCTGTTTGTCGGCATTGCCATGCACCGCAAACAGGATAGCGTTACGCGGTTTCTTGATTACAGCGTGCTGGTTCCCCGTGCGGTGCCGGGGTTGCTGGCCGGGCTGGCATTTTTGTGGGTGTTCCTGTTCTTACCGATGTGGCTCGATCAGTCGCTGAAAAACGGCTGGCTTTCCGGGTTGCCGGTAGCCGAGTGGCTGCGCGAAAACCTGATTGTCTGGCTGCGATCGCTGCGTAACACCATCTTTAGCGTCTGGCTGGCCTACACCGTGGTGTGGATGGCTTACGGCTTGCGGCTTATCTCCTCAACGCTTTTGCAGGTCGGGCCGGAGCTGGAAGAGGCGGCGCGCAGCACGGGAGCGACCAGCGGGCAAGTCACCCGCCATGTCACGGTGCCGTTGTCGCGTTATGGCCTGATTGGCTCCTGGCTGCTGATGTTCCTGATTTTTGAGCGCGAATACTCAACCGGGGTTTATCTGCTCTCGCCCGGTACGGAAACCATCGGCTCGATGCTGGTGTCACTGTGGGCGGCAGGGGCGATTGATATTGTCGCTGCGCTGTCGTTTATCAATATTCTGCTGGTGGTCATTGGTCTTGGTGTGGCCCTGCGCTTTGGAGTGAAATTACATGATTGAGCTGGTGGTAGAAAACCTGCATCTGACTTACGGCGACAACCCGGTGTTAAAAGGCGTCTCGATGGAGCTGAAACGCGGCGAAGTGGTGTCGTTGCTTGGTCCTTCCGGCAGCGGAAAAACCACGCTGCTGCGCGCGGTCGCCGGGCTGGAAAAACCAACCCAGGGGCGGATAACCATTGGTAATAACGTGGTGTACGACGGTACGCCGCGCAGTGAGGTTCCGGCGGAGGAACGCAATCTCGGCCTGGTGTTCCAGTCTTACGCATTGTGGCCGCATAAAACCGTGTTCGAGAATGTCGCTTACCCGCTCAAGCTGCGCAAAGTGGGTACGGCGGAAATTAACACCCGCGTGCAAAACGTGCTGGATCAGCTTGGGCTGGGTACGCTTGGCAAGCGCCACCCGCACCAGCTTTCCGGGGGGCAACAGCAGCGCGTGGCGATTGGTCGGGCGCTGGTCTACAACCCGCCGGTGATTTTGCTTGATGAACCGCTCTCAAACCTCGATGCCAAGCTGCGTGAAGAGGCGCGGGTGTTCCTGCGCGAGCTTATCGTCAAACTCGGTTTGTCGGCCTTGATGGTGACCCACGATCAGAATGAAGCGATGGCGATTTCCGACCGCATTTTGCTGCTCAACAATGGCGTGATTGAGCAGCAAGGGACGCCGCAGGAGATGTACGCCACGCCGTCAACGCTGTTTACCGCCGAGTTTATGGGCAGCAACAACCGGCTGCACGGCAAGGTGAGTGAAGTCAGTAACGGCAGGGCGCGGATCGAAGGGGCGAACTGGGCGCTGTGGGGCGTCGCCGGGCCGGGCGTGCGTGCGGGGCAAGATTGCACGGCGGTGATCCGCGTCGAAAGCCTGCGGCTGGCGGACTCACCGCAGAATAACTCGCTGGAGTTGCCGATGCTCACCAGCATGTATCTGGGCGATCGCTGGGAGTACTTATTCCGCACCTCCGGCGATGATTTCGTGATCCGTGTTTACGGCACCCAGCAGCGCAGCCAGCAAAACTACCGCGTGGTGTTGCCCGCCGAACAGTTGTGGATCTTCCCGCAAAAAAGCTAAGTGTGTAAGCACGTACTGACTGCTCAGTACGTGCTGCGCATTACGGGAGCGACACCCATTTGTAACCCAGCGCCATCGTCCCAGCCACAATGGTGCTGAACGCGGCAATATGCAGCATCAAATCCGGCAGGCTGATATGCGTCGAGTGGCAAAGTGCAAGCAAGGTCAGTGACATGCAGGCGACGCCCGCGCCCGCCGCTGCCAGGCTGCGCGCCGGGAAAAGCGTGCGCGTCCGGCGCAGGTAAGCAATCACTATCAATACCATCGGCACGCTGACCGTCACCATAAACAGGTAACAGTTTGGCCCTTCAACAGCGGTGCTCACCGGCAAGACACGGTGGAAATGCAGGTTACTGAACGTACCTGCAAGCCAGAGTGCCGCCAGCGGCGTAAACCACTTCCAGCCCAACGCGTCACGCCCGGCGATACTCAACAGAAACGCGTTACGCACCGCCAGTGTCCCGGCGATAAACGTCAGCAGCAACTGCACCAGCGCCCACCACGCGCCAGGCTGCGACCAGTCGGTTAGCGTGCGGTTAAGTCCGAAACCGGCGGCTATGCCGCAGGGCAGCGCGAGGGCCACCCAGCTTAGCGCTCGCCAGCCAGGCTGGAAGGGGCGTTTTACCGGTTCGGCGCAGCGGCTTAAATGTGCAATTAACAGTTCATGATCGGCCATGATGTGCTCCTAACCGACGAAGGTTATTCAGGGCGCGATGCAGCAGGGATTTCACGGCGGCAACCGTCAAATTTTGTTGCGTCGCGGTTTCGGCCAGCGTCATTTCACGCAAGTGGACATGCTCAACCACCTCCCGCTGGCGCGCAGGTAGCTGATTCAGCAGCGTTGCCAGCTCGTCGTGCGATGACGATTCCATGCTGGTGGCAAGCAGGGGAATCTCCGCCTCGTCGGCGACTTCGCGCTGTTGGTGGCGACCGCGTTTGCGCAGGGCATCTACCGCGCGGGCGTTGGCTATCGCCATCAGCCACGGCAAAAAAGGCGCGCCCGGATCGTAAGTGTGACGCACCCGATGCACAGTGAGCAGCACATCCTGAATCACATCTTCCACCAGAACCTCATCGGCGATGTGTTTGCGTGCAAGTGAGCGGATAACCGGCACCAGCGCTTTGAGCAGCCGCGTGTAGGCCTGGCTGTCGCCGGACTGCGCCAGCGCCATCAGTTGCGGCCATTCGTCGCGCGCTGCCTCATTTTTTTCCATATCCCGCCTTCAGGTTTTTTTACCGCTGGCCTGCGTCAGCGCGTTGACCACAATTGAGGGGGTTAGCACCTGCGGTAAAATGTGCGGTGCGCTGCCGTCTGCCGGGTAGACCACATACAGCGGTAAGCTGCCTTGCCCCAGCGCGTTCAGTGCGTCATCAATATCGGCATTAAATTTGGTCGAATCCGCCACCATGTAAAGCGTGCCGGTTTTCGCCAGTGCCTCTTTCACTGTTTGTGTCGAGAGCGACGTCTTTTCATTTACCTGGCAGGTTATGCACCAGGACGCGGTGAAATTCACAAAGATGGCCTTGCCGTGGCCGCGATTATCCGCCACGGTTTGCGGCGACCATTTGACCTCTTCAATACTCTTGTTCGCTGCCAGCGGCGCGCCGTTTTGCACCACCGAAGGCAGGGGAACAACGGCGGCCAGCAGTAGCGCAGCCGTTAATGTAAACAATAGCTTATGCCCGCGCCCGGCAAACCGCCGCTGCTGCGCCATACCATAAAGCCAGGCGGCGAAACTCACCACCACGGCAGCCGCCAGGATAGCTGCCAGCGCCGTTGTTCCTGCCTGTTGCGCCAGCACCCACACCAGCCAGCCGAAGGCGCCAAACATCGGAAAGGCCAGCCCGCGTTTTAAGGTGTTCATCCATGCGCCGGGGCGCGGCAGCCATTTGCCGAGCGCCGGAAACAGCGAAATCAGCGTAAACGGCGCGGTAAAACCGAGCGCTAGCGCGACGAAAATAGCCAGCGCCACAGCAGGTGGTTGCACCAGCGCGTAGCCGATGGCTCCTGCCATGAAGGGCGCGGCACACGGGGTGGCGACAATGATCGAGAGCGCACCGGTCAGCGCCGCACGCAAAAATGCCCCGCGCTCTATGGTTATCTCGCCGGCGCGTTGTACCGACAGACCGACCTCAAACACGCCGAGCAAATTGAGTGCCGCGCCAAGAATAACCAGCGCCAGAAAGGCGATAACCAGCGGCGACTGTAACTGAAAACCCCAGCCGACGGCGGTTCCCCCAGCGCGTAACGCCAGCAAGACGCCGGCAAGCGCCAGCATGGTCACTACACAGCCGAGCAAAAAACCCAGCCCCTCTTTGCGGGTTTGCGCCGCGCTTTGGGTGTGACGCAACAGCCCCAGCGCTTTCAGCGAAATAATAGGAAACACGCAGGGCATCAAGTTGAGAATAATGCCGCCTGCGAAGGCGGCGAGCATGGCGGTTAACATAGCGAATCTCTGATGGATAAAAGGAGCTTAACGGGCCTGTTTACGAATGCGCGTTCGCATACTGTTTCACTGCTTCCATCGTTTTCTGAATATGCGTTTCCGGGTTTCTGTCAGTGTAGCTCAGCAGGATTTTGCCATCTGGCGCGATCACATATGACGTGCGATCCGAGAGGGTTTTGCCGTTCATTTTCATCAGCGTGTCGTATTGCGCCGCCACTTTTGCGCCCGGATCGGCGGTGACGGTGAATTTGTCGCGACACTCCAGTTTTGAAAACTCATCTATCTGGTCGGTGTTGCCAGCGGTCACGCCAATGACCGTCGCACCCAGTTTTTTGAAATCGTCTGTCGCTTCGGCAAAGGCGTGTGCTTCGATGGTGCACCCTTTGCTGAATGCCGCCGGGAAGAAGTAGAGCACTACCGGGCCTTTTTGCAGTGCCTGTTGCAATGAGAAGGTGAGCGGTTTTCCAGCCAGCGCGCCTTGTAATTTAAAGTCCGGTGCTTGCGAACCGGTGGGCAGAGCGGCGTGGGCGTTGGCGATATTCAACAGTGCAGCGGCGGTGAGGCTCAAAACGAATTTTTTCATTGGGATCATGTTGCGCTCCTGTAGGGAAGTTTATTGATGCTCATACACAGTTCGTTTGCTGGCAGACAAAAGTTTCGCCTGGTTAAAAAAAAGAAAATGCCATTTTTTCTGAAGCAGAAAAGCAGATTAATTATTAACCACACGCAGAATTAACGTGCTCGGGAAATTAAAATCGGTGATAAATCTGAATTGGTAAAAATGCTGAAATGAGGGTAGGTTTCGAACAAAAGCGAGTAATTTATCCTTTTCTATCATGCTATTATTATTTTCTTTAACTGGCGAAAAGTGCGTGATATTTGGTTGGGCCGATTCTGCTTATTTTCTCATATGCTACATTTAATAGGTTTTCTTCTGGCCTTGTCGCCACCTTTTAGCTGCCTTGCGTTACGCTGGTAAATCTTAATGCTCTATAATTCTGCCGTTAAAAAAGGTAGTTTGCTGCGCCGCTATAATCGGTTGCTTTCTCGCTATAACACCCATCGCCACGAAGTGTCGTTGGCGCAAATTGCCGATACATTAGCCTGCACCTCGCGCTATGCGCGCTCTCTACTCCATGAAATGCAGGAGGAGGGCTGGCTGGTGTGGAATTCCCGTCCTGGGCGCGGCGCACTTGGTGTGCTGCAATGCCGCATGAATGCGGCGTCGCTGGAGACGCTGGTTGCGGGTGAGTACCCGACCTCGGAAACCGAAATGGCGACCGGGCAGGCGCAACCGCACTATTCCAGCGATGGTTTTCGCTATTTCATCGCTTTCTACCGGCCGCTGTTGGCACCTATTCCTTCCATCCACACCGACCGGGCCGGGCGGCATATTTTGCAAATGGTGCATGCCGGTCTGGCGCGCCATATTCCCGAACAGGTTGCACCGATCCCCGGTCTTGCCCATACGATCACCTGCAGTGAAGAGGGATTGCGCTGGCGTTTTATTCTGCGACGCGGCTTGGTCTGGCATAACGGTGAGCCTGTCGCGCCAGAACAATTACGCTACACGCTGGAGCGCTATGCCGGTGGCCCGGGGTTGCCGCATGTTATCGAGGTGAAATGCACCGATCATGTTCTGACGATGCAACTGGGCCAACGTGACACCATGCTGCTTTATCGGCTGGCAAGCCCGGTTTATGCGCTGCCGCATCCGCGCAACGGCTCCATTGGTCTGGGACCATTTAAAGTAAGCGAGCACTCAAGCAGCCAACTGGTGCTGACCCGGTCTGCCTTCTGGTACGGTGAAACGCCGCAGGCGTCGGAGATTATTTACAACACGCCGCTCAGTGTCGCGCCGTTGCCCGCGCTGGTGCGTCTGGATACGCCGCACTCATTGATTGCGCCGGAAGCCATGACACAGCGCGAAGATGCCGACGCGTTCTACTATGTCACTTTCAACCAGTCTCGCGGGCGATTAAGCGCGCAGCAGCAGGCGTTTATCCGGCGTATTGCGCTCTCGCTCAGCGCAGGATTGATTGAGCGGGAGGATACGCTGGCACCGTTGCCGGAGTGGTTGCAGCCCGCAGCCGAGCCCGAAGTGCAGGCGTTATTACCGGATAGCCTGAATCTCGTCTATTTCCGCTCAACGGAAATGCGAAAGCTGGTTGATGAGCTGGCGAAAAGCCTGCGGTATCGCGGCTGTAAAGTGACAATGACGCCTATAAGCGTGACGCACTGGCTATTGCAGGATAAAAACTGGGCCGAACAGGATCTGTGCATGGGTTTTCTGCGTTTTGAGCAGCATGATGCATTCAGTATGGAAGAGCGCTACCGCCACAGTGTGATGTGGGCCTGGTTTTGGGGCGAAGCGGTATGGCGGCGCGGGATCGGGATTCTTGATCGCATTAACGCCGGGCCTGCGGAGCGTTACAGCCAGCGTGTCAAAAGATTGATGCGTTATCTCAGCGATCACCGCTGGATTGTACCGCTGCTTGCGCAACGCTACCGGCTGGTGACGCCCGCCAGCGTGCAGGGCGTTTTTTGTTATCCGCAGAGCTGGCCCGATTTCACACGGCTGTGGACGGACGAGGTGCAGCATGTCCAGAGCACACAAAATCATCAAGATTAGCTTTTCTTGGTTAAAAATATCGCATATTTCATTTTTCTTGGTGTTTAAAATCGGAAATTGGCGGGGAAATTGCACGTTGTCGATATTAATTGCTGGTTGTAGTGCTGCCTTGTCCTGTTATTCCCAATAAAGTTTAAATATAACAGTGGGTTGTGGTTTTAACATCGGCGGCGGCAGAAACTGGACGATTAAAAAAGATACGGTAGAATACGTCTTCACAGCCATTGCAAAACAGGCTGCTCTCTATTTTTCCGCTAATAAGATAAAACTGTCAGAATATATCCTTTAAACAATAAATGGATATTTTTATGATGTGTTATATCGCTTATTTGTTGAATAACAGCGATTCCTATTCCTGATATTTATCTTTTTTTATAATTCTTCTTCGCATTTTCATTTCTCAGCTTGAGTGCTGAAAATATATCCTGTCCTTTTCCTTTCTTCCCTGTTTTTTTGAAGATTCCACTTGCCTTTCTTGCTTAACATCATGAAAAAAAGGCAAAAAAAATGCCACTCAAGGTGGCAATCGAAATAGTGGTTTTACATCACATATGACAACTAATGTACTGTTTAATTGCCACAGTAATATAGTTTAGTCACCAGGTTTCCCGACATGTGGCAACTAAAAAAAACGCCTTTCATCGAGAGGGTATTTAAGCAAAGCACCATTCAGAATGAATCGGTAAAACGTCCTGTTGCATTGCTTGAACGTATTTTCGCTATTTTTGATGCGTTCGTAAATAGCCTTTTTTCTGCCGATTGATTTATTGGGGGGAGAAAAACGAGGTCAAAAATTCCCTGCTAAAAAAGTGCCAATTATTTACTCTGACCGCCTCCGCTCAGGCAGCATTTTTAACCGGAAAAAAAGGATCAAAATCAGCGCTTTTGATTTTTAATGCGACGGACCTCACACTCGCCGTCAAAATTTACGAAACATCTTGAAACATTTTTGTTAGGGGATGCGCTAAGAACGGCATTCTGCGCGGGTTTATCGCTAAGACTAGTACGAAGATAACTAACGCTGATGGTTAAATAAACCGCACAGAGGATTGTGCTATGGATGAAGGCCATAAAACAGCACCGAAGTGCGCGGCGGTAAATCTCAATCGTCCAGACAATCGCTGTAGGCAAAAATGGATGCCATAACGCCACACAGAGTAAAACACCGGAACTAAACGCGAGCTAACGGCACAGAAGAAAGGTGCTAGTTTTAGCGTCCGAATATCACGCAGAGTAATACACCGGAACTAAACGCTAGCTCACGGCACAGAAGAAAGGTGCTGGTTTTAGCGTCCGAACGCCATACAGAACAAACCGCCGGAACTGAATGCCAGCTAACAGCGCAGAAGAAAAGATCCAGGTTTAGCTATCTAAACGCCAGCTAACAACACAGAAGAACGGTGCTGGTTTTAGCGTCCGAATGCCACGCAGAGTAATACACCGGAACTAAACGCTAGCCCACGGCACAGAAGAACGGTGCTGGTTTTAGCGTCCGAATACCACGCAGAGTAAAACACCGGAACTAAACGCGAGCTAACGGCACAGAAGAAAGGTGCTGGTTTTAGCGTCCGAATGCCACGCAGAGTAATACACCGGAACTAAACACGAGCTCACGGCACAGAAAAACGGTGCTAGTTTTAGCGTCCGAATGCCACGCAGAATAAATCGCCGGAACTGAATGCCAGCTAACGGCACAGAAGAAAAGATCCTGGTTTAGCTATCAATAACGCGCATAACGCTACGCAGAAGAAACCGCTGGAATGAAAGACCCGCCAGCCGCCCGCAAGAAAGGCCGGTTACAGCGTCGGTACGCTATGAAGAACGGATACAGGAAATGAGGCGCAGAAAATCACGCAAAGCGTGTTCAGAGAACGTGCGTCAGGCGTAATGCGAGAAGCACATGCAGGGCATACACACCAGGCACGGAAGCAGAGAATGGCTTCCGAACCTGGCGCGAGGAACAACACTGGCGCGAAAGACGCCATAACATCGTGTTAATGCTGAATGCTGCACAGAGAAGAGGCCGCATTAAACGGAAATGCGATAAACATTACCCGAAGCATCATTGCTGCGGTTTCCACTTTCGCCATAAAGCTGCGCGGTTGCGGTCGTCTGGCTGACAATCTTTTTGAAGTCGTTCATCTTCTTCATATGCATGTTCAGCAACTGATAGCTCTTCTGGTTGAGCTCAGCAGATTTTCGCACCACCACGGTAATACGATCCCAAAGCGTAGCGAGTCCGGAGTGGCGCGGGTAAGGAAACGCCAACCGATGGTGTTTCTCTTCCTGCTTGCGCTGCTCATCATAAAAGTTAATCGCCGACAGCAAGCGGCTCTTGTTGTCGGAGATCACTTGCAGCGAAACCGGGTTTATCTGGGCGCGGCTAAGCTGGCCGATTTCTTCTACCAGGGTCGCTTCAAGCTCACCCAGCAGGCTATACAGTTTGTTCAGAATTACGGGTAAGTTTTCCATTATTCACGTGCATGTTGAGATTAAGAGAATCGAAAGATGTCGCGTACCAACGCGCTGGCGATTTTATCGCTGTCCAGGTGGAGTTCACCTGCGTCCATCTTCGCTTTAATGGCGGCAAGACGTTCCGTATTAACATCACGGCTACCGTCATTTTTAATTTGCTGCGTCAGCTGGCTGAGTTTGACCTGCGTCCCGGCCTGCTGGGCGTCTGTTTTCCCCGATTGCGCTGACTCATCATTCATTACTCTCGTCTCAACGGGCTGCTGTTGAGTGCCGGTTGCCTGAATGGGATTGGCCTGGCGGGTGCGTTCAATGTTCATACGGATCCTGGTTTTCTATGCGGTGGCTCTGTATTAAAGATATCGGCACGGGGAAAATAAAACTGAAATCAGTTCGACAGGCTAATGCTCACTTGTCCTTGTCCTGTTACGGTGGCGACCACCACCTGGCCGGTGCGAGTCTGTACTCTGACGCTTTCATCGAGTGCGGCGTTATCCAGCGCTTTACCTTTGGCGTGGATCAGAAAACCGTCACCGGGCGCGGTAATATCGACGGTGCGATTAGCAATAACGGCCCAGCTGCGGCGCAGCTGGTTATCCGCCAGCGGCGACCCCGGTTGAATGATGCGCGTAGGCGTGCTGCCAATGATGTTCTGCGGATCAAGTAATACACCGGCCGGTAAACGATCCAGTTCGCCGCTCACGGGCTGGATATCCTCTGCGCCAATGATCTGCCCCGGTTTGAGCGTCCGCGCTGCCACCCAGTACCTGCCACTGGCACTAATCTGAATCTGAATGAACTGCTGTTTTTTACCGCACTTGGCGATGACGCTGCGCCGGCCTGTCAGGCGCACGGAGCGACCAGAAAGACGTAAATCCGGCTGTGCGCATAATGCGGCGAGTTTGGCCGCGGGGGTAAGAATTTTAATGCGCAACTGCGGCTGATTCTCTGCTTCTTTATTGTCCGCAGCCAGCAAGGTGGCGATCCTCGCTTCGAGATCGCTGTTTTCCGGCGCGCTGGCAAAAGCCGGTGAGAATGGGCAGCAGAGCGCGAAAATCACGATGAGTGACCTGATAAGGGACTGCGGCATAATGAGATAAACCTGCCTGATAATATAAAGGAGCAATAGGATTAATATTTTTTTATTGTAATTCAGAATGGCTATTTTCTTATCTATTAAATGCCGTCAGTTTTGACTGCATTTCACTGTATTGGTATTTCAACTTTTAAATATAAGCTTCTTTTCGGCAAATTAAGAGAGGTTGAATTGGCTAAATGCGTCTACTTCTGTCGGATTTTTAAGGTATAGATTTATTAGGTTGTCTCTTAGACTATGCCTCGTAATCAATTTCGAAGTAAGCGAGTCATTTCATGTTTGATAAACTTGATAATGAATTGCGTTTCCAGCAGCAGGCGTTAAGCCTGATGTCGCGGCGGCAGGATATTCTAGCGTCTAATATCGCGAATGCCGATACGCCGGGATACAAGGCGCGAGATATTGATTTTTCTAAGCAATTGAAAAATGCAATGCAGCAGGAAACGCGTCATCCATTAACACTAAGTTTAACAGCCGGGAAACATATTCCTGGCGTAGCGCCGAAAACGGACGATCGACAATTACTTTATCGTATTCCCGATCAGCCAAGAGCTGATGGAAACACTGTCGATATGGATCGTGAACGCGTTAATTTTGCTGACAACAATGTCAAATATCAGACGAGTCTAACGATTCTCGGCGCTCAATTAAAAGGTTTAACGAGTGCCCTTAACCAAGGTCAATAATTTTCATGTCGCTGTTTAGTGTTTTCGATATTTCAGGTTCGGCAATGGCCGCCCAATCAAAAAGACTTAACGTCAGTGCCAGCAATATGGCGAACGCCGACAGTATTGCCGGCCCGGATGGCAAACCGTACCGCGCGCGTTCGGTGGTTTTCAATGTTGATAACTCCGCGGGTCAGGAGATTGGCGGCGTGAAAGTGAGCGGCGTTACGGAATCCACTGCGCCGGACAGGCTGGTCTATGAACCCGCAAACCCACTGGCGGACGACAAAGGTTATGTCCATATGCCGAACGTCGATGTGGTGGGTGAAATGGTCAACACCATTTCTGCATCCCGCAGCTATCAGGCCAACGTCGAAGTGATGAACTCGGCGAAGAGCCTGATGCTGAAAACGCTGACTCTGGGCCAGTAAGGATTAAAAAATGGCAATTTCACCCGTTATGACCCAAAGCGCACCGACGACGAAAACCACCGCTTCGTCGGGCACAAGTAACACCAATACCACCAGTTCTTCCAGCGTGGGTACCGGCTCCAGCGCCGATGACCTGCTGAATAACTTTATGACGCTGCTGGTTGCGCAGATGCAAAACCAGGACCCGACCAGCCCAATGGACAACAACCAGTTGACGGCTCAGCTGGCGCAGTTCAACACGGCGGCGGGCGTCGAGCAGCTCAACAGCACCATGAACAGCATGGGTACGCTGGTTGCCAGTATGCAGCAGATGAACTCCGCTGACTGGGTAGGGCGCGACATCATGGTTGAAGGTGAGCCTTCTGTTTCCACCGCCACGGACGGAAACCAGAAAGTCGGGCTTTCCCTTAACAGCCCGGCGGATGAAGTCACCGTCACGCTGACCGATCCGGCCGGTAACGCCTATACCGCGAAGCTGAAAAATGTGGAAGCGGGCGTGCATCAGTATTCACTGGATGATTTTGAAGATTTCCAGCCGAGCGATCCGCGCTTGCAGGCCGACACGAACTTCAAAGTGTCGTTCTCCGCCACCAACGCCGATGGCAGCACGCCAACCATCACCGCGCTGAAACCGGCAAAAGTGCAGAGCGTCTCCTTCACTAACTCAGGCGCAGTGCTGCAACTGGGTGTTAATGGTACCGCCTCGCTGAGTGACGTTTACCTCATCGAGTAATTTTTAGTTTGGATTTTGCGCAACCCGCGCACAGGAATTTATCACATGGGTTTTTCTCAAGGTCTTAGTGGATTAAACGCCTCTTCACAGGCGCTGGATGTTGTAGGTAACAACATCGCCAACTCACAAACGGTCGGTTTTAAATCAGGTTCTGTTGCTTTCGCCGATGTGTTTGCCGGTTCTCAGGTCGGCATGGGCGTACAGGTTGCTGGTGTGAACCAGAACTTCAGCGATGGCGTACTTGGCGCAGGCAGCAGCCCGCTGGATATGGGTATCCAGGGCAATGGCTTCTTCCGCATGGTGACCGAAGCGGGTCGCGTATTTTACAGCCGTAATGGTCAGTTCCAGACCGATGAAAATGGCTACGTCATCAATAACCAGGGCATGCGCCTGACCGGTTATATGGCAACGGGTACACCGCCTGAAATTCAGCAGGGCGCGCCGGTAGGGCCGATTCAGATCCCAACCGGGCAGATGCCTGCGCGTGCGTCTGACGCGGGTTCCATTTCCGGTAACCTGGATTCCGGTAACGACATTGTCACGGTAACGCCTTTCGATCCGGCTGATGGCAAATCTTACAGCTACTCCACCCAGGTTAACGCTTATGACAGCCTGGGCAACGAGCACGCGATCAACGTCTATTACGTAAAAACGGCGGACAACAAGTGGACTGCCTACTCCGTCGACTCCACGTCGCCGGGCACCACCAGCAAGGTTGACCTGACGTTTGATACCTCCGGCAAGCTCACCACCAACCCGGCAGAACTGGCGGTGCAGGGTGCAGCTTACCAGGGCGGCGCGGCATTGAATTTCAACCTCGATCTTTCCGGTCTTTCTCAGCAGGCGTCTGAAAACACCATGGATAGCCCGAGCACCACCGGTTACCCGCCGGGACTGATGAACGGCTACACCGTAGGTGATAACGGTCAGATCATCGCCTCCTACAGCAACGGTGAAAACCAGCTGCTGGGTCAGGTTGTGCTGAGCAACTTCACCAACCCGGGCGGCCTTGAGTCGGCAGGGAACAACTGCTGGTCTGAAACCCCGGAATCGGGTCAGCCGGTCATTGGTCTTGCGGACACCGGTAACCTGGGTTCACTGCGCGGCAACATGCTGGAAGGCTCCAACGTGGATCTGAGTAAAGAGATGGTGAACATGATTGTTTACCAGCGTAACTACCAGTCCAACTCTCAGACCATCAAGACCCAGTCTGAGCTTCTGCAAACGCTGGTTAACCTGGGTTAAGAGTAGCGCTTCATGGATCACGCGATTTATACCGCAATGGGGGCCGCAAACGCGGCCCTTAACCGCCAGGCGGTGACCTCTAACAACCTGGCGAATGCTTCTACCACCGGCTTTCGTGCGCAGATCGCGGCGTTTCGCGCGATCCCTGTGCAGGGGCCGTCGATAGAAACCCGCACCATGGTGGCGGAATCCACGCCGTTTAGCGACAACACCATGGGCGCGGTGCAGGCCACCGGGCGTAGCCTGGATGTGGCCATGCCGCAAAACGGCTGGCTGGCAGTGCAACTGCCCGATGGCAGTGAAGGCTACACCAAAGATGGCAACATCGAAGTGGATGCCGAAGGCCAGCTGCGGGTGCGCGGTATGCCGCTGCTCGGTGACGGCGGCCCGGTAGCCGTACCGCCGCAGGCGGAACTGACTATCGCGGCGGACGGCACCATCACCGCGCTGGGCGCAGGCGATGAGCCTTCAGCGCTGGCGCAGGTGGCGCGCCTGAAAATGGTCAACGCCACACCGAACACGCTGAAACATGGCGACGACGGCCTGTTTCATGTCGCCGATCCGGCTGCGGCGCAAGTACTTCCCGCCGACGCGGATCTGCGCTTGATGCCCGGCATGCTGGAAGGCAGCAACGTCAGCCCGGTGAAATCGATGGTGGACATGATCGCCACCGCACGCGGTTTTGACATGAACATGAAAGTCATCACCACCGTTGATGATAACGAACAAAAAGCTAACCAGTTACTGAGCGCCGGTTAAGCCTCGGTAAGGAGAAAAACACCATGATCCGTTCTTTATGGATTGCGAAAACCGGCCTCGAAGCCCAGCAAACCAATATGGATGTGATTTCCAACAACCTGGCGAACGTCAGCACCAACGGCTTTAAACGCCAGCGTGCGGTGTTTGAAGATCTGATTTATCAGACCTTACGCCAGCCGGGCGCACAGTCTTCCGAGCAGACCACCATCCCTTCTGGTTTACAGTTGGGTACCGGTGTTCGCCCGGTCGCGACCGAGCGTATTCACAGCCAGGGCAGCCTGACGCAGACCAACAACAGCAAAGATGTTGCCATTCAGGGCAGCGGTTTCTTCCAGGTACAGTTGCCGGATGGCACCACCGCCTATACCCGCGACGGTTCGTTCCAGTTTGACCAGAACGGGCAACTGGTGACCTCCAGCGGTTACCAGGTGCAACCGGCGATCACCATCCCGCAGGACGCGCAAAGCCTGACCATCGGTAACGACGGTATTGTCAGCGTGACCGTGCCGGGGCAGACCGCGCCGCAGCAGGTTGGTCAGCTGACGCTGAGCTCGTTTATCAATGATTCCGGCCTCGAAAGCATTGGTGAAAACCTGTACCGCGAAACGCAATCTTCTGGCGCACCGAATGAATCCACACCGGGTTTAAACGGCGCGGGAACCCTGAAACAGGGCTACGTCGAAACCTCGAACGTCAACGTAGCAGAAGAGCTGGTCAACATGATCCAGACGCAGCGCGCCTACGAAATTAACAGTAAAGCGGTGTCGACGTCTGACCAGATGCTGCAACGACTGACCCAACTTTGATCCCTGGCCGCGGGCGTTGCTCGCGGCTGCTTTACCTGTAGTGAATGAGATGACCAATCACCCTTGCTCTGTACGTACGCTTTGTCGTTTTGCAACGATCTTAATGCTGATTTCCGTGGTTACCGGCTGCGCCTATATCCCGCAAAAACCGTTGGTTGGGGGCGAAACCTCCGCTGTGCCTGCACCGGTCGCCGCCGCTACTGCGAATGGCTCGATTTTTCAGACAGGGCAGGCGATGAATTATGGTTATCAACCGATGTTTGAAGACCGCCGTCCACGAAATGTGGGCGATACGCTGACCATTGCGCTGCAAGAAAATGTCAGCGCCAGCAAAAGTTCCTCTGCGAGTGCCTCGCGTGACGGCTCCACCGATGTCGGCGTTGCTGGCGTACCTGGTTTTATGGCCGGTCTGGTGGGCAACGGCAAAGCCGATGCGTCGATCAGTGGAACGAATGACTTCGCCGGTAAAGGCGGCGCGGCGGCGAAAAATACCTTTAGTGGCACCATCACCGTGACGGTGAAACAGGTGCTGGAAAACGGCAACCTGGCGGTTGTCGGTGAAAAACAGATTGCGATTAACCAAGGGACTGAGTTTATCCGATTTTACGGCATCGTGAACCCGCGCACGATCAGCGCCAGCAACACCGTTATCTCCACCCAGGTGGCAGACGCGCGCATCGAGTATGTCGGTAATGGCTATATCAACGAAGCGCAGCAAATGGGCTGGCTGCAGCGCATGTTCCTTAACCTTTCTCCTTTTTGATTGATGATGAAAACGAATTTCTTAACTCGCTGCCTGGCGCTGTTGTGCTGTCTGTCTGCGCTGGTGGCCGGGCAGGCCAGCGCGGAGCGGATCCGCGATTTAACCACCCTGCAAGGGGTGCGCGGTAACTCCCTGATGGGCTATGGCCTGGTCGTCGGGCTTGATGGCACTGGCGACCAGACCATGCAGACACCTTTCACCACCCAGAGCCTGAACAATATGCTCTCGCAGCTCGGTATCACCGTGCCAGCGGGCGTGAATATGCAGCTCAAAAACGTCGCGGCGGTGATGGTGACGGCGGAACTGCCGCCGTTTGCCCGCGCCGGTCAGCAAATTGATGTGGTGGTTTCCTCAATGGGTAACGCGAAAAGTCTGCGCGGCGGCACGCTGCTGATGACCCCGCTGAAGGGCGCGGATAGCCAGATTTATGCGCTGGCGCAGGGGAACCTGTTGGTTTCCGGCGCAGGCGCGCAGGCCGGTGGTAACCGGGTGCAGGTAAATCAGCTCAATGGCGCGCGCATTAGCGGCGGCGCAACGGTAGAACGTGAAGTGCCGTCAAACTTTGCCGGGCAGAGCACGCTCAAACTCCAGCTTAATGAAGACGATTTCACCGTTGCGCAGCAGATAAGCGATGCGATTAACCGTCGTTACGCGGGCGCCGCGTTTGCGGAAGACGCGCGCAGTATCAGCCTGCGCGCACCTGCCGACAGCGCCGCGCGCGTGCGTTTCCTTGCCGCAGTGCAGGATATTCCGTTGCGCATTGATGCGGGCGATGCCCGAATTATCATCAACTCACGCACCGGCTCCGTGGTGATGAACCGCCATGTTTCGCTTGATTCTTGTGCGGTAGCGCAGGGTGATCTGACGGTAGAAGTCGCCAGCAACACCCAGGTGAATCAGCCGAATACGCCGCTGGCAGGCGGGCAAACGGTAGTCACGCAGAACACGCAACTTTCCGTGCGTGAGCAAAACGGCTCCCTGCAACGCGTGAACACCAGCACCGATCTGAACAATGTGGTTCGCGCGTTAAACAGCCTTGGCGCAACGCCGAATGATTTGATGGCAATTCTGCAATCAATGAAAACCGCAGGCTGCCTGCATGCACGTCTGGAGATTAACTGATGATCGGCCCGGCAATGACTCAGGGGGCGGCGTTTGACGCGCACAGCCTCGACAAGCTCAAACTGGCCGCCCGCAACGACTCTCCGGATGCGCTAAAGGCGGTGGCGAAGCAGATGGAAGGGCTGTTCGTGCAGATGATGCTCAAGAGCATGCGCCAGGCATCATTCAAAGACGGCCTGTTTAATACGCAGCAGTCGGAAATGTTTACCTCGATGTACGACCAGCAGCTGTCGCAGAACATCGCCGATAAAGGAAAAATGGGATTTGCCGATCTGATGGTGCAACAACTGACCGGCAAACCCGCTTCCACGGCGGAAAATGTCACAGCGACGCGTGAAGTGCCGCTTAATATCAGCCCGGCACGCTTTATTAGCGTGCCGCTGCGTTTGCAGCCGGTCGATCCCGAAGAACAGCAGGCGGAAAAAGCCGCAATGGCGCAGCCGGAAATACCGGCGGTTCCAGGCGGCAGCTTTATTTCCCGCATGATGGCACCCGCGATGGCAGTCGCGCGTTTGAGCGGTATTCCGCATCAGTTAATTATTGCGCAGGCGGCACTGGAGTCGGGTTGGGGTAAACGCGAAATTATGACCAGCGATGGTAAACCCAGCCATAACTTATTTGGCGTGAAAGCCACGGCAGATTGGGACGGCGAAACCACGGAAATCATCACCACAGAATATGAAGGTGGAGTTGCGCAAAAAATAAAAGACAAATTTAAAGTTTATTCCTCTTATGCCGAGGCGCTGGAAGATTATACGTCGTTAATTAGTCGTAGTCCGCGTTATAAAAATGTTGTGAAATCTGAATCGCCGGAAATAGCGGCAAAAGCGTTGCAGTCTGCCGGATATGCAACCGATCCCGCCTACGCGAAAAAATTGATCAATATCATTCAGCAGGTGAAGAATAACGTTAATCAGGCGGCTGAAGCCTACTCTTCAGATTTTTCTTCATTATTTTAATCGTCAGGCTTTAGTGAAATTTTATAAGGCCGATAAATATAAGAGAGCGCTACTTTTATCAGGGGCGTCTTACCTCCTCCTCTGGTTAGGATCGATAACATATGAATTTAATCAATCTGGCCCAGAATGGGCTTAACGCTGCGCAGAATGCATTGAATGTGGTGGGGAATAACCTGTCGAATGCTACCACGGCGGGATATAGCCGCCAGAATATTGTTCTGGGCGAAGCGGGTGGCAAATCCACCAATTATGGTTTCTTCGGCTACGGCGTAAAAGTGGGCGATGTCCAGCGTGCTTATAATGGTTTTATGACCAACCAGGTGCGCGGCGCGGCAACGGAATTTTATTCCCTCAATAGCCGTTACGAGCAGGTTAGCCAAATTGATAACATGCTCGGCGATAGCACCAATAATATTTCCGTGACCATGGATAATTTATTCGAAGCCATGGAATCGGTAAGTAAAGACCCTGTTGACCCGGCGGCTCGCCAGGGGGTTCTGGCTGAATTTAACGCCATGGCCAACCAATATCGCTCCAACAGCAAAACATTAAATGGTCTGGAGCAGAGCACCAACACGCAAATTAATCAGACTGTTGATGATATTAATTCCTATACCAAACAGCTGGCGTCGCTGAATAAGCAAATTGAAAAGATCCACGGCCAGACCGGCGGTATGCCTGCGGATTTACTCGATCAGCGTGACCAATTATTAGGTCAGTTGAGCGAAAAGATCGGTATTAAGGTGACAGAAAATACTGATACCGGCGCTGTGAATGTTTCCATGCAAAACGGCATGGCGTTGGTCAGCGGCGGCAAATCCTATGAACTGCAGGCCAGCGCGTCTGAAAGCAACCCGGCAAAAACCGTGGTGGCGTACGTTGATGCGTCGGGCAACGCCCTGCCGCTCGACGAAGGGAAAACCACCGGTGCGCTGGGCGGGCTGTTCAAATTCCGCAATGAAGATCTGGTTTCTGCGCGCGATCAACTGAACCAGCTGGCGCTGCAAATGGCCAACAAGTTCAACGAAGCGAATGCTCAGGGTTACGACCTCGACGGCAACGCGGGCGGCGATATTTTTAACATCGGTAAACCGCAAGCGGTCGGCAACATCAATAACACCGGCACCGGTTCACTGGATGTCAGCTTTACCGATATTCCGTCCGTGAAATCGGAAGACTACGAGCTGACCTTTAACGGCCCGGGCAGCACCGACTGGACTATCACCACTGCTGATGGCCGCTCTATCACGCCGACCGTTGGCAGTAATGGCGAACTGGAATTCGAAGGGATCTCCATTACCCCTGGCGGCACACCGCAGCCGGGTGACAGCTTTACGCTGAACCCGACCGACGGCGCGGCAGATAACATCACCGTGGCGATCACCGATGGCGATCAGATTGCGGCGGCGAAATCCCCCGATCCTGACGACCAGAGCGATAACGAAAATATCCTGGCGATGATTGGCATCAAGGACGAAAAAGTGGTGGATGGCATGACGCTGTCTGGCGCTTACGCAAGCCTTGTCAGCTCCGTCGGTTCCTCGGTGAGTGCGCTGAAAGCGGACATGACCACCTCGGCGAATGTGTATGACCAGTGGGCGCTTCAGCAGCAGTCGGTTTCGGGTGTTGATATCACTGAAGAGTACGTCAATTTGCAGATGTTCTCTCAGTATTACCAGGCGAATGCGCAGGTTTTACAGACTGCGAACACCCTGTTCGACACGTTGTTAAGTATTCGCTAAGTACGCCCGGTTTACCGGGCCACTCAATGAAAAGTCAGGAATAAACGATGCGTCTTAGCACCAGTTATATGTTTCAAAATCGTATTGATAGCCTGTCAGATGCGATGACCGGTTATAACGATTTGTCCACGCGCCTTTCTGCCGGGCAAACGCTGCTGAAGCCTTCCGACGATCCGTCGGGTGCGTCGCAGGCGGTTATTTTGCAGAACGCGTTATCCCGAATGAGCCAGTACGACACCGCGCGCACCTACGCGCAGGATGCGTTGGGCCAGGAAGATAACACGCTGGATTCTATCTCTAATCTGCTGTCTGAAAATTTGTCGCAGAAAATTGTTGCCGGTGGTAATGGCGCGTACTCCGATGAAGATCGCGCAGCGCTGGCGCAGGAGTTGCAGGGGATCCGCGATAACTTGCTGGATCTGGCGAACACCAAAAACAGCGACGGTCGCTACATTTTTGCCGGTTACAAAACCGGGGCGGCGCCTTTCCAGAAAGACGGCACCTATGTCGGCGGTGATACCGCGATGACGCAGGTGGTTTCCGACAGTACCGAAATGCAGGTCGGTCATACGGGCGACGATATCTTTTTGAGCGGCTCCCCGGACGATCTGTTCAAAGCGTTGGACGCGGCCATTACGCAACTGCAACAGCCAGTCACTAACGATGCCGATCGTCAGGCTTTGCAGGCCACGCTGGATAGCACCAACGTCAGTATTAAGAAAAACATTGATAACCTGGGCAAAGTCCGCGCCACCGTCGGCACCAATATGCAGCAGATTGAAGCCCTGGGTTTTAGCTCGGAAGCGCAAAATATCAATGTGCAAAGCCGGTTGCAGGAAACATTAGGATCGGATTGGGATTCGATGATTACGCTGTTGTCGCAATCCAAGATGTCGGAGTTCGCACTCAATTCGTCAATGACCGTGTTCCAGTCGATGCAGCAACTGTCGATTTTTAATTTCGTGGGTTAACCCCATTCAGGCCCGTCATTATTGACGGGTTTTTATTCATCTCGCATGTGTGCATGAAATATCTGCAAAAAGGTATTTCGCCGTGTTCTCAATTATTTAGGTTTCGTTATGTTTAAAGACTTAAAAATATCCACCGGGATTAATATCCTGTTTGGATTGTTAATTGCTTGTATTGTTATGGTATCTACCTATGCGTTAGTCAGTAGCCGCGCAACGGCGGATAACTTCGATGATGCGGTCATGACCAACAACAATATCGATATGTTAAACGGCGCGATTGTCGGTATGACCGGCGGTATTGCGCAGATTAACGGCGCAATGCTGGCGACCATGATCAACCAGGCGCCAGGACAGGACGATATCGATAAAGCGAAAAAAATGCTCGCGAATGCGGAAAAGCAGATGGACAAATTTATGTCCACGCCGTTCCAGACCGAAGAAGAACAGACGATTGCCAACAATATTAAGAAGCGTTTTGATACGGTTCTGGCGGGTGCACAGCGCAAGGCAACGTTTATTAAAAACCCGACGACATATGATCGCGATGTGATTGAAGAAGCCAAACTGCGTGTCGGGTTACAAGATGCCTCTGAAGAATATTTAGCCTATGCCGAGCAAATGGTTACCGGTTTTAGCGATGTATCGCACCGTGATACCCAGCGTATGAGTTTCTTCGCGTTCTTTGCGCTGGCGTTGGCGGTGATTAGCGCGGTGGTTTCCCGTCTCTGGCTGAAACGCACTATCTTTAGCCGTCTGGAACAAGCTATCGTCTCCTTCAAGGCTATCGCTGAAGGTAACCTGAGCAGCAAAATTGACGCGGGTGCGCAGAACGAAATCGGCAAAATGCTGCTGGAAGTTGAGCACATGCGCCAGTCGCTGACCGACACGGTTTACGGCATTCGTACCGGCGTGAAGCAGATTTATTCCAACGCCCAGGAAATCGCCACCAGCAACAACGATCTCTCTTCGCGTACTGAACAGCAGGCTTCCGCACTGCAGGAAACTGCGGCCAGCATGGAAGAGCTGAAAATCACCGTTCGTCAGAACGCCGACAACGCCCACAGTGCGCAGCAACTGGCAGAAAGCGCCAGCGTCAGCGCGCAGAAAGGCGGCGAAGTGATGACCAATCTTGATAAGATCATGACGGAAATTACGGTGAACTCCCGTCAAATTGCCGACATCAACAGCGTGATTGATAGCATTGCTAACCAGACCAACATCCTGGCGCTTAACGCGGCGGTTGAAGCGGCGCGTGCCGGTGAGCAAGGTCGTGGTTTTGCGGTTGTTGCCGGTGAAGTACGTAACCTGGCGAAACGCAGCGCCGATGCGGCGAAAGAGATCCGCCAATTGATCAACACCTGTGTTGCCAATATGAATATCGGTTCTCAGGAAGTTGAACTGGCCGGTTCTTCCATGCAGGAAATTGTGAAATCCGTTATTCAGGTAACCGACATTATGGCGGAAATTACCTCAGCATCGGATGAACAAAGCACCGGTATTAACCAGATTGCGCAGGCCGTTAATGAAATGGACCTGGTTACGCAGCAGAACGCCAGCATGGTAGAGAATGCCGCGCGTACCGCAACCAGCGTGGAAGAGCACGCCAGCGATCTGGAACAAATTGTTGCCCAGTTTACTGTTAATGAAAGCCATGTGTCTGCCGTTACCCGCAGCAGAAATAACGGAGAGAAATTGCGCCCTGTTATTACCGCTGCCAAGCGAGATTATGTTCCAGCCAAAAAAACTGAAGGCGACTGGGAAACATTCTAATTAGCTGTGGGTTTCGTGGGGAAATAAAGTCACGATATGTTCCACTTTCCGATTGCTTATCATGCTATTTGAATTGGCGATAATCGATAATAATTTTAATCAATTATTATCATCCCGGAAATTGTAATAGTGAATGGATTATATAGCCCTGACGGGGCAATTCTGAAAGACCAGTTGTGGACCAAATACGGTTATTTAGTTCGCTACGAAGCGTTAAAGATGCAGTCTAAATTATCATCAAGTGTTGATATTGACGATCTTATTCAGGCGGGTGCCATTGCGCTTCTGGATGCAATCGAACAGTTTGACCCCAAAAAAGGGGTCAAACTCACGGTTTACATTGCACAGCGTTTACGTTGGGCGTTTATGGATGAATTACGCGAACACGATTGGGTACCTCGTCGCGTTCGTCGTAAAACCCGTGAAGTTTCTTCTGCCATTATGCGCGTTGAGCAACGTGCCGGTGGCGTGGCAAGCGAGTCGGACATTGCTGCTGAATTAGGGATGTCATTGCAGGAATATCAGCAAGTATTATCTGATACTAATACCAGCATGCTCTGTTCACTCGACGAGCTACAAGAATTACTGGCAGATGGCGTTGAACTGTCAGAAATGGAACAGGATCATCTTGACCCGCTAAACGATATTTTACTGGGCGATTTGACAAAGCAGATCAGTAAGGAGATCAGAGAGCTTCCTGAGCGCGAGCAGATGCTACTCAATTTATATTATCAACAGGAGTTGAATATGAAAGAGGTCGGTTCACTGCTGGGTATTACCGAAACGCGCGTCAGCCAGTTGCATAGCCAAACGATTAAACGTTTACGTGCGCGTCTGGAAGGAAGAGGCTGGGAATAATAAGTCATCAGGAAAATCTTGCTCCGATAAAACTTCGACCAGGCTGGCTTTTCTTATTAGGTTCATTATTCCCGTCTAACCTTGATTTCTTATACTAAAAAATCGGCATTAAACTTGTTACATCTTGGTTACACAATAAAGGACGGTAATTGCAGTATGGATTACCTTGTACAGGGGGAATTGTAATGAACGTAACAAACTTTAATGAGCCGACGCAGTGTATTCGGGACTTGAATCTTTCCTATTTGTTATTGGCGCAACGTCTCATTCACGAGGATCGCTTTACGGCAAAATTTCGCCTGGGCTTAAGTGAGTCCACAATCGATATTGTGAAAGGCTTGACGTTTCCGCAGCTTATTAAACTTTCGTCAACCGGTCAGCTTATTTGCCGGTTACGCATAGATAACGAAACAGTGATTGACTGTTTGACCAAAGATTCCCGTATTGATGCTTTGCAAAGTCTCCATACCGGAATCATTTTATCCACTGATTTGCTTAATTCTCTTTCTGGGGAAGAGCCTTCGAGATCCTGACAGCGGAGTTTGTGATGTGTGAAAAAAGCATAATGTCAGAAATCAGGGATGCGCAAATTGCCATGGAATTGATTTCTTTTGGCGCCAGGATGCAGGTTCTCGAAAGTGAAACCAATCTTAGCCGCAGAAGATTATTAAAACTGTATAAAGAACTCAAAGGCTGTTCGCCGCCGAAAGGCATGCTACCGTTTTCCACCGACTGGTATATGGCGTGGGAACAAAATATTCATTCGTCAATGTTTTATAACATTTTTTGTTATCTGCAAAAGACGGAATTGGGTCGCCCCGTTGAGATTATGCTGAAAGGCTATCGCCTGTATCTGGAAAATAGTCTGAACGGTACAGAGGAAAAGCCAGTTTTAGGTTTAACGCGCGCCTGGACGCTGCTGCGCTTTATTGACTGCGGCATGGTTACACATACTGAGTGCAGCACTTGTGGCGGGCGCTTTATTACCACGCCGGAAAATACCAACACGAATTTTACTTGCTGTTTGTGTTTTCCACCTTCGCGGGCAATAAAAAAAGCCACGCCTGATCTGGCGCGTTCTCATCGGCGACAGTAACAGATGCTGCGGCATTTTCACCGCGCGGCCTGATATCAGAGTTGCGGAATGATTACTGAATTATTAAGGAGTTGAAGTGTTAGTCATCATTGGCTATATCGTCGTTTTCGCGACCGTATTTGGCGGCTTTGCGCTCAGTGGCGGCAATCTTGCGTCACTGTTTCAGCCTACCGAATTTTTAATTATCGGCGGCGCAGGCGTAGGGGCTTTTATTGTCGGAAATAACGGTAAAGCGATTCGGGCCACCTTAAAAGCGTTTCCTACTCTGTTTAAAGGTTCCCATTTCACCAAAGCGTTATATATGGATCTGCTGGCCATGATGTATCTGTTGCTGGCGAAAGGCCGACAGAATGGCCTGGTATCGCTGGAAAACGATATTGAAGATCCGCAGAACAGCCCGATTTTCTCGGCCTATCCACGGCTGATGGCCGACAGTGAAATCATGAATTTCATCACCGATTACCTGCGTCTGATGGTGAGCGGTAATACCAACGCGTTTGAAATGGAAGCGTTGATGGATGAAGAGATTGAGACCTGCGAACACGAGCATGAAGTGCCGGCGCACAGCCTTAACTCCGTCGGTGACGGGTTGCCCGCATTTGGTATCGTGGCGGCGGTCATGGGGGTGGTTAACGCCCTGGCGGCCGCCGATCGTCCGGCAGCGGAACTGGGGGCGCTGATTGCCCACGCCATGGTCGGTACCTTCCTCGGTATTTTGCTGGCATACGGCATGGTGCTGCCGCTGGCGACGCTGCTGCGTCAGCAGAGTGCGGAACACCTGAAAATGCTCGAGTGCATTAAGACCATGCTGCTTTCCAGCATGAACGGTTATGCGCCGCAGATCGCCGTTGAATTTGGCCGTAAGACTCTCTTTTCCACGGAACGTCCCAGCTTCGCGGAACTGGAAGATCACGTTCGCGAAGTGCGTACCTCAAGCTCTTCATCCTCTTCGGGTGAATCGACATGAGTAAGAAGTCTGCCACTACCATTGTTGTCCGCAGATCCATCAATAAAAAGCATGGTTCTCACGGCGGTTCCTGGAAAATCGCCTATGCGGACTTTATGACCGCGATGATGGCGTTTTTCCTGGTGATGTGGCTGCTCTCTTCTTCCAGCCCGGAGCAGCGCCAGCAAATCGCTGAATATTTCCAAATGCCGATTAAAACCACGCTGGCACAGGGTGATAAAGCGAGCCTTAGCGACAGCATGATCCTCGGCGGTGGCGAAGATGTCATTAAACAAGATGGCGAGGTTTTCAAGCGGACGTTGCAGCAACTGGACGAGAAGAAGAGTGAAGTCAACCTGAAGCGCGCGAGGGAGAAGCTGGAAAGCCTGATCCAAATCGATCCGCGTTTGAACAACTTCACCTCCAACCTGCGGCTTTCGCTGACCGATGACGGATTGCTGATTCAGATCACCGATAGCGCGGATCGCCCGATGTTCCAGATAGGCCGGCCGACACCGGAAAGCTACATGGTGAACATTCTGCAGGCGCTGGTGCCGGTGTTAAACGACATGCCGAACCGCATCATTGTGACCGGTCATACGGATTCGCTGCCTTACGCCAACGGTGCGCAGGGCTACAGCAACTGGGAGCTCTCTTCCGATCGTGCCAACGCGGCGCGGCGCATTCTGACTGGCGCAGGGCTTGCCAGCAATAAATTTATCCGGGTTGTCGGTACGGCGGACACCATGATGCAGGCCGGTTCCGATGCGGCCGATCCCATTAACCGCCGTATCAGTATCCTGGTGCTGAGCCAGCAGAAAGAGAAACAGATCATGCAAGAAGATGTGCTTTTGCGCGACACGCTGGTTTCATCCCCGGCGAGCCAGAGTGCATCAGCCACCGACGCGCCGCAGAGCAGCAGCGCAGTGGCAGTTGAACCTACGGTAAAAAGCGGTCCTGAGGAGATTAAGTAAGTGGACATAAGCGATTTTTATCAGGCCTTTTTTGACGAGGCGGATGAGCTGATGGCGGATATGGAAAAATATCTGCTGGAGCTGGATCTCGACTCACCGGACAGAGAAGTTCTGAATGCGATTTTTCGCGCTGCGCACTCGATAAAAGGCGGTGCGGGCACCTTTGGTTTCACTGTGTTACAGCAAACCATGCACATCCTGGAAAACCTGCTGGATGATGTACGCAGCGGTACGTTGACGATTACCGGCCCTATTCGCGATCTGTTTTTGGAGAGCAAAGATATTATGCAGGATCAACTGGATGCCTATAAAGCTTCAGCCGAGCCCGACGAGGAGACATTCCACTATATCTGCGAAGCGTTACGCCAGATAGCGCTCGACGGTGCGGCTCCTGCGGCGGTTTCCACAGACGTTTCGGCGCCTGTTGTGGCCGAGGCAGTCGTCACAGAAGCGGTGGCAGCACCGGCGGCGAAACCGGCTGAGGATGGCCAGCGACTGCGCATCGTGCTGAGCAAAATCAAAGAAGACGATCGCCAGCCGCTGATCGATGAAATGGGCAATTTAGGCCGCGTGAGCCATTTGCAGGCCGAAAATGAGAACCTGCAACTGACGCTGCACACGACCGTATCCCCGGACGATATTCTCGCGGTGTTGTGCTTTGTGCTCGAACCGGAACAGATTGCCATCACACCTGCACCGGCTGAAGACGAACCTGTTGCCACATCCGACGAACCTGCGGCACCCGCGCCTGCGCCGGTTAACGCGGTGACCGCACCGGCGGCACCTGCAGCGCGTGCGACACGCCCGGAAAATAACCGCCAGCGTCCACAAGCGACAGAAGCCAGCAGTATCCGCGTGGCGGTCGAGAAGGTCGATCAGATAATCAACCAGGTGGGCGAGTTGATCATCACCCAGGCCATGCTCTCGCAGCTTTCTGGTGTGCTCGATTCAACCAACCACGACACGCTGATTAGCACCATCGCGCAACTGGAGCGTAACGCGCGCGACTTGCAGGAGTCGGTGATGTCAATCCGCATGATGCCAATGGAATATGTCTTCAGCCGCTTCCCGCGACTGGTTCATGACCTTGCCGGTAAGCTCAATAAAGAAGTGGAACTGACGCTGGTCGGTGGTTCTGCTGAGCTGGATAAACGTCTTATCGAACAGATTGTCGATCCGCTGACGCACCTGGTGCGTAACAGCCTCGATCACGGTATTGAACCGGTCGATGTGCGCCGCGCCAACGGTAAAGCCGACATGGGGAACCTGGTGCTTTCGGCGGAACACCACGGCGGCAATATCATTATCGAAGTGACCGACGATGGTGCCGGGCTGAACCGCGAGAAGATCCTGGCGCGTGCGCAGCTGCAGGGCATGACGATCAGCGAAAACATGAGCGATGAAGATGTCTGGATGCTAATTTTCGCGCCGGGCTTCTCCACGGCGGAAAAAGTGACCGATGTCTCGGGTCGCGGCGTGGGTATGGACGTGGTGCGCCGTAACATTCAGGAAATGGGCGGGCATGTGACCATCCATTCCGAGCAGGGGCGCGGCTCGAAGATCCGCATCATTCTGCCGCTGACGCTGGCGATCCTCGACGGGATGTCGGTGCGTGTTGGCTCGGAAATCTACGTTCTGCCGCTCGGCAGCATGATGGAATCGTTGATGCTTTCCGAAAACGTCCTGCACCGGATGACCGGCGGCGAGCGCATGTTGCAGGTGCGTGAAGAGTATTTACCGCTGGTTGAGCTGGGCACGCTGTTTGGCATTCACGACGAAAATTACGATATCAGCGAAGGGATTGCCGTCATTGTGCAGAGCGCCGGTAGCCGTTACGCCTTACTGGTGGATCAACTGATCGGCCAGCACCAGGTAGTGGTGAAAAATCTTGAGCAGAACTACCGCAAAATTCCGGGTATTTCTGCGGCGACCATCCTCGGCGACGGCAGCGTCGCGCTGATTCTGGATGTGGCGGTGTTAACGACGCTGGCAAAAAGCGCTAAGGCGCAATGAAACGCAGCCTGACGTCAGTTTTTGAAAAGGTTATGAAATGAATTTATCGAACACAGACAAGCAGTTAACCGGTGACAACACCGGTAATGAGTTCCTGGTCTTCCGCCTGGGCAAAGAAGAGTACGGCATTGAGATCCTTAAAGTGCAGGAGATCCGGGGTTACGATCGCGTCACCCGCATCGCCAACACGCCTGCCTTTATTGCCGGTGTGACCAACCTGCGCGGCGTGATTGTGCCGATTGTCGATCTGCGCGTGAAGTTTGAACTGGCTTCCGCCGAGTTTGACGACAATACGGTGGTGATTGTGCTGAGCCTCGACAGCGGTCGCGTGGTCGGGATTGTGGTTGATGGCGTTTCCGATGTGCTGGCGCTCAATGCCGCGCAGATCAAACCCGCGCCGGAATATACCGTTACGCTCTCCACGCAGTATCTGCTGGGTCTTGGCTCGCTCGATGAGCGCATGCTGATTCTGGTAGATATTGAAAAGCTGCTGAACAGCGAAGAGATGGAGCTGATTGAACGCGTGACTGAGACCTCTTTTAACTAATTTTGTTTTACTTTTAATACGCGCTGTACCTTACAGGCCTTTCCCTTACGGGAAAGGCTTTTTTTTGCTTTCAGCAACGTGATCACCAGCTCACATAAACCCGAATCGTTCTGCCCACTTGGCTTTTCAGATACTGGTGCATTTTGTAGACATCATTGCTTGAATTGAAATCATCGAATCTAAAGCGAACATGGTCTCCCATCGAATGGGCAAAAATATAAGCCTTAAAGTCGTGAGACATATCATAAATGACATCATCGATTCTGATTTGTATGCCCGCTACGCTAAGTTCGGCAAGCAGTTGTTCATCGTTTTCAGGACTACCGGTGAAAAACATAGCGACAAAATTGCACGATGGAGAAATGTACTCAGGATGATATGAGGTGCCGAAACTCCATACAGCGTTTAATAATTCAGGTGACTGAATTAAAGTTGCATAACTTTTAGCGCCATAATCCTCACCGTCTGTGCCCGCCGGGTTGATTTTTATCGTTTCCATATCAAATATCACTTTCCAGTTATCGCCAGGTTCACCAACCCCACCAACAGCGCTCCAGTCCATTGCTTCCATATCCTCGTGCGTCGCAACCCAGGGAACAAAATCCTGCTGCGCATTGCATAACTCGATATTGGGTAAGTAGTTAAATGCCGTACCCACGGCGATACCTGCCGCCGCTCGCCAGTCATTTTCAACTACCACCTGCTCTGTTAAGCCTGGATTTCTGACGAGGTACATTCCTGCATCATGCCACACGCTTCTGCTGACCCGGTTACCGGCCTGAAGCTGTAACATCGCCCATGCGAATGAACCTTCTGGTGCGGTTAAATCTGCCATCGCTACTCTCCTTTAAACGGAATATAAAAAAGATAGCCAGCGTGGAAATGAAAGATAGATGAAGGTTCTGATAACGCGTTTTAGTCAACGCGGTGCAGGGCGGTTTATTACTGATAGAAAGGCGTGTTAAATCGCAGGCAATAAAAAACCCGCCCAGGCGAATGGGCGGGTGGGTAAAAAGCAGGCCGCAGCCTGCCGGAAACACCAGAAATTAACGCAGCAGAGACAGTACGTTCTGCGGAACCTGGTTAGCCTGAGCCAGTACGGAGGTACCAGCAGACTGCAGGATGTTCGCGCGGCTCATTTCGGAAACTTCAGAAGCGAAGTCCGCATCCAGAATACGAGAGCGAGACTGAGACAGGTTGTTAACGGTGTTGTTCAGGTTGCTGATGACAGAAGCGAAACGGTTCTGTACCGCACCCAGACCAGAACGCAGTTCGTCAACCTGAGCCAGCGCGTCGTCGATTTTGGTCAACGGATCGGTAGTTGCCGGAGTGGTAGAAACAGCTTTACCGGTGGTAATAGTACCGTCCTTATCTGCATTGGCTACGGTCAGGCCACCAGCGGCATCTTTAACATAGAAGTTACCTTCACCATCAGTCATCAGAGAGCTACCAGCAAGGCCGGACATGTCAGCAGTCTGCGAAACGGTAACGGAAGAACCCGCTTTGTTGCTGCTCATGGTCACACCGGTAGTGGTTGACGCAGTGGTGGTGTTAAATGTCAACCCAGTACCTGTGCCGTTTGCTTTTGCTTCGTAGTATTTACCATCATCACCAGAAACATAAGTTTTACCATCAGAACCCTGAACAACGCCGGTGGCATTTACGGTTGCACCAGCTTTGCCATCAACGAGGTTACCCAGATTAGCGTCAACGGCTACGCTGATATCCACAGTGGTAGAAGTGGTCAGGGAGTTAACGTCAACGCCTGCTGCTACGTTGAAGCTATCCATACCCAGCGTGCTTGCGTCCATTTTGCTCAGTTCGATATCGATTTTCTGACCATCGTTAGAACCTACCTGAATAGTCAGGCTCTGATCTGCGCTCAGTACTTTCACGCCGTTGAACTCAGTCTGTTCAGAGATACGGTTGATTTCAGACAGACGCGCGTCGATTTCGTCCTGGATGGACTGACGGTCAGAATCAGAGTTGGTGCCGTTCTGCGCCTGTACAGACAGACGACGGATGTTCTGCAGGTTGTCGTTGATTTCGTTCAACGCGCCTTCAGTAGTCTGCGCCAGAGAGATACCGTCGTTGGCGTTACGGGAAGCCTGGCTCAGGCCGTTGATGTTAGCGGTGAAGCGGTTAGAGATTGCCTGACCTGCTGCATCGTCTTTGGCGCTGTTAATACGCAGACCAGAAGACAGACGTTCAATTGCAGTACCCAGAGAGCCCTGAGATTTATTCAGGTTGTTTTGGGCGACGAGGCTGAGGGCGTTGGTATTAATAACCTGGGACATGGGGTTTCCTTATACACAATTTACTATACAGAGTATGGTTATGCGTCATTTCGTTCGCATACTTAATTAATCGGCCTTATAAAAAATGACTAAAATATTTTGCGCGAAAAACTTTTGTATTGGTTGGCCGACTTTTACTTTTTGAGTGGGTTTTGGTGCTATATCGTTGATATTTTATGCGTCTTTATGGTTTATGTTTTAAATTAACCGCAAAACCGCGCGTATTTTGCTTAATTACTTTTTTATCTTTTTCTTTTGAATTTTAATACGGTTTTCTTGCTATATAAGGAAAGGTTTTTTATTGAACGCAAAGCGATAAATTGCCGTCATTTTTGTCGCTAATTATCAGGAATGAATTTTGCTTCTTTATGTGCGGTGTTTGCCCTTTTGTAATCGGCTGGAATTGTTGAGAATAGCCAGTGAAAAGTGCGTCTTTCCTTTATAGTGCACTAAAGGTAAAAAATTCATCTTTTATTTTTCTGCGCCGATAGCTTAATAGAGAATTACCGCAAATATACATTTCCGACAGGAGAAGAAATGGCTATATCATCATTAGGGGTTGGTACTGGCGGGATTGATACGGCGTCGATGCTGGATCAGATGAAAGCGGGCGAACAAACACGCCTGACGCCGTATACCAGCCTGAAAAGCAAGTACGACTCGCAAATTTCGGCCTGGGGCCAGATTTCCAGCCTGCTGGCAAACTTGCAGAAAAGCGTCACCACCATGGGTGGCGATGCGTTTAGTAAAATGACCGTTAGCGCCAACGAAGCGTTTTCGGCCGTTGCGGGCAGCGGCGCACAGGCCGATAGCCACTCGGTGACGATTTCGCAGCTCGCCGCCGCGCATAAACTGAAAACCCAGCCGCAAACCGATGCTGATACCGCGCTCGGTACCAGCACATCGGGCGGTACGCGCACCATCACTATTACCCAGAATAACGGTAAAACGATGGACGTTGAGCTGGCTGATGATGAAACCTCGCTGAACCAGATTGCGAAAGCCATCAACAAAGAGAAAGGCGATGTCAGCGCATCCGTTCAGCGTACCGATGACGGTTATCAACTGGTACTGAGCTCGAAAACAACCGGTTCAGACGGCCAGATGAGCGTCAAAGTTAACGGCGACGCCTCGCTTGCCGGTGTGCTCGATACCTCAAATGGCGGTCAGCATTTTGACGATCAGGGTGTGCTGGTTAACGACCCTGGTATGACTGACAACATGATCTCCGTTTCGGATGCGCAGGACGCGAAATTGCGCGTCGACGGTTCCGACTACACGCGTTCAACCAACAACATCAATGACATCATCGATGGCGTGACGCTGAACCTGAAAAAAGTGTCGGAAAACGGTGCTTCTGAGCAGCTCACGCTGACCAACGATACCTCGGCAATCAAAACCAGCCTGCAAGATTTTGTTAAGCAATACAATGCATTGCTGGATAAAACCACCTCGGCCAGTAAATATGTCGCTGCCGATACTTCAGGCCTTGGCGATGAAGATGTTGCCACACAGAGTTCGAAAAGCGGCGCGCTGATGGGCGATTCCACCCTGCGCGGGCTGGTGAGCGAAATCCGTTCCACCGTGAATGGTGTGTACGGTGATGCGGATGCGACCTACGGTTCGCTGGCGGATCTCGGTATTTCAATTGATGCCCAGACCGGCCAGATGACGCTGAACGAAGATACGCTGGATGAAGCGATTGCCGACAACCCGGAACAAATTTCCAATATGTTTTCGGGTCGCGGGGCGAATGAAGGGCTGGCAACGTCGCTGGGTTCGATTCTGAAAGAGTACCTGGGCGACAGCAAAACCAAGACCGACGGCATCATCGATACCGCGACCGACAGCCTGGAAACTCAATCCGAAATCGCGCAAACGCAGATCGACAAAACGCAGAAGCTGATTGATGCCCAGGTTGAACGTTATCGTGTCCAGTTCCAGAATCTGGACTCCATGATGTCGAATCTCAACAGCATGAGCAGCCAACTGACGTCTCTGCTTTCCACCCTTTAATTTTTGTTACCAGCAGGCCTTTGCCGGCCTGCTTTCAGGAGCCGCATATGTATGCATCTCAGGGCACTCACGCCTATGCGCAGGTATCGTTGCAAAGCAAATTGTCTGGCGCGACACCACACCAATTAATTTCCATGCTGTTTGATGGCGCGCACAGCGCTATTTTGCAGGCCTCAATCTATTTTGAAAAAGGCAATGTTGCCCAACGCGGAAAAATGATCTCCAAAGCGATTAATATTATCGACAACGGCTTACGCGCCGCGCTCGACCATGAGAAAGGGCAGAGTATTGCCGCCGATCTCGAGCAAATGTACGAATATATGTCGCGCACCTTATTAGAAGCGAATTTGCGTAATGAACCCGAGCCGTTAAAACATGTCGACAGTCTGTTAATGAAACTGGCCGCAACCTGGAAAGAGATTGAGCCGGTACAGAAGCGAGTGCGTTATGGCTGAGAGTATTTTGCAATATTACCGTGAATTATTTGATATGAACTTAGCGATGCTGGAGATGACGAAACAGGAACGCTGGGAGGATTTCGTTGAAGTCGCAGCGGATTATGTGATTAAGAAGCAGGATATTTTAACCCATAGTACCGATGCGCTTTCGATGATGGTCAAAGAAGAATTGAAGGTATTGTTAAAAGAACTACTGGCGAATGAAGCGGAAATAACGCGTAATTTACAGGCGCGT
This sequence comes from Kosakonia sp. YIM B13571, assembly GCF_042788095.1. Taxonomy (NCBI): domain Bacteria; kingdom Pseudomonadati; phylum Pseudomonadota; class Gammaproteobacteria; order Enterobacterales; family Enterobacteriaceae; genus Kosakonia; species Kosakonia sp. YIM B13571. The sequence goes on along the minus strand of NZ_JBHZPL010000010.1, from coordinate 82,743 downwards.
CTCAACACCCTCAAACAGAATTTATCCTCAATACATCGTGGTGCCCGGTGCAGCCAGCTTTACTCCCAACATCAAGCCCCTTCACTGCATTAATCTTCCCCCAAAGGCTAGCGGAACATCATTTGTCCGCATAGCCTTTCGTTTTTTCTTATTAGCGATAATTCACGGTTAATTGATTACGTACGACGTTGAGCGCCGGCTGTAGCTGGCCGAGGCTGTTGACGGAATAGATAAAGCGGAACTCACCGTTCGCCGCCAGCGGAACATCAATGCGACGCTCGCCGGCAAGTGCAGGCAGCGGAACGCATTTATCGATGCGGCAAAGCTTAATCACCAGCCCCGGCGGGGGAGGGGAGAGCAGCGTAATGCGCCATGAAATACGCACAATGCGCGCTGAAGGGGAAAGGGATTCCGGGGCGAAAAGCGGGCGTCCACGCAGTAACTGTTTACCGGTGGTGACGCTGCCGCCCGCGGACGTGGCGCTCCAGGCACCCGTCGTTTGTGCGGACGCCGCAGGGGATGTCTGCAGCGCCATAAGAAGTAATACCAGAGATTTCATTGAGTTGTGCCAGTTGCCGCTGTTGTTTGTGCGGACGCCGCAGGGGATACCTGCGGCGTCAGAAGAGGGAATACCAGGGATTTCATTAATGGGTGCCAATGACCGCCGTCATTTGCACGGTTTTGTTGTTGCTGATCTCCAGCGTCGACAACACCGCCAACTGCGGGAACGCACGACGCAGGAAACGCGACACCATGGTGCGCAGCGCCGGGTTGACCAACACCACTGGCGAAACGCCGAGCGACTGCTGTTCGGTAATAGCGCGATCGGCCTGACGCATCAGGTTTTCGGCAATGCCCGGCTCAATCGCGCTACCGCTTTGCAGGGACTGGATCAACAGTTTTTCCAGCGAGGTATCCAGGCCAATCACTTTGATGTCATCGTCGTTGCGGAACCACTGCGCGGTAATCGCGCGGCCCAGGCGAATACGCACCTGCGAAGTCAGCTCATCCGGATCGTTTTGCACCGGCGCATATTCAGCAAGCGTATCGATGATGGTACGCATATCGCGGATAGAAACGCGTTCAGAGAGCAGGTTCTGCAACACTTTATGGAACAGTGTTACGGAAATCACCCCAGGAATTAAGTCTTCCACCAGCTTCGGCATCTCTTTGGTGATGCGGTCGAGCAACTGCTGCGTTTCCTGGCGGCTGAACAATTCATCCGTATGCAGGGTGATCAAGTGGTTCAGGTGCGTGGCGATGACCGAGCTTGGATCAACCACGGTAAAGCCCTGAATCTGCGCCTGTTCACGTAATACTTCATCAATCCAGCAGGCGGGCAGGCCAAACGCCGGATCGACACACGGCGTACCGGGCAGTTCACCTTCAGCATAACCAGGGTTAATGGCCATCCAGCGCTCCGGCTCCATCGTGCCACTGCCGATTTCAACGCCTTTAAGCAGAATGCGGTAATCGCCAGGCGCCAGATCGAGATTGTCGCGAATATGGATCGCCGGTGGCAAAAAGCCCATCTCCTGCGCGAATTTCTTACGGATACCGCGCACGCGCACCAGCAGTTGTCCATCCTGGTCGCTGTCCACCAGCGGGATCAGGCGATAGCCCACTTCCAGACCCAGCACATCTTCCATTTCAACATCTGCCCAAGAGGCTTCCGCAGTGGCCTGATCGTTGGCGGCCAGCGCGCTGGCGCTGTCTTTATCTTCGCTCACGGCGCTGCGACGAACAGGGTTTTTCATTTCGCGACCGCGTAGCCACCAGGCAAGACCCAGCAACACGGCGGTGAACATCAGGAACACCAGGTTTGGCATGCCAGGGATCAGCCCCAGCAGACCAATCACCGCGCCGGAAAGCAGCATCACGCGCGGGTTGTTAAACAACTGGCTGACCATCTGTTCCCCGATATCTTCATCGTTGGAAACACGGGTCACAATCACACCGGCGGCGGTGGAGATGATCAATGCCGGGATCTGCGCGACAAGACCGTCACCGATAGTCAGCAACGTGTAGGTTTCACCCGCTTCTCCCACGCTTAAGCCATGCTGCATAACGCCGATGATCAAACCGCCGACCACGTTAATCGCCATGATCAGCAGCCCGGCGATGGCATCGCCGCGCACGAATTTACTGGCACCGTCCATCGAACCGTAAAAATCAGATTCCTGGGTCACTTCGCTACGGCGGCGTTTTGCCTCCGCTTCTCCAATGATCCCGGCGTTAAGATCGGCATCAATCGCCATCTGCTTGCCAGGCATCCCGTCCAGTACAAAACGCGCGCCCACTTCGGCGATACGTCCGGCACCTTTGGTAATAACCATAAAGTTGATGATGATCAGAATGGCGAACACCACGATACCAATGGCGAAGTTGCCGCCCACTAGGAAGTGACCGAAAGCTTCAACCACCCGGCCCGCTGCGGAGGCGCCGGTGTGGCCTTCCATCAAAATGATACGCGTGGAGGCAATGTTCAGCGCGAGGCGGAGCAGAGTTGAAAACAGCAACACCGTCGGGAACGCGGAGAACTCGAGGGTTTTCTGCGTAAACATCGCCACCATCAATATCATCAGGGACAGCACGATATTAAAGGTGAACAGGGTATCCAGCAGAAACGCCGGCAGCGGCAGTACCATCATTGCCAGAATCAGCATGATCAGCACCGGGCCTGCCATGATTTGCCACTGTGTATCTTTCAACGCGGGTAAGCGTAATTTGCTGGCGATATTAGCCATCAGTTTGAACTCTCATGTACAAAATCCATCGACTCAGGAACCGCGAGATCCCTGGGCTGCTTCGGCGGAACGCCGCCGTTGTTGCGCCATCTACGCAGGCCATAAACCCAGGCCAACACTTCTGCGACGGCGCTATAAAGCTCGCCTGGGATCTGTTCGCCAATTTCGCAATGGCGATAGAGCGCACGGGCAAGCGGTGGTGCTTCGAGCATCGGGATGCGGTGTTGCGCGCCCAGCTCGCGAATTTTTAAGGCAATCTCGCCGGCGCCTTTTGCCAGCACGACCGGCGCACCCATTCCGCCTTCTTTATAAGAGAGGGCGACAGAGTAGTGCGTCGGGTTATTAACGATGACATCCGCTTGTGGGATATCGCTCATCATTCGGTTTTGCGCCGCCGCACGCTGCATCTGTTTAATGCGGCTCTTAATGTGCGGATCGCCTTCACTCTGTTTAAATTCGTCGCGGATCTCCTGACGGCTCATCCGCAGCTTTTTCAGGTTGCTGGTTATCTGATAAAAGACGTCGTAACCCACAACCGGTAACAGGAAAAAAATCACCATCATCAGGCAATCCAGCGTCATGCTCATGGCATGCGCGATGGCCATCGGCAGTGCTTCATTAACTAATTGAATAAAATGCACTTTATTTTTGTAGAGATAGAGCGCGAAGGCGCACGCGACCAGTACGACCTTCAGGCACCCTTTGAGCATTTCTGATAACACTTGGGCTGAAAACAGGCGTTTGAACCCTGCAAGCGGCGAGATCCGCTTGAGATCGAGCTTCAGCGATTTGCCGCTCAGGTTGACGCCGCCCAGCAATATGGGCGATACGATCCCGGTGACAAACAACCCCAGCAAAATGGGCAGCAGCGCGCTGCTCATCATTTCCAGCAAGTAACGGGCCTGGTGGAACATGGACTGTTCATCCATCACCGACAATCGGTTGAGCACCAGGCCGGTTCGCAGCAGCTCCAGCAAATGCCGGGCGAACTGCGAGCCGCCAGAGAGCAGAAGCGCCCACCCGGCCAGCAACATCAGCAGCGAGCTCAGCTCTTTCGAGCGGGGGATCTGCCCCTCTTCACGCGCTTTCTGTTTTCGCTGGGGTGTGGGTTCTTCTGTTTTTTCTACATCACTCTCTTCTGACATAATTTGCTCAGCGGCGCGGCGAACCGCGCACCGTTAGAAACCCAGGCTGTCAAGCAGGTCGTCGACCTGATCTTGTGACGCCATCACACCGGCTTTGCTGTTATCGATCTGCGGGCCATTGACCAGCATGGCGGCTGTTTTTGCTTCCGCTTCCGCCTCTTTCTCCTCCTGAAGAGATTCCGGCACGTAAGCCAGCAGCACCTGAATCAGCTCTTTTTCGACCAATTCGATAAGCGACATCATGCGGCGGATCACCTGGCCGGTAAGATCCTGAAAATCCTGTGCCATCATGATTTCCATCAGCTGGTCGTTGGTCTGACGAGCAATGGCTGGTGCCTGCAGGAGGAACTGACGCGTGTCGGTCACCAGCGTTTTCGCGATCGGTAATTCAACCGGCTCGGCGAACCACTCATCCCAGCGGGCGGTTAATGCTTCTGCTTGCTCCGTGATCGCCTCCTGCTGCGGACGGGCTTCTTCCACGCAGGTCAGTACGCGTTCAGCCGCCTGCGCGGTTTTCGCGACCACGTAATTCAGGCGTTCTCGTGTATCGGGGATCGCGTCTGCCGCTTCAACAATGGTGCGGTCCAGACCTAAGTCGACCAGGCTGTCGCGCAGCAAGCGCGTCAGTTGCCCAACCCGGGAGAAGATGTCTTTGAAATCGTCTTCTGGCTGCGTATTTTCTAAGCCACTCATCGGTTACCACCCGATTTTTTCAAAGATTTTGTTCAGCTTTTCTTCCAGCGTTGCGGCGGTGAAAGGTTTCACGACATAACCGCTGGCACCCGCCTGCGCGGCCGCGATGATGTTCTCTTTCTTAGCCTCTGCGGTAACCATCAGCACGGGCATTTTGTTTAAATTCGCGTCGGCGCGGATTTCCGTCAGCAATTGTAAGCCATCCATGTTTGGCATGTTCCAGTCGCTGATGACGAAATCAAAGGCATCTGCGCGCAGCTTGTTCAGCGCGTCCAGGCCATCTTCGGCTTCTTCAACACGGTTAAAGCCGAGGTCTTTCAACAGATTGCGTACAATGCGGCGCATTGTGGCGAAATCATCGACAACGAGAAAACGTAAATTTTTGTCTGCCATTGTTTTTTCCTGAATAAAAGGGATTGAAATAAATGATTAAATCCTGCGCGCCTGACCGGCAGAACGGTGAAGAATTTGCTGGCTGATTTGCTCAAGATCGACGGTTTCGCAGGCGGCATTGAGCGCGATAGCTTCACGCGGCATACCGAACACCACGCAGCTGCGTTCGCTTTGCGCAATGGTCCAGGCACCCGCCTGGCGCATCGCCAGCATCCCGGCTGCGCCGTCGCTGCCCATCCCCGTCAAAATAACGCCAATGGCGTTTTTCCCCGCGCTTCGCGCCACCGAGTGAAACAGCGAATCGACAGAGGGGCGGTGCCGGTTGATCGGCAAATTATCATTCAGCGCGACGTGGTAGTTCGCACCGCTGCGCGTCAGCTCCATATGAAAAGCACCTGGCGCGATGTAGACGTGGCCAGGAAGAATGCGCTCGCCGTCTTCTGCTTCTTTCACCGACATCGGACACAGATGATCCAGCCGGTTGGCAAACGAGCGGGTAAAGCCAGGCGGCATATGTTGTGCAATGACAATGGCCGGGCTTGTCGGCGGCATCGGTTCCAGCAGCTGACGCAGCGCCTCCGTTCCCCCCGTGGAGGAGCCAATGGCGATGATTTTTTCGCTGCCCACCAACGGGGCTTTAATCACGCGAGGCGGTGCCACTTTTGTTTCGCTGCGACGGATGCGCGCTTTGGCCGCCATGCGGATTTTGTCGGCAATCATGTCGCTGTATTGCGCCATGCCTTCCTGTAAGCCCATTTGTGGTTTGGTAATAAAGTCCACCGCCCCAAGCTCCAGTGCGCTGAGCGTAATATCGGAGCCTTTGCTGGTGAGAGATGACAGCATCACCACCGGCATCGGGCGCAGGCGCATCAGCCTTTCCAGAAACTCCAGCCCGTCCATACGCGGCATTTCGACATCCAGCGTCAGCACATCCGGATTGTGTTGCTTGATCAGATCGCGCGCGACAATCGGGTCCAGCGCCGTGGCGACCATCTCCATATCCGGCTGCTCATTAACGATATGCGTCATGATCTTGCGGATCAGTGACGAGTCATCAATACACAACACCTTGATTTTTCTCATTGCTTTTGATCTCCAAGGCGGTAGACAGACTGCCCGAGCAGACGAAATGGGCTGGTTAAATTTTGAAAATGTTCCGAGTGGCCAACAAAGAGCAGCCCGCCGGGTTTCAGCATTTTCGCGAAGCGCTGCAGCAGCTTCTCCTGGGTGTTTTGATCGAAATAAATCATCACGTTACGGCAAAAAATGGCATCGAAAGGCGCGGGAATATCCCACTGCGCATTGATCAGATTGAGTTGGCGAAACTGCACGGTGCTGCGAAGTTCGCTTTTGATTTTCACTCTGCTTTGATGCTCGCCAGTCCCGCGCAAAAACCAGGTGCGCTTTTGCTGTTCGGTCAGGTTGTCGATATCACTTAACCGGTAAACACCGAGACTGGCTTTCTCCAGTACATCGGTATCAATATCGGTGGCCAGCACTCGCGGGCCGGTAATGCTGCGCCCCAGCGTCTCTTCCAGCGTCATGGCGATTGACCACGGCTCTTCGCCGGTTGAAGCGGCTGCGCACCAGACGTTGTACATTCCGCTTCTGGACTGGGCATGCCGGGCCAGCGTCGGAAAGTGATACGCCTCGCGGAAAAAAGAGGTCAGGTTAGTGGTCAGGGCATTCACAAATACCTGCCACTCGTCACTGCCTGGATTCGCCACCAGTCGATCGGTGTAATCCTCAAAACCTTTTAAATTCAGCTCGCGCAGACGACGGGAGAGACGGTTATAAACCATGTCGCGTTTTTGCGCGGTGAGGACAATACCCGCGCGCTGGTATATCAATTTGCTGATTTTTTCTAATTCACTCTCGGTCAGCACAATGGGTGCTTGTGGAGCGTTCGGAGTAATGGAATGCATATTTTTCTGACAACCAATAATAATATTGACGGTAATTCACTGGTTTATTGCGCACACACGTATCCGCAAATGATGAGTTACTCATCACCCGACAAATGCGTGTGTGCTATTAAATCTTAATAAGAAATATCCAGGATGATTCGGGTGTGAAAAATAGCAACCATATTTCCGGGGTAATCGGCATTAAGATAATACTTAGCGGTTATACCGGCATATTCATAATGTCTTGATAAGCATTTACTAATTTGTTGCGTACCTGAATACCAAGATTTAATGCCAGCGATGATTTTTGCATTGAAACCATCACATCGTTTAAACCAATACCTTCCACACCGGACAGATAAGCCTGTGACTGGGTTTTGGCGGTGGTCTGCATTTGGCTAATATTGTTAATACTGTTAAATAAAATATCAGAGAATTGTGACTTACTCTCGACATTACGATTTGTAGTAAAAGGGTTCAGCGCTGACGCGTCTGAGACTTTTCTGGCCTGGGACTGAATCTGATCCAGTACCCCACCTATTGCATTCATAGACATAGAAAACAACCTTAGTAGTAATTAGCCGTAAGCTTATCATGTGGCGCGAAAAACGGCATAACCTGAATAGCTGACACAAATTTCACCTTTTTACCACTTAGAAAATGGCCTGTTTTGTAGATAATACTCAACCAGGAATTCCCTTGGGAAATACTTTTGCGTTTACTTATTTCATACCAAATGAGGCGAGCCGTAATGCTCTTTAATTTTTATTGCGGCGATCACTTTTACAGGACATTGGCATGACTGCCACGACCCAAAGCAGTAACAAGAAAAGCAGTGTCGATATTAAGGCACTGTTTGATAATATTCGGCTTAATCCCCGGATGATATTTTTCATTGCCGCCGCAGCTGCTATTTCAATAGTGATTGCACTGCTGTTCTGGGCTAAAGAGCCAGACTACCGTGTCCTGTACAGCAATATTAGCGAGCAGGATGGCGGGGCGATCGTCACTCAACTGAAACAGATGCAGATACCGTACCGCTTTGCGGATCGTGACGGTTCTATTCAGATACCCGCTGAACAGGTGTATGAAGTGCGTCTCAAGCTGGCCCAGCAGGGGCTGCCGAAAGGTGGCGCAGTGGGCTTTGAACTGCTTGATCAGGAAAAATTTGGCATCAGCCAGTTTAACGAACAAGTGAACTTCCAGCGTGCGCTGGAGGGCGAGCTTTCGCGCACCATCGAAACGCTTGGCCCGGTAAATACCGCACGGGTTCATTTGGCGATGCCGAAGCCGTCCCTGTTTCTGCAGGATCAGAAGCAACCTTCTGCGTCGGTGACGCTGGCGCTGATCAGCGGCAGAACGCTGGATGCCGGGCAGGTGAGCGCGATCTCGTACATGATCTCCAGCGCCGTGCCGGGCCTCAGCGCCGATCGCGTGACGATTGTCGATCAAAGCGGACATCTGATGACGCAGAGCGGCGAGCAGGCGACGCAGACCACGCAGCTCAAATACACGCGCAAAATTGAAGCGGAATACCAGAATCGCATTCAGGCCATCCTCGCACCGATTGTCGGCGCGCAAAACGTCAGAACGCAGGTAACCGCGCAGGTTGACTTCACGCAGCACGAACAAACGGCGGAGCAGTACCAGCCTAACAGCCGCCCGGAAGATATGGCTATTCGCAGCCGCCAGAGCAGTAACGCTGAGCAAGGTGGTAAGAATGCGGTGGGTGGCGTGCCGGGTGCGTTAAGTAACCAGCCGCCAGCAGAAGTCTCCGCACCGATTGTGCAACCGGCAGCGCCGCAAGCCAATGGGCAAGGTGCGACCAACGCGAATGCGAACGCAACGGCGACGCCCGCTGCGCCTGCGACGCCGTACAACAAGCAGAGCGATGAAACCACCAACTATGAAGTGGACAAAACGCTCACCCATATCAAGCGCAGCACCGGTACGGTGGAACGTCTCTCTGTTGCGGTGGTGGTGAACTATGCGCCAGGCGCAGACGGTAAAAGCGCCGCACTTAGCAAAGATAAGATCGACCAGATCAACGCGCTGGTGAAAGAAGTGATGGGCTACTCCGACAAACGCGGCGATACGCTGAATGTCGTGAACACCCCGTTCAGCGCTGAGGCTGATGAACCGCCGGTTCCGCTGTGGAAACAGCCTGAAGTCATCAAACTGATGATGTCTGGCGCCCGTTATCTGTTTGTGTTGCTGATCGCCTGGATCCTGTGGCGTAAAGCGGTGCAACCGTTCTGGACGCGCCATCAGGATATGCTGTTGCAGCGTATGGAGATGGAAAAAGAGGCGCGCCAGGCCGAGCTGGATGAGCAAATCCGTAAACGTCAGAGCGCGGAAATGGCGAAAGCACAGCAGCGCGTTGAGGCGGAACAAGGCGCGCAGCAACTGCGTGAAATGGCCGATCAGGAACCGCAGGTTATCGCGCTGGTTCTTCGCCAATGGTTGAATAAGGAGCAGAAGTCGTCATGAACGCCGCCCAGAGAAGCGCCATAGTCATGCTGACGCTCGGTGACGAGCGTGCAGCCGAAGTGTTTAAACACTTGAATACCCATGAAGTTACATCAATCAGTAGCGCCATGGTTCATATCGGCAGCTATACCCACGATCAACTGGGCGCGGTGATGAAAGAGTTCCGCCGCGATTCGGGTGAGTTTGCCGTGATGGATGTGAATACCAACGAATACCTGCGCAGTGCGCTGGTGAAAGCGTTGGGTGAAGAGCGGGCGAATGCGCTGCTTGAAGATCTGCTGGAAAACAATGATGAGCGTAACGGTATTGAAACGCTCAACTTTATGGAGCCGCAGATGGTCTTTGACCTCATCCGCGATGAGCATCCGCAGATTATTGCCACCATCCTTGTGCATCTGAAACGCAGCCAGGCAGCCGATCTGCTGGCGAAATTCGATGAGCGCGAACGTAACGACATCATGCTGCGTATCGCCACCTTCGGCGGTGTTCAGCCGGTAGCGTTGCAGGAGTTGACCGAAGTGCTGAACAACTTGCTACACGGTCAGAACATCAAGCGCAACAAGATGGGCGGTGTACGTCCTGCGGCGGAGATCCTCAACATGATGAAATCCCACCAGGAAGACGCGGCTATCGAAGCGGTGCGCGAATACGACCAGGAACTGGCGCAGAAGATCATCGACGAGATGTTCCTGTTCGAAAACCTTGTCGAAATGGAAGATCGCAGTATCCAGCGTATTTTGCAGGAAGTGGATAACGAATCGCTGCTGGTGGCACTGAAAGGCGTGGAAGACGCGTTGCGCGATAAGTTCTTCCGCAATATGTCCAAACGTCAGGCCGATATTATGCGTGACGATTTGAATTCCCGTGGCCCTGTCCGTATGTCGCAAGTCGAAAACGAGCAGAAAGCGATCCTGTTGATTGTCCGTCGTCTGGCGGAAACTGGCGAAATCGTGCTGGGTGGAGGCGACGATGTCTACGTCTAAAAAACAGTGGCAGTCGTGGCAGCCGGAAAATTTACTGCAGGAGTCATTCGCCCAGGATAGCGAACTGCGCGAGGTCGTTCCGGCAAGCGATCCGGCGACAGAAGCCGCGATGCAGGTAGAGTTGTCGCGTCTGCGCAAACAGGCTGAGCAAAAAGGCTTTGCCCAGGGGCAGACGCAGGGGCTGGAAGCAGGCAAAAAACAGGGCTACGAAGACGGTTTTGCGCAAGGCCGGGAAGAGGGCGCGGCGCAGGGCGCGGCGGACTACCTTCAGCAACAGCAGAAGCAGACGGATGATTTCGCCCAACTGTTTGATAACGTCAAGATAACCTTCGACAGCCTCGACAGCGTGATGCCTGCGCGCCTGGTGCAGGTCGCCCTGATGGCGGCGCGCAGCTTGTTGGGCGAAAGCGTGGTGTCGACCGCGACCAACGCCTGGCTGATGACCCGTATTCAGCAACTGCTGCATGAAGACACGTTGCAGCAAGGCAATGTGCAACTGTGGGTCAGCGCCGAGGAGTCTGCCGCTGTGCAGGAGATGTTGGGTTCGGTGCTGGAAACACGTGGCTGGGAATTGCGTACCGATGCGCAAATGTTGCCGGGCGGTTGTCGTCTCACCACCGACGGCGGCGAGCTGGACGCCACCACGGAAACCCGCTGGAACGAGCTGTGTAACCTGAGTCGTGAGGACTTCGCGTTATGACCATCCGGTTAAAAAATTGGCTTGATGGCATTGACCTGCGCGAGCACAAAATGGCGGAACTGCCGCTGTTTCGCCGTTATGGTCGGCTGACACGCGCGACCGGGCTGGTGATGGAAGCTGTCGGTCTGAAATTACCGATCGGCACGCTTTGCATCGTTGAACGCGAGAGCGAAACGGGCATCCAGCGCGTAGAAAGCGAAGTGGTGGGATTCAATGCCGAAACCCTCTATTTGATGCCGCTGGAAAACGTCGAAGGCGTGCTGCCTGGCGCCAGAGTGTATGCCTTTGGGAACAACGTCAAAGGCAAACTGCTGCCGCTGGGACCGGAATTACTCGGCCGCGTGCTGGATGCCAGTGCGCGTCCACTTGATGGCCTGCCAGCGCCGGGTTCGACTGACCGTGGGGCGTTGTTTACCGCGCCGTTTAACCCGCTGCAGCGCGATCCGATTAAAAATGTGCTTGATGTCGGGGTTCGTGCGATCAACGGCTTACTGACCGTGGGTCGTGGCCAGCGTATGGGGCTGTTTGCTGGTTCCGGCGTCGGGAAAAGTGTGTTGCTGGGCATGATGGCACGCTTCACCAAAGCGGACGTCATTGTCGTCGGGTTGATTGGCGAGCGCGGCCGCGAGGTGAAGGACTTTATCGAGAACATTCTCGGTAAAGAGGGGCTTAAACGTTCCGTCGTCATCGCCGCACCAGCGGATGTGTCGCCGATCCTGCGTATGCAGGGCGCGGTCTATTGCACGCGTATCGCCGAGGATTTTCGCGATCGCGGCCTCGACGTGCTGCTGATTATGGACTCCTTAACCCGCTACGCGATGGCGCAGCGCGAAATTGCGCTCGCCATTGGCGAACCGCCCGCGACCAAAGGCTACCCGCCATCGGTTTTCGCCAAGCTACCCGCGCTGGTGGAACGTGCCGGTAACGGCACCAAAGGCGGCGGTTCGATCACCGCGTTTTATACCGTGTTGACGGAAGGGGATGACCAGCAGGATCCGATTGCCGATTCGGCGCGTGCGATCCTCGACGGCCATATTGTGCTCTCGCGCAGGCTGGCGGAATCGGGCCACTACCCGGCGATTGATATCGAAGCCTCGATAAGCCGCGCGATGACCGAACTTATCGAACCGGTGCACTACAAAAAGGTGCAGCGCTTTAAACAGATGCTTTCGTCTTACCAGCGTAACCGCGATCTGGTGAGCGTGGGGGCGTATGCGGCAGGCAGCGATCCTTTACTGGATCAGGCCATTAGCCTCTACCCCAACATGGAGCATTACCTTCATCAGGGGATTCATGAATCCTGTGACTATCCGACCTCCTGCGCGGCGCTTTCTGCGCTGTTTCCGGATACCGGGGCGAACTAATGCGGATAGCGCGTAATGGCCAGCCATAACCCAATGGATGTACTGCGTGAGCTGGCGGAAAAGAAGCTCAATGACACGACGGTACGGCTCGGCAGCGCTCGCCAGGCGCATGTCCAGGAGACCTCCCGCCTGGAACAGTTGCGCACTTACTCGCAAGAATACCGCCAGCAAATGCAAACAACGCTGACGCAAAGCTGCGTTTCAATCATGGCGCTACAGACACAGCAGCGTTTTTTAACCTCTCTGGATGGAGTGGTTGAGCAACAGGTCAGGCGGGTTTCCGCCAGCCAGTTTGCCGTGGATAACGTGCAGGATGCCTGGAAAAAAGATAAGCAGCGGCTGAATGCTTTTGAAGCGCTGAAAAACCGTGCTGAAGCCCAGCGATTGTTAAAAGAGAACCGGCTGGAACAAAAGCTGATGGATGAGTTTGCCCGTCGCGCCAGCCAAAGGAATATATAAGATGATTATCAGACCTTCAAACCCTACTCCCGCAAGCGATAGCGGACGCCAGACGGCATCCACGTCATCCGCGCAGGAAGAGGGCGAGTTTTCTTCCGCGCTGAAAAAACAGCTGGCGGCAGAACAACCCGCAAAAACCGACAACAAAGCGCCTGCGCAGGAAGGGAATAAAAAACCTGCGGACAAAAAAGACGAGCCATCAGACGACGCCCGTCCGGCGCAGCCTGCGACGCTGGCTATCGATCCGCTGGCGCAAGTGGCGAAGACAATAGCGTTGCCTGCGGAAATGACCACCGCAGATGCGCTGCTTGCCCAGGGTGAACAGACCGCGCAACCGGCGTTGGCAGATCTGGCGGCTTTACCGCAGAACGCGATTGAGCCTGCACTTGCTGCAACACCGGCAAACGCACTTACACCGGCCGCTGTGGCGACCGACATTCAGCCTGCTGACCCACTAGCACAGGTGACTTTCTCCGCTGTTCTTGGTGAGAAAGTGCAAACCCCGGTGACAGCCGCAACGGAGCGCGCACCCGCGACCGGAAAAGGGCAGGGGATAACGGCTGCGCTTCACTCGCCTGCACCGCTTGCGGATAAAGCCGTTGAGGGCAGCGAATCTCGTTTGCCAGCCACGGACACTGCGCAGCTAACGGGCAATGGGCAAACCCAGGCAGCGCCTGCGAGTGAGAGTTTTGCGACGGCGTTACATGCAGTGAAAGCTGGCGAACCAGTACCGCAACTGAGTGCGATTTCTCACGCGGCACCCGTTACGGCACCGTCAACAACGCCCGCGTTAGCGTCTCCGGCGATGGCGACTGGCACCTTACAGGCGGAGGTTGGCACACCCGCGTGGCAGCAATCGTTGGGGCAGCAGATCGCGGTATTTACCCGTAATGGCGTTCACCATGCGGAGCTGCGCCTGCATCCTGAGGAGTTGGGGGCGTTACAAATCAGCCTGCGTGTGAATAACGATCAAGCCCAGGTCCATTTCGTTTCGGAGAGCCATCAGGTGCGCTCGGCGCTGGAATCAGCGATACCGAACCTGCGCACTATGCTGGAAGAGTCCGGTATTTCGCTTGGACAGAGCAGCGTTGGCGCAGACACCTCCTCTTCGGCGGGAGAGACGACATCGGGCAATGCCTCCGGGCAAGGAAAGTCTGATCCAGAACAAGGTGAAGGGGCTATTTCGCTGGAAGAAGAGAGCCCAACACGCTCGCGCATCATGCATTATTCCCGCGGAATCAATACGTTCGCTTGATACGAATGCGCTAAATGGCAAGGTGCTGACAGTAATTTCAGTTTATCAGGGAATTGTCCTGCATGGGTGCTGTATTAAAATAACGGCATCCAGCAGGTTATCTGTCTTAAGTATGATTCCTGATTTATTTTTAATTACAGAGTTATTCATCAAATGCCGAAGAAGAAACAAGCCGCCCAGAGTGGGAAAAAAAGCCCGCTGTTGGTTTTACTCATTTTGTTAATTCTTATTGGTATGTGCGCTGGTGGCGCTTATGCCTATATGGAAATTAACAAACTTAAAACGCAAGTTGCTAATGGGAACGATGGTAAAACCCCTGCCGCACCCGTTGAGCAAGTAGAGCCGGTATATTTGGACCTGGATACCTTTACGGTCAGTCTAAAACCAGACGCCCAGGAAAATGATCGCATTCTGTATATTGGCCTGACGTTGAAAGTTAAAGATACCGCAACGAAAGCGATATTGGAAAAACATCTCCCTGAAGTTCGTAGTAATTTGTTAGTGCTTTTTTCTCAACAAACAGCGGCTGAATTAGTCGATGATAAGGCGAAAGAAACGTTGGCATTAAAAGTAAAAGATGCGGTTAACGCATCGCTTGCTGGTCAGCCTCAACCGATGGTGACAAACGTCCTGTTTAATGCATTCATTTTACGGTAACTATTATGTCGGACAGCATTTTATCACAGGACGAGATCGATAATCTTTTGAATGGCGGCCCCGGCGGCGAAGAGAAAAATAGCGCAGAAACGGCGATTTCCTCAGCAGAAGATCATATCAAACCTTATGATCCCAATACGCAGCGTCGGGTTATTCGTGAACGTTTATATTCTCTGGAAATTATTAATGAACGTTTTGCGCGACAGTTTCGTATCGGTTTGTTTAACATTTTGCGTCGTAGCCCGGATGTTACTGCCGGAAACATTAAAATTCAGCCGTACCATGAATTTGCCCGCAATTTGCCGGTGATGACGAGTCTGAATCTGATTAACATGCATCCGCTGCGCGGCACGGCGCTATTCGTCTTTTCGCCCAACCTGGTGTTTACCGCGGTGGATAACCTTTTTGGCGGCGACGGTCGTTTCCCGACAAAGGCCGATGGTCGCGAATTTACGCCCACAGAACAGCGTATTATCCAACGTATGTTGGCCATGGCGCGCGAAGCATATGATTACGCCTGGACATCTATTTATAAGATCAAAACAGAGTTTATCCGTTCTGAATTGCAGGTGAAGTTCACCAATATCACGTCGTCACCGAATGATATTGTGGTGACCACACCGTTTCAGGTGGATATTGGTTCACACAGCGGTGAATTACAAATTTGTATTCCGTTTAGCATTATCGAACCGATTCGCGAGTTGTTGACCAACCCGCCGCTGGAAAACTCACAGCACGAAAACAATCAGTGGCGTAGCGCGCTCGCTTCGCAAATGCGTGATACCGAACTGGAATTGGTGGTGAAATTCGCTGAGATTTCTACCCGCTTGTCCAGAATTATGAGCCTGAAACCTGACGATATTATTCCATTGGAAAAGCCTGAAGACATTGGCGGGTTTGTTAACGATGTGCCGGTCATGTCCGGTAAATATGGCAGCGCCAATAATCAGTATGCCATCCAGGTGGAAAATTTGATGAATTCAACATTATTAGCCTTAAAGAAGGAGTGACCAACGAATGAGTGATATGGAACTTGAATCGGGGTCAAATAAATCCTCGCTTAACGACCTTTGGGGCGACGCGATGAGCGAACAAATGAACGAAAATAGTGCCGAGCTGCAAGCTACGGTGAAAGACGATGTGATGGTTAATTTTTCGGAAGATTTAAATCTAGTGCTCGACATTCCGGTCAAAATGACCGTGGAGTTGGGGCGCACAAAAATGACCATCAAAGAGTTATTAAGACTCAGCCCAGGCGCCATTGTTTCTCTTGAAGGGTTAGCCGGTGAGCCGCTGGATATTTTGATTAACGGTTACTTAATTGCCCAGGGTGAAGTGGTCGTCGTTTCGGATAAATTCGGTATTCGTATCACCGATATTATTACGCCTTCCGAACGTATGCACCGCCTGAGCAGATAATGAATACCCCATCACTTAATACTGTTCAGCCCGTTGCCGGCGGGCCTGCCGTGGCTCCGGTCTCTATTGGCAATGTTGTTGGCGCGCTGGCGCTTGTGCTGTTGCTGATTGTGGCGGTTGCCTGGATCTGCCGTCGCACTGGCGTGGCTTCACGAATGGTAAAGGGAAATAGCATTCTGTCGGTAAAACACACCCAGTCCCTTGGCGCGAGGCAGCGTCTGGTGGTTGTCGAAGTGGATGACAAATGGTTGTTGCTGGGCGTGACACAGGAAAATATTACTAACCTGATGACGATGGAGAAAAAAGCGGACGCTGAGCCGGTTCAGGCTGCGCCGTTTGCTGCCAGTCTTCAGGCGGCTTTAGTGAATCGCATTACCCGGCATAAAGGTGAGGGCAAAAAATGAAACGCAACACTCGCCTGTTACCGGTAATGCTTGGCTCTGGAATAGCGCTTGCCGGGATTTTCTTTCCCGCCGGGCTGACCTGGGCGGCCAGTAGCGACATCATGCTTAGCCATTCAGCGAATGGAGAGAGCTGGTCACTGCCGGTACAAACGCTGGTTTTAATGACATCGCTGACGTTTTTGCCCGCGATATTGCTGATGATGACGGGGTTCACCCGCATTGTGATTGTGCTCGGGCTGCTGCGAAACGCCCTTGGCACCGCCAGTACGCCACCTAACCAGGTGCTGCTGGGACTGGCGCTGTTTCTGACGTTTTTCGTCATGTCGCCGGTGTTGAACCGTATTTACGACGAAGCATGGGTTCCGCTCTCGCAGGATAAGATTTCGATGGAAGTCGCGTTACAAAAAGGGTCGCAACCCTTGCGCGCCTTCATGCTTAAACAGACCCGTGAAGGGGATCTGGCGCTCTTTTCCCGCATCGCGAAAGCAGAGCAGTTTAATACTGCCGACGATGTGCCAATGAGCATTCTGGTGCCTGCGTTTGTGACCAGCGAACTGAAAACCGGTTTCCAGATCGGCTTTACGATGTTCATTCCTTTTTTGATTATCGACCTGGTGGTGGCAAGTGTGCTGATGGCATTGGGGATGATGATGGTGCCTCCGGCAACGATTTCCCTGCCTTTTAAGCTGATGCTGTTTGTCCTGGTGGATGGCTGGCAGCTGGTTATCGGTTCCCTGGCGCAAAGCTTTTTTAGTTAGAGAGAAGAAGATGACCCCTGAAAGTGTCATGTCGCTTGGTTTCCAGGCGACGAAAGTCGGGCTGTTTATTGCCACACCATTATTGTTAGCCGCGCTGGCAGCGGGTTTGATTGTCAGTATTTTGCAGGCGTCGACGCAGATCAACGAAATGACGCTCTCATTCATTCCGAAGATCCTGACCATCGTGGTGGTGCTGATCGCTTGCGGACCGTGGATGCTGTCAACGCTGGTTGACTACATGCGTGGTCTGTTCAGTAGCCTGCCCTATATCATCCGTTAAGTATGCTTACGCTCTCGCTGGTTAATCTTTATGACCAGGTGAACCAGTATTTCTGGCCGTGCCTGCGCATGCTCGCCCTGTTCGGTGCGGCACCGATCTTCAGTGAAAAACAGATGAGCGCGCGGTTAAAAGTCGCGCTGGCGTTGATCACTGCTTTTCTTGTCGCCCCGCAACTGCCGCAGAGCAACATTGCGATCGCTTCGTTTGACGGCTTTTGGGCCTGTTGTCAGCAACTGATTATCGGTATCGCTATCGGGCTTGCGGTACAGCTGATTTTCGTGGCGGTACGCCACGCAGGCGAGATTATCGGTATGCAGATGGGCCTCTCTTTCGCCATGGTTTATGACCCCAGCGGTGGCCCGAGTATGCCGGTCGTTTCACGGCTGCTGAACCTCTTTGTCACGCTGCTGTTTCTGACCTTCAATGGCCATCTTTATATGCTGGAAGTGGTGGCGAACAGCTTTGAGGCTTTCCCGATTAGCGCCGCGCCGCTCGGTCATGAAGGATTTATGGCGATGGTCAAAGCAGGCAGCCTGATCTTTCGCTACGGCTTAATGCTGGGCCTGCCGGTTATCACCTTATTGCTGTGCCTCAACCTGACAATGGGATTGCTCAATCGCCTGACGCCGCAGCTTTCGATTTTTGTGATCGGTTTTCCGCTTTCTTTAACTGTCGGCATGGTAGCCATGTCGCTGGTGATGTACACGCTTGCACCCTTCTTTGAAAACATGATGGCGGGCATTTTTGACCATCTGTTTGTGATCCTGACGGGATTCAAATAACGCCGGAAGGGACGTTTTTAATCATCGCAATTTGTCACTGGATGTGACGCTGAGTAGGTAAAGGACTATGAGTGAAAAAAAGGCAGTTAGTATCGCTAACGTTCTGATTTACAGTGAAGATGTGTTTTCGACACTGGGATTAACCACGCTGATTAAGTTTTATCGTCCTAGCTTGCGCATTAGCCATATCGCAAGCCCGGAAGACGCGTATGCAATATCCTGCAATAAAGTGCGCTTTGTGATTGCGGTTGCCACGCAGACCACTAATCTGATGTCGTTGATGAACACTATGCAGTATTTGCGTGAAGCGAAGCCTGATGTGCCCTGCCTGTTGCTGAGCGACGATCTTGACCCTGTTTTGCCCGCCTTGATGCCGGATATTCCGACCCTGTGTCTCAATACGCCCATTCGGCACATTTATGAGTCAATCAGCCGTTTGCTGTCGCGTAAAGGGACAATATCACTGCGGTATCCCGCGCTCCCGCTTTTAACACAGCGCCAGCGCGAGGTGCTTTGTCTGTTGGCTTCCGGAGCCAGCGCACAGGATGTTTCTACCGAACTTGGGATCAGCCTGAAAACGGCCTACGTTCACCGGCGCGATATCCTTATGCGGCTTAACATCAGTCCGAGTTATTATCGTGGTGTCTTTACCGCCCGCTTGTCATAACGGGCGCAAATAACAGAAAGACAACAGCCTCGCCTGCTCAACGTGATGCTGACCAGGCGAGGCTGCTATTGGCGGCTTGAAGATGTTTTTGCCCCGACAGGGGGCAAAATCATGCCATTACTGCAATGTGGTGGGTGCGCCAGCCGCGAAGTTGAGCAGCGGGCTACGTTTCAGCGCGCGTGACGGTGGCACGCAGAGGCTGCAGGTAAAGCCGTTGAACATGTGCTCCGGCGTGGTGATAAAGCTGCCACCACAACAATCGCACTGCGTCTGTTTGAGCATGCCGCCGTCGATAAAGCGTAACAGCGTCCATGCACGGGTTAACCCCAGCACCGGTTCTTCATTTTCTTCAGCCAAACCGTGTTCCATATAAATACGGTAGGCTTTCAGCATCAATTCGACCGTGCGTCCTGGTTCGACCTTCTGCAAATACAGATAAATATTATAAAAAATGGACGAGTGAATATTCTGTTCCCACGCCATATACCAGTCGGCGGAAAAAGGCAGCATACCTTTCGCCGGTGAATCCCCTTTCAGCTCTTTATAAAGCTTTAACAGTTTTCTGCGGCTAAGGCTGGTTTCACTCTCCAGCACCTGCATTCTGGCGCCGAAATTAATCAACTGCATGGCAATATGCGTATCTTTAATTTCCGACATAATGCTTTTTTCTTGCAACATTGAGTCTTCCATTAAGCCGCCTCGCTGCCATCTTGATTGAGGGTATTAAGCAGATTGCTCGACAAAATAATGCCGGTATGCAAACGCTGAAGCGCATCAATTCGCGAATCTTTGGTCAGGCAGTTGATCATCACATCATCATCAATACGCAACCGGCTAATCAGCTGACCAGAAGTGGACAGTTTAATCAGTTGCGGCAGTGACAAGCTGCGTAAGGTTTCCATCGTGGTTTCGTTTAAACCGAGGCGGAAACCGGCTGCAATTTTATCTTCACGAATCAGACGCTGTGCCAGTAATAAATAGGACAGGTTCAGATCCTGGATAGACTGCATTTGTTCGTCAAAATTTTGTTCGTTCATAAAGTTGCTCCCGCAAAAAACAGGCGATGCGCTGTCTTTCGCTGTTATTTAAAAATTAAATATGCGAGCAACCACTTCATTTCGATATTAATTAAAATACTAAAAGGTAAATCTTTTAACAGCTTTAATATAATTGTGCAGGAGATTATATTATGTTCCTGCTTAAATCTTTGTTTCCAGGACTTTTCCTGACAACGGAAATAAGTTTACACAAAAGGGGTCATGCGAACAATCGAAATAATGCGGAAAAAATAGGCGATTCGTCGAATTGGATTTTTGTTATTTATTTTTAATCAATTAATTCAAGCGGTTGCTTGCTTTGTAAAGAATTTTAATAACTTTAGTTACATAATGCAGTAATGCCAACGGAGATGCGATTTTTCTAACGGGTTTAATTTATCTTGTTGAAAGTAATCTATAAATTATTAAGATTTTAGAGAATGAGAATGATTTTATTCTAATATTAATTAATTACATGAAATTAACAATTTGATCTGTATGTTTCACATATAGGAAAAATCACAACGCTTATTTAAAAAGTTGAACAAAGTCGATGCAAATAAAAACGACCTGTATAAGTTTTTCCTTACTTTGCGCTAAATGGATAAGGGCAAGCCGTGAAAGTTAACACTGACTTGCCTGAAATAGCAGGGTCATGAACGCGTTAGTGCGAAGGGTTAAAAGGCTGCAGCAAAGGGATCGGACAGCACTACCGCTTTCTGCACTTCAAGTAGCGGCTCTGATAGCGAGAGATCTTGCGTTTCGGCAATCTTCTCTATACGCGCTTCTGGTTCCGTTTGCTCGTCAAAAAACTCTGCGGCTCTATCGAGATCCAAAGAGAAATAGATGCCTTTAGCGCTACTAATAGTGACGGTGCGCATTGCCAGCAGCAGTTGCAAAAAACCGGCATCGGTATGGCTGACTTTGCTAACCCAGGCTTTCACCACTTCTTCGCTCGCAATATCTCGCCACGCGTAGAGATAACTTAATAATTGCGGAGCAGCCAGGAGCTGACTCTTCACACTCTCGCGCTCCATGCGTTCGGCGAGCGTTGTACGTAATGCTGCGAGCTCGCGGACGGAAAATGGCGACAGATCGGCTGAATCGTTTTCACGCGGTTTGAAAAGGCTGCTGTAAAACTGGACTATCCAGTAGAACGCCTCGCCATTTTTTATCCGCTCCTCAATAAACGTGCATAAACGGACGTGATCCTGGTTATGTAGTTGCTTTGTCAATTGTAAGGCCAGTACGCCAGTGCCGGATTCTTGCATGCGGTATAACGCATCCCGTTGCTTGAATTTTTCTTCAATAACATCAGCTCGCTGGAAGAAAAAATTGAGCAGCCCGTACAATTGTTCGGGTTTTGCTTTCGCGATAACACCCGGAGTGAGGCGGGTGACGATATGCTCAAACCAGGTCTGCGTAGAGACGCCTTTGCTGTGAATTTTGCCGAGCAGATACTGAGCGAGCTGCTCTTCGTCGTTGCCAGCCATCGATAAAACCTCCTCAATGGCCGATTCCGGCAGTACGTTTTGCGGCGCGGAAAAAGAAAAGTAATAGCGCCAGTAGCCCGCGCTGCCGAGACGTCGTAGCGCTGCCATTTCTTCTCGTCTGCTCTCATTTATTTCCATGAACAGACTGGCCTCTTTTTCGCTGCTGCCTTGCACGCCGGGCACCCAGCGGCCAAGCGTCCAGACATTGCGACCCGAAGCGTATTTGAACAAAGCGAGTTTATTAACCAGATCGCCCGCCATTGTATTCTGGTCTTCGTTGTTAATGGTTCCGTCACCGGCTTCGACAATAGAGCGCTCGGTGAGATAGTGTTCGATCCAGTCATGCAGGCCTGGGTTAACTACGCGCAGTAACTGCAAAAAGCAGAGATCGGGAAAATAGACATAATCGCGCATCGCCGGGTAGCGAAACTGTAATGCGTTTAATGCCAGGCGGACTTCACGCGGCGTGGAGAACTCGTTGCCATAGGCATCCACCGCTTTATTCAGCACTGAAATCGCTTCTTCATCTAAATCGCGCCCCTGAATTTTTTTATACAGTTCAAGCGCGCCGGCCAGGAATTCCCGGTGCAGGTCGAACGCTTCCGGGCGCGGCAGGCTGAACGAGAGTTGCACGATTTTTTGCAGGTATAAGCGCCCATCAGTGACGCCAAGTCCGTGCTCGATGGCTTTTGCCAGTACATCGCGGTCGTAGCACATCACGTAACGAAAGCGGGGGAAATCCGCGACCGAACGTACCATACGCAAGATTTCGACGGCTTGCGCCGGTTCCAGCCGATCGAGATCGTCGAGAATAATAATAAATGTCAGCTCAAGTTCTTCCAGACTGCTTTCAATTTCAGCGCGCAGATCGGCGGCACTTTTCTCACTGTCTGAGCCGAGCTTTGTCAGCGCTTCAGTAACCTTATCCACGCCACCCAGAAGCGGGATGATACTCGCCATATCTGCCAGCGGTTGGGCTAGCCTGGCGGTCGAGCGGACATAGCGCAACACCCGATCTTTTGTCTCATTCAGCGTCTTTTTTGCGCTCTTAATCTTCTGTTCTTCTTCAGGTAATGTGCGAGTTTGCTCCTGATCCAGGATCAGCGCGACGGGAATTAAAAGCGACGCGACCGGGCTTACACTGTCGCCATTAAGCCAGGGAGAGATATGCAGCACATGTGTCTTCTGATCCCGGGTTTGCTTGAGTTCATTAAGGAGTAAATTTATAAGGCTCGTCTTCCCTGAGCCCCAAACACCTTCGATACCAATGACGGCGGAACCTTCATCGTCCATTGCCTGGATTGCCTGCGCTAGCCCTTTGGCCACCGCCGTCAGCCCGTAACGATCTTCATCCTCGTTCTTTACCGGTGCGTCCGGGCCAACCAGACCATATCTTCCATCTGTTTTCATTTTGATACCTGTTCCATTCATTCATCCAGATCACGGCACAGGGAAACAGGCGTGCCGGGCACGACATTTCCATGCATGTTTTCAATTTATCCGTCGCATACGCTTATTAAGGGAGTGTCTTGAGAAAAAAGACAAGCCACAACCTATGAAATGTAGGAGGGGCTTCGAGTCTGGTCGTAAATGAGATGGTGGATGTTATTTAACGGGTTGAATATTAATGAATTATTAGTGTGGGTTGAGCGGGAAGGGAAAACAAAAAGCCCGCAGGGCTTGCGCAGTGGGGGCTCTTAGGGCTTGTTGGCGTCCCTGTAATGAGATGCTCTGACCTGAGCCCCGAGGATGAGATATAGCACTCAGTGAGTCATACCGGTTCTGAACAGACTTATCAGTCTGTTCAGACTGGAAACCTTACGGGACTCTATGTTAATCCTGATATTTCCCGGGCATCATTCTTTTTAACGTGTTATCTCGCCATATATAGTGATGCATTAGGGCTGCCGCTGCATGCAAACCAATGATGAAATAACCAGTGTTAGCCAGTAACTCATGAACTTCCTTCAGGTTGTGTTGCAAAAGACTATTTTTTACGGATGCCACCGGCATATTTATAAAAAGAAAACTCCACCCTTTCTGACCAAAATAGAGCGACACGACCCCAAGAATCGGAAGTAAGATGAAAAGCGCATATAAAACAAAATGCACAACAACAGCACTGAGTTTCTGCCATTGGGGCAGCGGTGGAACAACCGGTGGCTCCGGGGTGAGAAACCTGAATATCATTCTGACCAGCATCAGAATAAGTACACTGACACCACAAGTGTAATGCGTGATGCTCATCCAGTAACGTTCTGCCGAATCTTTAGGGAAAATATCCCTGAATTCCATCGCAGCGTACGTTATGACGATAAGCAGTAACACCAGCCAGTGTAATGCTATCTGACTACCCGAATATTTTTTCATTTTGATCTTTCCTGAGAATTAAACGATCTTCTAAGCCAATACCTGGCCTGCGAGTGTGCCCGCTCCCATAGATAAAGCCATAGCCATTGCACTCCAGAAAGTGATTCTAAGCATTGCTTTCAGTGGTGACGCTTTGCCCACAACCGATGAGATATAACCAAGGAGGGTGAGTGAAAATAGAGTGGAAAGGATGACGAACGGGAAAACCAGTGGGGCGGGTGCTAACCATGCAACAATCAAAGGCAACACGGCTCCGGCAGAAAAACTGAGCGCCGAAAAAATGGCCGCCTGAAGAGGTTGTGCCGAATTCGTTTCCGTCAGTCCTAACTCTTCGCGGGCATGTGCGTCCAGCGCATCCTTAGCCATAAGCTGCTGTGCAACCTGGCGAGCAAGCCCAGGCTCCAGCCCCCGCTGAATGTACAACGACGTAAGCTCCAGTACTTCTCCTTCATAATCGGCCACCAGCTCTCTTTTTTCCTGGGCGAGGGCGGCGTTTTCTGTATCCGTCTGGGATGAAACGGAGACATATTCTCCTGTTGCCATCGACATCGCACCGGCGACGAGCCCGGCAATCCCCGCCAGCAAAATACCTGATGATGTGGTACCTGCCGCCGCGATACCAAGCACGAGACTCGCGGTGGATACAATGCCATCATTTGCCCCCAGCACCGCGGCCCTTAACCATCCCACTCTTCCGATACTGTGTAGTTCCAGATGCATTGTCAGGTTGTCCTTTTAATCAATAATTAATAATTCACACATTACTGATATATAAAATGCTGCGTTACCAGATAATTTATTCTTTCAGCCTTAACGTCACATTAAGATTGGATAAGGATAATCTCAAATCTGTTTTTTATTTCCTGGGATATTAATATGCGTAATGATAATGGGTGTCATGATCGTTCAGCAATGGCACGAAAAAGCACATTCATCAGCGTTGTTGTTAATTTGGTTTTATCGCTCATGCAGATTCTAACGGGTATATTTTCAGGATCTCAGGGATTAATTGCTGATGGTATTCATTCTCCTTCTGATTTAGTTGCTGATTTTGTCGTATTGCTTGCCAATAAAAAAAGCCATAAACCTTCTGACAGCGATCACCATTATGGGCACTGGCGGTATGAGAACGGTGCTTCAATGCTTCTTGGGATGATGTTAATCGCCGTAGGTGCCGGAATGTTGTGGTCCGCTGCCGGTAAATTGCTGCATCCGACGGCGTTTGCTGCGGTGCATGTCGGAGCTTTGTGGGTGGCGCTGGCCGCATTGATAATAAAAGAAGGGCTGTTCCGGTATATGCTTAGGGTGGCCAGGCGTGTCCAGTCCTCCTTGCTCGCTGCAAATGCATGGCATGCCCGTTCTGACGCTGCATCATCTGTTGTTGTCGCTGTTGGTATTATCGGCACCCTGGCAGGATATCCGTGGTTCGATACAGCGGCTTCTCTTTTAGTCGGAGTGCTGATACTCCGTATGGGATACTTGTTCACTTCTGATTCACTACATGACCTGATGGACCGCTCTGCCGATATAGATAAGGAACATGAAATAAAAACTATTCTTCTTTCCACACCGGGTGTGGCTGGTTTGCATGATCTTAAAACGCGCAAGGCAGGAGATCATATCCTGGTTGATGTGCATCTTGAGGTTCCGGAATATCTGTCTGTCAGGGAGGGACACGAAATTGCGGTAGCAGCACGGGAGAGAGTTTTGCAAAAGAACAACATTCTCAACGTCATGGTACATATTGATCCGTTTTCAACAAACCCTGAACGTTGTTGTATGTAGGATTAAGTACGATGACAATATTGGGTTGTTATGTTTTCTCCGGGCGAGAAGCAGGCGCCTTACGCCTCGACCTGTCCTCTTTGTGTACACAGAGTGCGGTATCAGTTCATCATAGCTGGCGGAGTCTGAATAAATTCGCTAATTGATTGAATTAAAGTGTTTTTAGTGAATTCAACTTTCATTCGTATACCTAAGCGTATACCAATCGCTTCGCCTAACAGACTTTTGGGCTCATTTCTTATGTGCATTTATCCAGCTCGGCAGTAAGCCTGTTTAGCTCATCCCGAATGTGTTTCCGACGCTGTTTTAACAACAAGTTGGCTGGAACAACACGCTCAATAATGGTCGGCTTCCTGCTCACGTACTCCGTGACGAGCCGCTTAATATCTTCTTCTGTCCAGCCAGCCATCACCGGCGTTGGGTTATAAAGAAGATTACCCTGGAGGGCAGGGGTAACTTCCTCATCCAGAATCACAAAGATCGCTTCCCGGCTGAGCCCGGATTCCTTTAACACCTTAGCCATCCATTGATAGTCATAGTCCTGGAGCTCCCGACCGGTGAAAAGCTCCGATAAGGCGTGCCAGACAGTGATGCGGTTTGCTTGATCGTTATCTGTCAGTTGCATGTTAGCTCCTCCCGATGCTGAAAAATAAGAGGATAAGAATTTTCCTAGATTGTAAGCGAAAGCAAAAAATGCCTGCCAAATGCTCAATCACGGTAGTTAAAATGATTATGGGATATAAGAAAAGGAAAAGGCAAATGGTTGATATTACAGCAGAGATGCTTTGGAATATTGCCAGGCATTACCGGCATATAGAAAGCCTGCTAAATTCACAGCATTACAATGTCCATGCCATAGCACCACATTTGAACCAATGGTTTACCGTTTATGGAATAAATACAGAATTAAGAGCCGCTCATTTTATAGCGCAAGCATGTGTTGAAACTGCCAACTTTTCTAGATTAACTGAAGTTCCAAGAGATGGTGGCAGAGAATATGATGCAGGAACGCGCATAGGACGCAATTTAGGTAATACAGAAGTAGGTGATGGTCCAAAATTTATAGGTCGTGGGTTATTACATCTGACAGGTAGAGAAAATTATACGAATTTCGGAAGCCAGTTTGAGAAAGATTACGTAACCGATCCTACTATAGTTGCAAGGAACCCATATGTTGCCGTTAAGGCAGCTTGTTATTATTGGGATCTCAGGCATGTGAATGCGGCAGCAGACAGGGATGACGTAAATAAAGTAACCCTTCTCGTGAACGGTGGCTACAACGGTCTCGAAGAAAGAAAAGGGGCGTTGATAAGAGCAAAAAGAGAGCTTGGAATAATATGAAAGTATCAACTGGCATTCTAACACTATTACTGTGTGCTATAACTTTTCCGTCTTTGGCTGCTGTGAAACAGTCTGAGTTAACTTGTAAAGCTCAGGCAATAACAGAAGCAAATAAACTGCTGGCTTTTTATCGGGACAACGATGACAGGGCTGAGGTTGATAAAGATGTAACTGCATTAGCGAAGATGCAAAATCCGGAAAATAAATCGCAATATTTTGATGTATTGCAGACCTGGGGTTATATCTACAAAGGCAAGTATCGTATGAGATTCATCTTCCTTAATGACTGTACTCTCATGGGGGAAGAAATTTTAGAGTATGCTAATCCTTAGTATCACTCTGATTTTTGCATATAACTCGGGGCGGCATTTTGCCGCTCCCTACGATAAATTGAATAACAAAATTTCGCTTAAATTCCAATTCCTCTCACAGCTCAAAATAATTCTTTAGAGTCACTCCCTTTAAAATCCGTCAGCCCTGGGCTCTTCAATCGGATTCTCAGATATGTTCTGTGTGCAGAGTGCTCTCTTTCTGTAGCGCGCTTTCCAACAAGCATTAGGCCGATGGGTGTAAAAAGTTTTTTTGTGTTTACCGTTCACACTGTTCACTCCGCGATTTTTTTATTATTTATCATTGGCATGGGTGGTGATGAGCTAGTGAGTAGTGAACAGTACACTGTTCACTTCCGGGGGCGTCAGATAGAAAAAGACCGGCAATCGCCGGTCTGCGGTGGTTATTTTGTTGCGGGCTCATCGCACTTCGGCAGCCAGTCGCCGTTGCTTTCTTCTTTCAGCGTGAGGTTGGTCTGCATCCCCTGATTTGTTCGCCGCTTGTCATAGTTCAGTCCGTACTCTTTCAGCATGGCCGGCAATCCCTTTCGAAACTACATCCTCCTTAAAATTCACTGTATAACTCTATAGTTTGTGTTTAATCAGTGCCTTTTCGATCTTGGTTAGGTTGTCGGCTATTTTACGCGTGTTGCTGTTATCCGATGCATCCACAAAATCCCAAGACTGTAAGTCAATATAACACTCATTTAATATTTCTCGCGAGAATGGGTTTCTACTATTAGCTTTACGAAATCTGATGGTAACTTTAATTTTTTCATCTCCTACATATTTCTTTATTCCATGTAAATTGCCGAAGTGATATACCCGATCAGTCCCAGGCGCAAAGAAAGGGATTCCCGTAATTAGGGCTCCCTTGGTCATGTCTTCACCCGTTTTGTCGTCAAAGGCACGTTGTGGCAATGTTCTATCAAAACTAAACGTAACATCCTTTGCTGCACTTTTCCCTATATTCTTTATGACAATATTTAGAATCGTTTTTGCATTGTTATCTTGCTCAAGGTATACAATCACATCAGGAGAAGAATTCTCCTTGTAAACAAGATAACTAATAAACGATGAGCTTACGGCAACGAGCATGGTCAATATGTTTACGAGAAAACCACCTGTCTGCAAATAGTCCATATTCAATCCTTGGTATTAATGTGAAAAAATAAATACGGTTGTAGAATGTTCTTTTCAGGCGATTTAGTAAAGGCTCTGGTATGATTGAAAATATTAGACCGGCTGTTGCCGGTCTAAAGAAGATCAAGTTATTGTGGGCTCATCGCACTTCGGCAGCCAGTCGCCGTTGCTTTCTTCTTTCAGCGTCAGGTTAGTCTGCATCCCCTGATTTGTTCGCCGCTTGTCATAGTTCAGGCCGTACTCTTTGAGCATGGTCGGCAACCCCTTTCCGAACATCGTCAGGCTCAGGGTGTTCTTGTAACCATGCGCCTCCATGTACACCAGATAGGCGTGATACAGGTAGAGTCGCGGCTGGCGCGGAATAATATTGGCGTTCCCCATAAACATGCCGATGGTATCGGGCAAGATTTTAAGATAGCCGCAGAAGTCAAAAGCCGGGTCGGCGTCGCGCTTAATGCTGAGCGCTTCGCCGGAGTTCTGCTGCGACTGGAGCAGCGTGCGGGCGGTCATCGGGTCACTGAACCGTTGCATAAGCTGGCGCACAATGACGGCCAGCTCGCGGGCGATTTTATCCTTCAGGTGCGGGTCGCGCTCCTCCGGGGCAATCTGTTCCTGGAAATGCAGGATAACACGGCGACGGGAAACACCGCCGCTGCGGTCGGTGAAGCGCATCGGGTTATTATTGACGGCCAGAATCACCGCCGGAATATGCGTGGAATATGCATCCCGGTATTTAGGGTCAACCGACACCGCATCGCCGCCGGTGATGGCCTTGAGCCCCGCACCGTCCCCGCTCCATTTCTCCTGGTCAGGCAGACGAATCAATGAGAAGCCAATCAGGGCGGCGCGCTCGCGCGGCGATTCCAGCGTCTCAATGGTCGCGGAGGTGGCGTTATCTTCCCCGGCGAGCAGGGTCGCAATCTCGGCGAGAATGCTTTTCCCGCTTCCCCCTGGCCCCGTCACTTCAAGAAAGAGCTGCCAGTCGTAGCGGTTTGCCAGCACCATAAACAGCGCGGCGAGTATCACGTCGCGTTTGTCAGCCCGGCCACCGGCAGCACGGTCGAGCCAGCACCAGAAATGCGGGGCATGCGTTTCCAGCGTTTCGCCTGCCACCGGCGGAGTGAAATCAACCTCGCACAGGGTGCGCAGCCAGTGGGATTTGTGGTGCGGGCTGAACGTGCCGGTTTTCGTGTCCAGCACCCCGTTACGGAAGCCAATCAGACGCCGTGCCGGAGCGCCCTGTTGCGGCACAATCAGTTTCAGGGTCTCCACCACCGACGCAATTTTGCCAGACGAGAAGGGCGCGCGCAGGCGCTGGAAGAGTGCCGCCACATCGCGGGAGAAGTCAGCCGGGGAAATCACTTTCCAGGCTCCGGCTTCATAGCGGGAAAGAAGCTGACCGTTTGTATCCACGGCCAGCGCTTCGCCGTAGTGCTCATACACGCGCATCGCCTTCTCACTGGTGCTCATGGCGGTAAATTCCGCTTCGCTCATGGTGTCAAACGGGCTTTGTACCAATGGCTGGAGGATGTCATAAATTGCCTGACGTGTGGCATTCTCCCCCTGCTGCATAAATGCATCATTCCAGTCACCAAACACTGGCGGCAGGGCAATCATACCGGCACAGGCCTTTGCAGCCGCAGCGGCTTTTGTCTGGCCGTCGCCATTCAGGTCACGGTCGGCAGCAAGGATAATCTGACAGGCCGGGTGCTGGCTGCGGGCAAGGCTCGCCAGAGAAAGAAGGTTCACCGATGACAGCGCCACCATCACGCTTTCACTGGTCAGGTGATGCACGGTTAGTGCCGTGGCATACCCCTCGGCTATCCACAGGCGTTTTCCCGACTGTTTTTCACCGTTGATGAGGTGACAGGCTCCCTTCACCTGGCCGCCTTTCAGGGTGCGCTTGTCGCCGTCAGCGTTAATGAGCTGGAGGTTAACCAGCTC
The DNA here is from genome assembly GCF_042788095.1 of Kosakonia sp. YIM B13571. Classification (NCBI taxonomy): domain Bacteria; kingdom Pseudomonadati; phylum Pseudomonadota; class Gammaproteobacteria; order Enterobacterales; family Enterobacteriaceae; genus Kosakonia; species Kosakonia sp. YIM B13571. Next base: position 52,198 of record NZ_JBHZPL010000010.1, on the reverse strand, counting down.
TGATTTATCGTCATACAGCGGCACCACCACATCACCGGCGCGGTATGTCACGCCGCCGGTTTTATGTGTGGTCGTTAGCATCCGGCATTCAGCAGCAGGAAAGCCCTTGCGGGTCAGGTAGGCGTTACCGGTGGCTGAACAGCTTTTCGCCAGCAGACTGGCCGCCAGCGCGGCGGCCTCCCTGTGGCTGGCTTCGGTTTCTGCATCAGCAGCAATCACCTCCGGGGCAACCGGCTGCAGGCTACCGGTCACTGCGTTCACACGATTGGCAGCTTCGCTAACCGTCACGCCCAGCGCCTTTTCAACCAGGCTCAGGCCGTCGCCGGCGCCGCACTGGTTGCAGAACCATGTTCCGCGCCCCTCTTTATCGTCAAAACGGAAGCGGTCAGAGCCGCCGCACACCGGGCAGGGCTGATGCCGGTTTTTTATCACTTTCACTCCCAGCGCCGGGAGAATGCGCGGCCAGTGGCCGCATGCTTGTTTCACGGTTTCCGTTACGTTTATTTTCATTATTTTTCCTCAGCACCGCACTGTCACAGTGATATGACGGGCGCATAACTCTTCCATTACTGCCATGCCAAGAAAAGAGAGTGACGGCGCGGTTTTGAGTGGTGCGGCATTCATTAAATCTTCCAGCAACGCACAGGCAATCTGGCGACCTTTTTCCTCGCCGTGCTGGTGCAGATAGAATCCTTCCAGCTCGGCAGCGATGGCAGACTCCAGCGTATCGAGTGTTAGATCCGGATAGCGCTGCTGGCGCTGGCACAGGGTCAACCAGGCACAGGCCACGGCGCGGCGGTAAAACGCAGCGCGCAGGATGGGCGGTAACTTCTGTTTCATATCTGCTTCTCCCCGACCAGGCAGCGCCGGTTGCAGCGTTCGATTACGGCATCAAGCTGATCTGTTATCAGGTAAATCAGGGAAATGAGCTGCAGACGCTCAGCCGGATCGTGGCGGGCAGTCACGCTGTCCTGTTCCGCTGCCAGCTCGCCAACAAGATGGCCGATATTGCGCAGATGTTCGAGATATCTGAGATCATCAACGGTAAGGATTGACTGGTTCATGCGCGCACCTCTGCAACCGGCAGACGAGCGGCAAACGAGAGGACATAATCGCGAACGAGGGAACGGCGTGCGGTACGTTCATCGGCGGCAATGGTGCGCAGCATACAGACGCGTGGCTTAAGCCCGGAACGACGAACGGCAGCGAAGACAAAGATAAATTGCGGGTGAGACAGGGTGAGGGTCGTAGCCATAATGGCAGCCTCCGTTAGATAGCGGTTAACGCTACCACCGGAGTTTCCACGCTCACTGGTGGTAGCCCAGACAGGGGTGGAAATACCGGCTCTAACGGATACCGGCCAGCCCGAGGGCTGCCCCGCCTGAGCCACCATTACGCAGATACAGCAACGGTTAAAGAACCGGTGCGTAAACAACAGGTGTACAGAGGCATAGACACAAAAAAAGACGCATGGCGCGTCCGGTGTCGCCGTTAGATTACTCGGGTTTCCACGCCCGGCTGCCGATTTTGCGACAGCGGGAAAACTATACCTGGAAAGGATGTCAGGAAGCAAGCCGGAAAAAAGGGGATTAGTTTGCAAAGCCCGTTTCCGCATGGCTTCTCTGCTAGCGTGCTGCAATTCGATCAGCCATCCATGCGCTGACTTCCGACTGTACCCAGGCAACATTTTTTCCGCCCAAAGATATCTGCTGCGGGAAAGCATCGCGGCTGATGAGGTCGTAGATGGTTGAGCGGGATAGCCCGCAAAGATGCATCACTTCAGGTAAACGTATAAATCGCTCATTCTGAGCCGGAACGGGAAGCACTGGAGCTGCTGGTGCTGGCGTGGAAACAGAAATACTTTGCATCTGACTACCTCTTAAAAATTTTTCAGCAATCCGGGTAATTCCACCCGAATTTAGACGGCCCTTATTGTTTATATATAATCCATGTGAGCATGTTTTATATATTCCAAGTTCAGTATTGACTCTTCATGGTTGAAATAAATAAAAATCTGATAAGGGTGGTGTTATCGTTAATTTCACGGCGAGATAGAATAAAGAACAAAACCATGGATAAAGTATTGCATCGCAGTAATTGGCCTAGTCAAGGGAAACTCCAATATGCCATTGCTGGCTTTTACATCATCCAGAACAGTGGCTCATAGTGAGAATAAGCAGAGCAAAAAATATATGAAGATAAACAACGCTCTGCATATATTAAAATTCCTCACTTGAGACCTTCAGAAACCATCAAATCTTCCACATGTATCCGGGGATACTTTATCAGAACCGGACAGATTCATTTTTATGAATATTGTTCCGAAATGCAATACGGTAGTGGGAGAGTAAAGAAAGTAATAATCAAACAGACATAAGGATTTTATTTCTGTACACCGAATACACCGGAGTAATGGTGAGGAGAAATTATCCAGTAATGAACCGGAATAAATAGTGCTATTTCTATGAAAAACAAATATAAGGTTCACTTCTTCCAGTGAACAGTTATGAACAATACATGAACACTTCAAGTGAAATACTTCACCTATTAACTACCTGTATTTACTATTTTTTCATTAAAATGAACAGTAGTGAATAGTAAGTATAAAAGACAGGTTGCTGAATGGTCATGACGCTTCCTCTGGCTAGCCAGGAAAAGGCCATTGTTCTGAAGACGGCACAATCCCCTCCGGTAGTACGCTTGTATGAGCGCCAGCACAATTGCCATGACAACAAAACACTACCGGAGCTGCCATGACTACTAACAATCAGACTTCCAAAACGGACAAGGTCCTCTTGCTTCCAAACAACATCTGCGAAGCAGTGGATAAAGTGAAGACCGCGAGAGCTGTCTGGCAGGAAGAACGGCGTAAACAGAACGAAGCGGCCTCGATGACTGAAACCATCCGCAAACGCCATGAAGATACAAAAAAGGAAACGCAGGCCTTAAACGATGAATGGCGCACATTGTTTCGCGAGAATCAGGGAAATATGACGCCCCGCATGAAAAAACTGCGGGCTGAAATTGCTCTCGGACGCGAAACGCTGGATGAGTTCGAAGATTTACTTGCAGTCCAGGCCGCAGAAAACGAATTTCTGCCCTGGAAAACTGCAGACGCTGCAACCCGCTACATTAGCGAACATAACCGCCTGATTGAAAGCCATGCATCGTGGCTCTGGAATGAGTTTATGAAAGAAAACGGTCAGAAGCTTATTCAGATGCTTGGATTACTGAAGATGACTCTGGGGCGAAGCGCTTCTTCCGTTATCGGCGTAGTTCATACCGTGAACGATCCAGAAAGCGTCCTGAAGCAATTTATCACCGAACAAATCACCCAACCGGCGCTGTCCTGCGACGTATCTTTAGGGGACGATACTTTACTTCAGGGCATCGGTATTTATGCAGATGATGTAGCCATCCTGGACGCCAGAAAATCACCTAGCCCTGCGGCGCGCTCAAGGATGCTGAAACAGCGTGAGAAAGCTAAAGGTGGGAAGGGCGAATGATAGCCGCCCCCCCACGCAGCGTTCAAAGATTACTGATAAAGCTTTCAAGTGTCCTGAATGAGGCTCGGTAGCTCATGCCAGAATCAGCGCCTATGAAGCCCTGACAGTTAAACGCTCTTGATATCATTGCCAGAACACAGAATGTACCTGCATACCTACCGCCCTGGACATTGTGGATAAGATAATCACAAAATATCGGTGTTTCAGCAGCCATGCCGGAAAAGTCAGGGAAACAGCAGCAAAAGTTAAATCGTCAGGGTTCTGTGTCCAAGTTTTCCTGGTGCCAACAAATCCCGGCTCTGGACCGGGATTTCTAGATACTTATCCCAATATTTTGAAAGCACGCGAGTGCATGACTATGCTGCATGAAAACGCATGAGTCTACGAACATTGATTTAACCACTATAGGCCAGCAGTGGTGCAGAATATACCCATACATGCAGGTGCATGAAAAAGCATAGGTAAAGCGCGCAGGCGAGGCGGGGAAAGCACTGCGCGCCAGCAATAATGCACATTTTTCTTGCCTAAGTGATTTGTTGAGCATTACTGGTTCGACGTGTGGCGAGTAGTCTGGGAGCGGTGATCGCGTGATGAGTTGCACCTTCAGGGGCTGTGTAAAAAAGGACGCTGTAGCCTTGGGTATGTAGCTTTGAAGCAGCCAGCCTTATCACGCTTTGGTTACTTTATTTTTGTACTAATCCGGGTTTGGCCTGAGTTCGTCCATTAAACCACATAAAGCTGTTCTACGAAGCTAACTGGTGATAGCACTACGCGCTAGTTATCAATTAAGGAATTTTATTATATCTTTATCTTGCAACTCAGTAGTTATTAGGCTGTGATTAGATAAGTACTAGTAAAAGGTGGGAATGCTTTTGCTAGCAAGGCATTTTTACTACTATTAATTTACAGTAAGTGTTGTCAAAGTTTGCGAAAAGAAGCTTCAGTGATGATAATTTATCTATAGAGGCACTTAAGAGGTTTTATATGGGGGCGGATATGAGCAGTATATGTTTGAGAGGTATTAATTTATATAAAATACATGGTCGTTATAATTTAAGTATTACTCTTAATGAAGGTTTGAATGTAATACATGGCAAGAATGGAGCTGGTAAGTCAACATTAATCCATATCATTGCTAATATTGTGAACTGTGATTTCGTGAGGTTTGCATATCTAAATTTTGAAAAAATAGAGGCGATTTATACCAATGGTGTAGAGGTTTTAGTTACAAAAGAAAAAAGAGAAGATGATACATATGTGGTCATCTCTGTATCTGACGGAAAAAGTATATATTTTTCATTTAATGATGCGGCGAATGCCTTAAAAGAGATGGATGAGGAGAGATATAGTGGTGATACAAAGCCCTCATTGATACATTATATACATAGCTTTGTAAAAACATATGGTCTAAATTATACAACCTCATCATATTTTCCTGCATTTAGAACAATGCTAGAGGCGTGGGGTAGTTATCCAGAAAGTGGTTTTGAAAGAAGAAACTATCGTTCTGTATATGTGCAAAATAAAATAAATAAATTTGCTCGCGGGCTATTTGGTAAATTTTTGCCTAATATAAATTACCCATCCCCAATTGAAATTGAAGAGCGTATAAAAGAAGAGATCAGGCGAGCTCAAATGGGGATAGCAAGGTATGAAGGGCGAATCTTCTCTGAATCATTTGTTCGGGTTTTTTCGGCTTTAATTAATAGGCGAACAACAGAGGACTCAATACCCCAGGAATTGTTAAGTGAAATAGAAGGGCTTGTCAAAACTCATGATGATAATGCTAAAATAAATTATTATGAAGAATATTCAAAGATATATGATGAAATAAGGTTGTTAATAAATAGGAACCCACGAGGTGAAGTAGAGAGCTCTGTAGCAGGGGCTTTAACTGTCTATAGAGATGCCTTGAGGGAACGGCAGTCCTATCAAGAACAGGCATTTTACAGTATTGATAAGTATTTTAATTCTGTAAATTCATTTTTGGAAGATAAAGAAGTATGCTATCAATTTGATCTTGAAAGACGATCTCCAAGAGTTGGGTTGAAATTTCCTGATGACACATGGAGTAGCATTAGAGTAATGTCCTCTGGCGAACGTCAGCTTTTAACCATGCTTTATGCTGCGTCAAAAATGAGTGAGGATTCAATAGTACTAATTGATGAGCCTGAGATATCGCTTCATATTGATTGGCAAGAAGACTTACTTAAAAAAATGCTATCTCAGTTAAGCGGTAGGCAAATTATTGTCTGTACTCACTCTCCCTCAATAGCGACAGGTTATGAGGATTGTATGATTCTTATTAACCCTGAGTTTGTTTCCTCGCGCGCTAAAAGTGACGACTGTGAATTCGATGAGGAAGATAATATATGAGTAGTTGCACATATTCTATCGAGTCATATGTTACACTATTAAAAATGAGTCATAAAAAACGTGTTTTAGTTGAAGGACGAGATGATAGGAAACATATTACCAACTTATTAAATAGCATGATTGGTAGCGTTAATATTAAAATTGATACTGCACAAGATATTCGAGCGGAAAATAAAGCCGCTTCAAAAAATAATAGACTGAAAGTTGAGATTATTCATTCTAAGGTTAAAGGGAATGTTAATGTGTATTTTCTTTGTGACCGCGAGTTTAGAGGTTTTTCTTTAAATGAGACTATAATTGACGAGATTGGATGCCATTATGAAAATGAAAGTCTTTTCTGGACTCTCGGGCATTCAATGGAGAACTACTTTTTTAGCATTAATGTGTTAATTGATGCGTATAAATATCTATGTGGTTCTGAGTTCAAATATGGAGCTGTTGAGTTATTTTCTGGCGTGATTGAATGTGCTTTTTCAATAATATCTGCTTTTACGTTGGCTGGAAGAGATATTGAAAAAGAAAGTTACTGCCTTTCATTGGTGAAATGGACTGATTTCATTATCAAAAATAATAAACTTGTTTTAAAAAATAGAGATGAACTTAGTTGGGATGATAACGAGCTTACTATTTCTTTGATTGGTGCTTTTAATCGATACTTACCATTAATGGAAGCTACTGCGGCAGAAATTAATGCTCGTTTATGTAGAGGGCACTCAGGGATGATATTACTCCAGCGTATATTTTCTGCTTGCTTGTATATTGTCGGTAAAGATATTGATGAGGATTCTGCACGAGAAAGTGCTAATCGCTTTAGCAATATCCCAGAGGATTTATTGGCAAATGCGTTATCAGAAAGTTGGGTAAGAAATATTCAAAGCAGTAATGCATCTTATCCTGAGTTGTTATTAAATAGGATTGTTGCGTAAGACAGAGGCCTCTATGTCTGAGGCCTATTTATTATCAGAGACAAAATTTCCCCACCAATTCATCAGAGGTATTCTTTTATCAAAATATGTCGAGCGATTATATGCCTTTCTGACTTCATTTCTATCCGAATGAGCTAAAGCTGCCTCTATAACATCAGGGTTAAAATCTGCTTCATTCAAAGCTGTGCTTGCTATCGCACGCAATCCATGTGCAACCAATTTGCCACCATATCCTATCCTTTTCAAAGCAGCATTAGCCGTCTGACTATTCATCGGCTGTTTTGGGTCATTCCTACTTGGAAATACATGTTCGCGATGTGCGCTGATTGGCTTCATTGCCTCGAGAATCTCTAATGCTTGGAGCGATAAAGGAACAATGTGCTCACGCTTAGCTTTCATCCGTTCTGCAGGAATTGCCCATAACTTTTCCTCGAAATCGATCTCTACCCATCGAGCACCGGAAGCTTCAGAAGGGCGCACAAGGGTCAGGAGCTGCCATTCGATCAGGCAGCGTGTCGGAACAGATAAATTTGACATGACCAGTGAGCGCATTAGCTTTGGCAGTTCTTCCGGTCGCAGTGTTGGCATGTTCTGCTTTTTCGGCTTCTCAAATGCCATACCGATGCCCGACGCAGGGTTTGCATCTATCAAGCCGGTGTTAACAGCGTAAATAATGATTTCGTTGATACGCTGTACCAGGCGGCGAACGGTTTCGAGTGCGCCACGCGCTTTAATCGGCTCTAGCGCCTCAACTAATGTGCGTGCTCTAATTTCCTGAACCGGGATATCACCAATCGCCGGGAAAATATCCTTCTCTAATGATCGCCAGATATCCTTCGCGTAATCGGGTGTCACGCTGTTGCGTTTCATAGCAAACCAGTTTGCGGCCACGTTTGAGAAGATGCTCTCTATCGCTATCTGTTGCTGTTCTGCTGCCTGCTCGGCTTGTGTTTGCGGGTCGATGCCTCTTGCTAATAAAGAGAGGTACTGAGTGCGTAAGCTTCTGGCTTCCGCTAAAGAGAGGGCAGGGAAAGCACCAAGGCCAATCATGGTGCGCTGTTTTGTTGTTGGTTTTTGGTAGCGAAAGCGCCACAGCTTTTTGCCGCTGGTCTTCACCATAAGGAAAAGGCCGTCGCCATCATGCAGCGTCAGATCTTTATCAGTCGCTTTAGCGTGTGAGACTTCGGTGTTAGTAAGGGGGCGTGTTGTCCTTGCCATGTTGGCCGCTCCTGCGTGAATTGGTATACGATTTTAGGTATACATCGTACCGTATACCTAAACGTATACCAATAATCACCGGATTCAGCCGGATCGTCTCGGACAATTACAGACACAAAAAAGCCCGCAGGGCTTGTGCCGTGCGGGCTTTCAGGATTTCACCGGACGTATCCGGATCATAATGTGGTGGAGCTGGCGGGAGTTGAACCCGCGTCCGAAATTCCTACATCCTCGGTACTACATGCTTAGTCCAGTCTTTGATTTCGCTTGCCGGCTGCGGACGGACACGCCACTAACAAACTAGCCTGATTAGTTTTAACGCTTCAACCCCAGGCAGGGCATCCACGCGATCTCTTTTGGGTTTGACCTCTCTTGATCCCCGTCCTAAGAGCGGAGGCTAGGGAGAGAGGGCTCAAAGCAGGTTATTAAGCTGCTAAAGCGTAGTTTTCGTCGTTTGCGACTATTTTTTTGCGGCTTTTTACGAGGCCAACCGCCCCTCGGCATGCACCTTGGGTTTCGCGAATCCCGTCGAATCCAGAATCAGCCCCAAAAGTGTGACGGTGAGTATAACAGATTTATGACGTGCCATTCCAGTCCATATCACAATGACTTTTGAGGAGGGAAATGTGGTTAGTATTTGTCCGCAGCTATCGAATACGATCACGCCATATTTGTTATTACTTATGCACACAAAGCGTTCGCAGCAGACAGCTAACTTACTAGAGCGTATGGAATTGACCCGATCGTCTGTGGCTGATTGCTCTATGGAGATGATTTACGCGCGCACAAGGAGCACTTAGCTGACCAACCGCACTGGAAAATCTTTCCTGGTCTGCCAGGGATGATTGCCAATGTGGAGATCAAAATCGGTGCTGGATTATCTATAAAACCGTTGAATAAGCTGAATAAGGTGTTGAGAGGCGTTCGGAGCCCTCTCCCGGCGTGAGAGGGCGAGTCGGGCGTGGTTAACGCCCTGCGTTTTTCATAATGCGTGCTTTATCCAGTTGCCATTCACGCTCTTTCAGATCGGTGCGTTTGTCGTGCTGTTTCTTACCTTTCGCCACGCCGATTTTTACTTTGCACCAGGCGTTTTTCCAGTACAGCGACAGCGCCACCACGGTATAACCTTCGCGGTTAATGCGGCCGTAGAGTGAATCGAGTTCGCGCTGGTTAAGCAGCAGTTTGCGTGTGCGAGTCGGATCGCAAACGTAGTGGCTGGAGGCTACAGTCAGCGGCGTAAAGTTTGCGCCAAACAGAAAGGCTTCGCCGTCTTTCAGAATAACGTAGCTGTCGCCAATGTTTGCTTTACCGGCGCGTAAGGATTTTACTTCCCAGCCCTGCAGTGCCAGCCCGGCCTCAAATTCCTCTTCGATAAAGTATTCATGGCGGGCGCGCTTATTCAGCGCAATGGTGGCTGAACCTGGTTTGTATGCTTTTTTCTTCGTCATAGTGTCGTGAAGCCATCCGGTAATCTGATATCTGAAACTGACCTCATTGCGTCCCGTGAGGTTTAGCCGGATATCTTAGCATGAGTTCGGGCATAGCGTTTTCCTTTCATCCTGAGGAAATGTTATTATTTGACGATTGTGTGAACGCGGAAAACGATATGCCTCAGATTAGCCGTACTGCGCTAGTGCCTTACAGCGCGGAACAAATGTACAAGTTAGTGAATGATGTGAAATCTTACCCGCAGTTTTTGCCTGGCTGTACTGGCAGCCGAGTGCTGGAATCCGGGCCGACGCAAATGACGGCGGCGGTGGATGTTTCCAAGGCCGGGATCAGCAAAACCTTTACCACGCGTAATACGCTGGACACGAATCAAAGCATTTTGATGCACCTTGTTGATGGTCCATTCAAATCTTTGATCGGCGGCTGGAAGTTTACCCCACTGAGCGCCGAGGCCTGCCGGATTGAGTTCCAGCTGGATTTTGAATTTACCAATAAGCTGATTGAGCTGGCGTTTGGCCGTATCTTTAAAGAACTGGCGGCAAACATGGTGCAGGCGTTTACGCATCGGGCGAAAGAGGTTTATCGTGCCGGGTAACATCGCTGTTGAAGTGGCTTACGCACTGCCGGAGAAACAGTATCTTCAACGGGTGACGATCGAAGAGGGCGCAACCGTTGAGCAGGCGATACGTGCTTCCGGTTTGCTCGAGCTGCGTGATGATATTGATCTGAACGTGAATAAGGTTGGTATTTACAGCCGCCCGGTGAAATTACAGGATCCTGTGCATGATGGCGATCGCGTAGAAATTTACCGCCCGCTGATTGCTGATCCGAAAGAGTTGCGCCGCCAGCGCGCTGAGAAGTCGGCAAAGAAAGTGTAACGCGATAGAGTCGAGTTTTGTTCGCTGTACAAGCAGGGAAGAAGCAGAAAACGACGGGAAAACAGCCGACATAAAAGGCTCAAACAAAAAAGGTGCTCATTGAGCACCTTTTTGCATTTCTGCAACTTTAGCCTTTGGTCAGCGCAGGTTTGTTATCCATGTTGGTCAATACACCATTACTGTTGAACGTCAGTGTCAGGGTTTGCTGAGAAACGTCTTCATGGCCTGGTTGCTGGCGGAACACGTAGAACCAGGTGTTACTGCCAAACGGGTCGCTCATCATCGGCGTACCCAGTGCATAAGCAACCTGCTGTTGCGTCATACCCACGCGGATTTTAGAAACATCGTTTGGCGTCAGGTAGTTCCCCTGATTGATATCAGGACGGTAAACCACGCGTTCTACGGTAGAGCAACCTGCGGTCAACATCAGAAGAACCGCTGCGGCAGCAGTCAGCATTTTACAGCGCATAGTGATTTGATTCCTTTTCGGCCCGAACAATACGTGGCTCATATGTAATATGCCGATGATAATAGACCTTTCGCCAGTTTAAAACCTTTGCCGGTGGGTCTGTTGTCGATTTTGTCGAGAACTCAGACCGTCATATTACAAAAAAGTTTACGCGGCCAGCAGCTCTTTGGCGTTAGCCAGCGCGTTGCGGGTCACTTCACTACCGCCAAGCAGGCGTGCCAGCTCCTGCAAGCGGGCGCGTTTATCCAGCGGCTGCATATGTGTTTCGGTCATTGCGCCATCCGTTTCTTTACTGACAAAGAAGTGATGATGGCCACAACCGGCAACTTGTGGCAGGTGCGTTACGCACATCACCTGCGTGGATTCACCCAACTGGCGCAGTAACTTGCCTACAACAACGGCCGTCGGGCCGCTAATGCCGACGTCGACTTCATCGAAAATCAGCGCCGGGGTTTCCATTTTCCGCGCGGTGATCACCTGGATAGCCAGCGCAATACGCGACAACTCACCACCGGAGGCGACTTTGGCAATGGATTGCAGCGGCTGACCGGGGTTGGTGGTCACACGGAATTCAATGCGATCGGCACCTTCTGCTGTCAGCGAGTGCGCATCAAACGCAACATCAATGCAAAACAAGCCATGCGGCATAGAGAGAGCATGCATGCTTTCGGTAATTAATTCGCCAAGTTCTTGCGCATATTTCACGCGCTGGTCATGCAACTGCTGCGCGGTAGCCAGCGCGAGCTGGTGGTGTTGTGTGACAGCCAGCGCCAGAGTTTCCTGAGAGTCGGCCTGATCGTCAAGCAACTGTTGTTCATCAAGCAGCGACTGGTGAAACTGAGGCAACTCTTCCGGGCTGATGTGATGTTTGCGCGCCAATGAGATCTGCCGTGAGATGCGCTGTTCCAGCTCGTACAAGCGGTTCGGATCGAGTTCTAAGCGGTCGCAGTAGTGGCGAAGCTCATCGCTGGCCTCGCTAATCTGAATGGCTGCTTCTTCGAGCATATCCAGCACGCCAGAGAGACGCTCATCCATGCCAGCCAGTTCGCCAAGCAGCTGACGTGCGGTATAGAGCTGGCTTTGCAGATTGGTATCTTCACCGTCTGCCAGCACATTCAGTGCATGCTGGCTGGTAGAAAGCAGTTGTCCGCTGTTGGCGAGGCGTTTGTACTCTTCGTCAATCTGCTCGAACTCGCCTGGCTGCGGGTTAAATTCATTCAGCTCTTTCAATTGATAGTGCAAAAGCTCTGCTCGGGCCGCGCGCTCCTGGCTTTGTTGTTGATGCTGAGCCAGTTCACGGCAGCTTTGATGCCAGGCGCGATAGCGTTCGGTCATTTGCAGAGTGAGTGCATACTCACCGGCGTAGCCGTCGAGCAGGTTCTTCTGCTGCTCTGGCTTAATAAGAAGCTGATGCGCGTGCTGACCGTGGATCTGAATGAGCAACTGACCCAGCTCGCGCAACTGGGAAAGCGGCACCGCCGTGCCGTTGATAAAACCGCGAGAGCGCCCGTCACTGCTGATCACGCGGCGAAGTAAACACTCACGACCATCTTCGAGCTGGTTCTCTTCCAGCCAGCGCTGGGCGGCAGGGGTATCTTTCAGTGCAAAGCGGGCGCACAGGTCGGCGCGCGGCGCACCGGCACGCACCATGTCGGCATCCGCACGACCACCCAGGCAGAGCCCGAGTGCGTCAATGGCAATGGATTTACCCGCCCCGGTTTCGCCGGTAATAGCCGTCATCCCGCTGTGAAAATCAATCTCAAGCTCACGGACGATAGCGAAATTACTGATGGTCAGTTGTGCCAACATGATTGCTTTCCTGTATGAAAAACCATAACTGTGTTTTCATACAGTATAAACTGGTTTTATATACAGTAAAGTGTTGTGCAATGATTTTCAGAACAATTTTTTCGACCAGCCTAGTTTTGAGCTTAACGTATTGAAGTAGCTGTAATCTTTTGGGTGGATAAGATTGAGATGGTAATCGCAGCGGCGGATTAGCACATCTTCACCTTCCTGAATCGGTAGCGCGATTTGGCTATCGCAGCTCACCTCAAGATCGCTGCGGCGATGGGAAAAACGCAGGCGAATGGTACTGCTGCTATTAATCACCAGCGGGCGCGCAGACAAAGTATGCGGGAACATCGGCACCAGCGTGATGGCGTCCAGCGATGGCGTTAGAATTGGCCCGCCGGCGGAGAGCGAATAGGCTGTGGAACCGGTAGGCGTGGAGATAATCAGCCCGTCCGAACGCTGGGAAAAGGCGAAAACTTCGTCAATATAGACTTCAAATTCTATCATATGGGCAACTTTGCCCGGGTGCAGCACCACTTCGTTGATCGCGGTGCTAATGCGCTTCTGGCACTCTTGCTGGCAGACCTGCACTTCCAGCAGAAAACGTTTTTCAGCGATATAATGCCCCTCCAGCACATCAGCCAACTGTTGCTGCGCGTTGTCAGGATCGAGATCGGTGAGAAAGCCGAGGTTGCCACGGTTAATGCCAATAACCTTGATGTCATAGCGCGCCAGGGTGCGCGCCGCGCCCAGCATATTGCCATCGCCGCCGACAACCACCGCGAGATCCGCTTGCTGGCCGATTTCAGCCAGTGTGCCAGTTCTCACATTATTGAGCTGCAGTTCCTGGGCAATCTGTTGTTCGACAATGACGTCATAACCTTTGGCGCTTAACCAGCGATATAACATTTCATGTGTGGTCAGTGCGGTAGGGTGCCGTGGATGCCCGACAATACCAATACACTTGAAATGATGGGTCATTTTCTGGTGGTCCTTGTGGCGAATGAAATGATGACAATCTGTCACGCTCCCTTGAATCCCGGAAACGGATCCCCATAATAATGCAGGTTGGCGAAATGAATGCAAAAAAACGCGGAGAAATTCATGAGTAGTAAAGAACAGAAAACGCCTGACGGGCAAGCCCCGGAAGAAATTATCATGGAACAGCACGACGAAGTTGAGGCAGTTGTTGAGTCTGACGATTCTGCTGGGCAGGTGGATCCGCGCGATGAGAAAATTGCGAACCTTGAAGCGCAGTTAGCTGAAGCGGAAAGCCGCGAGCGCGAAACTGTTTTACGCATTAAAGCGGAAATGGAAAACCTGCGTCGCCGTACCGAACAGGATATCGAGAAAGCGCATAAGTTCGCGCTGGAGAAGTTCATTAATGAACTGTTGCCGGTAATCGATAGCCTGGATCGTGCGCTGGAAGTGGCGGACAAAGACAACGCCGAGATGGCACCGATGGTTGAAGGCATTGAGCTGACGCTGAAAAACATGCTGGATGTGGTGAAAAAATTCGGCGTGGAAGTGATTGCTGATACCGACGTTCCGCTGGATCCAAACGTGCATCAGGCGATTGCCATGGTGGAATCTGAAGAGATTGCCGCCGGTAAAGTGCTGGGCGTGATGCAAAAAGGTTACACCTTAAACGGCCGCACCATTCGCGCTGCGATGGTGACCGTTGCTAAAGCGAAGGCGTAACCTTTCCAGATAAAACCCTCTCCGCCCGGAGAGGGTTTTTTTTCGCTTATTCTGCGACGCTTTCCCGCAGCGCTTTGATTGGAATCACCTGCACCTGCTTAATCATATTGTCCTGCACATCGAGAATATCGATATCGTACTGTTCAATACGTACGCGCGTACCTACCGCCGGGATCTCTTCCAGCGCCTCCAGCAGCATGCCGTTAATGGTGCGGGCTTCGTCTTCCGGTAAGCGCCAGTTAAAGGCTTTATTCAGTTCGCGCACGTTGGCGCTGCCATCGATGATCACCGAACCGTCATTTTGCGGCGTGGCTTCATCTGCCAGCGCAGGCGACATGGACGTGGTGAAATCACCGACAATCTCTTCCAGAATATCTTCGACCGTCACCAGCCCCTGAATATCGCCATATTCATTGACCACCAGGCCGACTTTCTTTTTATTGCGCTGGAATTTCACCAGTTGCACACTCAGCGGCGTACCTTCCGGGACATAGTAGATTTCATCGGCGGCGCGCAGCATCACCTCTTTGGTGAACTCGTTTTTTTCCGTCATCAGCCGGTAGGCTTCGCGCACGCGCAGCATGCTGATGGCGTCATCCAGCGAATCGCGGTAGAGCACAATACGGCCATGCGGCGAGTGCGTGAGCTGACGAACAATGGCTTTCCAGTCGTCATTTATATCAATGCCGACGATTTCGTTGCGCGGCACCATGATGTCGTTAACGCTGACCTTTTCCAGATCGAGAATGGACAGCAACATGTCCTGGTTGCGGCGGGAGATTTGCGAGCGTGATTCATTCACGATGGTACGTAACTCATCTTTACTGAGTGCGCCGCTGACAACTACATCGGCTTTAATTCCGACCAGCCGCATCAGCACGCGGGTTACGCCATTGAGCAACCACACCAGCGGCAGCATAATCACTTGCAGCGGTACCAGCAGGAAACTACTGGGAAACGCCACTTTCTCCGGGTAGAGCGCAGCGATGGTTTTCGGCAACACTTCTGCGAACACCAGCACCACAAAGGTCAGTACGCCGGTGGCGATAGCGACGCCAGCATTTCCGTACAGACGCATGCCAACAATGGTGCCAATTGCCGATGCCAGAATATTGACGAGGTTGTTACCGATAAGCACCAGGCTTATCAGGCGGTCGGGTTTACGCAACAGCTTTTCTACGCGTTTTGCCGCGCGGTTGCCCTGCTTGGCTAAGTGGCGCAAGCGGTAGCGGTTGAGTGTCATCATTCCGGTTTCGGAACCGGAAAAATAGGCCGAAACCACGACCATGATGATTAGCGTAATAATCAGCGTCGTGGTGGAGATGTGTTCCAGGGGGAACTCCTTTCTGTTTAGCTCACGAACTGCTGCAGGATGCGGCTGCCAAAGTAGGCCAGCGTTAAAATCCCCGCGCCTGCAACGTTGAACCAGACGACCCTGCGGCCGCGCCAGCCCTCATGGTAATGGCCCCACAGCAGGACGATATAGACAAACCAGGCGATAATGGAGAGCACCGCTTTGTCGATATTTTCCATGCTGAACAGGTTCTGCATAAAGAACAGGCCGGTGCAGAGCGTCAGCGTCAGCAGCACTACGCCAACCTGAGTAATGTGGAACATTTTGCGCTCAATCACCATTAGCGGCGGCATTTCGTTGCTGAACGCCAGCCGTTTATTCTTCAATTGGTAATCAATCCAGGCCAGTTGCAGCGCGTACATTGCCGCAATGATCAGTGTGGCATAGGCGAAGAGCGACAGGCCAATATGCACCAGCATGCCAGGCGTGGCTTCCAGATGGGTGATGTACTCATTGGGCACAAAAACGGCGAAAGCGAGGTTGATTAACGCGAAAGTATAGACAATCGGCAACAGCAGCCAGCCGCGATTCTTCGATGCCACAATGGTCATCACCGTACAGATCATCAGACTGACCAGCGAACCGACATTCAGCAGGCTCAGGTTTTGCCCGCCGTCATCCGGGAACAGGCGCTCTTTCAAACCGAAACCGTGGCAAATAAGTGCGATTACCGCCGAAAGGATAGCCATTCTGCGCCAGCCGCTGTTTTTTTGTAACAGGCTGGGAACGATCAGCGCAATGCTGATTGAGTAGGCGACAAGAGCGATCAGGGCAAAAACGGGCATAGGATGTCGGCAGTTGACTGAAGAAGAAAGGAAAGCAGTATAACGTTAGGCGACGTTGGCTCCAACAGTTGCATCACATACAGGAGCAATGTCTTCATGTTATACTGCGAGAAATTTCTGTTATGCGTCGCGCTGGCGGCCATCGTATCACCTCAGGCGAGAGACAATGTTTGATAATTTAACCGATCGTTTGTCGCGCACCCTGCGCAATATCAGCGGCCGTGGACGCCTCACTGAAGACAACATCAAAGACACCCTGCGCGAAGTGCGTATGGCGCTGCTGGAAGCGGACGTTGCGCTGCCAGTGGTGCGTGATTTTATCAACCGCGTAAAAGAGAAAGCGGTTGGTCATGAAGTAAACAAGAGCCTGACGCCCGGTCAGGAGTTCGTCAAAATCGTGCGCAACGAACTGGTTGTTGCGATGGGCGAAGAGAATCAGAGCTTGAACCTCGCTGCGCAGCCGCCGGCGGTGGTGTTGATGGCGGGTCTGCAAGGTGCGGGTAAAACCACCAGCGTCGGTAAGCTTGGTAAATTCTTGCGCGAAAAGCACAAGAAGAAAGTGATGGTCGTTTCTGCCGACGTTTACCGTCCGGCGGCGATCAAACAGCTGGAGACGCTGGCACAGCAGGTTGAAGTCGATTTCTTCCCCTCTGACGCCGCGCAAAAGCCGGTGGATATCGTTAACGCCGCGCTGAAAGAAGCGAAGCTGAAATTTTACGACGTGCTGCTGGTGGATACCGCCGGCCGTCTGCACGTCGACGAAGCGATGATGGATGAGATCAAACAGGTTCACGCGGCGATTAAGCCGGTGGAAACGCTGTTTGTCGTCGACGCCATGACCGGTCAGGATGCTGCAAATACTGCCAAAGCCTTTAATGAAGCGCTGCCGCTGACCGGCGTAGTGCTGACGAAAGTGGACGGTGATGCTCGCGGTGGTGCGGCGCTCTCTATTCGCCATATCACTGGCAAGCCGATTAAATTCCTCGGCGTTGGTGAGAAAACCGAAGCGCTGGAGCCGTTCCACCCGGATCGTATCGCTTCACGCATTCTCGGCATGGGCGATGTGTTGTCACTTATCGAAGATATCGAAAGCAAAGTTGACCGCGCGCAGGCTGAGAAGCTGGCGAATAAGCTGAAGAAGGGCGACGGCTTCGATCTGACCGACTTCCTTGAGCAATTGCGGCAGATGAAAAACATGGGCGGCATGGCGAGCCTGATGGGCAAGCTGCCGGGCATGGGGCAAATCCCGGATAACGTTAAAGCGCAAATGGACGACAAGGTGCTGGTGCGTATGGAGGCGATCATTAACTCCATGACGCTGAAAGAACGCGCCAACCCCGACATCATCAAAGGTTCACGTAAACGCCGTATCGCCGCCGGCTGCGGTATGCAGGTGCAGGATGTGAACCGTCTGCTCAAACAATTCGACGACATGCAGCGCATGATGAAGAAGATGAAAAAGGGCGGAATGGCGAAGATGATGCGCGGCATGAAAGGGATGATGCCGCCTGGTTTCCCGGGTAGATAATATCGGCCTGGCTTATTGGCCATTTTGACGCCGGGGTGTGCTCGAAATGCTCACGTACTACGTGTACGCTCCGCTTTCTGCGCGCACGCCGACGCCAAACTGGCCGCAATGCCAACGGCCTCACTCCTCACAGTTTCGTAACTGTCGATTGCTTTTTAGCAAAAAATGAGTAAAATTTTCGGGCTTTTAATATGACGCCGGGCTCCGTTCCTCGATGGGGCCTGGTGTTTTATTCACACAAGAGGATGTTATGGTAACTATTCGTTTAGCACGTCACGGCGCTAAAAAGCGTCCGTTCTACCAGGTTGTTGTTACTGACAGCCGCAATGCACGTAACGGCCGCTTCATTGAGCGCGTTGGCTTCTTCAACCCGATTGCTTCCGATAAAGAAGAAGGCACCCGCTTGGATCTGGATCGCATTCAGCACTGGGTTGGCCAGGGCGCTACCGTTTCCGATCGCGTTTCCGCGCTGATCAAAGAAGCACAGAAAGCAGCTTAATCTGTCACGGTGGTCATGATGAGCAAGCAACAAGCCGCACCGGTCCCTGTCGAGCCAATTGTTGTCGGTAAGCTGGGGTCTTCTTACGGAATTCGTGGTTGGCTCAGAGTGTTTTCCTCCACCGAAGACGCCGAAAGCATTTTTGACTATCAGCCCTGGTTTATCCAGAAGGCGGGTCAGTGGCAGAGCATTGAGCTGGAAAGCTGGCGCTACCACAGTCAGGACATCGTCATCAAACTGAAAGGTGTTGATGACAGAGATGCCGCGAATCTTCTGACCAATTGTGAAATTGTCGTCGATTCCGCGCAGTTGCCGGAACTGGAAGAGGGTGACTACTACTGGAAAGACCTGATGGGCTGCCAGGTAGTGACTACTGAAGGTTACAGCCTCGGTAAAGTCGTCGATATGATGGAAACCGGGTCGAATGACGTTCTCGTCATCAAGGCAAACCTGAAAGATGCATTTGGTATCAAGGAGCGGTTGGTTCCGTTCCTCGATGGGCAGGTTATCAAGAAAGTCGATCTCACTACTCAAACCATTGAAGTAGATTGGGATCCTGGTTTTTGAACCTCCGGATATACGGTAAAAGACGGCGCTATGTGGATTGGCATAATTAGCCTGTTTCCTGAAATGTTCCGCGCGATTACCGACTACGGGGTAACTGGCCGGGCAGTAAAAAATGGCCTGCTGAGCATCCAGAGCTGGAGTCCGCGTGATTTCGCTCACGACCGGCACCGTACCGTGGACGATCGTCCTTACGGCGGCGGACCGGGGATGTTAATGATGGTGAACCCGCTACGGGACGCCATTCATGCAGCAAAAGCCGCGGCGGGCGAAGGCGCCAAAGTGATTTATCTGTCGCCTCAGGGGCGCAAGCTTGATCAAGCGGGCGTCAGCGAACTGGCAACGAATCAGAAACTGATTCTGGTGTGTGGTCGCTACGAAGGGATAGATGAGCGCGTAATCCAAACCGAGATTGACGAAGAATGGTCTATTGGCGATTACGTTCTCAGCGGTGGTGAGTTACCAGCGATGACGCTGATTGACTCGGTTTCCCGGTTTATTCCGGGGGTACTGGGACACGAAGCTTCGGCAACGGAAGATTCTTTTGCCGATGGGTTGCTGGACTGCCCACACTATACTCGACCTGAAGTGTTAGAAGGGATGGAAGTACCGGCGGTGTTACTGTCGGGGAACCATGCCGAGATACGTCGCTGGCGTTTGAAGCAGTCGCTGGGCCGCACCTGGCTTAGAAGACCTGAACTTCTGGAAAACCTGGCTCTGACTGAAGAGCAAGCAAGGTTGCTGGCGGAGTTCCAACGTGAACATGCACAACAGCAACAGAAACATGATGGGTCGGTTTAAGAAACTACCCGAATATCAGTTTACCCAGGATAAGAGATTAAATTATGAGCAACATTATTAAGCAAATTGAACAAGAGCAGATGAAGCAGGACGTACCTTCCTTCCGTCCGGGTGATACCGTGGAAGTGAAAGTATGGGTTGTTGAAGGTTCCAAAAAACGTCTGCAGGCATTCGAGGGCGTGGTTATCGCTATTCGTAACCGCGGTCTGCACTCTGCATTCACTGTTCGTAAAATTTCCAACGGCGAAGGCGTTGAGCGTGTCTTCCAGACTCACTCTCCGGTAGTTGACAGCATCTCTGTCAAACGTCGTGGTGCCGTTCGTAAAGCTAAACTGTACTACCTGCGTGAGCGTACTGGTAAGTCTGCTCGTATCAAAGAGCGTCTTAACTAATAAAACGCACGCGCTACATCCAAAGCGTGTTGTGAAACAAGGGGTTGGCGTAATGCCAACCCCTTTTTATTGGTCACAGAAAAGCGCGTCCTGTAAGTAATCCCGTCAACAGATTCTGGTGTCGAATTTTTATCTTTGGGTTTCCTTCTCACAAAACGGGCAGACGCTTCTTTTAAGGTTTCGTTATGTCTCAAGGGCGAAGCCAGAGCGCTTTCTGTATCAGCGTTTTTTACTTTCTGTGATCGCACCGTGCCCACGTCACTATCTTTTCATTACCCGCTATCGATGCCGAAATAAAAAACCTGCTGACGCAGGCTTTTGAGTATTTCGCCGAATTATTTCCCGGCGTGGGACGCGCTCACTTGCAGCGCCGGCGGACGGACAATATAACGCGCCAGCGACTCATGGGTGACGAACGTACAACCGCAGTGAATATTCTGGCACTGATGGTAGCGCTCTTTGGTTTCAGAACTGAGGTAGCGACTGGAGCGCGCGTGCGCCGCTTGTTGGCATACCGGGCAATGCATCATGGTGGTTTCTCCCTCGTGTATATGCCAGCTATATTATCTCTTTAACTCGCAAATGCAAGTTAAAGAATGCATTTGACGCTACTCTTCCACTTCATATTCAACGCCATCAACTCGCACCTCCAGCTCCAGTTGGCTAATAAAACCATTACTATTAATGCCATGTGTCACTTTTTTAATCACCCAGGGTGTGTTGTTGATCGCATCTTTAAAGCCTGAAACATACACAGGGCTTTCTGCAGAGATATCGGTGCGCCCCTGAGCGAGAGTGAGCGTAAATTTTGCCGCATTACGCTGGATCTCTTGCCACTGCGCTTCTGCAGCCCGCATGGCTTCATCTTTAGACGCGTACGTCGTCGGCAGGGTAAAGACATTATCTTTTGAGCCAGCGGTGTAATCCGTCACTTCTCGTTTTGCATCGCTGGTTGTCGCGGCTTTGCGCGTCAGTTTTATCTGCTTCGTCTGCGCTTTTGGCGCTTTGGTATCTTGCCAGTGGGCAATAACACCGCTGTAAGCTGCGCGATCGGCAAGGGTAAACTCGTGTGAATCGCCATCGCTGCGGGTGATCGTTACGGAAGGAACAATCTTGCCGCCCCGAACGCACATGCCTGGAACAAGGAAAATCAGCGTACCTGATTTCACGGCGATTTCGGCACCGTTGCGAGTTGCCAGCCGGGTAAGAAAGCCGATGTCGGACTCATTAGACTGGTCGATATGGGCGATTTTTATATTTGCCAGCGCTGGCGCGACACTGGCGCTCAGTGAATTACGCCAGGCGATATCTTTGACTACTTCGCCAAGCGTTGTGTCATGCCATGACCACTCTTTTGGGCTGTTCATATTACCGCGAAAATCGACGCTGCGGCCGGTAACAATCACCTGATCCGGCGTCCCCTTGTGCGTCACCTGATCGATGGTAAACGTGCCCATATTGGTGAGCAGTTCTCCCTGCCGACCAATGGCGACTCTGACTTCATTACCGCGCTGCGGCATCTGGATTTTCCCGTCGGCATCATCCAGCGTTAGCGTTAATGTATCGGCCTCAAACCCGCGATTATCGGTGACAGTCAACGCTATCAGGCGAGGCGCGATATCGTAGGTAATGTCTTTTGCTTCCTGTTTTTGCGCTTGCTGCGGATCGTGCTGTTTCTGCTTTAGTTTCAGCGTAAACAGGGGGACACTCGTTCGCCCCAAATCCTGGGTGAGTACGTCAATCATCACAAGTTCCCCAGCATATTCGTCGCGCTCCTGAGCAGGTGTTCACCCTGCTCCTGAAGGTCGCCCGCCAGGGCGACCAGCGATTCATCAACACGCGTGAGTTTCAGGGTGAAGTTGATTTTGCGCGGTGAACCGTCGCTGTAAAACTCAGAACCTTTTTCGATGACGCTGCTTATGACATACATGCCATAAATCATTCCAGTTCCGTCAATAAGCGGCCACGAACGACCTTGATCGGCCATCAGCCGGACCGCCGCGAGCGATAGCACACCGCCAGTCAGTTCCGGGTAGAGTGCGCCAGTGATATCAATGGTTTCTTCCCCAGGACCGAGATACTGGAACGCCGCGCGCTTACCCACGCGCGCGTTGTTCTTCCAGTTAAACGCTGAGGTACGATCCATATTCTGGAACGGCAGCGTCTGCCGCATGAAAACAAAAAGCCCCAATGCCAGCATCATAATGCGAACTCTCCTTACGGGTTGAATTGGGATAAGGCGTTGTTGCGCCGGCTAGCGGCATCCTGGCGGAACAGATCCTGCAAATAACGTTCGTTGTTGCTGCCCGGTGTGACATCGCCCTGTAGCGTGACGTTATATTCCGTACGGCTTTGGTCGAGGTAAGAACTCCCTGTAGACGGGCGCGCCATCTGATAGGCGTTGTACCCCGGTTGTGAACTGGTGGGCTGGATATAACTGGATACGCCTCCCGTGGCGGGTTGCTCGAACGACGGTTTAAGCGCCAGTGCGGGTTTTTTATCGATAATGCCCAGCGTCTCCAGCAACCCCATGGCGCTCTCGCTGAGTGAACGGAAGAGGTTCAGTGGCCAGGTGAATGCATTAACAAGTACTTTACCGACAGTCTGCCCGACGTCGCCGAATTGTGTGAGCGTCTCCTCGCTGGCCTTGATTGGCGTCAGCAGCTCGCTGAAAGTGTCTTTCACCGTTTGCAGTGCACTGCCAATGGCATCGAAAACCGGCTGTAATGGCGCAAACATTTCTGCAATAGGGGCAAATGCCGCGACGATCCCCTCAATCACGCCGCTAAAAAAGGCGCTGATGGGCTCCCAGTATTTATAAATCAGCGCGGCTCCAGCGGCGATGGCGGCCACCACGGCAACTATTGGCCATGTGAGTCCGCCGAGCACCGCCATGATCCCGCCACAAACGCTGGTAAACACGCTGCCAAAGGTCGTAGCAATGGTGATAAGCGTGCTGATCCCTGTAAAGACCGGCGCAATTACGCTCGCCACGGTGCCGATTGCCCCGGCGATGCCGACGATCACCGTCGCAATCAGACCAAAGCTCTGCACCAGCCCCTGGTTGTTTTGTACCCACTGCTGAAGCTGCCCGAGATAACCGGTCGCGGTCTGTACCAGCATGCGCAGCGACGACTCCTGGGTGGCGAAAATATCCACGCTCAAGGATTGATAGGCCGCCTGTAACGCTTCTAAATCCGTGCCAAGGTTGCCGACATTATTCTGCATCGCAGCCGCCGGAGCAGGAGCGCCGGTACTATTGTTTCGGGCAGCGACAGCCGATGCGAGGCTCCCCGCGCTCTGCTGCTGGCTTGCGGCTGCGGTGCCCGGCGCTGCGGTGTGAGTTTGCAGAGTTGCAACAGCGCTGCCCGGTGTTGCAGGTGGCACGGCTGAATGCGTTTGCAGCGATGCTTCATATCCCGGCTGCAACAATTTTTTGCCAAGATTAAATCCGGTGGTCGCTATCGACATCCCGGTCTTGCCGACGGCGGATACTTTCCCCGCCACGCCCAAAATCGACTGTTGGCTCTCCTTGATTTTCACCAGCCGCTGCTGGCGGTTCTCCTGCTTTAACGCTTGCTGTTGGCTCGACAGCTGCTCGGTAGCGCTGCTGATGTTCTGCTGCAGGCGTTGTTTCGCTGTTGCAGGCGCACGGGTACTGATCCCCGCTTGTTGCAATGTTTGCCGCTGGTTTTTCACCGACTGGCGTAAACTGTCGTGCTGCTGTTTCAGCGCGCTCACGTTGGCGCGCGCCTTATCCAGCGCGGTTATCTGCGCTTCACTGGGTTTATCGATTTTTTTCAGTTCGAAGGCCAGCGCCTGCGTGCTCGCTTTGGCGATCTTTAGCTGCTGGCTAACGCCGTTAAGTGCGCTTTGTGTGCGGGTAAATCCGTCAATCTGCGCAGCCTGGCTATACAGGCCACGCAGGTTTTTCTCCGTCTCTTTGATGCCGTCAGCCAGCGATACATTTGCCGTCTGCAGGGATTGAAAGGGCCGCTTCGCCTGATCAACAGCAGCGAGCAGGGCCTCGATATTAACGCTGTTACTCATATGTGTTTCCGCTTCGCTGCAGCGCTTTTTCGCGCCAGGTGATGAGTTCGCTCAGACTCAGGGGATAGAGCTCTGATGGCGGCCAGTGGAAGATCACCGCGATATCCGCCATCAGATCGTCAACCGACAGCCTGGCCGGAAAATTTACTGTCCCGAAGCTGGTGACAAAAAACCGACCACCTTGCCCGCCAGTGCAACCATATCGGCCAGATCCAGCGCGCCCACTTCCTGCTCGGTAAGCGAAGGCGAGGTAATACGTGGCAGCACTTTAATCAGCGCGTCTACTTCGGCATTTGCCACCGCCGCCAGACTCAGACCGCGCAGCGTACCGGCGTTGGGTTTCATCAGCGTAAGCGAGTCGATAAGCTGCTCGCCGCGTTTAATCGGGGTTTGCAGGGTAATGACGTTATCAGTTTCGTGGCTCATACAAATCCTCGTTGCTTTTGCGGGGGAAAACCCGGCCAGCCAGGCTGACCGGGTGGGCATTACAGGCCGATATTGCGGCGGTGCTGTTCGAGACGATCGACGCCGTTCACTTTTTCAACCATGTTGACGGTATCGATTTCCACCAGATCCTTGCCATCCATGGACAGCTTGAAGTAGGTGCAAACCACGGAGATTTTGGATTCCGTATCTTCACCCGGCTTGTTTTCGCCAGTGTCGATCTCTTTCTGGCGGCCACGCATAACCACTTCAACCGCCACCGTTTCACCGGTGTCATCGCGTTGGTAAGAGCCCGCGAAGCGGATCGGCACCGCGTCGGCACTGGTTGCGCCATACAGTTCCCAGATGGCTTCATCCGGGAAGCCGCCCAGCGACCACTCCATTGACATCGCCTCTTCATCGAGCCCCATATCAATCGGTGCGACGCCATTCATGCCTGCACCGCGGTAGTTTTCCAGCTTGCGGGTCAGTTTCGGCAGCGTGATAGATTTGGCGACACCCTGGTAGCTGTAGCCATTGAGGAACACGTTCATGTATTTCAGTTTTCGCGGCATTGCCATTTATCAGGCTCCTTAATTGCTGTTAACCGAGGAAACCAGGTTCGCCAGGTACTTATCGGTGATGCGCTGGCGTAAGGTCAGGTTTTCCAGTGGCGGGACCGGCGTATAGTCATAATCGATATACAGTTTCCCGGCTTTCAGGGTTTCGGCGTCGTTCGCGGACTCGTCGAACCAGCAGGTCGCATCCACGATGTAACCGTTGCTTTTCAGCTCGCGGAATTTCGCGTTAATGCCATCAATGATGTCGCGGATAAGCGTTGCGGTAATCGGTTTGTCCACCGCCCACATATGCGCGTCTGCCATGGTGTCGGCAATGACCTGCGCGGTGCGGGTGTAGTTTTCAAACAGGAACAGCGGATCATCCGAGCAGGTACGGTTGCCCCAGAAACGGAAGCCGTCTTTACGAATCAGCGTAGTGACGCCTGCCTGGTTCAGCAGATCTGCATCGGTGCCGGATTCCTGCAAATCCCAGAACACCGGTGTGCTGATGCCGGTCACGCCGTTAACGCCGACGTTAGACAGGGTTTTGTGCCAGCCAACAGACTGGTCGATATAAGCGCGCAGGCCGAGTGCGCGCGCAGTGGCATATGCCGTGGTACTGGCGTTAGCGACGGTATCCCAGGCGAGGAAGTCCGGCCAAATCACCATCAGCTCGCGCTGGCTGAAATTCTCGCGGTACTTAATCGCTTCCGAAATGGTTTTGCAGCCCCATGCGCTGACGTAACCGAAAGCACGCAGCTTCTGGCAGATGGGGGCCAGCGCGGTTGCGACTTCCTGGGTGTCGTAACCCGGCACGCCAAGAATACGCGGTTTCACGCCGGTCACCGCTTCAGCGGTCAGCAGCGCTTTCAGGCCGGTGTATTTCCCGTTTGCATCGGTAGTGCCGATGATGTTGGAAATCGTCTGCGCCTGGGCATCGTCGCCGCTACCTTCCGCGACACGTACCACAACGATCACCGGTTTCGCCTGATCGGCAATCGCCTGTAAGGACGATGCCAGCGTACCTTTGGCGCCCGCTTTGGCAATGGCGCTTTGCACGTTAGTGATAAGCACCGGTTCATTCAGTGGAAAGGTTGCCGCATCGGCGTCGCTGGCCGTACAAACCATGCCGACGATGGCGGTTGAGACAGTGGAAATGACGCGTGTGCCGTCGTTAATTTCAACGACCTGAACGCCATGATGGTAGTCACTCATCCGTTTAACTCCGTGGTGTTGGGGTGAGAGCTATTTTCCAGAACACAGCGCTAACGCGCTATTTGTCGGGGTTGGCGTGGGGATGAAACAACACGGTGGACAAAAAAAACGGGCCGGGGCCCGTTGGATGTTATTTGTTATTGCGGTTTTTCCGGCCAGGAGATATTTGGTGCCGTTGCGGTGTCCACCGTCTGGAGCTGTTTGATGTATTGCAACCATTCAATCAGCCGGGCTTTGTCGTCATCACCGATAATGCCGAGCTGCAACTCGGTCTGCCACAGGCTGATGGTGTTTTTGGCTTCGTTGAGCAGTTGCGTTTTTTTCTGTTCCGCCCCGGTGACAAGCGCTGACTGCTGTGCGGCGTTATCGGTCACCCATTTGTTGCCGTCCCACTTATCGTAAGGTGTCGCCGGTGAAATCGGTGTGGTGTTTGCCGGGTAATCACCCAGTTCGCTCAGTTGCGTCTCTTTCCCGCTTTGAATGTCATAGATTTTTTCGCCGCGATGATCGGCAACGTATTCCCAGCTGCTAAAATCTGCCTTGCGGCAAACCGCAAAACCACTTTTCACCGCGAGCGGCGCATCAATGGCAGCGTTTGCCGGAATGCCAACGCCGACAGCCAGGTACTCCACCGAGCTCGAACGATATTCGCGTGTATCGGCGGCAAAGTTATAGACGGTTTGCTCTCCGGCAATGGTGGCAATCAGGTTCTGATTCAGTGTCGCTTGCGTCATTATGCAGCCCTCACGATGTAGTTAAATGCGATGTTATGCGGGCGATTTTCATTAGCAGTAGGTACTGCCATGGATGCGTTAAATCCAATGCCGTACCCACCCGCTTTAGATTCCACCGAGCCTCCTCCGTGAGCAAAACTTGCGGCGCCAAATAATGCACCTCGTCCATCTTGCTCATATCCATAAGGTGCAGTGCAAGGAAGCATGCCGGTAATATTGCGAATCGCGTCGCCCTGGATACTTAATAGTGACCGTCCGGCATCTAAGGAACCATCGTCCGCCCAGCCGCGAATAAACTCGCCACGCAAATCAGGCAAATATCCAGACGGAAATCCTGCGGCGAGCCCCGGATATTTTGCCTTATCAAACTCGGCACCATTACATTTGAGCCACCCCGTCGGCGGTGTCGCTGAAGGAAAAGGTAGCGGTACGCCGACAGGCGTAAATTTTGCAATATTGGCGATTTGCAGGTATTGCGGGTGCGGATCAACAGCGGCAAGATGTGCGGTCAGCAGATTATCGGAATAGGCTTTTACCTCGATAACTTTATCATCGACATATTTACGCGTCGCCAGCACCACCGACGGGTCGATTTTCAGCGTTACCGCAGCCGTTGACGAAACAATCAGCGCCATACGAATCGTTTGCGTGCGGCCACTGCCTTCCTGTAACAACGGCTTGTACGTTTCCGGACAGTTGGCAATGGCAATCAACACGCCATCGTCATCAAAAAGCCCCATTTCGCGGATCCAGTAACCCCCTTCGTTTTCCGGGATCACCTGTTCGGCAATGATCTGATTTGCGTTGGCCGTATCGACAGTGAGCGTGTTCACCGCACCGATGCGCTTCTGGTTGAGCAACTGGGTTTGTGTGGCGTCGGGCGTTGGCAGGGAACCATTGCCGTCGCCGACGGCCATTTGTGTGATATGGATTTGCGTGCCAAGCGCGGTGGCTGCTGCCAGCTTCGCTGCACCTTGATTGGTCAGAATAGCGTAATATTTCGCGGTCATGCGTTCACTCTCAGTTGTCGGAAACGTGGGCACTATTTTCCGGTGAGCGCATCAGGCAGGGCTATCGGTTGGGGTTGGTTTGCAGGCAGGACAACTGCAAATGAAAAAACGGGCCGTAGCCCGTCTGGTGTTATTGCGGCTGTTGCGGCCAGTTGATATTCGGTGCCGTTGCGGTATCCACCGCCTGGAGCAGCTTGATGTACTGCAACCAGGCAATCAGCCGGGCTTTATCGTCATCGCTGATGATGCCGAGCTGCAACTCGGTCTGCCACAGGCTGATGGTGTTTTTTGCCTCACTCAGTAACTGCGTTTTTTTCTGTTCCGCCCCGGTGACAAGCGCCGCCTGCTGTGCGGCGTTATCGGTTACCCATTTGCTGCTGTTCCACTTATCGTAAGGCGTCGCTGGCACAAGCGGCGTAACATCTGCTGGGTAATCGCCCAGTTTATCCAGTTGCTTCTGCTTGCCGCTGGCGATCTCATAAACCGTTTCGCCGCGATGATCGGCAACGTATTCCCAGCCGCTAAAATCTGCCTTGCGGCAAACCGCAAAACCACTTTTCACCGCGAGCGGCGCATCAATGGCAGCGTTTGCCGGAATGCCAACGCCGACAGCCAGGTACTCCACCGAGCTCGAACGATATTCGCGCGTATCTGCTGCAAAGTTGTAGACGATTTGCTCCCCGGCAACGGTAGCAATCAGGTTCTGATTCAGTGTCGCTTGCGTCATTATGCAGCCCTCACGATGTAGTTAAATGCGATGTTATGCGGGCGGGTTTCCGCGCCACCGGTATTTTCCATCCAGATATACGTCCATGCCCGCTTGCCAGGCGTAACGGAACCATCCACGCCTTCACTGTTTTCATCTGTAAAAGCAATAATTCTTACGGTCGGCGTAGCGTATTCGTTAATAAATCGGTGGTTATGCGCTCTCAATTCATCGGCCTGTGCCGAAAGTAGTGTTCGTCCGGCATCCATGCCACGCCCATCATCCCAGCCACGAAGGAACTCGCCGCGCAGATCGGGAATAACACCGGATGGGTACGCCAGCGCCAGTTTGGGATATTTGGCTTTATCAAACGCCGCGCCATTACATTTAAACCAGCCTGCTGGCACCGTTGCCTGCGGCCAGGCAACGGGGGAGCCCACAGGGAAAATGCCATCGTAGTCGGCAATGACATCGCGAACATATTTGGTATTAGCTATCTGCTGGCCATAGTTGCCGATGTGCGTATCCGGGGCGGTAGGCACGCCGGTAAATACCGGGCTGGCAAGCGGTGCATATTGCGGATGCGGGTTGGCAGCGGCGACATGCTGTTTCAGCAGATCGTCCGAATAGGCCTTCACTTCGATAACTTTATCATCGACGTATTTACGCGTGGCCAGCACCACCGATGGGTCAATTTTCAACGTCACGGCTGCGGTCGATGAAACAATCAGCGCCATGCGAATCGTCTGCGTGCGTCCGCTGCCTTCCTGCAACAACGGTTTATAGGTTTCCGGGCAGTTGGCGATGGCAATCAGCACGCCGTCATCGTCGTAAAGGCCAATTTCACGGATCCAGAAGCCGCCTTCGTTCTCCGGGATCACCTGTTCGGCAATGATCTGATTGGTGTTATTCGGATCAACGGAGAGGCGGTTCAGCGGGGCAATTCGCTTCTGGTTAATCAACTGAGTTTGCGCCGCATCGGGCGTGGGCAGTACGCCATTGGCATCGCCGAGCGCCATCTGCGTAAGGTTAAGCTTTGTGCCAAGCGACGCGGCGTTCGCCAGCTTCGCGGCCCCCTGATTGGTCAGAATGGCAAAGAATTTTGCAGTCATGCGTTAACTCTCAGGTTGTTGGGTGATGAATCAGTGCAGAAGTCATTTTCCGTTCAGCGACAGGCGAACGCTATCAGGCGGAGTTGGCTGCCCGCTGGCACAACGAGGCGGGTATAAAAAAACGGGCCGCAGCCCGTTTTGTCTGATGTGGCGTGGTTAAGAGATGATGACATCATCAATCAGGTGAACCGCTGAAGCAGGGTAATACTCACCGCCGACCGTGATCTCTTCCGGTGTGTAGGGGTAGACGGTCAGCTCTTCGCCCAGGTAGCAACCGGCGCCGACATAAAACTCCCCGTTGCTGCTCAGGCTGATATTTAACCCGGTCAGGTGGCGGCTCGCCGGTTTGGCATCATTAATTAGCCGCTCCAGTTCGAGGTACATCTCTTCGGTAATGCCGTTCTCCTGCACGCCAATCACCAGTTTAAAGGTGCCCGGTTCGGCGTTGTCCTCCCACCATTCGCGCAGCTCAATCAGAAAACCGAGTGGCTCAACCACCCGGCGTAGCGCGCTGCGCGTACCTTTGTGCTGATGAACGAAGAATGAAGCGGCAATCACTTTGCGCTTGGTCGCTTCGGGCCAGGTAAAATCCCAGCGGTCGACAGAGAGCGCCCAGGCCAGATAAGGCAGCAGCTCCGCCGGGCACGTTTGTGGATCCCACAACGTGCGCAGCGGCACCGGCACGCGCTCAATGTCTGCCGCCGCTTTTGCCGCTGCCACCTCAAGAACGGATGAGCCAACAGGCAACAGACGGTCATCACTCATCAGTGCCTCCGGCGGTAATGCTCCAGGCTGTGCAGTAAGAGGCCTGATTTTTTGCCAGCACCAGATCGCTTTGCGGTGTGCTCAGTTCTACCCGCTGTACGCCTTCGACATGCAGCGCGGCGTAAATCGCCGACTGGCGGATATCGCGCCCTAAACGCCGTTGCGCGTTGATATAGGCTTTTAGCTGCTGTTCAGCCGCCTGGCGAATCGGTTCCGATTCCGGCCCTGGGTAGAAGTAGAGCGTGGCGTTAATCTGGTAGGGCACAATCTCTGCGCTTTGCACCGTCACGCGGTCGCCCACCGGGCGCACATCTTCGGCGTTTAGTGCTTTATTCACGATGGCGATCAGTTCATCGCTGGCACTGCCATCTCCCTCGCGGGACAGCACGGAAATGGTGATATACGCCGGGTTCGGGCTGATGACCGAGATATCGGCAACGCGTCCATCGGCGCTACGACCATGGTACTCGTAAGCGCCTTCCGGCCCGGCGACGCTTAGCCCTTCAAACGCTTGTTGCGCGCGCAGACGCAGATCTTTATCAGACTCCATCACCGCTGGCGTTGGTGGAATGGTGCTGTCGTCGGCGGGCAAAATCACCAGCCGTGCCGTGTTGCTGTTGGCGGCCATTACATCCAAATCGTTGCCGGCGGCGTAAGCCAACATCACCGCGCGGGCCGCTTCGTTAACGCGGCTGCGCCACATCACTTCACGGTAGGTGTTCTCTTGCAAAAACTTGGTCAGCGGTTCGGACTCCAGCGCCAGCGTGCGCGCCAGTGCTTCTTGTTCATCGGCGGGAAACAGGGAAACCAGCGTCGCTTTGCGGTCGTTGAGGATAGCCTCATAATCAAGCTCCTCGACCACATCCGGCGCTGGCAGTTGGCTCAGATCGATAATCGGCATGGTTTTAACTCACTGGAAGGGTTAATGAAAGGGATTCGCCGGTGCTGGCGAGTTGCGCGGTCAGGTTGACCAGCAATTTGCCGTCGAACTGGCGCTCGGTGGTGACCGCGCTTAACGTGATGCGCGGCTCCCATTTCAACAGCGCCATGTAACAGGCGGCCTGGATTTGCAGCGTCAGCGCCGGGGTTTGCGGCTGGTCGATCATCTCAAACAGCAACGAGCCGTAATCGCGGCGCATTACTCTGGAGCCTATCGGCGTGCGCAAAATATCGCTGATGCTCTGGCGGATGTGCTCGGTGTCGGTAAGACGCTTGCCGGTGCTGCGGTTTAACCCGCTGTAACGAACTGTCATAAAGGCGCTCCTGTTGTGCCGCCGCTATCGCCGGGGTGTTTATGGGTATGCAACACTTTGCCGTTGGAGGTGAGAGATCCGCCGCTGTGCTCGATGTTGCCGCTCATCGTGCCGCCTTTTTGCACCTCCAGCGTGCCGGTGATGAGCTTGTTGGTGCAGACCACTTCCGGCGTATCCAGCGTGATGCGGGTAGTGGCTGTCACCCGCACGTCCGGCACGGTGGCGGTTAGGGATTGCGAGGCGCTGATGGTGGCGGTTTTAATGCCGCTCACCGTTAACGCGCTGGTTTTCGGTTCATATTCGACGACAGCGCCATCGGGAAAGGCGACATGTAAGGCCTCGGCGGATGCCGAAGGGGCCGGATTGTCATCGGAGAAGATCCCCGGCAGCACGAACGCGGTGTCGAGTTCGCCGCCGACCGCCAGCAGCAAAACCTGTTCGCCAACGGAGGGTGCCCACCAGCTCCGTGAATGTCCGGCGCGGTGCGTTAACCATTGCAACCATTGTGTTACGAGGCCACCGGTCTGCACCCGGCAGCGCCCGCTGTTCAGATCGATATCAACGATTATCCCGGTGCGGATCATATTGCGCAGCAAACGGGCCAGTTCCTGAAGCGAGAGTTGTCTATTCATAACGGAAATCATCCTATGCGTTACGGGCGTTGAGAAACGGACAAGGCTGTCCGGTTTTTGACACAACGCAGGGCGATTCAGGCAGGCCAGCGGCTCACCAGCTCACCGTTGATATAAAGCTCGGTCGGGCGAGTCACAAACGCGGGTGGCAGCGGTTCCGGCAGCGTTTCAGCATGCAGCGTACCGTCAATTTCCGTCACTCTGGTGCGCTCAGTTAGTTGCAGCACCATTGTCAGATCCTGCGTGCTATCGGTATTCGCTACCAGCGACCAACTGAAGCTGCCTTTGCGACCGGCTTCGGCGGTGAGGATGTCGGGCTGGTTATCACGTAGCCATGCCATCACCGGCACAAACAGCGCATCGATATCACCGGCAAAACCGCTGACGGCGACATTGAGGCTGAACTGTTTTTCAAATGACAGAGAGTTGGCGAGGGTGGCGGTATTACTGCCTTTGTCCACCCACAGGCGCAGCATTGAGGGGTTATCGCGCAGCGCCGGAACGGCGTCAGTCAGCGCGGTGCGCAGCGTATTGGGTTTTAGCATTGATCTCATCCTGGCAATGTTTAAGGGTTTCGACCTGGAGCGCACACTGTTCCAGCGCGAACTCCAGTCGGCGGATATCGGCGCTCAAATCGCCGTTAGTTTGCGGAGTACTTCCCGGCATCGGACACAGGCTGACCAGCGGGCAACTGTTGTAAACAGTGACCGGCGGAAGGGCAGGCGGGGCGCTGGTGCACCCGGCGCACAGCATCAGGTAACTCAGCGCTGTACCAGCGACGAAATGCCTCATTTTCATTGAGTAACCTCGTAATAGATTGTTCGCGCCGCACCGCTTGCGTGCTGGCGGCATCCAGTTGTAAACGCAATGCGACCTGCGCCTGCTGGTTTTTATCTGCCAGCGTTGTGGCGGCGCTCAGTTGCGCTTTTAGCTGCGTGATGGCGCTGTTTTGCTCACGCGCAAGCTGGCGGGATTGCGCCAGCGAGGCGCTCAGCGAATGGTTTTGCTGCACCAGCCACAGCAGGCCCAGTGAGGCTACCAACAGGGCAATGAGGCGAACATTCATTGCGCCCCCTGCAGGCACCAGCCGCGTTCGCGCTGGCGGCGGTTTTCCAGCCCGGCGTTACGCACGCCCTTGATAAACACCCAGCGCGGCAGCTGATCGCAGGCCTGTTGCCACTGTTTTTTGGTGAGAAAATAAACCAGCGTTGAGCGGCAAGCCGCGCCGCTGCCAACGTTAAAGGTGAAGCTGACCACCGCGTCATACACCTGCGGCGGCATCGTTACCGGTGCGCACTGTGCCAGCCTGCTCTCAACCTGTAATACGTCGGCGACAAGGTTGCTCGCCGCCTCTTTTTCACTGATATCGCGCGTTGGTATAACGCCCGCAGTGTGGCCAATGCCGGATGTCCAGACTCCGGCGCTGCACTGGTAGGGGCGCAGGCGGCAACCTTCAAGATTGGCAATCAGCGCCAGCCCCTGCGGCGAGGTTTTCAGTAAGCGGAAATCTGGCAATAACACCGCCAGCGCCAACACCGCCGCCGCGCTACAGCGTTTTACGGGTAATCCCATTCATCACCTCCTGGGTTGACGCGCAGGACTGGAGGAACAGATAGCTTTTGCGGCGGTAGTACCAGTTCACCGCCACGGTAACGGCAACGCCCAGCGCGCCAAAATAGGCGGCGAAGTCTTGCGGGGTCATGGCGCCAAAAAAGGTCAGCGCCACGCTTATCCAGTACGCCAGCGATGAGGTGACTTTTTCGATGGTCAGCCCCATAGATTCACCGTCTCTTTGATAGTTTGCGTCTGTACTTCCGGCAGGTTGACCGTGGTGCCATAAGGCAAAATAACGCCCAGATCGGCGAGCCCTGGGTTGGCGGCGAGCACCGTTTCGACCATTGATGCGGTACGCCCGTAATAACGCAGGCAAAGGAGGTCGAGGGTATCGCCTTGTTGTGTTTTCACATTCATCGTTCGCGTCTCTTTCCATCAGGAAGGTTTTTCCCCATGGTTAAGTTTCCTGACCACAGGCGATGGACGCTATCTTTCGGGGCTGGTTAAGCGCTGGCACAACAGGTGTGCGCAGGGAGAAAAGCAAAGCACAAATGCACCAGGCAGCACTGCCGCTGGCGCATCAAGGGAAGGGCAGCGCTAACTGCCGGGAGGGGATGTGGTGGGGCGCTATTCGGCCTGGTAGAAAATGTTTTCATCCTCGTCGGTGGTGTTTTCGCTGTTGGCCAGGTCCGCAATCAGACTCAGCGCCAGTTTCAGATCGGACGGTTTGCAGTTAGCCAGCAAAGACACCTCGGCAATGAATTGCACGCATGCCCATTTGTGCTGAGTCTGATTTAGTCGCTCAGAGACCATGAATCCCTCTCATGAATTTCTTGTACTGTATGTTTATACAGTATCATAGGCCGATTATTAATGGGAAGCGATAATTATTTCTTTCCATCTCTATGTTGCTGATAAAGAAAACCATTGTGGCTTTCTGGTAGCGCCTCAAACCCAGTGTTTCCAGCTATTTCCCTGATATTTCTGCCAGTACAGATAGCGCTTTTTGGCGTGTGTTTGCGCGCCTGCAGAATATCGCTGCGCAGCCAGGCGGTAAGTTGCCGACGCTGGCGCCTGTTTAACCGCTTACCCGGCTCGA
Organism: Kosakonia sp. YIM B13571; assembly: GCF_042788095.1. NCBI lineage: Bacteria > Pseudomonadati > Pseudomonadota > Gammaproteobacteria > Enterobacterales > Enterobacteriaceae > Kosakonia > Kosakonia sp. YIM B13571. The sequence goes on along the minus strand of NZ_JBHZPL010000010.1, from coordinate 16,845 downwards.
AGGGCGTACAGTTATTGACAGAACTCCAAGAAAGGGCGGTGTTCGGCACGTTTTCCTGCGCACGCTTCGGCACGATCTTCCACTTTTTCAGCCGCGTCAGCAGCGGCGAACCGCTCCCAACCGCGTTGTCATACACTCCGCGTACGCGCAGCGTCTCTTCGCCATACTGATTCATATCGCCGTCTGCTTCATAAAGGGTGCGCACCTGCACCTCATCGCGTTTAACGAACGGCCCACCTTGCGCGTTGACATAACCTGCCCAGTCGCCGCAATCGGCGGCTTCATGCACCTGTGCAAATTCCACGCTTAATCCGCGTGCGGCATCGTTATCGGTCAGTTTGCGTAGCTCGCGATAAACGGTGACCGGCGCGCCGCCAATAAACTGAAACTGGCGGATACGCCAGCGCGTGGCCCATGCACAGACCGCGCAGGCGCTCTCTTTTAGCAATGCACCGCTCTCAACGTCGGTTTCGCCATCCAGCGCATAACCGTCGATATTTTTAGCGATATATTTCGCCAGATAACCCGTCGCGCTGCCTTTTAACGCATCGATAATTTCGGCGTGAAAGCGTGCCTGTTGCGCTTTCGCACTACTCAGCTCGTGGTGGTCTTGCTGGCAGGCGAAATCACGCACGATCTCGCGCACGCGGGAAACCTCCTGCGGCTGCATAAACAGCAGCAGGTGCCAGTGCGGAGTGCCGTCGTGATGGGGCTCCGCCACGCGAATGCCGAAAACGCGCAATCCGTTGCGGTGCAGCTTCGCGCGGATTCGCGCCCACAGACCGGTGAAATAGCTCTGGGTTTGCGCCGGGCTGGCACCGTTCCATTTCCGGTTGCGGTAGCCCGCGCGCGTTGTCGCGTGCCAGGCCGAAGGCGCTGTCAAGGTGTAAAACTCGCCTACGTAGCCGAGGTTTTGGCAGAGGGTTTCGAAACCGCGAAGGCGCGTCATTAGCTCACAGCGTCGGATCGCCGGGTTGGCGACTGAACCGTCGTGTTTATCGATAAGGCTAATGCGATTTCCCTCTTCATCTTCCAGCTCCATGCTTTTGAGAAACTCACGGTTGCGCCGTTTTTGCTCGCGCCAGGCGGTGACGCACTGCGCGCTGGCGTAGGGCTGCTTTTTCTTGCTGACATTGCCAAGTGCAATATGCAAATGCTCGCGCCACTGCGCGGCGGCTTTGCGCAGATGTCCGCGCCACCACTGTTCGCTGAACAGGCGCATGATTGCCGGAGCGATATCTTCCGCGCTGACGACTTTTTGCGTTACGCGCTGCCAGTGCGGCGGGGTAACGTTAAATTGCAAGGCGATGGTGCCTGCGTGCAGATACCAGCGATGCAGCGTTTTCAGCTCCGTTGCGCTTGTGTCGTCGTGTTCTGCCAATTCGCCACGAATAAAGTTGGCGATGTCTGCCGCCAGCCTGTCGACAGGGGCTTTGTTCATATCCGGCAATTGGTTATAGCGGCTAAACAGCGAGACTAAGCGGTGCGCCAGCCCCTGCTGAATAACCGTGTCGAAATGACCATTGAACACCGCTTTGGAGACGCGCGGCTGTAAATGGCTCAGTTGATAGTGCTGTGCCACCGCGTTGATCCTTGGCAACATTCGGCGGTAAAAATGCAGCAGAAAAGCCTCAGCACGCGCCATGCCGTGCTCTTTTTCTATCGTATCCGCTGCACGGGTGAGCGAAATGCGCACGCACTCCGGCTGTAGCGCCAGCGCCTGACGCGCCTGCAACACCGCCGCAATATGACGATTGCGGCGATGCAGCTCAGCATGAGTGAGCAAGGGGCTGGAGATAGCTGAACGCGGCGCATTCCACGGATAAGCCCAGGTGACGGACACTTAGCGTCTCCTGTAGTGCTTGTCTTTCTGTTCGGCAATCTGCTGGCAACAAACGCAACAGGTTACGCCGGGCAGCGCCATACGCCGCGCTTGTGGAATTGGCGCATCGCAGCTTTCACACGTCAGCCTTGAGGGGGCTAACAAGCGATTACGCGCATGCTGAATATGCCGTTCGCGCTCTTCTATCTCGCGTTGCTGGGCGAGATCCATTTCGTCGGCCATTAGTGCAACTCCTGCGCCTGGTTGTCGATGTGGCTGGCTTCCTGGCGCAACAATTCAGCGGCATCGTGCCATTCAAGGCGTTGCGAGGTGATGAATGCGGCCAGTGCGTCCAGACGGGCAGAGATAACGCCGGCGCAGCGCAGACGCTCAATGTTACGCGCTTGTGCCAGTTGAAGCGCGAGCGCTTCCGGGCTGTGGTTCGGCGAGTTGAGTGGCTGTTTTCTCATTGTGTTTCTCCTTAATTTGGGCAAAGGGATGCCCGACGGGTTGACGTCATGGTTGTGGATTTAGGGTTTACAGCGGCATGGTGAGCCGTTTCGGAAACTGGCTTACTACTGCGCGGAAATGGTTCATGGCGGCGATCACCGCCCGTTTCTCATCACGCGTTAATGCATGCGGGTTGAGCGCCTGGCGCGCGGCAGGCACTCTGGCGAGAAAGAAAATTGCCGCCAGCGCCCGGTTATTCTCTTCTGCGTGTTCATCGCGCTGGTCACGCAGATCGTCGATAAAGCGTGCCACGTCGCTCCAGTTATCGCCCCATAAGCGCCCGCGAAGTTCGGCGATATGGTTCAACCCGCTTAGCCGCTCTGACGTGTTAAGCGGAACATGCACGACAGGGGATGTGATAGCCATAAACCCTCCTGTGATAGTGTTGGCTTGCAAAAGCAAAATCAGCATGACGCCATGCCGAAAGTGCGTTTAACGCCGTGGCGGCACTTTTCCTGGTGAGTAAAGGCGAAGCGCAGGGTGCTGGCATTCATCTGCACATCGCGACATTTTGCGGTGCCGTGGGTGTCAGATTCGTTGTCGATAAGCCGACTCAGCGATATGTACTTAGCGTATTGCTGATCCCGCTGACATTCGCTCTGGCTATGGATTGCCGCGGGTACTTTTTTACTCATTAGCGGAAGTATCGATACGCGAATCGATGCATACGGCACCGGAAAGAGGGTTGGCAACCATGTCTTTGTCCGGCTGTGCGAAAAACGCCTGGATTGCATTTGAAAGCCGGATAATGGATGCGACGGCGTTGATTTTGCATCTGACATATCGCATTATCTCCTGTTGTTTAAAATGTACTGCGAAGCTGTGCTTTTTGGTCGATGCATAGCAATATAAATCGCAAATGCGATTGTGTAAATCACTTTTTCGATGTTGGTGTCCATGAGTGAAAATAAGATGAGTGTTCAAGATGTGATTGAGCGCATTGCCGCGTCCTATTCCGTCTCCAGCCAGAAGGCGCTCGCGGAGGCGCTGGATGTGCCGGCGAACAATATCAGCAGCTGGATCCAGCGCGATAGCGTGCCGTATAAAGCGGTGGTCAAATGCGCACTCGACACTGGCGCAGACCTGCACTGGCTGGTGAATGGTGAATTTGCAAATGCGAAATTAACCGATAAGCCAGTGCCGAAAGGCAAAGCGCTGTACGACGAAATTTTGTCGACCGGCGGGCGTCCGGTGCTGCGCCGTATCCTTGATGCGTACGGGTTCGAGATGCAAAAAGAGCTGGGGGATTTACTGGATATCTCTTCCGGCACCATCAGCACCTGGGTGCGACGTGAGTTTTTCCCTGGCGATGTGGTGGTGACTTGCGCACTGGATACCGGCGTCTCTTTAGGCTGGCTGGCCACGGGCAAAGGCGAAATGTACCCCGCAGCGGCGGACACAGTGCAAAATGACGCGGCGCTGAGCATTCCGAAATTTCGCCATGAATCTGGCGAGCTAAAAGAAGCGGGAGTCTGGTCGCTGGATCGCAGCCTCGCACCATCTTCCACCGACGGCCTGAATTTTATTGAAGGGCTGAATGCGGGCTGGCTGGTGGATACTCGCGCGCAAAAAATTGGCAACGGCCGCTGGTTTATCAGTATTGACGATACGCTGGATGTGTTTGATGTGGTGCGTCTGCCGGGCGGCAAAGTGCGCCTCACCAACGGTGCGGTGGATTTTGAGTGTGCGGTGGCGGAGATCATGCCCTATGGCGTGGTGGTCTTCACACTGGAAAAACATGTCTGAGGGCTGCGACTCGGCACGCAGAAAAACGACAAGTAAATTAACTTTCTGGTGATGTTTAATTTACAATGCCGCTTCGACCGGGAGGAGAAGTGGTGAGGAACGTTTTTCATCAATACGCAGCACAACGCGCAGCCACAGGGCTGGCGCTGTTTGCGATCTTGTTGATCCTCGTTGCGCCGCTGATTTCTGTCTCGCTGCAGCAAGACCCGATGAGCGCGATGCCCGGCATGCACCACGAGATGAACATGCCGATGCATGCACATCACGATGTCTCATCGCAGCCGATGTCGCACCATCAAAGTTCATCGCAAAGTATGCCGCTTGATCACGCCGAGGCCTGTGGTTACTGCGTATTGCTGGCACATGTTCCCGGTCTTATTTTCCTTGTTATTTTGCTGTTGCTTGGCCGTGTGCTGCGCATCCGCCTGGCTGCTACCCGCCAGCGCGTTCGGCACTGGCACTTCTTTCCCTGGCTTTGTCCTGACACCCGCGCCCCGCCGTGCGTCTGCTTTTCCTGACCCTAAAAAAATGCCCGTTCGCCTGTGCGAAACGGCAACCTTTTGCTATTTCTGAGGAAAAGTATGACAACCTGCACTCCGCGTGCGGCGTGGCTTAGTGTGCTGCGACGCCTGCATTTTTACATTGGCCTGTTTGTCGGCCCGTTTATTTTTGTCGCCGCTCTGAGCGGCACGTTATACGTGGCGACGCCACAGCTGGAAAACAGGCTCTATCACGATGTGCTTTACGGTGTGGAAGAGGGGGCGCGGCAACCGCTCGCCGAGCAAATCGCTGTTGCTGAACACGTAACGGGTGGTCATTTGCGTCTGCATGCGGTGCGCCCCGGACTTGCCGGGAGTGACACAACCCGCGTGATGTTTGCTGACCCGCAACTGGGCGCATCAGAGAACCGCGCGATATTTATCGACCCGGTGACGCTGCAAGTGAAAGGGGATATGACGGTCTATGGTACCAGCGGAATTTTGCCGCTGCGCCAGTGGATTGATTATTTCCATCGCGCGCTGCTGCTGGGCGATGTTGGTCGAATTTACAGCGAACTGGCAGCGTCCTGGATGTGGGTTGCCGCGCTCGGTGGCATTGCGCTGTGGTTTTTTACCCGCCCGAAACGGCGCATCAATAACGCGGTGCAGAATCATCGTCGCCTGCATGTCTCTTTAGGTTGGATCTTGCTTGCCGGGATGCTGCTATTTTCCGCCACCGGTCTGACCTGGTCGCAGTGGGCGGGCGGCAATGTTGACAGCCTGCGAGCGGCGTTTGGCTGGATGACGCCGCAGGTCAATACGCAACTGCACGGCTTGCAAGAGATGAACGATCCGCATGCTGAACACCATATGGTGCACGACGGCATGAATATGCCGGATATGCAGCTGGATCTGGTGCAGTTCGACGAAGCCTTACACAGCGCGCGGCAAGCCGGGATCGCCGCCAGCAAGCTGGAGATCCGCCCGCCGCGCAGTGCAGATAAAGCCTGGACGGTAACTGAAATCGATCGCGGCTGGCCCACGCGCGTGGATGCGGTGGCAATTGACGGCAGTACGATGGCGGTAGTGGATCGCACAAGGTTCGCTGATTTCCCGCTGATGGCGAAGCTGACTCGCTGGGGCGTCGATTTCCATATGGGCATTCTGTTTGGCCTGGCGAATCAATTGCTGCTGATTGCCTTTGGCTGTGCGCTGTGCGTAATGATTGTGATTGGCTACCGGCTGTGGTGGATCCGCCGCCCGGCCAGTGCGAACGCAAATCCGGCGAGCACGCTACTGTACAGTTGGCTGAGCTTACCGCTATCAGGACGGATAATGAGCGCTTTACTGGCGCTGTTGCTGGGGCTGGCGTTACCCGTAATGGGAGCCAGCTTGCTGCTGTTTATACTGATTGATGCGGTGCGCTGGAGACAACATGCCAGGCGTGCTGTCGTAGAAATATAGCCGCAAAATGTCGCCATTTGTAAAGTTAATATTACACAAGGCGACAACAAAATCGGGATAAATTTGCTTTTGTAAAGTAATCGTTACGCCATGTGGATTGAAATCTTTACCCGGTGTGGTATCGTTACGTCATCCTCACTTGAGGAACAACTATCGCAAACGAGCCATACAGGATTTTTGATCATGCAAAAAGACGCGCTGAATAACGTACATATTACCGATGAACAGGTGCTGATCACCCCGGATCAGTTAAAAGCGGCCTTCCCGTTGACCACCGAGCAGGAAGCGCAAATTGCGCAGTCCCGCCAGACCATTTCCAACATTATTGCCGGGCGCGATCCGCGTCTGCTGGTGGTCTGCGGTCCTTGCTCGATTCACGATCCGGAAGCCGCGATTGAATATGCTCGTCGATTTAAAGCCCTTGCCGCAGAGGTCAGCGATAGCCTCTACCTGGTGATGCGCGTCTATTTTGAAAAACCCCGTACCACCGTTGGCTGGAAGGGGCTGATTAACGATCCGCACATGGATGGTTCGTTTGATGTGGAAGCAGGCCTGAAGATTGCGCGTCGTCTGCTGGTTGAACTGGTCAGCATGGGGCTGCCGCTGGCGACCGAAGCGCTGGATCCGAATAGCCCGCAGTTCCTTGGCGATCTGTTTAGCTGGTCGGCAATTGGTGCGCGGACCACAGAATCACAAACGCACCGCGAGATGGCTTCGGGTTTATCAATGCCGGTTGGCTTCAAAAACGGTACCGACGGTAGCTTGGCAACTGCCATCAATGCGATGCGCGCGGCTGCCATGCCGCACCGTTTTGTTGGCATCAACCAGGCCGGCCAGGTTTGCCTGCTGCAAACCCAGGGCAACCCGGATGGGCATGTGATCCTGCGTGGCGGTAAAGCGCCGAATTACAGCCCGGCGGATGTCGCGCAGTGTGAAAAAGAGATGGAACAGGCGGGACTGAAACCGTCGCTGATGGTAGATTGCAGCCATGGTAATTCCAACAAAGATTACCGTCGCCAGCCTGCCGTTGCTGAATCGGTGGTGGCGCAGATCAAAGATGGCAACCGTTCGATTACCGGTCTGATGATTGAAAGCAATATTCATGAAGGCAATCAATCTTCTGAGCAGCCGCGCAGCGAGATGAAATACGGCGTTTCCGTGACCGATGCGTGCATCAGTTGGGAAGCGACCGAAGCGCTGCTGCGTGAAATCAACAACGATCTGCGTAACAGCCTGGCGGCGCGTTTTGCTTAAGAGGGTGTTATGGTTGCTGAACTGACCGCGCTGCGCGATCAAATTGATGAAGTTGACAAGGCGCTGCTGGGTTTACTGGCGCGCCGCCTGGAACTGGTGGCAGAAGTCGGCGAGGTAAAAAGCAAGTATGGCTTGCCGATTTATGTGCCGGAGCGCGAAGCGACTATGCTGGCGTCGCGCCGCAAAGAGGCTGAATCACTGGGTGTGCCGCCGGATCTGATTGAAGATGTGCTGCGCCGTGTGATGCGTGAATCCTACTCAAGCGAAAATGACAAAGGGTTTAAAACCCTTTGCCCAGAACTACGCCCGGTGGTGATTGTGGGCGGCGGTGGGCAAATGGGGCAACTGTTTGCCAAAATGCTGACGCTCTCTGGCTACCAGGTGCGCATTCTTGAAAAAGAAGATTGGGCGCAGGCCGATATGCTGCTGGCTGACGCGGGCATGGTGATTGTCAGCGTGCCTATTCACGTTACCGAGCAGGTGATCGCCAAACTCCCGACTCTACCGGATGACTGTATTCTGGTCGATCTGGCATCGGTGAAAAGCGGACCATTACAGGCGATGCTGACGGCGCACAAAGGGCCGGTGCTCGGGTTGCACCCGATGTTTGGCCCGGATAGCGGCAGTCTGGCCAAGCAGGTGGTGGTCTGGTGTGATGGCCGACAGCCGGAAGCGTATCAGTGGTTCCTGGAACAGATTCAAGTGTGGGGCGCGCGTTTACATCGCATTAGCGCCGTTGAGCACGATCAGAACATGGCCTTTATTCAGGCGCTGCGGCACTTCGCAACGTTCGCATATGGCCTGCATCTGGCGGAAGAGAATGTTCAGCTCGAACAGTTGCTGGCGCTTTCATCACCGATTTATCGCCTGGAACTGGCGATGGTCGGGCGCTTGTTTGCGCAGGATCCGCAGTTGTACGCCGACATTATTATGTCGTCGTCCAGTAACCTGGCGCTGATTAAACGCTACTACCAGCGTTTTGGCGAAGCGATTGGCCTGCTGGAGCAGGGCGATAAGCAGGCGTTTATCGATAGCTTCCGCAAAGTTGAGCACTGGTTTGGCGATTATGCCCAACGTTTCCAGAGTGAAAGCCGTGTGTTATTACGTCAGGCCAACGACAGCCGCCCGTAAGTGAAAAAGCCGTTTATACTGAAAAGCCAGTGGTAACCCACTGGCTTTTTTCATTTAAGGGATGCGCAATGGCTGAGTTGCACACGCTGTTTGATTACACCGGGCATTTACCGGAATGCCCCACCTGGAGCGAAGCGGAGCAGGCGCTCTACTGGGCGGATATTATTGAAGGCGAGATCCACCGTTATCACTTATCGTCTGGTGAACATACGGTGCTCTCGTTTGCCGAAGAAGTGGGCTGCTTTGCGCTGCGTGAGAAAGGCGGCTTTATCGTGGCGATGCGTAATGCCATCTGGCTGACGGATGCACGCGGTTTGCTGCGACAAAAAGTCTGTGATAATCCTTCAAACCCGCAGCTGGCGCGCTTTAACGATGGTGGCACCGATCATTTGGGCCGTTTTTATGCGGGCACATTTTGGGGGCCGGGTGATTACAACGGCGCGTTACTGTTGCGCATTGATAACGACCTCACGCCCAAAGTATTGCAGTGCGACATTCACGGTGCCAATGGCCTTGCTTTCAGCCACGATAAACAGTGGATGTTCACTTCGGATACGCCGAACGCGGTGATTTACCGCACGCCGCTTGATGAGCAGGGCGAGCCGGGTAAACGTGAGGTCTTCCGCCGTTTTAACGCCGGGGAAGGCATTCCGGATGGTGCGGCGATGGATGTTGAAGGTTGTTACTGGAGCGCGATGTTTGACGGCTGGCGCATTGCCCGTTTTTCGCCGCAGGGTGAACAACTGGCAGAGTATCGCTTGCCGGTACGTTGCCCGACGATGGTCTGTTTTGGCGGCCCTGAGATGAAAACGCTATTTATCACCACCACGCGGGAAAATATGACGGCGGACGAAGTGGCGCAATATCCGCTGTCGGGGGCGATCTTCACCCTGCCCGTGGCGGTGGCAGGGATGAAGAAGCCTTTGTTTAAAGAGGATTAAATCGGGTCGACCGGCACTACATTTTCACTGGGGTAGCAGCCAAGCACTTTCAGCGAACGTGCGGTGTCGGTGAGTTCGCGCAGTGCTTTTTGCATCAGTGCGGATTGCAGATTGGCCTGCACGTCAATGTAAAACATCTCTTCCCACGGGTTGCCGTGAATTGGGCGTGATTCCAGTTTGGTCATGATCAGATTGTGGTTACGCAGCACCAACAGGGCTTCAACCAGGGAACCTGCTTGCTGGCCGGTCGCCATCAGCAGCGTGGTTTTTGCCGGCACTTGATCGGAAACATCAATGGCTTTGCGTGCCAGCACCACGAAGCGCGTAATGTTCTGCGTCTGGTTCGCCAGATTACGTTGCAGTACCTGCAAGCCATACAGTGCGCCACCGGCTTCGCTACCCAGCGCCGCGACCTGTGGAGAGTTCGCCTGCGCGACCTTTTCCATCGCGGCGGCGGTGCTTTCGCAATACTCAATTTTCCACTGCGGATAGCGGTTAATGAACTGGCTACATTGCTGGAAAGGCTGCGGATGGCTGTAAACCGTGGTGATCTGTTCTAAATCGGTGGCGCTAGAAACCAGAATGCAATGGTCAATAGGAATTGTCAGTTCACCGACGATAGATAAACTGGTGTGCTGGAGCAGGTCGTAAACATCGTTAATCGCCCCAGAGGTGGTGTTCTCCAGCGGTACAACCGCGTAATCGGCCTGGCCCGTTTCTACCTGGCTGAAGATATCGTGAAATTTCAGGCAACCGCTTTCAATGAACTGCTCAAAATGGCGTGCCGCGTATTGGCGAGCAGCCAGATGTGAGTACGAGCCTTTCGGGCCAAGAAAAGCGATACGGGCTGAGTGCGGGTTAATTTCATTCAGATGCTGCTGGAGCAGAGCTTGCTGGGTGAGAACGGAGTCTTCGATGATCAACTGGAACAGGCGGGTGATGTAGTGGGCGTCCAGATGATGTGCTTTGCCGAGTTCTATCAGACGTTCGAGTAAATCACGCTCGCGATCGATATCGCGTACCGGGCGGTGCGAATCCAGCTTGGCTTTGCCGACTTCAACAGAGAGCTGGCGGCGTTCGGCCAGCAGCGTCAGCAACTGTTCATCCAGTGCGCTGATCTTTACGCGTAAATCCAGTAAGGGGTTTTCAGCCGTCATGTTGTTGCCTTTCGTCTTTAATTGTTATCAATAAAAAAGGCCTCCCGGTGTGGGAGGCCTTATTGTTCGTCTTCGCATTCTTTATCACAAAACGAATCGCCTCCCTAATTGGGGAAGGTAAAAAAGAATGCGAAGAAGAACGGAACAAGTTTCATGGAGTTTTCCTTTGTGCGACCGAAGTACAGTACCCGTACTGTTTTCGCTCTGTCAATAAAAAACGCGCCCGTGGGCGCGTTGGGATGGGCTCAATGTAGAGACTACTCTTCTTCTTCCTCAACAAAGCTTGTGTCTTTCACCGATGTTGCGGCGCGACGTGCTTCACCTTTGTGCTGCACTTTATTAAGCTGCCGTTCCAGCTTGTTAATCAAGTCGTTGATTGCAGTGTACATATCTTCATGTTTCGCACTGGCAACTAGCTGCCCGTTAGGTGTGTTGATTGTTGCATCGGCGATAAAGCCCTGTGGCTCTTTCGACAGGATGATATGCGGGTTAATCAGTTGAGTTTGCCATTTATCCAGTTTGGCGAGACGGTCTGTGACATGCTGGCGGATTGCCGGAGTAATTTCCATTTGTTTACTGGTAATGTTCATTGTCATAAATTTTACCTCTTGTCTTTCCGTCTTGGTGATTTCAGCATACCGTCCATAATGTCAAAATGTGTGATTTAAATCACATTATTTTGTCACTTTTTGTCAATGAAGGGGTTTTGTGAGGCAGGGCAGGAAGAGGGCAAATTTACCTTGTCTAAGCCACCATTAGCAGTCATAGTTGATAGGATGGGTTGCGGCTAAACCGCTTTAGTGATAGATAAAATGAATAAAAAACGGCAGCCCGTAGGCTGCCGTTTTGCATTTCAGGCGATCAGGTCAATTAGGTTCGATTGCTGTTCGCCGCAATAATTTTCGCCACTTTATCCGCCTGCGCGTTGAGCTGCAGTTCACGATAGGCTTTTTCCATCAGCGGCAGGGCGTCATGTGTCGCTTTTGTATCCGGGAAGTCACGCAGCATACCTTCTACACGGTTGGTTACTGCAACCCAGGCACCACGATCGGTGTAATATTCTGCAACCGACAGCTCATATTTCGACAGACGATCTTTCAGGAACACCAGGCGCTTGGTGGCATCGGTGACGTACTGGCTGCTCGGGTAACCGCGCACCAGTTTGGAGAAATCTTTGAATGCGTCGCGGGCATGCGCCGGATCGCGATCGCTACGGTCTACGCCGAAGAACCCTTGCAGGGCACTGTCATCCAGCGCCATGTTGGTCAGCCCACGCATATACATCACGTAATCGATGTTCGGATGGGTTGGGTTCAGACGAATAAAACGATCAATCGCGGCTTGCGCCAGCGGCAGATCGGCATTTTTGTAATACGCGTAAATCAGATCCAGCTGCACTTGTTGTGAGTAAGGACCAAACGGATAACGATTATCAAGTGCTTCCAGTTGCGTTATTGCCGCCTTCCAGTTACCGTCTTGCAGCTTTTGCTGAGCTGTCGCGTAGATTTCGTTTGGCGGATTATCAGGCACTTCTTCCTTTGAACCGGAGCAACCTGCCAAAGCCAGACTCAACGTGGCGGCTGCCACCAGATATTTCAAGCGCGTCATGACGTTTAGACTTTCCTCAGAATGTTTATGCGGGAGATTCTTTATTCCTGCTCCCGACTAAGACCAGCTACAATAGCACACTATATTAAACGGCGAAGCCGTAAAACCCAACGTTAACGAAGAAGCTGTCTATGGCACAACTAGTACAACTCACCGCAACGGTATCCGAAAACCAACTCGGTCAACGCTTAGATCAAGCTTTGGCCGAATTGTTCCCGGATTATTCACGTTCGCGCATAAAAGAATGGATTCTCGACCAGCGCGTGCTGGTCAACGGCGCTGTCAGCGACAAGCCGAAAGAGAAAGTGTTGGGTGGCGAACTCATTGCTATCAACGCAGAAATCGAAGAAGAAGCGCGCTTTGAACCGCAGGATATTCCACTTAACATCGTCTATGAAGACGATGACATTATTGTCATTAACAAGCCGCGCGACTTGGTCGTACACCCGGGCGCGGGTAACCCTGATGGCACCGTTCTTAATGCCTTGCTGCATTATTATCCGCCCATTGTGGATGTTCCGCGCGCAGGCATCGTCCACCGTCTGGATAAAGACACTACCGGTTTGATGGTGGTGGCGAAAACCGTACCCGCTCAGACGCGGCTGGTGGAGTCGCTGCAACTGCGTGAAATCACGCGTGAATACGAAGCGGTAGCGATTGGGCATATGACTTCCGGTGGAACGGTGGAAGAACCCATCAGCCGCCATCCGACTAAGCGTACCCATATGTCGGTGCATCCGATGGGCAAACCGGCGGTGACACACTACCGCATTATGGAACATTTTCGTGTGCATACACGCCTGCGTTTGCGCCTGGAAACAGGCCGTACGCACCAGATTCGCGTGCACATGGCGCATATTACTCACCCGCTGGTGGGCGACCAGCTCTATGGCGGCCGTCCGCGTCCGCCGAAAGGCGCATCGGACGAGTTTATCGATACACTCCGCAAGTTTGATCGCCAGGCTCTGCATGCCACCATGCTGCGTCTTTACCACCCCATCAGTGGTATCGAAATGGAATGGCATGCGCCGATTCCACAAGACATGGTTGATTTGATTGATGCGATGCGCGCTGATTTTGAAACCCATAAGGACGATGTCGCCTGGTTATGACCAAACTGATCCTCCCGGACTGGCCGCTGCCAAAAGGTGTGGCGGCCTGTAGCTCGACGCGTGTTGGCGGCGTTAGCCTGCCGCCTTACGATTCGCTGAACCTTGGTGCACATTGCGGGGACAATACTGAGCATGTGGAAGAGAATCGCGCGCGCGTATTCGCAGCGGGCGGTTTGCCTTCGAAGCCGGTGTGGCTTGAACAGGTTCATGGCACTGACGTGCTCGAACTCAGCGGTGGTCCCTATGCGTCGAAACGGGCGGATGCGTCATACAGCAACACGCCCGGTACAGTCTGTGCGGTGATGACCGCCGACTGTTTACCGGTCTTGTTTTGTAACCAGGCTGGCACTGAAGTTGGTGCTGCCCATGCCGGTTGGCGTGGTTTATGTGCGGGTGTGCTGGAACAGACGGTTGCCTGTTTCGCCGATAAACCGGAAAGCCTCATGGCGTGGCTGGGACCGGCGATTGGGCCGCAAGCATTTGAAGTTGGTGCAGAAGTTCGCGAAGCGTTCATAGCGCACGATCCGCAGGCCGACAGCGCTTTTCATCCCCACGGTGAAAAATATTTCGCTGATATCTACCAGCTTGCTCGCCAGCGCCTGGCGAGCGTAGGCGTACAGCAGGTGTTCGGCGGTGATCGCTGCACCTTCAGCGATAAGGATGATTTTTTCTCATACCGCCGGGACAAGACGACCGGACGTATGGCAAGTTTCATTTGGCTGATATAACCTAAAGAATCAAGACGATCCAGCACGCGTAGGTTTTCTTTCGCATAATTCAGGTCATTCACCTTGAATAATTGAGGGATGACCTCATTTAATCTCCAGTAGCAATTTTGACCTGTTATGGGAGGAGTTATGCGTCTGGATCGTCTTACCAATAAATTCCAGCTTGCTCTCGCCGATGCCCAGTCGCTCGCACTCGGGCACGACAATCAATTTATCGAACCTCTTCATTTAATGAGCGCCTTACTGAATCAGGAAGGCGGTTCGATTCATCCTTTATTAACCTCTGCTGGCGTGAACGCCGGTCAGTTACGCACAGCGATTGAACAAGCGCTGAGCCGCTTGCCACAGGTGGAAGGCACCGGTGGCGACGTGCAGCCTTCTCAGGATCTGGTGCGTGTGCTTAATCTTTGCGACAAGCTGGCGCAAAAGCGAGGTGACAACTTTATCTCGTCGGAACTTTTCGTTCTGGCGGCGCTTGAATCACGCGGTACGCTGACGGATTTGCTTAAATCTGCTGGTGCGACAACCGCCAATGTGACCCAGGCGATTGAACAAATGCGTGGGGGAGAGAACGTGAACGACCAGGGGGCCGAAGACCAACGTCAGGCCTTGAAAAAATTCACCGTCGATCTGACTGAGCGCGCCGAACAAGGCAAGCTCGATCCGGTTATCGGTCGTGACGAAGAGATTCGTCGTACGATCCAGGTACTGCAACGGCGTACCAAAAATAACCCGGTGCTGATTGGTGAACCGGGCGTCGGTAAAACGGCGATTGTCGAAGGGCTGGCGCAACGTATTGTTAACGGTGAAGTGCCGGAAGGACTGAAAGGCCGCCGTGTGCTGGCGCTGGATATGGGCGCACTGGTTGCTGGCGCAAAATATCGCGGTGAATTTGAAGAGCGTTTAAAAGGTGTGCTGAACGATCTGTCGAAACAGGAAGGCAACGTCATTCTGTTTATCGACGAGCTGCATACGATGGTCGGTGCTGGTAAAGCCGACGGTGCAATGGATGCGGGCAACATGCTGAAACCCGCGTTAGCGCGCGGTGAACTGCACTGCGTGGGCGCTACCACGCTGGATGAGTATCGCCAATATATAGAGAAAGATGCAGCACTGGAGCGTCGTTTCCAGAAAGTGCTGGTGGCCGAGCCGACAGTGGAAGATACCATTGCGATTCTGCGTGGGCTGAAAGAGCGTTACGAACTGCATCATCATGTGCAAATTACCGATCCGGCAATTGTTGCGGCGGCGACGCTGTCACATCGCTACATCGCCGATCGCCAACTGCCGGATAAAGCCATCGACTTGATTGATGAAGCGGCGTCCAGCATTCGTATGCAGATTGACTCGAAACCGGAAGAACTCGACCGACTCGATCGCCGTATTATTCAGCTCAAACTGGAGCAGCGGGCGCTGATGAAAGAGTCCGATGAAGCCAGTATCAAGCGGCTCGAAATGCTTAATGAAGAGTTGGAAGATAAAGAACGCCAGTACTCATCATTAGAAGAAGAGTGGAAAGCTGAAAAAGCCTCCCTTTCCGGAACCCAAACCATTAAGTCGGAACTGGAGCAGGCCAAAATTGCCATGGAGCAAGCGCGACGTAATGGTGATTTAGGACGCATGTCGGAACTTCAGTACGGGAAAATACCGGAGCTTGAAAAACAGCTGGCTGCCGCAACTCAGACCGAGGGTAAAACCATGCGTCTGCTGCGTAACCGTGTAACCGATGTGGAAATTGCAGACGTGCTGGCGCGCTGGACCGGCATCCCGGTAGCGAGAATGATGGAAGGCGAGCGCGAAAAATTACTGCGAATGGAGCATGACCTCCACCATCGGGTAATTGGCCAGGATGAAGCTGTCGAAGCCGTTTCTAACGCTATTCGCCGTAGCCGCGCTGGGCTGTCTGATCCGAATCGCCCGATCGGTTCGTTCCTGTTCCTCGGGCCTACCGGGGTGGGTAAAACCGAATTGTGTAAGTCCCTTGCGAACTTTATGTTCGATAGTGACGATGCAATGGTACGTATCGATATGTCGGAATTTATGGAGAAACACTCCGTTTCACGTCTTGTCGGTGCGCCTCCGGGATATGTTGGTTATGAAGAGGGCGGTTATCTGACGGAAGCGGTCCGCCGTCGCCCTTATTCCGTTATCCTACTGGATGAAGTAGAGAAAGCGCATCCGGATGTGTTTAACATTCTGTTGCAGGTACTGGACGATGGTCGTCTGACTGATGGGCAAGGCAGAACGGTTGATTTCCGTAATACGGTCGTCATTATGACTTCCAACCTGGGTTCTGATTTGATCCAAGAGCGTTTTGGCGATCTGGATTACAGCCACATGAAAGAGCTGGTGTTAGGTGTGGTTAGCCAGAGCTTCCGGCCGGAATTCATCAACCGTATTGATGAAGTGGTGGTGTTCCATCCGTTGGGTGAAAAACACATTGCTTCTATTGCGCAGATCCAACTGCAGCGTTTGTATAAACGTCTGGAAGAGCGTGGCTATGCTGTAAGCATTTCCGACGACGCGTTGAAGCTGCTCAGCGCAAACGGGTACGATCCGGTGTATGGTGCGCGTCCACTGAAACGCGCTATTCAACAGCAGATTGAAAACCCGCTGGCGCAGCAGATTCTTTCTGGCGAGTTGATTCCGGGCAAACCGGTGCAGCTTGTGGTGAAAGATGAGCGAATTGTGGCAGTGCAGTAAATCACAAAAGAAGAAAACGAGCCCTTTTGGGCTCGTTTTTGTTTGAAAACCAGGCAAAAATTAAACATCTAAGTGCAATTTGCCTGAAAAGTGAGCGAACGATCGCTTTTTTCAAATTAGGGGTTGTCAGCGGAAATTAACTCCCTATAATGCGCCTCCACTGACACGGCACAACGGCAAACACACCGGC